>NZ_AP017313.1:1268779-1903169 GCF_002355435.1 Mucilaginibacter gotjawali
CCATTACACGCGCAAATTGAAATGGTTAGGTATATCAAACAAAGGGCAAATGTGGTTTTCATATTTATTGTGTTATTGTTTAAGGGATTCAATTGCTTCCTTCCCCGAAAGTACTTTTGGACAAACGCTTAGTTTGTCTATTTCTTTTAGGACTTTCCCGTATTTTACAAAGGAAACACCTTTGGGAATAGTAACCTCTATAGTCTTATTTTCAACTGAACCGGAAACGGAAATTGTTAAAAATAATGTGTCTGCTTTAACCCTACTTTTTATTTTAGATATGCCATTGTAAGAATCCAAATAGTCGAGCTTAATTTTATTTTCAATTCTGCAGATCGAAATTGAACTATCAATTGCTATTTTAGATTGTATGATAAGTAAAAATATAAATAAGGTTTTCATATCCGAATGTTTTATTTAGCTGTTTTGTTACGCCTTTTCAGGGCTGGTTGTTCTCGCTGTATGTCGATGGGCTGCACCCATCGTTGGTGTGTTACGCCCTTTCAGGGCTGGTTTATCGATGGGCTGCACCCATCGTTGGTATGTTACGCCCTTTCAGGGCTTGGTTTGTTCTACCGCAGCCCTGAAAGGGCGTAATACGTCAACGTCGGGTGTAGCCCGACGGGTTTAGTGCCCAAAGTGCAAGCCCTGAAAGGGCGTAATACCCTGCCGCCCTGCAATGTTCGGTGGATCGGCGATATAACGGGTGTAAATATAATCAAGCGTACTGAAATAGGAATGCTATCCTAATCCTTTAAATGCTCCGCCACAAAACTCGCTGACCACTCTTTTATCATATCCCTTACCCTCCTGAATTCATTCATTACTTCATCCGGACTGCCCTGGGCCCTTGCCGGGTCGGGGAAGTTATGGTGAAATTTTTCGGCATTTGTAGGGAAATAGGGGCAATTCTCTTTGGCGTTATCACATACCGTAATCACATAATCAAAAGGGATACCGACGTATTCGTCCACATTGTTGGAGGTATGTTTGCTGATGTCGATACCGTCTTCGGCCATTACCTGTATGGCTTTGGGGTTAACGCCGTGGGTTTCTATGCCGGCGCTGTAAATCGTCGCTTTATCGCCTGCAAAATGCCTTAAATAGCCCTCGGCTATCTGGCTGCGGCAACTGTTGCCTGTGCAAAGCACCAGGATATTCTTCATATTAAATGGTATTGATTTTTGTTGAATAATATTTTTTACGAAAAAAGAAAGCCAGGTTTACCAATGCGATTAAAGCAGGTACTTCCACCAGCGGACCGATCACCCCGGCAAATGCCTCACCCGAATTGATGCCGAATACGCCGATGGCCACCGCAATGGCCAACTCAAAATTATTGCCTGTTGCCGTAAAGGCAATTGAGGTGCTCCTGGAATAATCGGCGCCAAATGATTTGCCGATAAAGAAACTTAACACAAACATAATGGCAAAATAGATAACCAAAGGGATGGCGATGCGCACCACATCCATAGGGATCTGAACGATCAGGTTTCCTTTAAGGCTGAACATCACCACGATGGTAAATAATAAAGCAACGAGGGTGATGGGCGAAATAACCGGTACGTATTTTTTTTGGAACCATTCTTCGCCTTTGATGGCAATCAAACTATAACGGCTGATGATGCCGGCAGCAAACGGGATACCCAGGTAGATGCCTACGCTTTTGGCTATTTCGGCAATGGTAATGTTTACCGCTAAGCCTTTTAAACCAAATAGCGGAGGTAAAATAGTGATAAATACATAGGCATAAACGCTGTAAAGCAATACCTGGAAGATGCTGTTTAAAGCAATTAATCCGGCTGCGTATTCGCGGTTGCCTTCGGCCAGTTCGTTCCAAACCACCACCATGGCGATGCAACGTGCAAGGCCAATCAATATCAAGCCTGTCATATAAGCCGGATGGTCGCGAAGCAGGGTAATAGCCAATACAAACATCAGGATGGGGCCAATGATCCAATTGAGTATTAAGGATGCGCTTAATACTTTGGTGTCTTTAAACACCTCGCCCATTTTTTCATATTTCACCTTTGCCAGGGGCGGGTACATCATTAAGATTAGCCCGACGGCAAGCGGAATATTAGTTGTTCCGCTCGAAAACGAATTGATAAACCCGGCGGACGACGGGATAAAATAACCGACAGCAACGCCAATGCCCATCGCCAGGAAGATCCAAAGGGTAAGGTATTGGTCTAAAAAGGATAGTTTTTTTCGTTCAGATGCAGGTGCGCAATTGTTAACGCTCATAAGTTTTTGTTTGAGTGGGATTTAAAATTATGAAGTAACTGCCTCGCTCTTCGTCCAGTATTCCAGGTGTTTAGCCTCTTCAATAAAAGCCTTAACGGTATCTTTTATTTCGTCTCTTACTTTGCGGGTTTGTTCCAGTATTTCTTCAGGAGTTCCTGTAAAGGACGAAGGGTCAGCAAACGACCAACCAAGCCTTCTAACCATTCCCGGAAAAATAGGGCAAGCCTCAGCACTGGCAGCATCGCATACGGTAACAACCGCCTGGTAAACCTTTCCCTGCCTGAAAAGATCAAATACATCTTTTGTAGGATTTTGGCTGATATCGATACCAATTTCCTGCATTACTTTAACCACATTGGGGTTAAGTTTTCCGGGCTCAAGGCCGGCGCTTTCGGCAATTAACGCTTCGCCGCCCAGTTGATTTAAAAACGCCTCGGCCATCTGGCTGCGTGCAGAGTTATGGATGCACACAAATAAGATTTTACGCTGTATCATAATTGTTTTTTTTGATCATATTCCTGTTTCGGTACTTCTCCGCTCCAGCAGCAATACATCGCGCCAAACTCCGTTTAATTTTCCTATTCGTTCCCGTAGCCCCACTATCCTGAAGCCGTTTTGCTGATGGATATGGATACTGGCAGTGTTTTCAGCAAAGATCCTTGCCTCCAGTGTCCAGAAGTTGTTTTGTTCGCTTTGCTTTACCAGTTCGGCCAGCAGTTTTTTGCCAATTCCTTTGCCGCGGGCTTTTTCGGCGATGTAAATGCTTACTTCGGCCACGCCGGCAAATACACAGCGGTCGGATATGGCGGTTAGCGCCGCCCATCCTAACACCTCACCGTTATCGATAGCCACCAGGCGGCAATTTTTAACATGCTCATGGTCCCACTCGTCCCATTCGGGTACGTCGAGTGAAAAATGGGCATTACCGGTGGCAATGCCGCCCTGGTAAATGGCCCTTACTTCGGGCCACTGCTTTTGGGTAAGTTCTGCTATTTCCATGGTATAAATTTAGTTACAGCAATCGGGTCCGCAGCAAGTTTTAGCTACAGGTTTTTGGGCAAATACGGTAATGCTGAAGATGCCGGTATCACCCTTTTTTAATTGGGCCATTTCAGCTTCGTCAAGGTATTGGGCCAAAATATCATCCGGGATGATGATGGCTTTTTCTTTTTGTACGGTAATATCCGTAAAGCCATTGGCTTTGATAAGGCCGAGGTAATCATCCTTTTGGATGGCGCCCGCAACGCAGCCCGCGTACATTTCGGCTTTGTTTTTAAGGTTTTCGGGCAAATTGCCCACCAATACCACATCCGATATGCTAAAGTGGCCGCCCGGTTTTAATACCCGGAAGATGTCTTTTATAACGGCATCCTTATTGGGTACCAGATTGAGTACGCAGTTGCTTACCACTACATCGGCAACGCTGGCGGTAACCGGCATATGCTCAATATCGCCAAACCTAAATTCGACATTATGGTAGCCCAGTTTTTCGGCATTTTGGCGGGCTTTATTGATCATCGCTTCGGTAAAGTCGATGCCGATCACTTTACCGGTTTCGCCTGTTTCGGCACGTGCCACAAAGCAATCGTTACCTGCGCCGGATCCAAGATCGATCACCACATCGCCCTTTTTTATTTTGGCGAATTGAGTAGGCAGGCCGCAGCCCAGGCCGAGGTCGGCATCGGGGTTATAGCCTTCCAGCGTGCTGTAATCGTCGTTCATGATGTTATACACCTCGGTGGTGCAGCACCCCGATCCGCAGCATGAGGCCTGGTTGGTCTCTTTATCCTGTAAAGCAATCTCGCTGTATTTTTGCCTTACCAGTTCTTTCATTTCAGTTTCTGTATTCATGGTATTTTTTATTTTATTTAGTCATTTGCTTCGCGTCATTGAGTCATTTGCTTCGCGTCATTGAGTCATTAGGTAATTAGCTTTCACCTTTCACTTTCACCATTCACCATTCACCTTTCACTTTCACCATTCACCATTCACCATTCACCATTCACCATTCACCATTCACCATTCACCTTTCACCTTTCACCTTTCACCTTTCACCTTTCACCTGATAATATTGCAATATTACGATGGATAGGAGCAAATTTTTTTAGCAGCAGGTATTGCCTGGCCCTGCGGTGTTTAAAAAGCCGCTAAGCTCGTCTTTTAATATCGCCCATGTTGTTGGGTTGATGCAATAACATACACTTACGCCTTCAATGGTGCCTTGAATCAGCCCTGCATTTTTTAATTCTTTTAAATGCTGGGAAATGGTAGCCTGGGCTAAACCAAGCTCGGCCGACAAATCGCCGCAAATGCAGGCATTGGCATTGATGATCTGCTGCAAAATGGCAATACGTGCAGGGTGTGCCAGTGCCTTCAGCAGGATGGCCAGCCTGTTTTGCTCTTCGGTAAATATTTCAGTTTTGGTTAATCCCATTGTTATATCGCAATATTACGATTAATAATTGAGATTCTGAAATTTATTTTATATTTTTTTGTAGTGACGATACTTAATGTTTGCGGTCACAATTTGTGACCGCAAAATACCTTTGTTGCTAAATTGGTTCTACTGATTTTATTCTGTTGATTTGTATATATTCGTATCAGCGGTAATTCCAGGGCAAGCACGCAACCCCAAACTGGCTGTACCGCGGGCAAACTTTAAACCTATATTATCTCTAATGAAATTCCAAGAAAAGACACTTGAAAGTAATATTACTCATGAACTACTCAACCTTGCTGACAGTTGGTATTGGTTTCTCACAGACATTCCATTATGGCGTTATTGGCGACCACGATACAGATTGCCATTTATTAAACATCCAAAATCCACCTCGGCTGGTTTTCATATAACTACCGAGGGAAAAGATGACCCAACAGGGAACGCAGGTGGTGGGTTTGACATGAGAATTAAAGCAGGCTTTGGTAAACACTTACTTTTCATTCAATTCAAAAAAGGTGAATTGACGAGTTTAAGCCCAGATCCATCAAGTGAATTTGCTAAGCCACCACACGATCATTATACTTTTGAAATTAACGGCACGACAACCAACCAACATTTTGTTTTAAGAAATCTAGCAAACGGCATTGGGAAGGGAAAAAACAATGCGGTTGTATATGCACTACCGCTCATTAATGACATGGCCGACTTAGAGGCAAACGCTGGTAAACTCGTTCGAAAAACAAAGTTTATCTCCATTGCTGATGTGGATTTTGAAGCCGCAAAAGCCAACGTTACTTTTACGAAAGGGCAAGTACACAATTTTAGGGTAAGCACCCTTGACATGAATCGTTGTGAAGTCAATTACTTTTACTTTTTCTTCGATAAGCCAGACAGAGCCCCTGAAATTATTTCTGACATTATCACAACACGATTTCAAAAGACTTTGGCTTATTTCTTGAAAGAAATTAAAAAGGGTTACGAATCTTTTGGATTATTTGAAGACTACATTCCCTTCGGTATTCAGCAGTCATTTATTCAATTCACAAGGTATCTTCTTCATTACTTTGAAGTTTCCCCAAATAAGATGGACATCCCATTTTTTGATGGTTATAGCAATTACTTTCATCAAGATGAATTTGAACAGTATAAAAATATAGAAAGAGATGTTCAAATTTTAAATTCAACTTTCAAGGCATTAGCCCCTTTCGCGGAATTTATTTTTAAACTTAACGAGAATCCTGAACAACTATTCAGTGAAGAAATTCCATCGTATGCCCCCCAAATTTTAATCCCTTCAAATGGAGATAATGGAATCAACATTGAATTTGATGCTGAAGATTCAAAAGAAGTAATAGAAAGTGTAAATTATTTGATTTTTTGACAATTTGGCTGTGTTAAACACCCAAAAACAACATGAATGTTAGTAAGGATATTTTGTTCCGTTAAACAATTTACTGTCTCCGCAGATTCTTTGGTACAGGCCCCGGCGTTGACGGAAGATCCCCGCATGGGCCTCTACGAGAGCAATTTTTGGGACGAAGATTCGAGAGACTTTAAGGTCACATTTTGTGATCTTAAAGCTTAGAAAGGCCCGCTCCACCTAGAAAACGTATCGGTTATAAACCTGATTGAACTTATAAATTACATCTTCTCAAAACGTTAACATATAATACAGATTTAAAACCGATTGGTGTACCGCCAGCCCGGTTTTTGCAAATTTTTTTTGTTGTCCGTTCGTTGTTATTGTTTGTCCACTATGTAATCCAGGGCGGTTACCCCACAAGTGAATTGCCTGGTAGCCAATAGATTTAGTTTTATTTTGTCTTTGATGTCTGCAAATAATGGAATGCCGTGTCCCAGTATAATTGGATTAACAAATAGCCAGTAGCCGTCAATTAAGTTCAGTTGAATAAGTGAATGTGTTGCTGAGGGGCTACCAAAAAGCAATATTTCTCCATCAGCCTGTTGTTTTATTTCGTTTATTCTGTCTGCAAGGTTGTCGCTTATAATTGTTGTGCCAGGCAAATCCGCGTTCGCCATTGTTTTTGATAAAACAATTTTGTGAGCTTGCTTATACCATTTTGAATGTTCAATGTCGTGCTTGCTCGCGTCCGGCCCGTCGCCCGCAGTGGGCCAGTAGTTTTCCATCATCTGGTAAGTTACCCGCCCATATAATGCCGTATCGCTTTCGCTGATGCGCCTGCCGACGTGATCGAAAATTTCTTCATTAACTTTGATCCAGTTCATTTCCCCGTTTGGTCCTGCTACAAAACCGTCAAGCGATAGGTGCATAAATGAAATTATTTTTCTCATATAGTTTTATTTTTATAGTTGTATGGTTTGCTATAGTTTATTTAAAACAACCACTGACTTGCGCATTGTTGCCCCATTCCACTAACTTTTCACATACTTTAGGGCTACACAGCCCGATTTGAAAACCTTCGATTCAACCAATTTTAATGATAACCGCTCTGCCAGGGCGCCGTCTTCTACCAGGCGCGTGCCCTGCCCAACAATTACCGGATGAACAACAAGGTGATATTCATCGATCACGCCGGCCCGGGCTAATTGCGGAAGCATGCTTACTGTACCAACATAAATGTTTTTGCCCGGCTGGTGCTTCAGTTTTAGCAGTTCTTCAACGGGGTCGGTACTAACAACACGCGTATTGTATTCAGCGTTGGCTAAAGTTCGTGAAAAAACAACTTTGTCGAAGGCGATGAGCCTTTGACCAAATTCAGTATCTGATTCGTCAGCCCAATTGGCCTCGTCGGCCCAATAGGGAAACATGATCTCATACATTTTGCGCCCGTAGGCAATAAGGTCAACGTCCTGCTGCATCAGATCGTTAAAATACCCACCAACTTCCTCATCGGGGCCGGGAAGACTCATGTGGCCGACGCAACCGTCGATACTCATGTTGATGGCTATGATTACTTTTCTCATTTCATCAATTTTATTAATTCCACTAATCTGAATAAGTTTTGCTGGTTTTCAGCTTTCACCTTTCCGCTTTTAGCTTTAAATGGTAGTTCGCCCAACTTTTGCATGCCCGGGATCATTCCATCCCTCAAGCCTTAAGCTATCTTTTCGAGGCGCACAATGCATTCATTATAAATACTTCATCACTTAGCATCATTCTTCTTCTTCTTCATTACCCAGCAAAACGATAAAGTCGATCACCAACGAAACCAACTGATTGTCTTTGTCAAAACCCCAGTAAGCCGGGTAACGCCCATCGCCCCAACCGGAAGAGAACATGGTTACGTTCAGTTGGGTCCCAGGTATGGTGTAGGTTGCCCAACTACCAATATCACCGGGGTAATTCGCACTTTTTTTGAATTCGTTTTCAAGGTAAAGGTTATACACGCCTTCGCCATTGGTTTCGTATAACTTACTGTCAAATTTCATAAATGCGTCACGGGTCTTTTCATCCCAAAAACACCCTATACCGGCATCCACGGGGAAACCAAAATAATCGGCTTCATCTTTCAGGGTGGTTACGTCTTCGCCATCGCGCACGGCCAATACCCAGCGTGCGGCCCGGCCGGGTGCAATTGCAAGATGAGCAAGCGTTACCCTTAAATGCCCATTCCCAAAATCGGCTAAATAAATTTTTACGGGATATTTGCCTTTGGGTATTTTTCGGTTTAGTGGCGGCCAATCAGGCATCGTCAAAGGGTCGCAAACTACAATTGAGCCGGTGGGCACATTAAGCAGACCCATATCCACCATTTTTACGGGTTTGCCTTCAACAATCTCATTTTCAAGGATAATATTATAGTCAACACAAGCAGGGAACTCAGGTTGCTGTTTTGATGCGTTAAAAAGATTACTGAATAGAGCCATATGCAGCTATTTATTTATGATGCTGTTTTTTATAACCGCCAGATTTTGCCTGATCTACCTCAAAAATATTAATCTTCATTATATTTCTATGTTAAACTCAAACTTATTTGCCGCTTAATATCTTCACTGCCCTGTCGTAACTGCAATTGCCATTGCCAAACCGTTTGCGCCAGGTAAGGTTTTCGATCTCGATACGGCTGTCCATACTGTTGTTCCAGTTTACTTTAAAGCCCTGTTCTTTTAATACTTTTACAATGGCTTTACCAATGGCAACACCTTTCCGGTCGTTGTCGTCAAAATCGCCGAAAGCCAGGTAAAGGTTTTTATCTTCAATAACGCGGTCGAGGTCCTGCCCGTGGTAAAAGCAATAACCACGGGTGCGTATGCCTTTCTTTTTCAATTTATTGTGCAGTTCGGTGCAATCATCTACGCCGTCTTCTTTTGTCATGCCCTGGTTATGCAGCGCAATGATGTGGTTTTGGTTAAGTTTATCAAAAGCTTTTGCAAGGCGGTCAAAAGCGGTAACCGTGGGCCACTGTACCTGGGCGTTAAAAGCCTGGGCATAGGTTCTGTTGATCTTGCTGACGATCCATTGCTCGTCAAGCGAATCACCGTCAAACACTTCCTTTACTCTATCCAGGGTTTCTTCGGCAGAAAAGAACCCGCTTTTAACATCCAGTTTTATTTCGTGGACGATATTGTTTTTCAAACTGTCGGGCATCTTATGCACGGCAGTATCCGCCTTACTGGCGGCCGCGGCCGACTGTTTTTGAGCTGACCTATTGCACGAAAAAAGGCAAAAGCCCAATAAAATAATAATGTATAAACGCATAACCGAACAGATAAAAAATACTAAAACGAAAAAAGCGGCATTAAATTGATAATGCCGCTTTGAATATTATAAAAAAACCAGTTCGTTTTACTATTGTCTTTGCAAAACGGCGGCAAATTTGGTTTCGTAATCTTTTAACTGCTGTTGCAGCTTTTTGTTTAGATCCATGCGGTGATTGTCAGCAGTAACACCGGCAAGGCCGTTGATAAACGATACGCCGTACTGAACATCGCGCAAGCTCATGTCGCCATTTTTATTCTGCAGCAGGTAATAGTTATAATCAAGCTGGTCGGTTAAATAATCATCAACACTTTTTACAAACTTATCGCCCAAAATTACATCATGCAGGGCGTAGGCTGTTTGCGCCAGGAATATTTTACGATCGGCAACGTCAAGGCCCGGATTAATATTTGGCATTACCTCGTCAAATTTGTGCAACGCTTTAAGCGCCAGGTCAGGATGTCCATCTTTTATTAAACCCTGGGTAAGGTCAAGGAAAGTGGTAACCATCACCGGGTAAAACATGGTGGTCGATTCATGATCAAGATAGGTTGCCGTTTTAAAGTTGCCAAATTTAAACTTGTTCATAACGTTATCATACATCACCAGGCTGTTAGTCTTACCCAACTGATCTTTGGTTGTGGTATCCGGTTGAAGCGGCATCAAATGATAGGTAAAGCCTTCTTTGTAAAGGTAAGGCTGCAGGCCTATCAGGTTTTCGTTGCCAATGGTGGTAGTAAAACAAATCGGGCGTTTCCAGTTATTATGCGCCAGGATATCCATCATGGCCAGGTTCTCTTTGGTTACATAGTTGGAGGTGTATTTCCATGTCATTTCCTTTGCCAGTTTATCTTTTTGTGCAGGCGAAATCACGTGGTTATTTAAAACATCATCAGGGTTAATGGTGATCTTAAAGTTTTTTGTTGGCAAATAGTTACCCCATACGCCGTTTTGATATTGCTCCATTACATTTTTATTGTCGGATGTGATAAAATCAAAAACCTCTTTTACATCGGTATAGCCGGCAACTTTTTTGTCGTCAAAATAAATAACATCACGCACGCCTTCCTTATATTTATCATAAGGCATGGTAATAGGCAGCGGCGCCGAATTATTCATCGGTTTCTGCATTTGCCGGATATACCAGTCGCCGGTAAACAAGCTCAGGTTAACAATACGCACGTCTGAGCGGATACCTTCTACTTCCTGGTCGTACCATAACGAATAGGTATCATTATCGCCATAAGTAAACAGGATAGCATTTGGCGGGCATGAGATGAGGTAATTATAGGCCATATCATGCGGCGTCATTTTGGTTGAGCGGTCATGATCTTTCCACTCCTTGCTGGCCATTAATACCGGCACTGCCAGTAAGCTAACACCGGTTGCTACTAAAGCGGCGGTTTTGGCGTTGGCTTTGATCTGGATAAATTCTGCAAGGGCAATTACGCCGAGGCCAATCCAAATGGCAAAGGCATAAAAGGAACCCACGTAGGAGTAATCACGCTCACGCGGTTGGATGCTGGGCTGGTTTACATAAAATACAATAGCTATACCTGTAAAAAGAAGAGCAGCAATACAATTAGCGCATCGCGTTTTTTACGTTGAAAATGGTAAACGCAGCCAAATAAACCCAATATTAACGGTAAAGCGTATAGTGGGGTGTAGGTATTGCCCAACTGGATGCCCTGGCCCGGTATTTTTGGACCGCCGACAACAGATTTTGGCAGGTGTTTTGTACCGTCCAGGATGCCGCTGGTCCAGTTACCATCAACAGCAGTCATACTTTGCTGACCGTCGGCATCGTTATACCGCCCAACAAAATTCCATAAAAAGTAACGCACATACATCTGGTAGATCTGCCAGCTAAACATCCATTTCATGTTGTCAGCAAAGGTTGGCGCCTGTCCGTCCGGAATTTGCAGCCATTCGTGGTAAAACTGCGGGTCCTGTCCGTCACCGCTGTACATACGCGGTAAAAAGGTGGTATGGTCGTAAACGTAGTTTTGCTTTTTGCCCGAAACCTCGTATTTGGTTTCGCCTTTGCGGTAAAGGGTATTGCCTTCGGTTTGGTCAACCACTTTTGCATCAAAATACTGGCCGTACAGCAGTGGGTTTTCACCGTACTGGATGCGGTTTAAATAGCCGTATAGGGTAAATGCGTTATCGGGGTGCGAGTTATCAAGGTTGGTGCCTGCACTTGCGCGGATAGGGATATAGGCGAAAGAGCTGTACCCGAAATATACAAAGGCCACGCATAAAAATGCAAGGGTCATTAACGGTTTCTGATACTTGTTGCCATACCAGATACCGCCTACCAGGATAGCGGCAATGATGAAGAAAAAGAAGAACGCGCCACTCCAGAAACCTAAGCCAAGGGTGTTAACAAAGAAAAGGTCGAAATTGGCAGCAATGGCGATGGTATATCCCCTGATAAAATATTGTACAAACACCAGGATGAGCACCCCGATGAGGAAGGTGCCGATGGCGCCGCCCGCGTTAACATTTTTGCCGCGGCGGAAATAATATACCATGGCAAGGGCAGGGATAGTTAATAAGTTTAGCAGGTGGATACCTATAGAAAGGCCGATAACATAGGCGATAAATATGATCCAGCGATCAGCGCCGGGCTCGTCTGCATGGGCGTCCCACTTGAGGATTGCCCAGAAAACGATGGCCGTACAGAGGGCCGAAATGGCAAATACAATGGTTTCGACAGCCGAGAACCAAAACGTATCGCTGAAGGTAAAAGCAAGTGCGCCAACCAAACCGGCGCCCATAATCAGGTACATACGGCCCTGATCTACGGCTTCGCCACCTTTATTAAGCATCTTTTTGGCAAGCATGGTAATGGTCCAGAACAGGAACATAATGGTTGCGCCACTGGCCAGGCCGGCCATCATATTGGTATAAAAAGGCACCCTGGCATTATTGCCCATTGATAACAGCGAAAATACCTTGCCCAGCATGGCAAACATAGGGTAACCCGGCTGGTGGGCAACCTGCAAACGGAAGGCGCAGGAGATAAACTCGCCGCAATCCCAAAAGCTTACTGAAGGTTCTAATGTTAAAATGTAGGTAACTGAGGCGATAACAAAACAAAGCCAGCCTAAAAGGTTATTAATTTTTTTGTATTCCATGGATCAATGTAATGGATTTTTGCAGGGTAAATATGCGGATTTTTATAGGTTATTTAAAAAAACAATTCAGGCTTAACAACTTTTAACATATCAACTAAGCATAATTCGTTCAAAGAGCGCAAATATGGGAAAAATTTGGGAAGTGCGAAAGGGTGGCGGGAAGTCCATGGGCGATAGTCCATAGTCCATGGTAGCTGCGTATTTGTTTTTTGCTATGGACTATGGACTAAAAGAGTTCCACTGTCCATGGCAGATGCGTATTTATTTTTTTGCTATGGTCCATCCACTATGGACTAAAAGAGAAATACCTGAATCATCTGACACGGATGAATGAACCTGGTACACCTGGTACACTAATTTTTTCTGTAATTTACTTGGATTTATAAAGAAAAATCATTATTAAATCAACAAAGAAGGGACTGATGATGCAAAGATTTGCATAATGGCCCGATTGGCACGATTGGCCCGATGGGCTGCACCCATCGCCGGCAGCTTGCGCCCTTTCAGGGCTATTGGCGACAAAGACGTGAGTTTTTACAGCCCGGAACAGCCCTCAAAGGGCGCTAAACGTTAGCATGGGCCGAAAGGCCTATGCCATAAAGCAATTATTTTACAGCCCTGAAAGGGCGCTAAACGTTAGCATAGGCCTTTCGGCCTGTGCTATAAAGCAATTATTTTACAGCCCCGAAAGGGCGTAATATCGGTTTGCCATGCGCCGGGTTTTTGTTGTAATTTGCTTTCAGATTTGTTTTGCTATATTTAAACACAACACAGCAAAAGGCATCCCGTGTGGATGGGCAAAGAAATGTTGGGCCGACCAGATCGTTAGGTAAATCATCTAAACCTGCTGATACATTAACGGCCGATGATGGAAAGAGTTACATTAGCACAATGGATACCGGAGAATACTAAATGAACCTGAAGTTTAAAACGCATAAATTAATAGATTCAGATCAGCAAGGTACAATTGAAAAGACTGTCCTATTCCTGCAAAAATCCAATTATAACATTGTCGGCACAACGGCCACCTCAATTTTATTCAATGATGATGGTAATAATAAAGCATATTCAGATCGGTTTATGGGTAACAGAATTAACAAAGGCATGTTTGAATTTGCCGGGAAAAACGGCCTTTTAGAAATTAGTTTAACCTACCGGTTCTCCATATTTCCCAGCTTAATTCAGTTGTCTATAATAGGAGCAATTGCCTTTATTCGTACTGGCTTCACCGTCCTACCCTTTTTTATTATTATAGTTTTGGTTAATGTTTTGATTTTCCTTTTTAAAGTTCAACTTGTCAGGAATAATTTCATTGGAGATATTTTTCGGGAGCAGGAATAGCGTTAGGGTTTTGTTGCTCTTGATTTTTTATTGGTTAATACTGTGATACAATGAACAGACAAAGTTTGTTACCTGTCAGCGGGGCACGAGTACACAGTCGCAGAGGCCAACGCTGCATACTCGCAGAATGGGGAACTAATAGCAATACCGACAGCTGCGGTAGTTGTTACTGCCGCCCTTGTCTGGGCTGGAGTAACCTGGATATCGGATAAGGCAATATCTCATAATAGTAACACCAAAGAACCTGAACCAGGCCCAGATCAACAATCTGATGAGAAAAAAGTAATGTTACAAATGGGAACAAAAATATGCCTCATGCCAATCAAAAAGCAAAACAGTCTGCGCAGGAGAAGTACAAGGAGGCAAAGGCAAAATATCAAGAATTAAAATCTAAACCTAATAAAACTAAAGAGGGTAAGGCAGATGAAGCAAAAGCAAAAAAGGAAATGGAACACCAGCAGAAAAAAGCAAATGAAAAAGGTGAAAATCACAGTCAAAAAGCAAAAACGTAGTAACTACTACATCTGTTTATAATTTATAATTCGATATAAAATGACACATTTATTTACATTTTTAATGGACTATTTAGGGGGTACTTATATTTCCCAAGTGGAATGTGAAAATAAGGAACAGGCCATGAAACTTTGGATACAAAGCTTACAAATAGACCAAATAGAGGGATTTTCTGAGCGTGATAAAGAAAATATAATTAGCGTTGGATTTTTAGAGGATGATCCAACCAAACTTGATGGTTTATGCAATGTTTGGCATTTTATAATAGAAACTAAAGAGGGTGATGGATTTGTGAATTTCGTAAAAACGATCAAAAATTAACCCCCTGCTGTGCGTAGTTTGCACGTACCGCTGCCCCCGCTGTCCCGCTGTGCGTAGTTTACACCGACCGCTGTGCGAATGTCTGTGACTTCCCGAATTCAGGCGCGAGTGTCGGCGGGAGGCTGTGCGGCTGTAGCACTCGTGCCCCGCTGACAGGTAATAAACTGTGCCTGTCATTGTATCAAGGGATCAACCAAAATTATGTCAATTAACCCCGGTAAACCGCAATAATCCCTGGCGCTGCTGTATAAATAATCTTCCGGTCTCTCAACAATCCGGGCCACTACTGGGTTATAATGTATATAATCCAGCTTTTGATGCAATATTTTCAAGTCATACAATTCGATGGGATGGTTATCCTGTTGCCACAACTGGAAACCGACATTTTGACTATTCTTTTTTCCTGCCCTTTTCATCATCCATAGCATCCATTCCCTACGGCTTTCGGCCGGGTGCTGTTCAATAGCTTCCCTCAACGCGATGGACGTATGTTTCTTCATATCCCGGATAATGTTTTCCAGCTTTTCGCCATGAGTGCCGATGATCATATGGATATGGCTGCTCATGATGCACCAGCCATATATTTCGAGCCCTTTCTTCTGCTGACAATGCTTCCAGCTGGCGATCATTATCTCACTATATTCACTTCGAATGAAAAGGTCGATCCAATTTACAACAGCAAAGCTTACAAAGTAAAGTTTATCCTGATCGTGGAATTTGTATTTGCGGCTCATTGAGGTTTAAAAATACGATAGTTAAATCAACAATGCAAAATTGTTATGGTTGGTTACCTGTCAGCGGGGCACGAGTGCCCCACCTCTTTGGCCTGCGCCACACACTCGCGATTTCTATGATTTAAGCAAGAGCTATTTGATAATTTTTTTGATACGGACAATCATTTCTAACACATGCAAATACCCGCCATATCAATTTGTTTCTTACGGCGTTTATCACTAGCATTTTATTTTTTTTCTGGTCAACTTTTCTTTGGTAATAGGCCTTCATATCTGCGTTATAATTTATAGCGACCAATGCCGCCATGTGTAATAAGCTTTTCATATGCTTATTAGCTTTATGGGAAACTCTGGGTTTGCCTTTTATACTTGATCCTGAAGAATATTCGAATGGCGCCACGCCGGAATAACAGGCAAACTTTGCCGGATCGGTAATATCTTTAAACTCATTGGTAGTAATAATCATTTCTGTTGCGGTTACTTTACCTATGCCTTCAACGGATGTTACGATTGAAAAAAGTCTTTTTAATTCCAGATCACTGGCTATAACCCGATCCATTTTTAACTCAATACGTTTAATGTCTTCGTCCATAGCTTTAAGAGAGGCTTTGCATAATTTTTTGCACTCACGGGCTGCATTTTTATCGAAACCACTAGTTTCATTAAGGGCAACTGTCAATTGTTTGCGAGCATTGATCACCCTATTTCGAAGGCCAGATAAGTGTTTAAGCTGCTGTATAACCTGTCTTTTTGGCTGCCAAAGCCGTAGTTCCATGCTGTTTTTATAGGCATATTGTGCAATCCGGACAGCATCTATCTGATCGCTTTTGCCTCGTTGTAATCCGGACGAGAGTTTAATGTGGACAGCTGCTTCCAGGCATACAAATGCCTTTTTCGAATACAAAAAACTCAGTAAATGCTGGTTGTAAATGCCCGTATGCTCCATACAAAATATGGCCTCATTTACGCAAAACCCTTGCTGTAACTTTAACTGCGCCCAAAACTTCCGGATGCCAGACTCGTCATTCTCACTCACCCATTTAAAAAGTAATTCTTTGCCTTTTAAGACGGCAAAATCAAGTGTCTTTTTGGATACATCAATACCAATAAAAAAGTTGTAATTCATAACTTTGCATTAATTGTTAATAAAATCGGTTAACCGTTTAAACACAATCAATACCTTACTAATGAGCCTTGGAACTCTAATTTCTATTTGATGCTTGTTTAAACAACTGACAGAGGATTGAATCGCGAGATAAGCCTTTATGCTTTGCCAGAATGATAATTTCCCTCTGTCAGTGTTAACCTTTCCACAAAAATCACAGTTATTAACAAAAGAAAAAGAAGCAAAAAGAAAACTTCACAACAATAATAATAACAGGTTATTTGTTTCCTGCTAATCTAAAGGTTTCCTGCTAATCTAAAGGCCTGAATTGGGGGGCCACACACTCGCGCCTGAATTGGGGTACACCTATATTACCGGTACCAATCAGTTGCAAACGGTAGTTGATGGCAACAGCAGTAACAGCGGGCTGGCAAGCGGCACCACCACCTACAGCTGGGACGGAAACGGCAATATGCTCAGCAGCACCAATACGGTAAACACCCAGCAAAACAAAAGTTTTACCTATAACCTGCTCAACTTACCAATAGTAGCCACCATACCCGCCGGTACAGCTACCTATACCTACGATGCTACGGGAAACAAGCTACGGAAAGTAACCGTACTTAACGGCATAACCAAAACAACCGATTACATTAACGGGATAGAATACGATAACAGCACTACCACCATCGGCTTTATACAAACCGAAGAAGGCAAAGCTGTGCCAATAAGCGCCGGTTATGATTACACCTATTATCTGGGCGACAACCTGGGCGATACCCGCATAACCTTTGATACCAAAACTGGATCGGCAACAACACAGCAAAAAGACGACTATTATCCTTTTGGGTTGGAAATATCAAGAGATACGATACCCAATCCGAAAAATGAATATCTTTACAATAAAAAAGAACTTCAGGAGGAGTTTACCGAATACGATTACGGGGCAAGGTATTATGATCCGGTGATTGCAAGGTGGAATACGATTGATCCGTTGGCGGAAGTTTCAAGAAGGTGGAGCCCTTATGTCTATGCGGAAAATAACCCGATAAGGTTTATTGATCCAGATGGAATGACTACTGAGGATCCTACTATTACAACTTTAACAAAAAACGGAAATGTGCAAACAGTCAGCGAAACTTCATCTAAAACAACTAACGGAAAAGCTAAGGACGGCATTAGAACTGTAACGACGAAATCAACGTCAGCATCTTTAAATGTAGTTCAAACAGATGAAAAAGGATCAATGACTGTCACAGGTGCTTCGACGACAACGCAAACAACTACCAATACACAGCATTATGATAAGGAAAACGGTACTTGGGTAAATAACAATGATTCAAAAACGACTTCAACGACTACTACTGGCATTGATGGTAATAAATTTAAAAATGTGGGTGAGGTAGCCAACGTTGTTGCAAATTTCGGTGTGCAGAATGGTAAAGATTTATATAGTACATATAGGGATGAGGGAGCAAAAGGAATGAAAGTAATAAATGCAGGATTTGCTGCACCTGGCGCAGCTGCTGGCGGTTTAAATATACCTGGCTCAAGTGCATTAAAGAGACTTGGATTAAGTGTGAGTCCGGAAAATATTATGAAAGCTTTTAACGTCGGCCCTTCAAATACAATTATTATGGCAGTAGGTAGTTATGATGACAAAATTAAAAACTTTAATGAAACACACCCACCTTCTGTTAGGGCAGATCAGCATTTTCTTTATAACATTACTTTTGGTTGGTTGGAGAAAATATTCAAATAATGAGATACTTGATTATATTTTTAGTGATACTGACAATAGTTTGTTCTGTAATCTATATGAGATATAGCAGTTACGGCTTTTCCTATAATAAAGTTCGAGTAGAATTTGGGATACCCGTTGTTGGAGAAAAATGGGTAAAAGATGTTTCATATGATCTTCAGGAAGTAAATTACGTTAATCCAAACCCGGTTAGTGATGGCCATTTCAAAAAAAGAATACTGGTAACAGAGCTGGGGTCAATAAAAAGTGAAGCAGATTTGTTTATTGTTAAAGCACAACATATCACAATTGACGTCGTGTACACATATAATGAGAGTAATCCCTGGAGTATCAGCTATTTTAATACGAATTCTAATTATAAAACATCCTTATTGAGAAGCCAACTTAAGGATACGCTAAAAAAATACAATATAAGATAGTGTTTGACTTACCGGCTGTTAGACTGTGGTCTCGAATTGGCTAAGCCAGTTTGTAACTACAGTAATCGAAAGCAAGATAGATAGACTAAGTCAGGCCTATTAACGCCGGGTTTTGTCTTTCTACCCCCCGCTGTGCGTAGTTTACACCGACCGCTGTGCGAATGTCTGTGACTTCGCACGGCTATGCTTGCAGTTTGCAACTGCTTAACGAAATGTAAGATAAAAAAGATAGAGCCTGGCAGTGTGGCGCGCCGGGCTTTGTTTATATAAAAGTTTACTACAAAATTGTTTATTTAAGCAAATACCGCCAAAAAGTGCTGACACGATCCTGTCACTGACAAAATTTTGTCAGTGCTTAAATAACTGGCAATCAAATTTTTATCGCTTTGTTGCAGGGTGTTGCACGTGTTGCGCAACGCAACAAAATTGTATGGATGACATTTATTAAATACCACCGCTAATGCCCCTTATCCGGGCAGGCCAAAAGCGCTGAGTTCTCATATCTTTGTAAAGATAATCAAACAGGGCTAACGGCAGTACTTTGACTGGGCGTTAAAAATACCAATAATGGATATTGAGCACGAGGATAACCTGCCATTAGTTTTCTTTTTACCAAGCCTGGACAGTACTTAAGGATAGTACATTGCGTATTAATCCTGTATGAAACATGAGTAAAGGCAGTATAAAAAGATCCTGTATTTGTACACCTTAATTGTAAAATCTTATGTTAAAGTATTCACTTGGCATGGATGCATCTATGAAAGATATTCATGTCTGCCTTTCGGTAATCGACTCAAGGCAACAGGTAAAAGTAAAAGCCAGCAGTAAATTTGCTAACGACATGCAGGGGTTTAAAGACCTGCTTGTATGGCTATCCCGTCACAAAAAGGAATCAGACATTCCTTTAGTTAACGTGATTGAAGCTACCGGTGTATATTACGAAGCATGTGCCTTGTTTTTGTTTAAGGCCGGATTTGACGTTGCCGTTGTATTACCAAACAAAGCCAAAAAGTATTTACAGGCACTGGGGCTTAGATCGAAGAATGATAAAATAGATGCAGCAGGACTTGCCCGTATGGGTGCTGAGCAATGCCTGGAATTGTGGCAGCCCATGGATGAGTTCTTTTATACACTTAGGGCAATGACCCGTCATCATCAAAGTCTTCAGGAACTCAAAACCAATATCAATAATCAGCTTCATGCCGATGAGCATAGTATTTACAGCACTAAAGCCGTAATCAAACAGCTTAAAAAACTGATTGCTACAATTGAAAAGCAGCTTAAAGAAACCGATCAGAGCATCCATGACCATCTTTACAGCAACGATGAGGTAGGCCAAAGAGTGGATCATATTATTGACATAAAAGGGTTAAGTTATATGACAGTGGCAGTAGTGCTTGCGGAAACAAACGGTTTTGCCTTGTTTAAATCTGCATCGCAACTGGTCAGGTATTCGGGGTATGATATAATTGAAAACCAATCCGGCGGTCATCGAGGAAAAACCAAAATATCCAAAAAAGGCAACAGCCACATCAGGCGCGCCATGTATATGCCGGCATTTAATGTGGTCCGATACGAAAAAGGAAATTTTAAAACCTTCTTTGAGCGGATACTTGCACGGCATCATCAAAAAATGAAAGCCTATGTAGCCGTACAAAGAAAATTACTGGTAATGATCTATACGTTATGGAAAAAGAATGAAGCGTTTAACCGCGATGCCAAGATCAATAAATTCGGAAATGAGGAGACGGCGCCTTCTTTCGCTTTGACCGAAGGTCAACTTAATGAAGTAGCCCCGGCATAACCAGGGCTACACAAGATAGTCATCCGTCAACGTATCAACGTATGCCTTCTTTCGCTATACAAATTTAATAGAAAAAATATCATGGAAAAAACTTGCTTTTTAAGACAGTACCTCGTGCCCCGCTGACAGGTAACCCGCTTGCCAGTACGAAATATTAAAGTTTACCGGCGTTCTGCGTTAGCGGGCGTCGCGGATACCGGTCTTGTGATTAAGGCCCGTGTAGTATGAGCAAAGCACGCGACCCGCTTCTATCAGCGGGGAACGCCCTTATTCTGAGTCTCAAGTAGTGAGCCTTGAGTCAAAAGTCGGTTCCAACCTCAACAACTTTCCAACCCATTCCAACTCCTTTCAACCTTACAACATTCCAACATTTCAACATTCCAACATTCCAACATTTCAACAACATCCCCGAATTCAGGCGCGAGTGTCGGCGGGAGGCTGTGCGGCTGTAGCACTCGTGCCCCGCTGACAGGTAATAAACTGTGCCGGTCATTGTATCAAGGGATCAACCAAAATTATGTCAATTAACCCCGGTAAACCGCAATAATCCCTGGCGCTGCTGTATAAATAATCTTCCGGTCTCTCAACAATCCGGGCCACTCAATGTATAAATATTTTCCTCACCATCATTTTTCACAAAGCCATGCTTTTCCAGTATCCGGATGGATCGCAAATTTCCGGGGACTGTATCGGCCATAATGGCCTGCAAACCTAACCTGCCAAAACCATAAGCCAGTACATGGGTTATTGCTTCGTGCATGAAGCCCTTACCCTGCTGGTCGGGGTGCAATTCATAGCCTATTTCGGCCTGGTATTGTTCCGGGCTAAAATTCCGCAAGTTGATAACACCCAATAGCTTATCTTCGTTTTTGCGGGTAATTACCCAATAAAGCCCCTCGTTATCAAGTGTAATTTGGTTTACTATTGTTATAAACTCCCGGACATCATTCAATGACCGCGGCACGGGCCGGTATAAAAAACGATTCACAAGCTCGTTTGTACGCAGGGCAAAAAGTTCATGTACATCATCATCCTGCAATTGCCTTAACACCAGGCGTTGGGTTGTTATTGTTGGGAATGGCGTAAAATTGAGGTTAAGCATATCAGTTAAAAATTGATGCCTGTTTAATTCATGATCAACCTGATCCCCCTGGTTTATTCAAATTGAGGCTCATGAATCTCGACAATCAAAAGTACCTTATTTTTATAATTGATTGAAACGGGCATTTCTGAGTCTCAAATCATAAGTCTTTAGCCCGCCAGCCGGCTGGCAGTCAAAAGTCGGTTCCAGCCTATTCCAGCTATTGCAACCACTTGCAACTTCTTCCAACCGCAAACCAACAATCCCCAAAACATTACCGCCATTATTTGGTTAGCCTAATGAATAAATTAATGAAATTTTTATTTGATGATAAATAATACTTATTTTGTTGCGATGCAAAATATCTACCATTTCCCTATTAAAAAAATCACATTAATTGCCGCAATTATTGTGTTTACGGCGCAATTTGGTAAAGCACAATCTGTGTACCTGCCTTACTCGTACCAGCTCGATCAAAAATTTAATTCGAGCATATACTCCATCAACAGTTCGTTCCACACTTCGCTGAAGCCGTTTTTAATCGACAGCAATATTGCACCAAGGTATAAGGAACTGATGAACGTGGGGGTTGACAGCACCCGCCATGGCTGGATCGTACGGAAACTGCTTAACGAGCATTTGTTTGATGTAAAAACAAAAGACTATACGTTTTACGGCGATTACCTGCCCGACCTGCAACTGGGCCGCGACTTTAGCGACCATATTAATACCTACATTAATACCCGCGCCTACCAGTTTGGCGGCACGGTGGGTACCAAGTTTTTCTTTTACACCAGCGGGTACGAGAACCAGGCCAAATTCCCTACCTACTATAACAATATTATAAAAACGGTGAATATAGTTCCCGGCCAGGCCTATGACCGCCACCCGGGGCTGACCTATGCAGATTGGAGCTATGTTACGGCCATCATGTCGTATACACCTATCAAACAGCTGAATATTACGCTGGGCCAGGATAAAACCTTTATCGGCGATGGTTACCGGTCGTTATTGTTGTCTGACTTTTCGCCCAGTTACCCTTTGCTGCGCTTAACGGCCAATTTGGGTAAGGTGCAGTACATGATCCAATGGGCCTATATGCAGGACCAGGGCGCCGCCCGGTTTGATTCATTCGGCAATAACCGCCGCAAATGGGGCGCTTTCCACTACCTGGACTGGAATATCACCAACCGCCTGTCCTTCGGTTATTTTGATGCCATTATCATGAGCGAAGCCAATGACCAGGGCAGTTACCATGGTTTCGACCCCAATTTTATCAACCCTATTGTTTATACCAACTCTATCAACTCAACCCCTTCGCAGCCTGATAATGCTTTGATGGGTTTTACGGCCAAGTATAAAATATTTGATAAATCGGCCATATACGGGCAATTACTGTTAGACAGGGTTAGCGGCAGTGGTTTCTTTTCGGGCGGCAACAACAGCAATACCAATGGTGTACAGCTGGGTATAAGGGGTGCCGACCTGTTTAAGGTGAAGGATTTAAACTACCTGTTTGAATTTAATACCGTAAAACCATATACCTACGCCAGCGCGCAACCTATAACCAGTTACACCAACTTTGAGGAGCCGCTGGGTGATCCATTGGGTGCAAATTTCAGGGAGTTTATAGGCATATTAAATTATTCCATAGGTCGTTTTGATTTTATGGGCCAGGTTAATTATGCCAAATTTGGTACCGACCCAGCTAACCAGAACTTTGGCGGCGATGTTAACAAGCCTTATGTGCCATCGAGCAGCCCGACCACGGTAGGGCAGGGCGTACCCGCCAGCGTATATTTTGGCGAAGGCACTATTTCATACCTGATTAACCCCAAATATAATTTAAGACTGGAGGGCGGCGCTCTTTTAAGGGCCGAAAAAACTTCGGCAACGGATCATAAAACAGTGTTGATCACTTTCGGGCTGCGCAGTACCTTCAGAGATCTGTATCACGATTTTTGAGGAATGCTGTGGTAGGGTGGGACGAATGTTGTAATGTTAAAAGTTGAAATGTTTTATCCTGTGATGGTTATACCACAGCTATTTAAAAATTGAAGGCCAACGTATCTGCAATGCCTGAGGTGATCAGCTTTGTGCCGGTGTGCCAGCCAACCTGCATTATCATACCGCAAGCAAAGGGTTAACTAACCTTACAACCTTACAACAAATTCAACAAATATTTCAAATAAAATTAAACCATCTGCGTTTTAATCTATCAAAGGCATAGGTCTGATTATTTTTTACCTGTTTTTTAATATCCGGCATTATCGAAAAAACCTGTACACAACCCCTATTAAACAATTATTTACACTATGTTAAAGCGGATATTAGTGCTTGACGATAACCAGGATATTCTGGATATTGTAAAAGAAGCCTTATTGTACGATAATTTCGAAGTGAAGATCAGCTCAGACAGCAGGAATTTTATGGCGATGATAGATAATTACCGCCCTGACCTGGTAATTCTTGATTACAAGCTTAACGGCCCAAAAGGCGATGACATTTGCAGGCAGATAAAAACACATCACCTTTTTAATAATATCCCCGTAATTATTTGTTCGGCTTATTTAAATAGCGATGAATTTGCGGATTGCGGCTGCGATGCTACCATTGCCAAACCCTTTGGTCTTGCGGAGTTGCTGGATAAGGTGAACGGGTTGGTGTGTTTGTGAGTCGGAGAGTCGGGAAAGTCCGAAAGAAGCTTCGTTTTTTAAATTTTACAATAGCTCAATATTATTTTTTCTTCCGGACTTCCGGACTTTCCCGACTTTCGGACTAAAACACCTACTTTTGCCCAAATTTTTTAGGGATGGCAAAAGTAAAAGTCGGGCTGGTACAAATGACCTGTACCGCCAATAAACAGGAGAATTTAGAAAAGGCGATTGCAAAAGTGCGCGAAGCTGCAAAAGGCGGAGCACAGATCATTTGCCTGCAGGAACTTTTTACCTCGCTTTACTTTTGCGATGTAGAGGATTACGACAACTTTAAGCTGGCAGAGGCTATCCCCGGCCCGTCAACTGATGTTTTATCAGCTGTGGCTAAGGAACTAAATGTGGTGATTATCGCGTCGTTGTTTGAGAAACGTGCGCAGGGACTTTACCACAATACTACCGCGGTACTGGATGCCGATGGTGCTTACCTGGGCAAATACCGCAAAATGCACATCCCGGACGACCCGGGTTTTTACGAGAAATTTTACTTTACCCCCGGCGATCTGGGCTATAAGGTTTTTAAAACCAAATATGCCACTATAGGTGTATTGATCTGTTGGGATCAATGGTACCCCGAAGCGGCCCGCATTACCGCCTTAATGGGCGCCGAGATTTTATTTTATCCAACAGCCATAGGCTGGGCTACTACGCAGGATGAGGCCACCAATGTTGAACAATATAACGCGTGGCAAACCATCCAACGCTCACATGCGGTGGCAAACGGCGTACACGTAGTAAGCGTTAACCGCGCCGGCGAAGAAGCAGGGCTTAAGTTTTGGGGAGGGTCTTTTTTCTCCAACCCTTTCGGTACCGTTATTTACCAGGCATCGCACCATGATGAGGAAGTTGTAGTGCAGGAACTTGACCTGGATAAATCCGACTATTACCGCAGCCACTGGCCCTTTATGAGGGATAGAAGGATTGATTCTTATCAGCCGATTACAAAGAGGTTTATAGACGAGGAATAATTGCAGTCCATGGTCGATGGTCCATGGACCATGGCAGAAAAGGGGAGTTTAGTCCATGGATGGTCAATATACCATAGCAGAAAAGAAGCAATTTAGCTAATCGTCAATCGAATTAGTCAGAAAATACTTAAACAGGAAATGGCATTTAAATTTGAAAATCTGCAGGTTTGGCAAAAGGCGCTGGATTTAACTGATGAAATAAATATTTTGACAAAAAACAACTTCCCTAAAGATGAATTGTTCATTTTAACTTCCCAAATAAAAAGAGCGGATGATTCAGTTGTACTCAATATTGCAGAGGGTTGTACCGGTCAAACTAATGCAGTTTTTAGCAATTTTCTGGGTTACTCGCTAAGATCAGGTATAGAGGTAGTCGCATGCCTATTTATTGCAAAGAGAAGAAAAATTATAGGTGAAGATGATTTTCAAAGATTGTATGACGAATACCAATCCTTGATAAAAATGATTACCTCTTTAAGAAATACACTATAATAACCAAAATTTACCATGGACTATGGACCATCGACTATGGACTCAATAAAAAATTTCCACTTTCCTGCCGAATGGCACCCACATACCGCAACCTGGCTTAGCTGGCCGCATAAGGAGGCCTCATGGCCGGGTAAGATCGGGATGATCTATCCGAAATACTGTGAGTTTATCAAGGTATTAACCGAAGGCGAACTGGTGCGCATTAACATAGGGGATGAGCAAATGAAAGCTTTTGCCAAACAGCAGTTGATAGCCGCCGGGGTGGATTTAACCAGGGTTGAGTTTTTTGATTTTGCCACCAACGACGCCTGGTGCCGCGACCATGGTCCGGCGTTTTTGATTAACGAAACAACCAAACAAAAAGCCATCATCGATTGGGGTTATAATGCCTGGGGCGGCAAATACCCTCCGTTTGATTTGGATGATGTGATCCCTACAAAAATTGCGGAGCACTTTGGTCTGCCGGTGTATCACCCGGGTATTGTTATGGAAGGCGGCTCGGTTGATTTTAACGGGAAAGGAACTGTTTTAACTACTACGGCCTGTTTGCTCAATAAAAACCGCAACCCGCATTTAAATCAGCAGCAAATTGAAAGCTACCTGCAAAACTATTATGGTGTTGAACAGGTGCTTTGGCTGGGCGATGGCATTGTAGGCGATGATACCGACGGGCATATTGATGATATTACCCGCTTTGTAAATGAAGATACCGTTGTTACGGTGGTTGAGGAGGATAAGAACGACGAAAACTACCATCTCCTGCAGGAAAACCTCGCCATACTTAAAACCATGCGACTGCTTAACGGCAAACAATTAAATATAGTAGAACTTCCTATGCCGGACGCAGTGGTTTATGACGACCAGCGCCTGCCTGCATCATACGCTAACTTTTATATCGGTAACGCCGCGGTGGTGGTACCAACCTACCGCTCAAAAAATGATGACAAAGCCCTGGATATTTTACAACAGTGCTTCCCTGATAGAAAAGTGGTGGGTATTGATTCAACCGATATCATCTGGGGGCTGGGCAGCTTTCATTGCTTAAGCCAGCAGGAACCGGCGGTTTAAAATCAGCCTTTTAAATAAATCTAATCGGTAAATAATTTAATAAATAAAGTTCGGATATTAACCGAACTTTATTTATATTTTTGTATATTTGAATGAGACTGGCCAATAAACCAATATTGTTGAAAATGAAACACAAAAATAAAGGCAATACTTTATTATGTGGTGCAATTGATGATTTAATAGAAATAATTGAAAGTAAAAACTGGAGCTCAAAAGAAGAAATTTTAAGAGACAGGCCGGATGCGGACCAGGTTCACAGCGATGGGTTTTATTTTTTTGATATCAATATTCATCGTACTTTAATATTGATTGAATTTGAGGCGAACGGAGATGCTTCCATTGTATGGGCCGGGAATCATCAGGAATATGAAGCTGTTTTCAAGAACAATAAAGTGGTTATTAAAAAATGGTTGACGAAACAGGGGTGGATATAAATTTAAGTGTATGGACTTACAGGTTAATTTAAAGAAGATATTAAAAAAAGGCGCAATAAGCAGCGAACAGGAATTTCAAAAAGCATCAATTATAGATCGCCGTATGAGATTATTAGTTAAGGAGTTTCCCGAATTATCCAGCGACAGAGAACAATTACGCGCGTTGCTTAAAGCTTACGAAGATAAGCATTGGGTTGGGCAGGAAATTACTGATAAAAAGTCCTGGAAAGTGATTTGGCTGAGCATCTTGCAGAGCAGGAACGCGTTTTTTTGGATAAAAGAAAAAACGCCATCAAATCAAAATTAAAAGAAGTTGGAATAACACAAAAGCAACTGGGCGACATCCTCGGCCACACGAGTGCGACTTATATGTCGGAATTAATGAATGGTATAAATCCTTTTACCTTAAATGATCTGATCGTCATTCACCAACTGTTGAATATCGAACTTGAAAGTTTGATCCCGACCACTTTAAGTCAGAGGGTGCGCTCCAGGGTTTTGGGAACAATTTCAAAATTAAAAAACCCAAAACTGAAGCTGATTGGGGCCAACATCGGTGTTTTAGCCTGATTACAGCTTTAATGTTTACAACAAGTTTACTCCCGGTATTATTTGAATTTTGTATTGTTAAAAACCAAAGGTAAGTCTGCTATCCGTTTTTTTCACCGACATTTTCTCCCTTCATACCGACAAGCATCGCCTCCCCGCCAATATTCCGTTGCCCAACGTTCCATATCGCTATACTTTTGGGTATAATTAAAATTCAAAGCAATGGAAACTAACAGTATCACCCCAAATACAGCTATCAACGGAAAAACAATAGCCGGTATCGTCATATTAATAGTTGGCAGTATTTTACTGATCGACCAGTTTAACTTATTTGTTATCCCTGACTGGGTGTTAAGCTGGCCAATGCTGCTGATCGCTTACGGCCTGTACCTGGGCGGTAAGTACAATTTCAGGAAACCGATTTGGATCTACCTTACTGTTTTGGGTGTAGGATTTTTATTGACAGATAATATCCCCGATGCAGATCGTTTTATCTGGCCGGTAGCCATTATTGGTGTTGGCGCATGGATGGTTGCCAAACACAATAACAAGGCAAGGGAAGATAAAACCTATACAGCATACAAGCAGGTTTAACAAAATAGTTTTAGTTTAGTTTACAAGTGGTTAATGCCGGGCAGGGAAACTTGCACGGCTTTTTTTAATAATCATCGGGCAGGTAATACCATGGTATATTTAAAAGCCCCTTTTTTAACTCAACCTCAATATGATCGCCTGTATTGTACTTATCATAGGTGCCTGCTGATACTTCTGTTTCTTTTTGTTCCTGACCCGGCGAAAATGGATTCAGGGTGAGGTAATAATGTTCCCTTTTATTAAAATTTTTGTGTTTATCGTAAACCGAGGTGTGTACCGCCTGTGGCGATGAATGATCAAACAGGCAATTCACCTGCACCACGCAGCCGAAGCCATATATGGCCGAAATGAGCAGCATGCCAATTGCCTGGCCCGCTTTTGGCATATCTTTATTGAAACCGGTGATATAGATGAGTACGGCAGTTGCCAGGCATATCACGATCGCCGGTAATAAAGCGTTATGGAAATCATAGATATTATAACCTAATGAACCGGTTAAACATAAAACAAAAGCTGGTGTAAACAATCCCAATGCTGTAAATGAATACACGCTGCGCCTTGTGCTGGAAATGAATTTAATTAATCCCTTATTCATCGCCATGATCAAAATACCTAACAATGGATAAACGATGAGGAAAATAACAACGCCTGGCTTCCTGTCAAACGGAATGCACATCAACCCAACAAACATGCCTGTCGCCATATAACTCCAGCCTATCCATTTGGATTGGGTAATGCTGGCTTCGCGTTCCGCTCTGGTTGCGCCAAGCCGGCCATCATTTAAAAGCCGGTACTGCTCTTCTGCCAGGTCGCTGGCGTCAAGGTCTTTAAAGTTTTGCTGGAACCACTTTTTTAAATCTGCTCCATCAATAAAATCTGAATAATTATTGATAGTGATTTTAGGCCCCGTTGGCGAAACAGATTCAATTACGATGGTTTTAGGACCTATGCGGCAACCTTTAATATCGGCGGTAGCCAATTCTTTAGTTTGCAGTACGTTTGTTGCTATTACACTTTCTGTGGATATAGTTACCTTTTTCCTGAGTTGGCCACCAAGCAATACTGCGAGAAAAACAAAGCAGGCAGCTACCGGTAAAACTATGGGTGCGTCGCTGCGATGCCGAAAGCATAATGATAAAAAGATGATGGCTATGATGGTTAAAATTGCAGCGAAAATGACGTAAACTGTTTGCTTTCCACTGGATAAGGTGTATTCTACTTCCATTATAAATAATTGTGACGCTTAAAAATATACATTAAATCCCTTATTTTGCAGCTTTTAAATTAGTATGATGAAAACGTTACGTTCAATTACCTGCCTGTTTATATTAGTTTTAGCCGCTAACCTTTCTTTCGGGCAAAATAAAATGGTTGTTTATCAAACGGATTTTGGCTTGAAGGATGGCGCCGTATCCGAAATGAAGGGTGTAGCGATGGAAGTTTCGCCGGATTTGAAATTATTCGACCTTACCCATGAAATTCCCGCATTCAATGACTGGGAGGCTGCTTACCGCCTTGAACAAACCGTGAAATATTGGCCGTCAGGTACTGTATTTGTATCGGTGGTTGATCCCGGCGTGGGTACGTCCCGTAAATCGGTGGTTTTAAAAACCAAATCAGGTCATTTTATTGTTACCCCTGATAATGGCACCCTAACCCTTATCGCTAAATCATTAGGTATCGCTGAACTAAGGGAAATAGATGAATCGGTAAACCGCAGAAAAGGCTCTGAAAAATCAAATACCTTTCACGGCCGCGACGTTTATAGTTATACCGGCGCCCGCCTGGCAGCCGGGGTAATTACTTTTGAGCAGGTGGGCCCGGTACTTCCGCCAACTGTAGTAAGCATTCCATTCCAGGAAGCGGCGCTTGAAGGTAAAACAATTAAAGGTAATATCCCCGCGCTGGATGTGCAGTACGGCAACATATGGACCAATATCCCCGATACCCTTTTTAATCAGTTAAAACCCAAATATGGCGATATGGTACATGTGGTGGTATCTTATAAGGGCCAGGAAAAATATACCGGCGATATGCCATATACCAATACTTTTGGCGCCGTTGCCCAAGGCAAACCATTGGCGTATATCAACAGCCTTTTTCAGGTTTCGTTCGCCTTAAACATGGGCGATTTTGCCAAAGCTTATCACCTGGCCAGCGGCGCCGACTGGAGCGTAGCCGTAAGTTTACGTTAACGTACCCCATTATTTTTTTAACTTGAGGATATTAGTTTTTGAGCCGTCAACTTTTTCACCGACACTTTGTTGCCACTTACCGACATGTTTAAATATGCCGCCAGTTTTTGTTTGGGATACATATAATGTTACCTTAGTTTTGGATAAGATTTAATATAGGATAATAATGGATAACGATATAAAATATACCAACAATCCCCGCAATGGCAAAGCCCTGGTGGGGGTTATTCTGCTTATGGTTGGGGCTATTCTGCTGCTTCAGCAATACATCATACCAGGCTGGGTTAAACTTTGGCCCCTGTGGTTAATTGGCTGGGGTGTTTTTACAGGCGCCAAAAGCAATTTTCAAAAAAATTCATTTTTTGTGTTAGTGGGTTTGGGTGTTGTGTTTTTATTTACCGAAAACATCCATAACGCCGGAGGTTTTATCTGGCCGCTGGGGATCATCTCGTTTGGGTTATGGATGATATTAAGGCGCCGTAATACCTATGATAAAGATTACTGGAAAAAACACTATAGCTATAAATGGGACCCTTCCGCTTCGGCAAGTGCCGTGGGCGGCACGCCTCCTGTTGAAGAAGTGAACTATACCGAGGTTCCTCCAAAAGAGACCTATTCGGGCTATGCACACGCCGGTGATGATTACCTGGATGCGGTATCCGTTTTTGGCGGGGTTAAAAAAACCATTCTTTCAAAGGATTTTAAGGGCGGCGAGATCGTTAATATTTTTGGCGGGGCCGAGCTGGATTTTACCCAGGCGGATATCAACGGCCGGGTGATCATTGATATCACCCAGATCTTTGGCGGAACGAAGATCATCGTCCCTTCGCATTGGCAGGTAGTGTCAGACCTTGCCGCGGTTTTTGCTTCGGTAGATGATAAAAGGATGAAAACTACTGCGTCGCCCAATAGCGAAAAAGTACTGGTACTTAAAGGTGTTTCCATATTTGCGGGAGTAGATGTAAGGAGTTTCTGAGGGGAGTCCGAAAGTCGGGAAAGTCGGAAAAGTCCGAAAGAAAAAATCAGGGAGTTAAGAAGTTAAACAGTCTAATTCATTTTCAAGATCCCACAAATGAGTTTTAAGTTTGAAAAACTAATTGTTTGGCAAAAGGCAGTAGAACTTGCAGCTGATGTACATGACCTGACACGGGCGTTTCCTAAAGAGGAGCTGTTTATTTTAACAGCGCAAATAAAAAGGGCAGCAGATTCAGTTTCATTAAATATTGCAGAGGGTTCAACGGGTCAGTCGAATGCTGAATTTAATAAGTTCCTAGGGTATGCATTACGTTCGAATATTGAAGTTGTAGGTTGTTTATTTCTGGCACAAAAGCGAAACATGATCGAGCCAGATGATTTTACAAAATTATATCATCAATGCGAAGAGATTTTAGCGATGTTAAATGCTCTGCGCAAAACGCTTAAAGAAAAAATTAAACCGTTTTTCCTGTCTTTCGGACTTTTCCGACTTTCCGGACTTTCGGACTAAAAAAAACACTTAAAGAGAAAAATTAAACCGTTTTTCCTGTCTTTCGGACTTTTCCGACTTTCCGGACTTTCGGACAAAAAAAAACACTCAAAGAGAAAAATTAAACCGTTTTTCCTGTCTTTCGGACTTTTCCGACTTTCCGGACTTTCGGACTAAAAAAAACACTTAAAGAGAAAAATTAAACCGTTTTTCCTGTCTTTCGGACTTTTCCGACTTTCCGGACTTTCGGACTAAAAACCATGACAATAACATACAGTAATACAAAGCTATACGGGACGTTTGCAGCGTGCGGGCTCATTTGGGCCCTGGGGCAAACATACTATATCCATAGTTTTGGGTTTTTATGGTTTATTGCCGTTACCGATGGTTTAGTGAATACCATACTGCTTTCCGCCGCTTGCTGGCTCATCAACAATAACCTGCGTTATTACCAGCCGGGCAAAGGCAGTTACATCAATATTTTAATTTGGTGTGCCGCGTTGGCTACAGTTTGCACCCTGGGTTGCCGCTGGCTGCTGCCCTTGTTAACCACCGGCGATGCCTTTATCCAGTTTTTAATCAATTCTGTTTACATGCGCGGTTTTATCGACTTTTTGGCGATAGGCTGGATGGCCATGATCAGTATTATTTATTACTCGCAGATCGATCAGAAAGAAAACGAAAAGCGCAAGGCCGAAGCTGAAAAGCTGGCCCGTGATGCCGAACTATATAATTTAAGGCAGCAGTTGCAGCCCCACTTCCTGTTTAATAGTTTAAATTCTATCAACGCGCTTATTGGTTTTAAACCCGATGAAGCCCGTCGCATGATCCACCAGCTTTCGGATTTTTTACGCGGTACTTTAAAAAAGGACGATCAACTGCAGGTGCCCCTGGCTGATGAACTGACGCATTTAAACCTGTATCTTGATATTGAAAAAGTACGTTTTGGCCACCGCCTGCAAACGGAGATCAGTTGTGACGAAAGCAGCAGCGCCGCCCTGTTACCTTCGCTGCTATTACAGCCTATTGTTGAAAACGCCATCAAATTCGGCTTGTACGATACAACCGGCGATGTAGTGGTAAGCATCAGGGCCGAAATGGAGGGCAACTTTTTGATCCTGATGGTGCAAAATCCTTATGATCCGCAAACCTCCAGGCCCAAACAAGGTACGGGTTTTGGCTTAAGAGGGGTACAGCGCAGGTTATATTTGTTATTTGCACGAAATGATTTGATTGAAACTCACGCAAATGATAATATATTTACAACCATTATTAAAGTACCGCAGTTGTAATATATGAAACGCGCATTAATTATTGACGATGAGCCTTTGGCCAGGATGGTGGTTAGGGAGTATTTGCAGGATTTTAGCCAGATAGAAGTGATCCAGGAATGTGGCGATGGCTTTGAGGGCCTTAAGGCTATTCAACAGTACCAGCCCGACCTGATCTTCCTTGACGTGCAGATGCCCAAGATCAACGGCTTTGAAATGCTGGAACTGGTAGAGCAGCAGCCAGCCGTAATTTTTACCACTGCCTTTGATGAATATGCCATCAAAGCCTTCGAGGCCCACGCGGTTGATTATCTTTTAAAACCTTTTAATAAAGACCGCTTTAACAAAGCGATTGAAAAATACCTGGCCCAGGCGCCAAATGCCCCTTCGCCTAAAAAGACAGAGGAGATACTGGAAGCCGCCAATTCGCCGGCACAGCATGAGCGGATTGTGGTAAAAACAGGCACCAAGGTGAAGATCATCCCCGTTCAGGACGTACAATACCTTGCGGCTGATGACGACTACGTTAGCGTTTACACCGCCGAGGGTTCTTTCCTGAAAAATAAAACCATGAACTTTTTTGAGCAAACGCTCGACCCACGGTATTTTGTACGCGTACATCGTTCGTACATGATCGCTATCCAGCAGATCACCCGGATCGATCCTTACGAAAAAGACGCCCACCTGGCCATCCTTAAATCAGGCGCCAAAATACCGGTGAGCAAAACCGGCTATGTGAAACTGAAGCAGGTGCTGGGTATATAGTTTGATTTCGCCTGCCTGCCGCAGGCAGGGAATTCGGAATTTCGGTTTCGGAATTAAAATTGGAGGATTAAAAATTAGATTTTCCATGGGTGTCATCCTGAGGCTCTCGAAGGATGTGCACAAAGGCCTTGCCGACCAATGCTTCGACAAGCTCAGCATGACAGCCGTGTTTTTACCCTGGGAAAAACTTGCCTTTTCTTTTAATGCAATAAAGTTGCATTAAATAAGTTTAGACAAATAATACTAACCTAAAATTATTTGTCGTATGTCTAAACTTATCCTCGGGGTGCTGCTGTCGCTATTTTTATTTAACCCCAAAAATAACCTGCCGGATAGTAAACTGGCCAAAGATGTTCGCATAAAAATATGGCCCAAACTGCAAAGCGAATTAGGCGATAAAGGCCTCGATATCAAGTCGGATTTATACCTCAGGATCTTTAAAGATGAAACTGTAATGGAGATCTGGATAAAGTCGGGCCGCGAATACCAGTTTTTTAAAAGCTACAACATTTGCTATTTCTCGGGCGGCCTGGGCACCAAAACCCGATCGGGAGACGGAAAGAGCCCGGAAGGGTTTTATGCCATTACGCCCGGTCAGTTGTACCCGTTGAGTACTTATTACCTGGCCATCAATATCGGTTACCCCAACAAGCTCGAAAAATTAAAAGGCTATACCGGCGATGCCATTATGATACACGGGCACTGTGCCTCCATCGGCTGTTACGCCATGACGAACGATGGCATAGAAGAAATTTACACGCTGGTTTATAAAAACTTTGAAGCCGGCCGGCAAAAAATACAGCTGGATATATTCCCCTTCAGGATGAACCCTGAGCATTTAAAAAAATATGCTGCCAGTTCATATTTGCCCTTTTGGAAAAGCATGAAACCGGGGTACGACCTGTTTGAGAAAAATCATATTCCGGCGGTTGCTGCAATTAAAAATCAGCACTACATCTTTAACCATTAATACATTGAATACATTATTGTCCGGATTGTACAATCAAGTATCCGGTATAAGCCAAAAAATGTACAGAAAAATAGTCACCGTGTATGGTTGTCTTTTATTCCTATTAAATTAAGCTAATATTAGCGCTGCTGGCATATACTTTGCAAAAGTTGCTGTATAGCATCACTCCTTAGTTGATGATGAATGCAACAAATTGTTTAATTTAATTTACCCTACATCATGAAAAACCTATTTAAAACTTTAGCCTTTTCCGCTGCATTATTCACGGCAAAAGCAAGTACGGCGCAACTGATAAATGTGGGCGCTCAAACAGCTACAAAAATTGTAACTCATGCGGTAATACCAACGGTAACATCCGCCGCAACTACTCAAAATATAGTAAACAAAGCTGTTAACGTCGCCGGGAATGTGACCAGTCAGGTAAGTAATCAAACACAAACTGCTGTGCAGGCTGCGCAAAACCAGGCGGCTAACATAAGCGGCTCGGTTAGCAACCAAACCCAGGCGGCGGTACAGGCCAGCCAGAGCCAGGCAGCAGCTATTAGTACAAATACCACGGCTGCCAATGGCAATGCGGACAATGCAGCTATAAGCGGTTCATCCTCAACCAAAGGAACTTTAACCGCCGGCAAAAGCAATATAAGTGTTACCGGTTCAAAAGCAACATCAGGGGCTTTAACAGTAAACTCAAATGTTAAAAAGAGCACTGCAAGCACAGCCGCTAATGTAACAGCACACGAAAAGAGCGCTATCAGCATAAGTGCAAAAAAAGCGAATGCTGCAGCAAGCAAATCGGTTTCGGCAACAATAACTAATTCTGAAAAAGCCTCGGCCGCTGTAACCGCCACCAGCAAGAAAACTGCTCTTAAAGCAGGTTCGGCTATAAGCAGCACTAAAAAGAGTGTTACCCGCAAAAAAATCAATATAAGCAGCAATGCCTCTGTAAGCAGCGTTGCAAAAGCCACGGCTTCAAAAGGTAAAATAACTGAAAACTCCAAAACTTCTGCTTCTTCGGCGACCATTGTTAGTACCGGCAAAAAGCAAGTTGGTGTAAAAACAGCAACTTCTGGTACCGAAAGCGGTTCTGCTTCAAAAATGTAATAGCTTAAAAATATAACGAGAATCAGAAGGGCCGTTCGGGGCCTTTCTGATTTTTTAACCTTATACTAAAAAAACTGAACATGTACCGCCCCAGGCTAATTGCCATACCATTAATCTTATTGTTTTTATCATTTAGGGCCTACGGGCAGCAGGTGAAAGCTGATACCAGCGTGAATAAGCAGGCCCCTAAAACCCTGTTTGTGAATGCAGGTTTGCAATACCTCTCGCAATTAACGTATGCCGGCCGTAGGGCTGCTTCGAGTGTTCCGGTTTTGCTGCCAACTTTTACATTGATATCCACCAAAGGCTTTTTTGTTGCAGGGATAGGCTATTTCGACCTAAATGGTTCCAAAAGCGCGGCCGAGGGCTTAAGTATTACGCCTGGTTATGTTTTTTCGTTTGATAAAAAGAAGGAGTTTGGCGGCGTAATTTCGGCAACCAAGTATTTCATCACCAATAACAGCCCGATTATTCTTTCATCATTTGATGCCACTATTGACGGGCAATTACATTATAACCCCGATAATATTGTTAAGCTAACCGTTGATGGCAGTTATCGTTTCAGCAAAAGCGGCCCCAATGATGTTATTAACGATGCTGAATTATCCAAAGAGATCCAGGTTACTAAAAATGGCAATAATAAAGACGGCTTAAAAGTTACCCCCACTGTAACCCTTTACAGCGGGACGCAATCGTTTTACAAAACTGTAGATAGCACCCTGAGCAATTCATCGGTATTAAAAAATATCCTTTCGCCTGGACAAACCACTACCACGCAAAGCAAACAGGTAACGCAATATACGATATTGGCATTAAGCGGTTCGCTACAGTTGGCCTATGTGATTAAAAGCTGGCAGATCAATTTTACACCTTATTTAATTCAACCCTATCACCAGGTTAATTATGCCAATAATACGCCGCAAAACGGCAGCTATTTTTTATTTACAACGGGCGTAAGTGTGACGTTTTAGGGTTGGGGGGAGTCCGAAAGTCGGGAAAGACCGAAAGTCCGGAAGAAAAAGCGACCTGGGAAAAACATTCCAACCTTTCAACATTACAACTTTACAACAACTCCCTATCATCCTGTCGTAAAAATCCGTTTAAACAATTAAAGCTATCCGCTTACTTTACATCTTTGCAGAAAAAAACATCATGTCACATCTGTTTTCTCCTATAAAAATAAAAAATATAGAATTTAAAAACCGCATTGTGGTTTCGCCCATGTGCGAATACTCCAGCGAAGATGGTTTCGCTAACGACTGGCACCTGGTACATTTAGGAAGCCGGGCAGTAGGTGGGGCTGCTTTGGTGCTCACAGAAGCAATTGCTGTTTCTCCTGAAGCGCGGATCTCGTATGGCGATCTGGGTATTTATAAAGATGAACACATCGCCAAATTAAAACAGATCACGGAGTTTATCCACCAGCAGGGCGCTTATGCGGGTACGCAGCTGGCCCATGCCGGCCGCAAAGCTAGTCATGATTTGCCATGGAATGGTGGTAAACAGATCCCTTCAGACGAGCCAAACGGCTGGAAATCGGCAGCACCAAGCGCTGTGCCCTTTATTGCCGGAGAGGAAGCGCCAATTGCGCTGGATAAAGCCGGTATTGAAAAAGTAAAAGCTGATTTTAAAGCAGCTGCTTTGCGTACACTGCAAGCCGGTTTTGATGTGATCGAGATCCATGCGGCGCACGGTTATTTGATCAACGAGTTTTTGTCGCCGCTTACCAACCATCGTACAGATGAATATGGCGGCTCCTTTGAAAACCGCATCCGGTTGCTGCTCGAGATTATCGAAAGCATCAGGGAAGTTTGGCCCGCTGAAAACCCACTATTTGTCCGCATTTCGTCAACCGACTGGACCGAAGGCGGCTGGACAGCTGATGATTCGGCAGCTTTGGCCAGCATATTGATCGGTAAAGGGATCGACCTGGTCGATTGCTCATCAGGCGGTAACGTTGCTACCGCAAAGATTCCATTGAAACCAGGTTACCAGGTTGAATTTGCCGAAAAAGTAAAAAAAGAAAGCGGGATCTTAACCGGGGCGGTGGGTTTGATCACCGAAGCGGCGCAGGCGGATGCCATCATCAGCGAAGGACAGGCCGATATGGTTTTCCTTGCCCGCGAATTATTGCGCGACCCTTATTTCCCGTTGCGCGCCGCGCATTTGCTGGGCCAGGAAGTAAAATGGCCTGATCAGTATTTAAGAGCGAAATGGCATTGAAAAATTTGTAATTTTGGACGTTGTAGAGACGCGATGCATTGCGTCTCTACGTTTGCTTACCCTTGTACATGAAAAAATATCTCTCGTTAGTTACTTTCTCCCATACCATTTTCGCCATGCCGTTTGCTTTTATTGGCTTTTTTTTGGCGGTAACCACTACCAACGCCCATTTTGAGTGGTTAAAACTGGTGATGATGGTTATGTGTATGATTTTTGCACGTAACTCGGCCATGGCCTTTAATCGCTACCTCGATAGGGATATCGATTCAAAAAACCCGCGTACCAAACAACGGGATATCCCCGCGGGGCGTATAAGTGCCGTTGCTGCACTAACTTTTACCATTATTAATTGCCTGATGTTTGTTGTAGTAACGGCATTCATCAACAGGTTATGTTTATATTTATCGCCGGTAGCGCTGCTGGTAGTATTGGGCTATAGCGCTACCAAACGGTTTACCGCACTTTGCCATTTGGTATTAGGTTTGGGTTTATCCCTGGCGCCCATTGGGGCCTACCTGGTGGTAACCGGTGCATTCGCTTTAACACCGCTGTTTTTTTCCTTCGCGGTATTATGCTGGGTAAGCGGTTTTGATATTATTTATGCCCTGCAGGATGAAGATTTCGATCGCACCGAAAACCTGCATTCCATCCCTGCGTATCTGGGTAAAGTAAATGCTTTGAGGTTATCTACCTTTTTGCATATCCTTTCAGCATTTTTTGTGGCGATGCCTGTATTTTACACCCATGTAGGTGTGTTGTATTATGCAGGGATCATGTTTTTCTGCGCCATGCTTATTTATCAGCATATGCTGGTAAAACCCAATGATTTGAGCCGTGTTAATTTCGCCTTCATGACCACCAATGGCATAGCCAGCGTTGTTTTTGCCAGTATGTTTTTGCTTGACAGGATTTTAATTACGCACGGAATTCTTTAATTTCGTTCATATGGAAACCGGCGAAGCGTTAGTTGTTTTTAGAAAAGGCATCAGTAAATTCATTGAATTTAACGAGGCGGAATGGGATATGGTGAGCCGGCATCTCGATTTTAAAAAGTTAAAGAAAAAGGGATATTTTGCGGAGCCGGGGATAGTATGCAGCGAGATTGGCTTTGTGTTAACCGGGTCTGTACGCTATTTTAATATCAAGGATGGTGAAGAGATCACCGGGTATTTTAGTTTCGAAAACGAACTCGTTAGCTCGTACCGGAGTTTTTTAACACGCCAGCCCAGTTTAAATTACGTACAGGCGCTTGAAGATACCGAATTGGTGATCATTACCTATAAAAGCATGCAAGCTATGCTGGCAAACCCCGCGCTGGCTTACAAAATGGAACGCTTTGGCCGGCTGGTGGCTGAATATTACCTCATTTGCTACGAGGAACGCATGTCATCCTTTATTACCAAAACCCCCGAAGAGCGCTACCTCGATTTGCTCAATACCGGCCGCGATATCATACAGCGGATGCCCCAACACTATATTGCCCATTTTTTAGGCATTACGCCTGTTTCGCTTTCGCGGATACGGAGAAGGATAATGAAAGCAGCGTAGTCTGAATCAGAATTTTCAGAATTTGAAAATTTTCAGAATCGTGATTTGTTATTTAACTTACTCATTCTGCTAATTCTATAATTCTGAAAATTCTGATTCAGACAAATTCTTATCTTTTGTTAACGTTTTGAGCGAGAGGCCTGATATACCTTTGACTAAATCAAAAACGATAAAACAATGCATACTATATTAGGGGCCGGCGGGGCAGTAGCAAACGCACTCACCCGCGAATTAAGCAACAACAACGAAACCATCCGGCTGGTAAGCCGCAAACCAATGGCCAATACCGCCAAAAACATTACCTGGCAAAAAGCCGACCTGCTAAACTATGCCGAAGTGCTGGACGCTGCGAAAGGGTCGACAGTAATTTACATAACAGCCGGTTTGGTTTATGATAAAGACATCTGGCAGGCGCAGTGGCCCATCGTTATGCAAAACGCTATTAACGCAGCCAAAGAAACAGGGGCGACGCTGATATTTTTTGATAACGTTTACATGTATGGCCTGGTTGATGGCCCCATGACCGAAGATACACCCTATAACCCCTGCAGCTTAAAAGGCGAGGTACGCGCAAAAATAGCCACCCAATTAATGGATGAGGCTAAAGCCGGCAATATTAAAGCAAGCATTGCCCGTGCCGCTGATTTTTATGGCACCGATAATAAGAACAGCTTTTTAGATATGATGGTGCTTGATAATTATGCCAAAGGGGCAAAAGCACAATGGCTGGGCAAACTGGATAAACTGCACAACTTTAGTTACATCCCCGATATGGGAAAAGGCGTTTACCTGCTTGGGCAAAAGCCGGAAAGTGATAACCAGATCTGGCACATGCCCACCGCCAAACCTTTAACCGGCAAACAATTTATTGATATGGCAGCTAAAATTTACGGGGTTGAACCAAAGGTATTTGCCATCAATAAGTTTTTCCTTTGGAGCTACGGCTTGTTTAATAAGGTGGTAGCCGGCACCGTTGAAATGTATTACCAGTACAACCACGATTATATTTTCGATTCATCCAAATTCGAAACGACATTTAATATTAAGCCAACAAGTTATGAGGATGGGATTAAGTTGATGTCGGAGACGGTGTATAAGAAGGTTTAGCCTGGGACCTGAATTATAACAGCCGGTCATCCCAAAAATAATCTTCCGTTCGTACAAGGGAAACTTTATCTTTAAAATCAGGGTGAAATGCGTTAATGACGTAATTGTATTCTTTGGGAATAACTGCTGAAGGAACCTTTAAAATAAGTGACTTTTTACTCATATACCATTCGCTTCCAATTTGTTGAAGTTTTGGATAAGAAGCCATTGTTCGCCAGGAGTGAGGTAATTCTGATTGCAAAATATGAGTAAATAAACTTTCTTCATCTGCGATAGAAATTATCATTACTTTATATTTGAAAGCCGGAGAAATTGAATTTTCATTAACAATAAGTTCCAGTGAAGAAAGAGATCTGGAGCTTCCGGTATAAATTGCAAATTGATCATCAATGTTCCACCTGTGTGCCCTGCCGGAAGCTATTAGTTCATTAGAGAAAGCTGCTTTAGTAATTTTAAATACTTCCATTTTTACTAAGCATTATCACCATACTCTATACCGGTTAATCTATCGTCAATAAATTTTATCCCGCTATGGGTATCCATAAACTCGATAGGCGCCTTTTTGTCGAAAAAAAAGTTTTCTTTTTCGAGCCAGTTTACAAAGCTTTCCTGGGAGCCAAATACTTCGATACCATGTTTTATTAAAGATAATGCCATTACGGCATGTTCCTTTATGCGGGCTTTTATAATGCTATTTGGTTTTTTATATGACCGGAAAGTTTTTACGCTGATATCTAACCAATCGGATATTTTTTCATCGTTAAATAAAGTCAGGTCCTTTAGCGCTTGCAAATGCTGGGGGCCAACTTTTCCGGTTTTTATCATACCCAGCGTAATGTTGGTATCAACACGCGAGGGGATATTTTTTAAAAGTGTAGCTTGTGCAACTGTCATAAAACAAATTTAGGTAAAATTGCCGTAATAAACAAGGTATTTTTACCTTTTTTATTTGTTGTTTTTGTAAAAAAACCAAGGTGAGTTTATTGGTATTATTATAAAACGTTTAACTTTAACCAATTACTTCTCCCGCCATTGGAGAGTAGATTATACATTAGTAAACACGCCATTAATATTTGCTTTAATGTGCATAGATAGAAATGAGTACTATTGGTCAATAACTATGGCCGACTATAGTCCATATGATAAAGAGATTTTGGAATTTAGTCGGCTAACTCAAATGCAGCGCATTCTTCCTGGACTTGACTTTACATGCCATGGAAAAATTATTACTTGTTCAAACAGTGGAAATACTTGTCAGTTTTGGGTATATCAGATGCATGACGAGTATTATTACATTAATTGCTGTATAGGTTATTATAGATGTGACCAACTTGACGGATTAACGGAATTTCTAAAAAATGAAATCCTGCCTCGTTGGTGACGTTATTAAATAAATTCTTCAATTTATTTAACAAATATTCTTTGCTTATTCATCTGCACATCCGCACATTTGCACATACGCACATCAAAACACCATGATCCACAAAAAAACAAGAACATATATCCCGGCAACCCTTGAGATTAAATGGGAAAACCTGGAACCATTGTATAAAGAATTAACCGAACGCCCGATAAATTCTGTTGCAGAACTTGAAAAATGGCTGCACGACCGTAGTGAACTGGAGGCTGCCCTGGAAGAAGACTTTGCATGGCGCTATATCCGCATGACCTGTGATACCACCAATGAAGAATTGCTGCAAAACTTCCAATACTTTGCTACCGAGATTGAGCCGAAAATAGCGCCTTATGGCAACGAGCTGAATAAAAAGCTGGTAGGCAGCAAATGGGTAGATAAGCTGGATAATAAAAAATATTTTATCTACCTGCGGGGCGTAAAAAAAGCGCTGGAGCTATTCAGGGAAGAAAATATTCCGCTACAAACTGAAATACAGGTTGAACAACAAAAATACCAGGGCATAACAGGTTCAATGTCGGTACACATTGACGATAAAGAGTATACACTGGAGCAGGCATCGGTATTTTTAAAAGGTACCGACCGCAGTAAAAGGCAGGAGGTTTGGGAGAAGATAACCGCCCGCCGCCTGCAGGATAAAGACCAGCTGGACGAGCTGTTTGATCATTTGCGCGCCCTGCGTCATAAAGTTGCTGTAAATGCGGAGTTTGAAAATTTCAGGGATTATATGTTCCAGGCATTGGGGCGTTTTGATTATACCCCGCAGGATTGCTACGCTTTTCATGAAGCGATAGAAAAAGAGATAGTGCCTATACTGCGCGAACAAGCTAAAAAGCGCAAAGCAGCGCTTGACCTGGGTACCCTTAAGCCATGGGATATGGATGTGGATGTATCCGGAAAACCTGCTTTAAAGCCGTTTAATAATGGCAATGAGCTGATCGAAAAATCTATCCAGTGTTTCAGTAATATCAATCGCTATCTGGGCGAAAGGCTGGAGATAATGAAGGATAATAACCTGTTTGATGTAGAGAGCCGCAAAGGCAAAGCACCGGGCGGTTATAACTATCCGCTGTCGGAAACCGGTGCGCCCTTTATCTTTATGAACTCGGCCAATACCTTCCGCGACCTCACTACGATGGTGCATGAAGGCGGCCACGCGGTGCATACCTTTTTAACCGCGGACCTGGAGCTGAATGATTTTAAACACTGTCCGAGCGAGGTGGCCGAACTGGCTTCGATGTCGATGGAGTTGATCTCGATGGATAACTGGGATGTTTATTTTGATAATGAAGAAGATTTAAAACGCGCCAAACGCGACCAATTGTTTGATGTACTGAAGACATTACCCTGGGTGGCCGTGGTTGACCAGTTTCAGCACTGGATCTATACCAACCCGAATCATACCGATGAAGACCGCAGAACGGCCTGGATAGAGATCTATGAGCCCTTTGGCGCCGGCTTTGTGGATTGGAGCGACTATCCCGATGCCGAAGCCAACCTATGGCAAAAACAGCTGCATATTTTTGAAGTGCCATTTTACTATATCGAATACGGCATGGCCCAGTTGGGCGCCATAGCAGTTTGGAAAAACTATAAAGAAAACCCCGAAAAAGGCCTGCACCAGTACCTGGAAGCTTTAAAACTGGGCTACACTAAAACTATTAAAGAGATTTACGAAACAGCGGGGATCAAATTTGATTTCAGCGCGGCTTATGTGAAGGAACTGGCGGAGTTTGTGAAGGGGGAAATGGATAAATTGTAAAAAATAAAGACTTACGATGATTTCAAAACTTCATAAGTCTGACAGAATTATCATATGAAAACTTTTCATACAAGTTTAATAAAGAAAATAAGCCGGATTAACCGGCTTATTCTCTTTGCTATTATGGGGATATTTACCCTTTGTTTTAGTAATAATGCTATGGCACAACATAAAAATCAAATGGTGAGGTTGGCAAAAATCCAGGTTGATCCGGCCCAACTGGATAGCTATAATTCTGCCCTGAAGCAGCAAATGGAAACAGCAATAAGGCTGGAGCCCGGCGTTTTAACCTATTATGCCGTTGCCGATAAAAAGGATCCTGCACACATCACTATTCTTGAAATATATGCCGATACGGCAGCTTATAAAGCGCATATCGAAACCATACATTTTAAAAAGTATAAGCAAACGGTTGAGCATATGGTTAAGTCATTGGAGCTTGTTGATGTTGATCTAATTGCAGCAGCGCGTCAGCCGGGAACTTAACTTTTTTACGCTATGGTTGCAAAAAGTAAAATAATCCACATTTTTAAAGTGGTTTGTAATCCATTGAAATAAAGCTAAATAAGTCACAATAGTATCATATCATACGCATAATAAACTCAAAGATTCAAACCAAATGGATTTTAAAGAGTTTAATATAGTATGAAAAAGATAATTTTAAGTATTACCCTGTTGATGTCTGCCATGGCAGGGTATTGCCAGCTTATCAAACCGGTTAAGCTGGATAGCCTGGTGACTATTTCATTACCTCCCGGATATCAAACAAAAGATACCTTAAATGAGCACATCTTTACCGCTAACGGGATGTACGGTTATATGATCGCCTTTCGCGAAGCGAACGCTAAAAACAATACGCCTCTGAAAACCCAAGGCGACCTTAATAAAGTGATGAAAACTTATATTAAGGGGATACAGGCGCAGCAGCCTGGCAGCAGTGCCCAATATGTGCGGGATACCACTATTGGTACTTTAAAAGCCAAAACGTTTACGTTAAAAAGTGATGACGGCAACGGCGTGATTACCTGCAGGAACTTTGTTTTAATATACACCAAAGACGTTACTTATACCATTGAATATGTGTACCCGGGTGAACGTACCGATGTTGTAAAACCAGAGTATAAAGCATTTATAGCCTCCATAAAGCTATCGCCCGAACTGCAGCGTAACGACCAATACCTGTCAAACGCAACGGGGATGTCATCCACCACAAAAATTGAAGTTTTTGGCGGTGCGGGTCTTGTTGTGCTGATAATATTAGTGCTGATTGCTGTTAAAAACAAAAAGAAAGAACCTGCTTTAGGGTAGTTTTTTTAAGTCTGAAGTCTTGAGTCATGGGTCTGAAGTCATGTAGTAGTGACTTTAGACTTCAGACTTCAGACTTCGGACTCAACAATCCCCTGTTCCAGGCGGGGGAGTTGATAAATTTACGGCTATCGATCCACCTGATCCAGCATATGGCCAGGAATACCCCCATGACAGATCCGGCCATCACGTCTTCAAAAAAATGTTCGCTCAGGTACATGCGCGAGAAACCCACCATTACCCCATAAAACACCAGCAGGTAAGCCCAGTTTTTATTTTTTGCCAGGTAGGTAACCAATACGCCGGTAGCAAACGCGGTTAGGGTATGGCCCGACGGAAAACTGTTATGGCTTAATATATCAACGCCTTTTACAAAATGCAGCTTACTTAGCTGGTCCTTAAAATACAATTTGGGGCGTGGCGCATCAAAACAAAATTTTGCGATCTGCACGGCTAATGAGGTGAGCAAAAAAGTAGTCAGCATTAAAAAAGCGATCCGGTAATTGTATAATGCCAGCACGCCGGCTATAATAACAATGGTCCAGCCGTTGCCCAGGTTGGTTATATAGGGTTCAATGGTATCAAGAAAATCGGTGTGCCGGGTATTTACCGCAAAATAGATATCATCTTTGCTATAAAGCAATTTGACAACAAAACAGCCGCATAACAGGACCAGGTAGAGGACAAAAAACGGCTTGATTCGTTGTAAAACATCTTTTATGCTTATATTCATCGTGCAAAATAAGCATATCCTTATTCACTGCAAAAAAATGGTTATGTTTACCCTTGCTGATTAAATTATCAAATTAATGTCGAAAAGTATTTTCCGTAAAAAATCCATTACCAAAATATTAGCTGATTGTGCCAGTGGTTTCAGCGATGCCGAACATTCAGGCGGTTCGTCCCTCAAAAAAGAACTTAACGTAAAAGACCTTACCCTGATGGGTATAGCAGCTGTAGTTGGTGCGGGAATTTTCTCGACAATCGGGTTAGCCTCTTTTAACGGCGGCCCGGGCGTAACCATACTATTTGTTTTAACAGCCATTACCTGCGGGTTTTCGGCGCTTTGTTATGCTGAGTTTGCATCGCGGATCCCGGTTGCGGGCAGCGCTTATACCTATGCCTATGCTTCTTTTGGTGAATTGATCGCGTGGATCATTGGGTGGGATTTGTTAATGGAATATGCCATCGGTAACATCGCGGTAGCGGTATCATGGAGTACTTATTTTGTTAACCTGCTGGAAGGGTTTCATATCCACGTACCGCTATATCTCACGATGGATTATTATTCCGCGTTTACCGCGCATGAGCAGGTGCTGGAGTTTACCAAAAACCATAACCTGGCAGCAATTACGGATACGATAAAAGAAGCCAATATCGCCTGGAACACGGCCCCGGGCTTTGGCGGGTTAAAGCTAATCGCCAATATTCCGGCGCTCGCTATCGTGGTCGGCATTACTTACCTGGTTTACATCGGCATCCGCGAAACAAAAAAGGCCACTAATGCCATGGTGATTTTGAAGATCGCCATTGTAATAGCCGTTATCGCCATAGGCTTTTTTTACGTTACCCCGGCCAACTGGCACCCTTTTATGCCAAACGGTTTTGGCGGTGTGATGAAAGGCGTTTCGGGCGTGTTCTTTGCTTATATCGGTTTTGATGCCATATCAACCACAGCCGAAGAATGCCGCGACCCGCAGCGCGATTTGCCAAGGGGAATGATCTATTCTTTGATTATCTGTACCGTACTTTATATCCTGATAGCATTGGTGTTAACCGGGATGGTGAGCTATAAAAATCTTGCTGTAGGCGATCCGCTTGCTTATGTATTTAACCAGGTGCATTTAACCAAGATCAGCGGTATCATTTCATTTAGCGCGGTTATTGCTACCGCCAGCGTGTTACTCATCTTTCAATTAGGGCAGCCGCGGATCTGGATGAGCATGAGCCGCGATGGGTTATTGCCAAAGATATTTTCAAAAATTCACCCCAAATTTCATACACCATCCTTTGCTACAATTGTAACGGGTTTTGTGGTAGGCGTACCCGCATTATTTTTAAACCTGACCATAGTTACCGACCTAACCAGTATAGGCACCCTGTTTGCTTTTGTTTTGGTTTGCGGCGGCGTATTGTTGTTGCCGCGCGAAGCGGCAAAGGCGGGGCGTTTTCATTTACCCTATATCAATTCCAAATGGATAGTGCCGGCGCTATTTATTCTATGCGCCTATTTTTTCAGGAACGGGATCATAGGGCTTTTTGACGGAACTCATAACAAAGATGATCTTCCGTTTTTTCTGTTCATCGGGCTTTCGGCGGTTTTAACGGTGCTTGCGTTTGTTAAAAATCTTTCCTTAATACCTGTACTGGGTTTATTAAGCTGTTTTTATTTGATGACTGAGCTGGGATATACCAACTGGGTGCGCTTTTTGGTATGGCTGGTTATCGGGCTGGATATTTACATCAGCTACGGGTACGAACATAGCTTATTGGGAGAGAAAATTGCGCCATGGCACAAGCAGGCGAAAAAGATAAGTATGATAGGCGCCATTCTGGCTATTTTTGTGGTGGTGGTTTTTGACCCCCAGGAGAGCGTAACCATGGATGTTATTTATGGCTTGCTGGGCTTCGCACTTGGTTACCTCGTTGTTTATTCGGGTGCCGCTTTGTTGTTTTCGGTTTTTCAAAAAGAAAAAGCTGAATAAAAAAAGGATTTGACATTTTAACTGTTTTTTAGGCGCTTGAGAAGCTAACTACCTTAAACGGTATTGTTCTGTTTAAATTTTTAAGACATAAACGCTTATGAAATTAACTGATATCATCGGCTATTTGGCTGCATTTGGAACCACTATATCGTTTTTGCCACAGGCTGTCAAAACTATTCAGACAAAAAATACAGAAGGTATTTCTTTAGCTATGTATGCCATATTTACTTTGGGTACGCTTCTTTGGCTTATCTATGGGATAATGTCTGCCAGCTGGCCTGTAGCCGCGGCAAACGCCGTCACATTTATTTTTGCGAGCACTATTTTGATTTATAAGGTGAGGTATAAGTGATGCTGGAATGTTTGAATGTTGAAAGGTTGTAATGTTGTGGTGCACTTTTAAGGAATGTTTCCTTAAAGCTAAAAACGCCGGACAACACAATTAATATGATAATATACAAAAGGTAATGTGAAAATGTACAAAAACCTTGCAACTTTCCAACGTTACAACTTTTCAACAACCCTCCTACAGCTGCATGGCAAATGAAATGCCCGGCGCACCATCCTGGTAGGTTGGCATAACCATGGCTTTTCTTCCCTGTTTATCAGTATGGGTGAGGGCATTACGAATGTAAGGGTAGATAAGGTAAGCTGCTTTGGTTGATAAAATACCGAAACCCGCGCCTGCTACTACATCGCTAAACCAATGGTCGCGGTTGGCCATCCTGAAGACCCCGGTAGTAACCGCGAAAGTATAACCGACGATGGAGTAAACGACTGACTTATCGGAGTATTCCTGTGCCAGGAACTCGGCGCCAAGAAAGGCCGCCCCTGTATGACCCGATGGAAACGAATAGTAATCTGTTTTATTAGGACGCAAACGGTGTGTGGCATGTTTTAAACTGAACTCAGTAAGGCCCAAAATCCCGCCCGATAATCCAAGTAAGGCTGTACGATCCACAAATCTGTTTTTGCCTTCAACCCCAACCAGGTTTAAGCCATAAACCATTACGATCGGTGCAAACAGGAAATAGCTTTCGGCTTTGGTGTTAAAATTTGGAGCCGTCCTTTGGATGTCGCCATGAATGTAATAGTCGAAATTGCGTACCGGGGTAACATAAAATGATAAAGCTCCGTATGCAATCAGCCCTATGGGTGGCAGTAAATACAAGGGATGTATCTGTAAGCGTTTTACTGTATCAGGCGCCGTAAATAAGTCTTTTTTAAGTGTATCGGCGAGTTTCTTTTTAGTAGTATCAACAGATTGCGCATTTACACCCAGTGTTAATACACAAAATATGGCTAGTAGAACGTTTTTCAAAGGATATGATTTTTTCAAGTCAACAACATTTTGCCCGTATTGTTTATGCTAAGTGAGCAAACTTTAACAATAACGTAATATTACTATAACAATCTGTTGCAATTCTGAATTAATTTGCCCGATGGATCTCAACCATATCCGGCGATGATAACATCAGCGGCACTTTTTCAACGGTAACAAAACTCAAATCGAGGCCAAAACCACGTTCTTCTGACAGGCTTACCTTTTTCAGATAAACATAAAAACCCATAATAAATCTTTCGAAGAGCGAAAGGTTATGCGACCGAGAAAGTACTTTTTCAATTACAACGAACCTGAAATCGCCAACAATTTTATGTTTATTTAACGACTTGTACCTGCTGGTTATATCCACTTCGCCTTTTTTAACAAGATCTTCTACCACACGCCTGAACAACAGGTTAATCTGCTGCTCAACCCTGAAGCCAAGTTTAAAATCAACCCTGATCAGTTTGTTAGGTACAAGAAATTGTACTTCGTATTCTTTTTTGTAAGGTTCGTCCACCACATCAACATGCACCAGCCAATAAACATCGGCGCGTTTGGGCTGCTTTTGCAGTATGGAATAAATGATCTTGGCCTCAATCTCCGAATCAAAATTCGCACTGGTTAAATATACCAGCTGCGACGCGTATTTCGGTACCGTTTCATCATCACTTAATTCCTTTAAAATACCGTAATAGTCCTCAATATTAATAAATTTAACATAACGGTTCCTTATTCTCCGGGCGGTATGCCACGACCACATGATGGTAAACAAAATAAAGCCAACAGACAGGGTAAACCAGCCACCATGTATAAATTTAACCAGGTTACCGGCTAAAAACGCGCCCTCAATAAACAGGTATACCGCTAAAAATACACTAACAATATACCGGGGTAATTTTTTTCGTCTCAGGAAGTTCGATACCAGGATAGTGGTCATCAGCATGGCTACGGTAATACTTAAACCGTAGGCTGCTTCCATATTGTCTGAATGTTTAAACAGCAGCACAACGCCTACACAGCCGGCGCACAGTAACCAGTTAACGCTGGGTACATAAAGCTGCCCTTTTTGCATGGTTGGGTAATTGATGCGCACTTTTGGCCATAAATTTAAACGAACAGCTTCTGCTATCAGCGTAAACGATCCCGTAATTAAGGCCTGGCTGGCAATAATAGTGGCTACGGTGGCTATACCGATACCATAAAGGAGGAACCAGGTGGGCATAATTTCATAAAACGGATTATGCAAATTAAGGTTCATCACTTTTCCGTTATGTTGTAACAGCCAAACCGCCTGGCCCAGGTAGTTAAGGATAAGGCTGCTTTTAACGTAGATCCAGCTGGTTTGGATGTTTTTGCGGCCGCAATGCCCAAGGTCCGAATATAAGGCCTCGGCACCTGTAGTACATAAAAAAACCGCTCCTAAAATAATAAAGGCATTGGGATTTGTACTCAATATTAAATAGGCATAATAAGGATTTAAGGCTCTTATTATTGATGGCATTTGTGCAATAAAAACAATACCCAATACCGCCATCATGGTAAACCAGATAAACATCATCGGGCCAAATGCTTTGCCTACCAATGAGGTGCCAAATTTCTGGATGACGAAAAGCCCCAGTAAAATACCGATTACGATGGGTACGGTACGTAAATGGGGATAATAGGCCTGTAAGCCTTCAATAGCTGCCGAAACCGAAATAGGCGGGGTAATAATACCATCGGCCAGTAATGCGCAGCCACCAATTACAGCAGGGATGATGAGCCACTTTGCGCGGCGGCGCACAAGGGAAAATAATGAGAATATGCCGCCTTCGCCTTTGTTATCGGCCCTTAGGGTGATAACAACATATTTTAACGTGGTTTGAAGGGTAAGTGTCCAGAAAATACAGGATACACCGCCAAGTATAAGGGTTTCATTTATTCGCTGGCTGCCTACTATAGCTTTGAAAACATATAACGGGGAGGTGCCGATGTCACCGTAGATTATTCCCAGGCTGATTAACAAGCCCGCGGCTGTTAATTTTTGAAGATCTTTATGATTAGACACTTTTTATTTAAAAATTCAAAAGTATTAAAAATGTGCCTAAATATCTTTAAAAAATAATTTTTGCGAATTTCATAAATTCATGTGTGCTAAAACCTTATTTTGTTAAAATTTGTTAAAATGATTTATATGTGCCCGTTTATTTAGATTGATGGTTTGTTTATTTATACTTTTGTAAATAATAATAAAATATGAGGCGAAAGTTTACTTTAAAAAATTCATGGATTGCAATATTTGCTGCGGCGATATTCATGAATTTTGCCTTTGCCGATAATGTTGCCTACTCGCAATCAGACACCACTTATGTGCATTTACTAAAACCAAAACAAACCAAAAGTGCGCTCCATTTGGTATTGCCCCCGCTAAAGCCGGCGATCATCTCTACACAAAAGGTAAATGTTTATAAATCAGACGATAAGCTTTTAAATAATGTACAGGTGTACCCCAACCCGGTAACAGACCAGATCAACCTCAAATACGATCTTTCCCGCTATTCTATCGTTACCATAAAAATTATGGATGTCTTGGGAAACGATATCATCACCATATTTAACCAAAGGCTTGAACCCGGCGAAAAAACATATTCCTATATGTTAAATAATAAGCTGAACAGGGGCTTTTATTTTGTAAGGATTTACGCCGGGACAGAATCTGTAATCAAGAGGATATCGGTGCTTTAGTCTGAACTAAGATTTTTCGTTAGTGATTTGTTTTAACGGAACTCAAGATGGCTTCGCCGTTCGTAGGATTTAAAGATTATAGGATTAAAAATTGAAGGATTAGAACCGGCGTTTTTGATAACCTGCATTTTCCGGATGCTTATAATTGTAAATTCTTTTGTGTTCCAGGCTTCTTCCCCCAAAGTTTATCAATAATCCAATAGGTAAATTGTATGCCTCCAAATAGTTCATCGCTTGCGCGAGGTGTAAATCATCTAAAGTTGAAACGGCCTTTAACTCAACCATTATTTTCTCGTCAACAAAAAAGTCGACTCTTCGTGTTCCAATGTTAATGCTGTCATAAAAAATGGACATTTCTATTTCATGGCCAAAACACAAACCCCGCTTTTCCATTTCAATTGCGAGCGCACGCTGATAAATAACCTCCTGAAAGCCATTGCCAAGTGTGGAGTGAACTTTCATTGCAGAGCCAATAATTTTGTGCGTTATGTCTTCGTATTGCATTGTCTAAACTGAGGTTCGTGGAATTAAAGGATTTTAAGATGCCTGAATGGGGGATAAATATATTCAAAAACAGATAGCGGTATCAAATAAATCTCAACCTTTCATAAAAAAATCCTACAATCATTTAATCCTACGAATCTTAGTTCAGACATAAAAATCATAGTTTTGCACTATGAAAATAATTGCTATTGGCCGTAACTATGCCGAACATGCCAAAGAGCTGAATAACCCGGTGCCTGGTGTGCCGGTGATATTTATGAAACCGGATACTGCCCTGTTGCGGGAGAATAAACCCTTTTATCATCCTGATTTTTCGGAAGATATTCATCACGAGATAGAGGTGGTGCTGAAGATCAGCAAAGAAGGTAAAAACATCAGCGAAAAATTTGCTCCCAATTATTTTGAGGAAATTGCATTAGGAGTTGATTTTACAGCCCGCGATATCCAGGCCCGCCATAAAGAAAAAGGTTTACCCTGGGAACTGGCCAAAAGTTTTGATAACTCGGCGCCCGTAAGCGTGTTTGTACCCAAATCAAAATTTGCTGATCTTAAAAACCTGAATTTCAGGCTCGATGTAAACGGGCAAACGCGGCAGCAGGGCAATACATCGTACATGCTTTTTTCATTTGAATATATCATCGCTTTCGTATCCAAATATTTCACCCTGAAAAAAGGCGACCTGATATTTACCGGTACGCCTGCCGGTGTTGCCAAAGTGAATATAGGCGACCGGCTGGAAGGTTACCTGGAAGATGAAAAAATGCTTGATTTTTACGTTAAGTAAGCATGGTAAAAAAAATCACAGCTGCATTTTTTCTCGTTTTTTGTTTAACTGCAGGTCTTTTTGCGCAAAATATTATCCAAAGCAGGCCCTATCCGCAAAGGTTTTTCCGTTACCCGCTTGACCTGCCCCCGGTAACGGCCGGCTCATTCGGCGAATTAAGGCCGAACCATTTTCATTCAGGGCTTGATTTTAAAACCAATCAAACTACGGGTTTCCCGGTACACGCCGCGGCTGATGGATATGTATCCCGTTTAAGGGTGGAAGTTGCCGGCTTCGGTAACGCTATATACATTACCCACCCTAATGGCTACACCACCGTTTACGGGCATATTGAACGCTTTGGCCCCGAAATGGAAAAACAAGTGCGGGCAATGCAATACCAGCAGCAAAGTTTTGAGGTTGATTTTAAACTGCAGCCCTTGCAGATCCAGGTTTGCCAGGGTGATGTGATCGCATTATCAGGCAATGCCGGGGCCTCGGAAGGGCCGCACCTGCATTTCGAGATCAGGGATACCAAAACAGAAGAGACGATTAACCCTCAGTTATTTGGCTTGACCATAGCTGACAGGGTGCCGCCTACTATTTATGGCATCAGCATATACCACCTGGACGGCAGCCCCTTCAGTGAGAAAACACCGCGCCAGTTTTTCCCGGTAACCGGTGGCAGCGGCAGCTACAGGTTAGCTAAACCTGTCGTGATCAATGTGGGCGGTGCAACAGGGTTTGGTATTACCACCAACGATGTTACCAGCGCTTCACCAAATCATAACGGCATTTATTCCGCAGTGTTAAATGTTGACGGCAAAACGGTGTATACTTTTGCCGTAGAACGCTTTGCCTTTGACCAAACCCGTGCCATTAATGCCTATATTGATTACCCGGAATTTTTAAAAACCCATCGCTGGGTTCAAAAGTGCTTTATCTTGCCGGGTAGTAAAATATCACTCTACCCGCAATCGGTAAACAGGGGCGTAATTAATTTTAATGATGACGCGGTACACCATGTACAGTATATTATTAAAGATGTTGCGGGCAATACCTCCACTTTAAACGTGGATGTAAAATCAAGCAGCGCACAGCTAACCGCCGCAATTAACCCGCCGGGCATCCGGTTTCATTATGATAAACCCAATGAATACAGCAACGATAAGCTAAAAGTGATGATAGCGCCCGGTATTTTATATGATGACCTGGATTTTACCTATGCAACCTTGCCAAAAAGGGCGGGCGCCTATTCCATCATCCATGTTATCCATAATAAATTTACCCCGCTGCACGATAGCTACGACCTTTGGATAAAACCTGATAGTACCATCGGGAAATATGCTAATAAAGCGGTAATTGTAAACACCGGCGGTGCTTGCGAAAACAGCACCTGCGAAGATGGGTATGTAAAGGCAAAAGCCCGTACCTTTGGCGAATATTTTATAAAGGTTGATACCGAGCCCCCGTTTATCATCCCCATTAATATAAAAAAGGGCCTGACGAAGAAACTTAACAAGGGTATATATTTAAAAATTGGTGACCGGTTATCGGGTATTAAAACCTATATTGGTAAAGTTGACGGTAAATGGGTGTTAATGGAATGGGATTATAAAACCCATATATTACGCTATACTTTTACCGGGGATGTTACACCCGGCAAACATAGTTTTGATTTAACGGTTATTGATAATAAGGATAATACTTCGCACTTTACTGCTGATTTTTATAAATAACATATGACAACATTAAAAGAAGGCGACAAAGCCCCTGAATTTACAGCAAAGGACCAAAATGGCAATACAGTTTCACTGGCGGATTATAGCGGCAAAAATGTGATCCTATATTTTTACCCGAAAGATGATACCCCCGGTTGTACTGCCGAGGCCTGCAGTTTCAGGGATAATTACCAATCTATGCTTGGCAAAGGGTTTGAAGTAATCGGCGTGAGCACGGATGATGAAAAATCGCACAAAAAATTCGTCAACAAATACAGCCTGCCGTTTACACTGATTGCCGATGCTGATAAAAGCATAGTTGAAGCCTATGGCGTTTGGGTTGAAAAAAATATGTATGGCCGTAAATACATGGGCACTGCCCGCACAACTTTTATTATTGGCGGGGACGGGAACATTAAAAAAGTAATTGATAAAGTGGATACCAAAAACGCTTCACAGCAGGTTACCGACCTTTTGCTGTAAAGCTTGTATTAAAAATTTATATTTGCATTTAATAAATACAAAAGAGATCAGAAAAATATGCCAATAGAGGTTGATGACGCGGAGATATTAAGCAAGTTCCAGGACGAAAAAACCCGGAATTCAGCATTTAACATGCTGCTTAAAAAATATCAGCAAAAAATATACTGGCATATACGCCGAATGGTTATTGACCATGATGATGCCGATGACCTGACACAGGACGTGTTTATTAAGGTTTGGAAAAACCTTGCCGGGTTTAGAAACGATGCCCAGCTATACACCTGGATGTACCGGATTGCCACCAATGAATGCATTACTTTTTTGAATAAGAAAAAACAAAAGAATAATGTGTCCATAGATGATGTAGCTTATGAGCTGGCAGATACTTTGGCAGATTCAACCTATTTTAACGGCGACGCGGCGCAAAGGAAACTGCAGGAAGCTTTATTGACCCTGCCCGAAAAGCAAAGGCTGGTATTTAATATGAAATACTATGATGATTTAAAGTACGAGGAGATCTCGCAGATAGTAGGCACAAGTGTTGGCGCCCTGAAGGCTTCGTTTCATTTGGCGGTAAAAAAAATTGAAGCACATTTATTATCGAAAGATTAATTTACAACATGTTAAACCTTTTGGCATTTGTTCTATCTATACCAGTTAAGAGATGAAAAGTGATATGGAAAACAAAGATTGGCTGAACAATTATATGTCACTTAAACAGATTAACCCCGTTAATCCGTTTACAGTGCCTGCCGGTTATTTTGATGACCTGGAGGCTCGTGTTTTGTCGCGTAAAAACTTAGAAGAACTAAAAAACAATGCCCCCGAAGGTGGTTTCACAGTACCCGGAAACTATTTTGAAGAACTAACCGGTAATATCCAAAGCAGGATAGCAATTGATGCTGCCCTGGATGAGGAGATGGGTTTTAACGTGCCTGAAGGCTATTTTGATGATTTAGCAAATAACATACAAAGCCGGATAGCATTAGAAGAAGCGATAGGCAAAGATGAGGCGGGTTTAACAATACCTGCGGGGTATTTTGATGAGTTAACCGGCAACATACAAAGCCGGATTGCGATTGAGGAAGTACTTTCAAATGCAGATACCGGATTAACAGTTCCTGAAGGTTATTTTAATGAGCTAACCCACAATATACAAAGCCGGATAGCGATTGAAGAAGCGATTGGTAAGGAAGATGCCGGCTATGGCGTTCCTGAAGGTTATTTTGATGTGCTAACCAGCAACATACAAAGCCGGATTGCCATCGAGGAAGCTGCTGGAGAAACATCGGCACAATTTGCTGTTCCTGAAGGTTATTTTGAAAAATTAAACCAAAACATTTTAAATAAAACCGTTAACCAGGAAACTGTTAAACGCAGGGGAGTGGTGCGGAAAATGTTCCAGTCAACTGCCTTTAAATATGCTACCGCGGCTTGTTTTGCCGTAGCAATAGGCGGCGGAATACTTTTAACCGAAATTTCGAATCCTGCTGGTGATCATAAAAGCTCGTTTTTGCACAAACAATTATCAAGTGTGCCGATAGATGACATTAAAAGCTATTTGCAGGTGAATGTTGACCCCGGTGATACCCAGCAAACAGTTACCACAGAAGGGTCACAAGTTAATGACGCCGACCTGAAAAAAGCCTTACAAAATTATGTGGATAGTGTTCAATAATATACTGAAATGATAAAGTTGGTTAAACATGTCTTAGGTATATTATTTATACTGGCCTTTAGCTTTGATTGCTTTAGCCAGCAGCCTGTACCTGTTCCGTTGCGGCGTTACAGGCCTGTTTACGTAAATCCGAGGCAGCCCGGCGCCAGAATAGGGCCGGTTGCAACGCCGGGCAGAAGGCTTGAAAGTGTTAAAGAGTCTTATATCGGCAGGCAGCTTAATTTAACCCGCCCGCAGGCAAGGGCTTTTTGGCCCTTGTATCGCCAGTACGTTCAGGATATGACCGCTGTTCGAATAATGCGGAGGCAAAACAACTCGCCTAATGCGCCGAATGGATCTGTTCAATTACAAAAAGACCTGGAATACGAAACAGAACTGGTAAATATAAGGAAACATTACCTTGATGAATTTTTAAGGATCCTTCCCCCTGAAAAGATCAGCCAGCTTTATAAAGCCGAGAAAGAGTTTAACGACGAAATGGTTCGCCAGTTAAGCGAGCGCAGTATAAGGGCAGGAAATTAGTTTTTGAGTCCGAAAGTCAGTAAAGTCCGAAAGTCCGAAAGATGCATTGTGTAATTACCCGTTACCTTGCCCGATTTACGGGCTTTTGCCAATAAATAATTAGACGATAATTTCTTTCGGACTTTCCGGACTTTCGGACTTCCCGACTTTTCAATACTTTTGCACATGCCCACCCTCCGACAGTTATTTTTAGCCAATAACGCCCAAACAACAGATTTTCCGCTTTTGCTTGAATTTGAGCGTGCCGAAGGTGTTTATATGTTCGATAAACAGGGGAAGGCGTTTATCGACCTGATTTCGGGTATCGGCGTAAGTAATCTGGGTCATAGCCATCCTTATGTGATCAATGCGATAAAGGAGCAACTGGACAAATACATGCATCTGATGGTGTATGGCGAGTACGTGCAAACCCCGCAGGTACGTTATGCCGAAAAACTGATCTCCGTATTACCCGCTAATTTGCAATCGGTTTATTTTACAAATTCAGGTTCGGAGGCAGTTGAAGGGGCGTTAAAACTAGCCAAAAGGTTTACGGGCAGGCAGCAGATCATCGCTTTTCATCATTCTTACCATGGCAGCACCCATGGTGCATTAAGCGTAATGGGTAACGAGGAATTTAAGCAGGCCTACCGGCCCTTATTGCCCGGAGTGAATTTTATCCGGTTTAATGAGATAGCTGACCTGGACCAGATCAATAACGAAACCGCATGCGTAATTATTGAAACGGTGCAGGGCGAAGCGGGCATACAGGTGCCCGATACAGCTTACCTGCAGGCTTTGCGCAAACGTTGTGATAAAACGGGAACACTTTTAATTTTAGATGAGATCCAGGCCGCCTTTGGCCGTACCGGCAAACTATTCGCGTTTGAGCATTTTGGTGTAGTGCCGGATATACTTTTACTTGCCAAGGCAATGGGCGGGGGGATGCCCCTGGGCGCTTTCATCGCGCCGCATCACATCATGTCGGCCCTAAAAGAAAAGCCGATACTGGGCCATATTACCACGTTTGGTGGCCACCCGGTATGCTGCTCGGCAGGCCTTGCCGCACTGGAGGTGCTGATCGATAAAAATTTGATCGCCACCGTTGCCGAAAAAGAAGCGCTGTTCAAAAAGCTGCTGGTTCATCCTCAAATAAAAGGCATCCGCGGAAAAGGGCTGATGCTGGCGGTTGAATTTGAAAGTTTTGATCTTAATAAAAAAATAATCGACCATTGTATTGCAAACGGCGTAATAACCGATTGGTTTTTACATTGCAGCAATGCCATGCGGATTGCGCCACCGCTTATTATTACCGCGGCACAAATTGAGGAAGCGTGCAGGGTTATTCTGGACGCTATGGACCAGTGCAGTTAATATCCTGTTTTTAGGATACTTTTTATAATGCCGCTCCCGCCGGCAGATGAATTCCCGGGTTTTTCTTCCGGTAATTTTACTTCTAATTAAATTGGTATGATTAATGTTTACTATACGTAGCGCAGCAAAATAACGCTTTTTGACCTTGTTACTGCCTTTATTTGCCGATAACTGGATATTTTTCGGGTCAGGTAATTAAACAATAAATTAAGAGTGCTTATAATACAACTATCTATATCATATGAAAATAGCATATATATCAACCTATCCTCCCCGCGAATGCGGGATAGCTACGTTTAACAACAATTTAATGCGTGCTGTAAACGCAAACTTCCCCGGGAGAGAAGCTTTACATAATGGCGGTTTTGTGGTGGCTTTAAACGATTCGGAGAATATGCAGGAATACGATTACCCTGCGGAAGTTAAATATGTCATCAGGCAAAATCACCAGAAAGATTATATCCGCGCGGCAAATTATATCAATACCAGTGATGCCGACACTTGTATCCTGGAGCATGAGTTTGGCATTTATGGCGGCGAAAGCGGCATTTACATTTTGCCCTTACTCAACCGCCTGGAGAAGCCGCTGATCTCCATTTTACACACGGTATTAAAAGATCCGAGTTATGTGCAGCGGATTATCATCAGGGAAATAGCCGAGCAATCGTCAAAAATAATTGTTATGAGCAATCGTGCGGTTGAATTTTTAACCAGTATTTATGATATCCCGGCCGAAAAAATTCAGATCATTGAACACGGTGTGCCGGATGTGGAAGCCAGCGCAGATAATCCTGTAAAAAATTTAAGCCAGTTTAAAAACCACCGCGTTTTGCTGACGTTTGGCCTTATAAGCCGTAATAAGGGATTGGAAACGGTGATAAGGGCATTGCCTAAAATTGTGGCCAACCATCCCGACGTTATGTATGTTGTGCTGGGCAACACCCATCCGGGCGTAATTAAAAATTCAGGCGAAGAGTACCGCGACCATTTAAAAACGCTTGCCGCCCAGCTTGGCGTATCCAAACACCTCAGTTTTATCAATAAATTTGTATCAGAGGAAGAATTGGTAAATTATTTAACTGCTGCCGAAGTATATGTAACCCCGTACCTTAACGAGGCGCAAATTACCAGCGGCACGTTGTCATATGCCGTAGGGGCGGGGGCCGCAGTAGTTTCAACACCGTACTGGCATGCTACCGAATTATTGGCTGACAACAGGGGGCGTTTGTTTGATTTTAAAAACGCAGAAGCATTAGGGGAGATTGTGAACGAACTGCTTGACCAGGAGCGGTTATTGAACGAACTTAAAAAAAATGCGTACGCCTACGGGCTGCATTTACGCTGGCCGGTAATAGGCGCCGAATTTATAAGGGTAGCCCAGGAGGCCTGCGTTAATCACGATTTCAGGGATAAAATTTTGAAAAACAGTATTGTTGATCCTGAAATTATGCCGAAATTCAGTTTAACGCATGTGCTGCGCTTAACAGATGATACCGGTATTGTTCAGCATGCCAAATATGGAATCCCTAATTTAAAGGAAGGGTATTGCCTTGATGATAATTCCCGGGCGTTGATTATGGCCCTGATGGCCTATCAGCGTAACAAAAGCAAGGAAGCGTTTGAGCTTTTGCCTATTTATTTAAGTTTTATCCACTACATGCAAACGGATGGTGGAAACTTCCGTAACTTTTTGAGTTTTAACCGCCAATACCTTGATGAGGTGGGTTCTGAAGATTCCTTCGGGCGTACCATATGGGCATTAGGTTATTTAATAGGTTGCGCAGCCAGTAATTCCTACCGGGAGTTTGCAATGGAGCTTTTCCTGCGGTCATTTCCGCACTTTAAGGCATTAACGCATTTAAGGGGGATGGCAAATACCATTATCGGCATCAGTTTATATCTTCAGGTTACACCCGGGGATGAGGGAATGATAAATGAACTTAACAGGTTAACCCAGCCCTTGCTGGATGCTTACGAAAATAACCAATCGGAAGAATGGCAGTGGTTTGAAGAAAAAATGACCTATGACAATGGTATACTGCCATTGGCGCTTTTGCACTCGTGTGAAATAACCGGGAATGAAAAAGCCAAAGAAGTTGCCTTAAAAACAATGGCTTTTTTAGATAAATTAACGCTGTCAAACGGGTATTTAAGCCCTGTTGGTAACGATGGCTGGTACTATCGTGGCGGCACCTTCCCTACGTTTGACCAGCAGGCTATTGAAACCATGGCGATGGTGATGATGCATTTTCAGGCGTATAAAATATTCCGCACACCAAAATATATTGAAAAAATGTTTTTGAGTTATAAATGGTTCCTGGGCGAAAATACGCTGCGGGCGCCTTTATACGATCACGAAACAAAAGGTTGCTGCGATGGGTTATTACCTACCGGTATCAACCGCAACCAGGGCGCCGAAAGTACCCTGGCTTACCTGGTGTCGCATTTAACCGTATTAAAAGCATTTGAGCTGGAATATGAATACAACAAAACCGGTAAGTTATTTGAAACCTGTTAAATGAAAGTAGCTGTATTAGCGCCCGTTGCCTGGCGCACACCGCCCAGGCATTACGGGCCCTGGGAGCAGGTAGCATCAAATATTACCGAGGGGCTGGTAAAACTGGGTATTGATGTTACCCTTTTTGCTACTGGCGACTCGGTAACTGCCGGCAAGCTTTACAGCGTTTGTGATACAGGTTATGAGGAGGACCGTACACAGGACGCTAAAGTTTTGGAGTGTATGCACATTAGCAACCTGGTTGAAAGGGCCGGGGATTTTGACATCATCCACAACAACTTTGATTTTTTACCGCTTACCTATTCTGCACTCGTTAAAACGCCGTTCATTACTACTATACATGGCTTTTCATCACCCAGGATCATCCCGGTGTATAAAAAATACAACCCGGTGGGGCACTATGTTTCCATCAGTAATGCCGACAGAAGCCCGGAGCTGCAGTACCTGGCCACAGTATATAACGGGTTAAATATTAAGCATTTTGAGTTTAATAACGAACCGAAAGATTACCTGTTATATTTTGGCAGGATACATCCTGATAAAGGCACAGCCGAAGCCATCGCAATTGCTAAAAAAAGCAAACGAAGACTTCTTATTGCCGGCCTGGTACAGGATGATGCCTACTTTAGAGAGCGGATAGAGCCGGAGCTGAGCCCGGCAATTGTATATATGGGCAACGCCGGATCGAACCAACGAAATGAGCTTTTAAAAAATGCTTTTGCTTTGCTCCATCCTATCAATTTTGATGAGCCGTTTGGTATGAGCGTTGCTGAAGCGATGCTTTGCGGTACGCCGGTGATCGCTTTTAACCGGGGTTCGATGCCCGAATTGATCCGGCATGAAAAAACAGGATTTCTGGTGAATAATATTGAAGAAGCGGTTGAAGCAGTTGAAAACCTTAAGTATATTCAACGTAAAGCTTGCCAAACCTGGGCGTCCACCATGTTTTCAGCTGAAAAAATGGTGGACGGTTATTTAAAGCTTTATAAAAAGATTTTAGCTAAATAGTTGGCAGGTACAATCTTTGTGTTTTCAATTAAATATTTTACACTTTGCCTTGCATCAAAACCAGCAGATGCTGAGGCGGTAAGCGTAAAGCAGCTTGCGGCTAAAGAATTTGGCTTACCCTAATCTTTGTCTGAAATCAATTTGCTGATCAGATCGGCCAGGTCAACCTCTGCAAAAGCAGTTGATGAATCAGAAACACCGTAGGGAATGATCAGTTTTCCATTATGAATAATGGAGCCGCAGGAATAGAGTACATTGGGTACATAACCTTCGCGTTCGTCGCTGTTGGGTACCAGCAGCGGCTCCTTTAAACGGCCAATTTCAACAGCCGGGTCGTCAAGTTTTAACAAGCTCGCCCCAAGCACATACCTGCGCATCGGGCCAACACCGTGGGTAATTACTATCCATCCATGTTCGGTTTCAATGGGCGAACCGCAATTACCTATTTGTATAAATTCCCAGGTATATTTTGGCTCCTGCAAAAGGATCGGCGTTTCCCAAACATTGATATTATCAGAATACATGATAAAATTATTGCAGCCATCGATGCGGGAGATCATAGCATATTTGCCGTTTATTTTACGGGGAAACAGGGCCAGGTTTTTATTTTGCGCTCCATCCCCATATAAAGGCTTCATTTTAAAGGTAATAAAATCAGTAGTCTGTAATAATTTCGGCATTATCAGCGATCCATCGTATGCCGTATAGGTGGCATAATAAATGATGCTGCCATCCTCGTTCCTGAAACTTACAAAACGTGCGTCTTCAATTCCTTTACGTTCAAATTCGGAAATCGGGAATATAACCCTGTCGGAAATATCGGTATCTAACGAAAAAACAATTTCGTAGTAGGAATCTGCCAGCCATAATATCTTATCATATTCAAATTTCTTTATATCGCTTCCCAGCAATTTTTGCGAATCAATGATGATCCGCCGAAGGCTTGAATATTCAAAATGCTGGTCCAGTTTCGACTCCAGTTCTTTCAATATAGAAACGTTTGTTTGTGTGATGGCCGCCTTATCAAAAAATAATTTTTTATTATAAATCTCATTCCTGATAATTTCAGCCTCATCAATATAATTGCCTGCCGGCAGTACCGTAATCTCATTGTTCTGGTCAATTAAGGCGCGCCTGAAGGTTATGGATGAGATATGGCCCTCGCCAACAGCTCTGAAACTGATGATCACCCTCTTATGTCCTTCCTGTAATTCTGTCTGGTCGGGGTCTTCAACTATCGAAGGATTAAAAAAGGCAGCAGATTCAACCGAATATTCATGGGTAAAATAGGAGCCCACCAGCAGTCTCCGGTAATCAGTTAGTTTTTTATAATCTATTTTGAGTTCCTTGAAAAGGGGCTTCAATTTACTGCAATTGCGGTCTAAAACGCGGGTTATATTCCGGTGCCGCTTTGAATATTCCTGTAATAATGGCGAGACGATGCCAAATACGGTATCGTCATCCAGGGTCATTACTCTTTTAATCAGTTCCCTGGAACGTTCGTTTCCGATAAAAAAAAATCTTGCGATAACCCGTTTCGGATCAGGGTTTATTCTTATTGGTTTACGCTCAACAAAAAGTCTCATATTTTTTATACTTATATAGTTAACGGAAACTTTCCGGAAATGATTGCGGTAATTTAATTTTAGTTGATCAGGTTAGATTAGGTTGATTAAGTGAGTGGTTATATTTCAAGTTTTAACAACTTAATCAACTCAATCTAACCTAATCAACCATTCACAACCTCACACCATCTTATTTCTTTTGATCAGGTATTCTTTTAAAACGTGTTGGTAGCCGTCTTCAATAAAGGCGTCAATAATATCTATATGGTATTGAGCGCATTTCAGCTCCAGTTCGTGGTGGTATTTTTGCAGTGCCGACTGGTAGGATTCTCTTATTTTACCGGGGTGTACTTTTACCTGCTCGCCGCTTTCGATATCAATGAAATGGTGCGGCCGGTTATCGAAGTTAAAATCATGCTCTTTTTGCTTATCGCACACATTAAAAATAATCACTTCGTGTTTACTGTATTTTAAGTGCTGTATCGCAGCAAATAGTGCCTGCAATTTTTCGGGATTGAGGCTATTTTCGAGCATATCGCTGAAAATAATCACCATTGAACGCTGGTGAATCTGCCCGGCAACCTGGTGCAGCACTTTGGTAATATTGGTAGCGGTATTTACTTTAGGTTGGTTGTACGCTTTTTCAAGTTCGGCATACAGGTAAAACAAGTGTGTATTGGTTGATTTTACCTGGCTGATCCCATCCAGTTTATCTGAAAATGTGCATAACCCAAAAGCGTCGCGCTGTTTTTTAAACAGGTACATCAGTGATGCAATGGCGTAAATGGAAAATTGAAGTTTATTGATCCCTTTTTCCGGAAAATTCATGGACGAAGAAGTGTCCAGCAGCAAATAACAGCGGAGATTGGTTTCCTCTTCAAACTGTTTAACAAAAAGTTTATCAGTACGGGCGAGTAGTTTCCAGTCGATATTTTTTACCGATTCGCCGCTGTTATACAAACGGTGTTCAGCAAACTCAACAGAAAAACCATGAAACGGACTTTGGTGCAGTCCGGTAATAAAACCCTCAACAACCTGGCGTGCAAGCAGCTCAAGGTTGGCCAATTGCCGTATTTCCTGATCTTCCTTTAATTGCATATTACTTTTTTTGATTGCATCGATTACGTCAGGGTTTTCATTAAATAACGTGAGTTCGAGATAAAAGAACGTTTGCTCCGCCACGTGGCGGACTACCGCTTTGTAGCACGACGTTCAAACGTTATTTTTGCCGCGTCAGCGGCTACCCAATTCGCGAAGGGTAGCCACTAACGTGGCAATTATCCCTGGTATTTGGTTTCTCCAAAGCGGTAGCCCGCCCATTGGCGGGGCAATGTCATTAAGTTAAACGGGCAATGGCGCTCATAAACGCGCTCCGTTGACTCACCCGGACGTTGCTACGCCTGCCGGCAGGCAGGCTAGTCCGCCCTCTCTTTCGCTACGCGATAAAGAGGGCAAAAAAAAACTCTCTTAACTTAATGACATTGCCCTATGGGGCATACTACAATCTTATTTCGAACTTACGTTAAATAATGTTTCTGATCGCAATATAAACGAAAACACCGATGTTATTTATATTTTAACATCGGTGTTTTTGTTTATTTGTTTTGTAATGACTTTACCTAATCGGTGAAATCATCCACCAATCGGTGAAATCCTTACAATTGTGCGGTCAATTTTCCTGCAAGAACAGATTTTGGAACTGCGCCGATTTGTTTGTCAACAATTTCGCCATTTTTAAAGAATAAAAGTGCTGGTATATTACGGATACCAAATTTCATTGATATACCAGGGTTGTTATCTACATTAACTTTTCCTACAACCGCCTTGCCTTCATATTCTTTTGCAATTTCTTCTACAACCGGTCCAACCATTCTACATGGTCCGCACCATTCTGCCCAAAAATCAACAAGAACGGGTTTATCAGATTTAAGGACGAGTTCGTCAAAGTTTGCATCAGTTATTTCTAAAGCCATGATTTTAATTTTTTAATTTTTAGTGTTACAAATATATACTATTCAAATAGCTTGCCGCAATTGTTCACCTGACAATATGACAATTAAATTATCCCCATTCTGCCGTTATTAACACTGTGATACTCTGTTGACAATGTGAGCCATATTTTTTGTGGATAATCATTTTGGGATAAGCTGGTTAAGGGTTACCTTTTTGGATTATCGGGATTAAATGTTACAATAAAAAACATGTTAAGATTTCTGTTTTTTGGTTTAATCCCATTGATGTTAATATTTGCTGCGCCGGTATTTCAACTGATTTTATCTATCAAAGCGCTTAAAGGCAAGACTAAACTTAACTTGCTTTGGGTGAGTTTTATTGCCTTGATCCTGGGAGTTTTGCTGCCCGTTGGTGCAACTTTCATATCGATTTACGGATTGCCGCCAGGAACGAAATGCGCAACTGGCAGTGTAGGCCTTGTTCTGGGGGGGTGGATGATTACGGCGATGACAGTACCGATTATCGGAATTGTGATGTCTGCATTGTATCACTTTAAACATAAATCGGGCTTAAGCTGACAGACGAAATCCAAATTTCTCACCTCTCGCCTCTCACATCTCACATCTATCCCTTACTTTTACGCCATGAGTATCCTTGTTGAATCATTAACAAAAGTTTACGGTACACAAAAGGCTGTAGATGATATTAGTTTTAGCGCAAATCAAGGCGTTTTGGGTTTTTTGGGACCGAACGGGGCAGGCAAATCAACCACCATGAAAATCATCACCACCTTTATCCCGCAAACCGCAGGTAAGGTATCGGTTTGTGGTTATGATGTTAATCTGCAGCAGCAGGAGGTAAAACGCAATATTGGTTACCTGCCCGAAAGTAACCCGCTTTACCTGGATATGTATGTAAAAGAATCGATGGCTTTTATTGCTTCCGTTCACCGGATGAAGTCGCCGGGGAAGCGGATAGATGAAATTATTGAACAAACAGGGCTCGGCCCGGAGCAGCATAAAAAGATCGGCCAGCTGTCAAAAGGTTACCGGCAGCGGGTAGGGCTCGCGCAGGCCATGATCCATGATCCGCAGGTGCTGATCATGGATGAGCCTACTTCGGGCCTCGACCCAAACCAGTTAATAGGCATCCGTCAACTCATCCTCGATCTGGGTAAAACAAAAACAGTGATCCTGTCAACCCATATCATGCAGGAGGTGGAAGCCGTTTGCGATCATGTAATCATCATCAATAAAGGTAAAATTGTGGCTGACGATACCTTAAGCGGCTTAAGGGATAAGAACCAGGGCAAAACATTGGAGAATATTTTTATCGGGTTGACGAATGGGTTGGTTAGGTTATAGTGAGTTGTAAAGGTTGCAATGAGTTGTAATAGTTTTAAAGGGAATGTAAATCTATGTGATCACAATTCGTGACCACATATGAAAAAAATATAAGATGCGGTCACAAATTGTGACTGCATCCTGAATAGGCCGAAATGATTTTTTATTTTACACAATTAATACGATTAGCTGATAGCATGTTATCACAATTTGTGATGACATATTTTAATGCGGATCTATGATCACAATTTGTGATGATAGCACGAGATGTCTCTAAATTACCTTTAATCGTTATCAATAAATGCAATAATATTTAATTATGTTTGGTGGGTTTAAACCTTATTTAGGATGAATAAATTTTTACTTTTTATAGTTTTTTTATCGGGAATTACATTCGGTACATCGGCACAAACAAAACCGTCAACACAATTAAGCATTGGCGGGGAGTTTGGCTTTCCGGTGGGCCAGGCGGCCTCGGTTTATGGTTCGGTTGTTGGCGCATCGGTTAAACTTGAATTGCCGGTTTCGCAGGCGCCATTTTATTTTACAGTAACGGCAGGTATAACAGATTACCTGGTAAAACTCACTTACGCAGGTAGTTTAAACCCGGCAACGTATGTGCCTGTTGAAGCGGGCGGTAAATACTACTTTAGTAAAATAAGTTATGTTGAGGGCGATCTGGGCTGGTCATCAAACATCAACAACAACTACACAGCTGCAAAGGGCGCTTTTATTTTTGCGCCGGTAATTGGTTTTTCTGCACCGGTATATAAAAAGAAAACCAAAATTGATATCGGTTTAAGATATGAAGGCAGGGTTGAAAAGGGTGGTACTGTTGGACAGATCGCCGGAAGGCTGGCTTATCGTTTTGGCCTTTAAATTATTTATCGTTCTATTGATAGCAGTTTCATAGTTTTGCCAAACAATAAAAGTCGGCGTTTGCGTTTTGCTTGAGATTTTATCATTGTACATTTACGAATTAGCATTTTACCACCTGTGTTCTCCATCCTCAAAAAAGAAATCACTTCCTACCTCAGCTCACTGGTAGCCTATGTCACCATTGGTGTATTTTTATTGGTTTTAGGATTGTTTTTATGGGTATTCCCGGCGTCCAGTATCCTGGATTACGGTTATGCCGGTTTGGATAGCCTTTTCAGCACGGCGCCTTACCTTTTTATGTTCCTGATCCCGGCCATTACCATGCGCTCGCTTGCCGAAGAACGCAGGGAAGGCACTTTTGAACTGCTTTTAACCCGCCCCTTAACCGACTGGCAGATAGTTTTAGGTAAGTATTTTGCCAGCCTTACTATCGTGCTTTTTGCACTTTTACCTACCCTGGTTTATTATTATTCTGTTTATACGTTGGGTTCGCCGCAGGGAAACATCGATACCGGCGGGGTGATAGGCTCTTACATCGGCCTGTTTTTACTGGGCGCCGGGTTTTGTGCCATTGGCATGTTTGCATCCGCTATCAGCAAAAACCAGGTGATTGCTTTCACCGTGGCGGTATTCCTTTGCTTCTTTTTTTACAGCGGGTTCGATTCGCTTAGCCAGCTTTTATCGCTGCAAGGCCTTAATCTCGAGAATTTAGGGATCACAACCCATTACGACTCGGTGAGCCGGGGGGTATTGGATACCCGCGACCTGTGTTATTTTATTGTTTTAGCGGGTATTTTTATTTGTTTGACTTTAATGATGCTGCTTTTACAAAGACAAAAAAGCATGCGCAACCCTGTACTGATAAAGACTTTTGGTTTTCTGCTGTTGATAAGCGTTTTGTCTTCAGCAACTTTTACGCGCTTTGATTTTACCAAAGAAAAACGTTTTACGGTTTCAAAAATAAGCCGGGGGATTATGGATAGCCTGAAGGCGCCAGTTAGGGTGATTGTTTATTTGCAGGGCGATAACTTCCCCCGAATATGAAAAGGCTGCAGCGCGCCACCCGCGATCTGCTGAGCGACCTGCAGGCCTACAGTAACCGCAAGCTGGAGTTTTACTTTGTTGACCCTATAGCGGCCATTAAAAAAATGCCTGAAAACCTGCAGAAGGCCGAATATGATTCATTACAGGTTAGGGGTATTGTGGGACAGCCCTACAGCACCAAAACTGATAACGGCGTAACGCAGATGCTCATTTTCCCGGAAGCCCTGATACAGTTTGAGGGTAAAGATATCGCGGTGAATTTATTACAGTCGCGCATTGGGTTGCCGGAAGAGGAGGTTTATAATAACTCTATCCAAAACCTGGAATATGCTTTTTCATCAGCTATTAAAAAAATAACCGGCGGGGGCCGGCCCATTATCGCTTTTACCGAAGGCGACCATGAACTGAACGACCTGCAAATGGAGGACGCCATGAAATCATTGTCAGATGGTTTCAATATCGGGCGTATCAACCTTAAAACGGTACCCTTCAGTATGCTGATGAAAGTAAGGTTATTGGTGATCCCGAAACCTGATACGGCATTTACAGAACTTGAAAAATATAAGATCGACCAATATATTATGCGCGGCGGCAAGGTATTTTGGGCCATTGACCAGGTAAATGCCGAGCTGGACACCATGCGCGTGCATGGCGGCGACCAGATGTCGTTCGCCAAGCAGCTTAACCTCGACGACCAGTTGTTTACCTATGGCATCCGGATTAATTATGACCTGATTGCCGACCTTAACTGTGCGCAAATACCTATTGTTACCGGCAATACAGGCGGCCAGCCGCAAATACAAATGATACCCTGGTTGTATTACCCGATATTTATGCCGCTATCCAAAAATCCAATTGTAAAAAACCTCGACGGGATAAAAGGCGAGTTTGTAAGCTCCATTGATACCATTGCTGTAAAAAATGTCAGGAAGACCATCTTACTGGCTTCTTCTCCTTACAATAAAAAATTAGGGGCGCCGCATATCATCTCGCTGCAGGCCATTGAGCAGGAGCCAAACCCTAAAGAGTTCCAGAACCCCGAGAAGACGGTTGCTGTATTGCTTGAAGGGAAGTTTAAATCGGATTTTCTCGATCGCCCGGTACCTGAAGGGCTGAAGGAACCCATTGAGCGCCTTTACGAAAGCAAGCAAACCAAAATGCTGGTGATAAGCGATGGCGATATGCTGAAAAATGATATCGACAAGGACGGTACCCCGCAATCCCTTGGATACGACCATTATATGCGTCAAAACTTTGGCAATAAAAACCTGTTGCTAAACATTGCCGATTATATGACGGATGATTCAGGACTGATAGGCTTGCGGACGAAAGAAGTGCAGATCCGTCTGCTTAGCCGCGCCCGTATCCGCAGCGAAAAGATCTACTGGCAGGTATTGAATAATATTGTGCCGTTGGCTTTATTGTTAACATTTGCTATTTTTCAACATTATATCCGCAAGCGAAAGTATGCTCATTAAATTTTATACTTTTGATTGATTAATTCTAACTATATGAGATTTATTGTTTCTACCTCAACATTACTCAAGCAACTGCAGTCTGTAAGCGGCGCATTGAGCAATAGCACGGTATTGCCTATACTGGAGAACTTTTTGTTCGAGATAAAAGATGGAAACTTAACCATTTCGGCTACTGACCTGCAAACCAGCATGACCACTTCCTTAACAGTGGAAGCCAAGGAAAACGGCCGCATTGCTATCCCGTCGAAAATTTTGTTAGAGACGCTGAAATCATTGCCTGAGCAACCCATCGCTTTCTCGGTTGATGACAAAACTTTTGCAATTGAAATAAATGCCGGCGACGGTAAATATAAACTGAGCGGCGAAAACGGCGAAGATTTCCCGAAAATACCGGTGGTTGAAAATGCTTCATCGGTTAATTTGCCCGCATCGGTTTTAGCTGAAGCTATCAATAAAACCATTTTTGCGGTAAGTAATGATGAATTGCGCCCGGCCATGACAGGCGTTTACTGCCAGCTATCAACCCAGTACCTTACTTTTGTGGCTACTGATGCTCACAAGCTGGTACGTTACCGCCGCAAAGATGCCAAGGCAGCAAGTACTACCTCGTTCATCCTGCCAAAAAAGGCATTAACTTTATTAAAATCATCGTTACCATCTGATGATGTAAATGTATCGGTAGAGTATAACAGCACCAGCGCGTTTTTTAAATTTGGGAATATTAACCTGGTTTGCCGCCTGATTGATGAACGCTACCCGGATTATGAAGCGGTGATCCCGTTAAATAACCCGAATAAACTAAGCATTGACCGACTGTCGTTCCTGGGGTCATTAAGCCGCGTGGCTATTTATGCCAACAAAACTACCCACCAGGTAAGGCTGAAAATAAACGGAAGCGAACTGAATATCTCCTCGGAAGATATTGATTTTGCCAACGAGGCGCATGAGCGTTTAACCTGCCAGTACGAAGGCGAGGATATGGAAATAGGATTTAACGCCCGTTTTTTAATTGAAATGCTGAAGAACCTGAGCTGCGAAGAAGTGTCGCTGGAAATGTCGACCCCTAACCGTGCGGGCTTATTGTTACCGCAGGGTGGCGATGAAAACGAAGATGTACTGATGCTGGTAATGCCGGTTATGCTGAACAGCTACGCGTGATAATTAGTGAATAGTTGAATTAGTGAGTGGTGAGCAGTAAATAGCTTGAACGAACCACTGACCTGATGACATAATGACCCAATGACATAATAATGAAGGTCCGGTACAACGCCGGACTTTTTTATTCATCGTTATAACAAAACGTATTATAAGCAGTTATAATAAACGTATATGATCAAACGCCTTTATATAGTCTATTTTTTTGCTGCATTGTTAGCCTTTGAATCATGCAAGAACAACGATTCGGTTATTAAAACGGTGCTATATGCAGGTGTGAACGTAGTAAATGCATCGGCAGATACGCTGAACTTTTATTTAAACGGTACCCGCCAGAACAACACTTCGAGTTTGTATCCGGGAAGCCAGAGTTATTATTTACCTGTACCCCAGGGAGCCGAAAATTTTCAGTTTAAAAAGGCCGGAACGTTTAATGTATTATTTAGTGTGCCGTTGACATTGAAAGACAGCACAAACTATTCGATATACCTGGCCGGCGAAACTGCTGATAATTCATTCAGCACTGTTGATGTTCTTTACCCGGATACAACACCAAACAAAACCCAGATCAGGTTTGTCAACGCATCGCCGGATGCCGGAAACCTTGATGCATATGTTGGTGATACGCTGAATTATAAAACAAGCGCATATAAAACAAGTTCAGCATTTTTTGTTACCGGCAGCGGGATAAAAAACGTAAAGGTATATCAAACAGGTTCTGCAACACCACTTATTGATACGCCTATTACGTTTCAGCCCAAGTATATTTACTCTTTGGTTTCAAGGGGCAAGTTAACAGGGACAGGTAGCGCCAAATTTAGCATAGGCATAGTTATAAATTATAATGGACAATGAGTTCGATAACCAATAGCAACAAAAATGGTATTACAATAACACTGGTTATTTTTGCCTGTGTTGCATTTTTAGTATTTGTGATCTCCTCCTGTGGTAAATCCGGCAATGCAAGCCCGAAGGGGCTAAATATCCAGTATGAGATTTTAAATTTAAGCCCGGATATGATGCCTGTTAGTTTGTTTATTGATAATAAGCAGGTAAATTCAGCGCCCTATATTTTTGGCGTGCGCCAGGGGTATTTTTATGTGCCCTCAACGGATGTGCCGTACCAGATCCGGTCCGTTCAGTATTCAGGAACTACCTATCTTACGCGAACAGATTCATTGAAAGCTGGGGCAAAATATTCTTTGTTTATAGTTGGTTCGCGGGGAGACGGGTCAGACACCACCATATTCACTGTCGATACATCGGGTACGCCCACACCCGGCCGCGGTAAGATCAGGTTTGTTGACGCCTCGCCATCGGGGACCGGTGGCCTGGATGTTTTAGCCAATGACACTCCTTTGTTTTCTGGGGTCGCTTATCAAAAGATTAGTAAATACATCGAACTGCCCGTGGGTAATTACGACCTGAAGATCCAGCCAACCGGCACCACCACGGTTATAAAGGAACTTACCCCGGTTACCATACAGGACGGGCGCTTATATACTTTATACGCCTATGGGTACACTTCCCGGGCAGATACGGCAGCATTTAATGCGGCCACGATAGTTAATAAGTAATTGTTTGAGTTGATTGGCTGAGTGGTTGTTTTTTTTGGGGGCATCGAAAGAATAGCTTTACTGATACTGTTAAACGGTAGAACTATTAACTGATTAAAATTTATATTTTTGGCAAAAAATAAATAGCCTTGGAAATTTTAAAGAGCCTCATCGACTTTATCGTACATATTGACAAACACTTGTCGGCAATTATCAGCCAGTATCATGCGCTTACTTACCTCATATTATTCGCCATTATTTTTGCTGAAACAGGCTTTGTAGTTACCCCATTTTTGCCCGGCGACTCGCTGCTGTTTGCCGCAGGCGCTTTAATAGCCGGAGGTGGTACAGGCTTAAATATTTTTATGCTGACCATTATATTGATAGCGGCGGCCTTTACGGGTAATACCATCAATTATTTGCTGGGCGGATATTTTGGACATAAGGTGTTTAAGCCCGATAACAAGATATTAAAGCTGGAATATTACAATCAAACGCATGCTTTTTTTGAAAAACATGGGGCGCTTGCAGTGATCTTCAGCCGTTTTATGCCGATCATCCGTACCATTGCGCCATTTGTTGCAGGGGTTAGCCAAATGCCGTTCCTGAAGTACAGTTTATACAATATCGTCGGCGGGGCATCTTGGATCATTGTTTTCCTTTTTTCTGGCTATTTCTTAGGTAATGTGCCATTCTTTAAAGCGCATTTTTCTATGGTAGGCATCGTGATCATCTTACTATCCATTATCCCACCCATTTACGCAGCTATAAAAAGCAGGATGACTAAGAAGCAGGTTCAGTAGCCGGGCCAAATTTTTTCCTGGCCTTTTTGCCGCGATAGCTATACCAAAACCAGTAAGCAAACCCTATCAAACTATAAAAAAATCCCGAAAATCCGGCATATTCAACAGGCAAAAGCCAGGCTAAAAGCATGGCAGATACGCCTATTAAGGTAAGAATTAAATAAAGATAAGTTACGGTTTGGGTTTCAAACACCTCAACTGGTTTTAGCTTTAAAACTTCTGAATGTTTTTTAGCTGTAGCATACATTAAAAAGAAAAGCAAATTAATAGCGGTGTACCCTGCGCCATAAATTAACATTAAAGCAGGCGTTTGCGGGGTGCTGATCATTTCGTGAGTGTGACCGTTAACGGTATAAGCATTGTCAAAAAACAGCAGGCCGAACAAAAACTTTAGCGGATAGGCATAAACCAGCACTACAAATAATAACATGCCGTTAAGAGCCACTGTTAAGCCATCATTTAAACCATAGCGCCTGAAGAAAATATTTTGCTGGTTCCAGATCTGAAACAGCGCGGCGAAACAGGCAGCGAAACTAACGGTGCCTTTCATGGTTTCAAAAAGTTCGGTAAATGTTTTGGGCACTTCCAGTGAAACGATAATGAGCGTAACCGCAAAGGCAAAAACGGCATCGCTGAATGTTTCAAGCCGCGAGGGCTCATGGCTTCGCCACTCTATCCGGTTTTTCTTATTATACAGGACTGCTGCTTTTTTTCTCATATCAATGAGTTAAAGCTAATGATTTTCCGGCTTTGAACCAAGTTTCTTCCTTTGCGACCTTCTTATTATCGGCATCGCTGAGCGGTTGTTTGATGAGTTTATCCAGGTCGGGCTGCCCGGCATCCACCCATGCAGAAAACCAATAACTGCCAACAGCCAGAATAGCCGACCGCATCCGGCGTTCTACCATCCGGTTCAGTATTTTTTGATAGGCTTTTGAATAAGCAACGGAATAATCCCTTACCTGTTTGTTGCCGCGCTTTACTGTAACGTATTTTTTTGATGAAGGGAATGTTCTGTTCAGGATCCGCTCAAAGCGCAAAACAGAGTCGGCTTCATTATAGGACGCCCGGCATATTTTAAAAGCTTCCTTCAGTGGCTCGTTAATATACCTGGCTTTGCCAATATAAATGTGATAATGGTCGCCAAAGAGCTCCGGCAGCCGGCTTTCCCACAGCGCATGGATGCCCGTTTGGCGGGTTAACTGCCCGTTATAGTTTTGGGTAAGGTGCAGCGGAACATGTGCATCAGCAATATAATGGCCAAGGTTTGCCGAGGTATTTAAAATGGCAGTGGTATCATGTGCCTTAAAGGCTTTTACCAGCCGGTAATAGTTGTTTTGAATGACCCAGGGTACCGTGCCATATTTGAGCAAAGTATCTGCGGTATATTTTATTGCCGCGTCATCCCAGTTCTGCGGGATCTTTGCAAAAGGGTTTTTACCGTAGTGGTCGGCATTCAGGTAGTGGCGTGGTGCTTCGGTTGAATCAACATAACGCCTTTTATCAGCGCTGACGGCATGCTGGGTAACGTAATCAATATTCGCTTTGTAAAATCCTTCCATCGCCGCAGGCAGCGTAAAAACAGCCAACCTGTTGATACGGTAATGGGCATAAAAACCCCAGGAGGAACAAATGGTAATTAATATTAAGGCGATGGTTAGCCTCAGGAAGGGTTTCATATTTCAAATATAGATGTTGAAAGGTTTTAAAGTTGAAAAGTTGTAATGTTGAACCTATAAGTTTTATCGCTAAAAACATTCCAACCTTCAAACATTTCAACCTTACAACAATAACAAAAAAAGTATTTGATTTTTAAAATAATCATCCTATATTTGCAGTCCTTAAAAATAAAAGAAAAAGAATAACAAAGCTATACAATGGCAAATCATAAATCATCATTAAAAAGGATCCGCTCTAACGCTGCGAAGCGCTTACGCAACAGGTACCAGGCTAAAACCACCAGGAACGCCATTAAAAAATTAAGAGGAACTACCAGCAAGGCTGATGCGGCACCTCTTTTAACAAAAGTAATTTCGATGCTTGACCGTTTGGCCAAAAAGAATGTTATTCATAAAAACAAAGCATCGAATAACAAATCAAAGCTTACTAAATTTGTAAACGCCTTAAAATAAGGTTGACAAAATATTAAAAAAGCCTGTTTCCTGACCAAGGAGACGGGCTTTTTATTTTTTTTAAAAAACCAAAACAAAATCGCACCGCTTTTTCGTATAAAGTGCTGATAGCAATGGTTGTATTGAACAACTATTTAACATTAAACACTTTAAAATTGAGGATTTATTTTACCCTGGCTTTATTATTGATCACGGTTACCTGTTTCGGTTTTGTAAACCGGGGCCGCGTTGATAGTTTGAAAACCCTCGTGACTTCTTCGCTCAAAAGTCAATCGGAACCTGATACATTAAGAATAAACAGGTTAAATTCCCTTGCCGGAAATTATTTCGACTCAAACCCTGACAGTACGCTATATTACGCACAAAAAGGGGTAGCGCTTTCGCGTAAAATTAATTACAAAGCCGGTATCGCGGATGGCCTGGTTCAAACCGCGCATGCCAATTATTTTAAAGGAAAATTTAAGCAGGCCATACTGGAGTTTGACGAAGCTATTTTAATATACAAGAAATTAAATGACAATACCGGCTTAAGCAATTGTTATATGCTTTATGGCCGCATGTATAATTTGCTTGCTAACTATAACGAGGCGCTAACTTATTTAAAACTAGCGCTCGACCTTAATAAAAAATATAAAAACGAGGCATATGAATCTGATTGCTATAAAAACATGGGCATTGTTTATTATAGCGAGGGCCAGTTATCAACCGCGCTTGATTATTACTATAAAGCGTTATTTATTGCGCTGAAGCTGCATAATAAAGCTTTTATGGCTGCGGATTATAATGATATTGGTGTGGTGCTGCAGAGCATGGAACTTTACCCGAAAGCGCTTGAATATTATAAAAAATCATTAAAACTATTTGCCGGAACAAAGGATTTGAATGGGGTGGGTACGATATATGAAAATATCGGCGAGGTGATGATGAATCAAAAGAATTATGACCGCGCGATTTTTTATTGCACCAAATCAATCAATATTGCCAAAAAGCAGGATGACAAGGATGGGATGATGTCTGATTATACCGACCTTGGTTTATGTTACGGCCATAAGGGGCAGTTTGAAAAAGCCATCAGTAACCTTGATACTTCATTGCAAATCTCGAGCAAATACAAAAATGTTTACAACGAAGCCTGCACCCTGATAGGGTTTGGAACCGTTTATAACATGCAGAAGGATTATAAAAATGCATACAAATACGCAATGGAGGGGCAAAGCCTGGCCGTTAAACTTGGTAATTTGTCGGTTCGGTCAAATGCGGCGCTGCAGCTAAATAAAACTTTGGCGGGTCTGGGGCGATTTGATGATGCCTATAAGTTATTAAGGCAATACATTGAATTGAAGGATAGCCTCAACAATAATGAAAGCATACAAAAGTTAACCTCCTATAACCTGGAACTTAATTTTGCCACCAAACAGAAGCAGTTGGCACAACAGCAGCTTGACCGGGATATCCTGTACCAGCAGCGCATTAAACAGCAGCGTTTAATAAACACTATTTTTTTAATTATCATTTTGGGGATGATTGCCATTTCGGTAGTTTATTACAGGCAAAAGCGCAAGCAGCAAAAAATTAACCTGATGCTTGAAGAAAAAAACCGCGAAGTGGTGGAACAAAAAACCAGTATTGACGACCAGGCCCAGAAACTTAACGACCTGAATACTTTAAAGGACAGGCTGATCTCGGTTTTAGCACATGACCTGAGGGCGCCGTTAAGCACTTTACGCGGCCTGTTCAGCCTGTTGCAGGACGATACAATATCGCATCAGCAGTTACTTGACATGATACCCGGTGTGTTGAAGAAATTGGAATATACCTCCGATTTTCTGGATACTTTGTTGTTTTGGATAAACAGCCAGATGGAGAACTTTGAAAACTCCGCAAAAAGTTTTTATGTAAAGGATATTGTGGCATTTGAAGCCGAGAGTTACCACGAGCAGGCAGGTTTAAAAGGCATTACATTAATTGACAGCGTGCCGGATGATATTGTTGCATCGGCTGATCCGAACTCGATCAGGATAGTGATCAGGAACTTGATTACCAATGCCATCAAATTCTCTCGGGAGAATGATACCATCGAAATATCAGCTAAACGCCAGGATAAGCAAAACTATGTTATTACAGTAAGGGATACCGGCACGGGCATGAGCGAAGAACAGCTGAATAAATTATTTAAAAGCAAAGTGAACAGTAAAACCGGGACGAATAATGAATCGGGTACAGGTATGGGGATGTTATTTTGTAAGGATTTGGTTGAAAAGTGCAGCGGCCGCATATGGGTAACCAGTACACCCGGCCAGGGAACCTCATTTTCATTCACTGTGCCGCTGGGCGTTATAAATGAAACAAGGCTGGAGGTGGCTTGAGGTTTTTAGTCCGAAAGTCCGGAAAGACCGAAAGTCCGGAAGAAATAGTTTGATATGGAATTTGAGATAAAATCGGAAAAAGTTCCAAGAGGCAAATTTGCTGATAAAAAAACTCTTACCTCACTTTGTCTTTCGGACTTTTCCGACTAAGAATACTGCACACTCAGCGTAATCGGAACGCTCAGGGCTTTTGATATAATACAGTTTGCTTTTGCGCCTTCGGCAACTTCTTTAAACTTTTCTTCGCTTACGCCATCAATTGCTGATGCTTTTAAATCAAGGTGGATGCCTGTGATGCTCAAAGAAGCCATGTCAAGGTCTAAAATAGCATCGGTGGTAAGGTCGTTGGGTTTAAAGCCGGCCTGGCTTAGCGCGGCGCCTACGGCCATAGTAAAGCAGCCGGCATGTGCGGCGGCTATCAGTTCCTCGGGGTTTGTGCCGATACCATCCGCAAAGCGGGTTTTAAATGAATACTGCGTGTTGTTTAAAACGGTGCTTTGTGTGGTAATTTCACCTTTACCCTCCTGAAGGGTGCCGTTCCAATGGGCATGTGCTGTACGTTTCATGGTTTATATGTTTTTTAGGTAAAGATATATTCTGGCGATATTGTTTTAAATAGCTGCAGTTAAGTTGATATTGCGATGACGTTTGACAGGTGTACCTACGATTTATAATCGGGGATCTCGAAATTCTGGTTAATGCTGCCGATAAAACCGAGGATCTCGTCCCTGCCTAATTGAGTTTCGGACGAAGTAATAAAATATTGGGGCATATCGTCGAAAGTGGCAAGCAAAGCCTTTTTAAACAGGGCAACGTTCTGGTCGGTTTTCAGGTTCGATTGTTTATCGGCCTTGGTAAACACCAATACGAAGGAAAGCCCCTTTTCGCCCAGCCAGTTGCAAAACTCAAGGTCTATCTTTTGGGGTTCAAGGCGGCTGTCAATCAGCACCAGCACACATTGCAGGCTTTCGCGCTTATCCAGGTAAGTATGGATGAATTTACTCCAGTCGGCTTTTTTGCTTTTTGATGCACGGGCATAACCGTAACCCGGCAAATCCACGATATACCAGTTGTCGTTAATTAAAAAATGGTTGATCAGCTGCGTTTTACCGGGTGTTTGCGAGGTTTTTGCCAGCCCTTTTTTGGAGGTGAGCATATTGATCAGCGATGACTTGCCCACATTGGACCGGCCGATAAAAGCATATTCGGCCTTGACAGGCGGCGGCAGTTTGGAGATTTGGGTATTGCTGCAAATAAATTCGGCTGATTTAATGATCATGTGGCAAAGATAGTGATTAGAGTTAGTCCGAAAGTCCGAAAAGTCAGTAAAGTCCGAAAGTTGCTTCATTCTCAGGGGTTAAACCAGGCAATCCCCGTTTGCTTTGATAAATTTACAATCAAAAAACATGGCAAATTCAAATATTCCATAAATTTGATGTTTAAACATGTAATTTAAATGGAAGATTATAAAATACCCGCTCAAACCCGCATTGGCCACGTGCATTTAAAGGTGAGCGACCTGCAAAAGTCGCTTGATTTTTACTGCGGTTTACTGGGCTTTGATAAAGTAATGCAATACGGCGGACAGGCGGCCTTTATTTCCGCCGGGGGCTATCATCATCATATCGGTTTAAATACATGGCAGAGCCTTGGCGCACCGCCTGCCCCCGAATATGCACCGGGTTTGTATCATACTGCTATATTATATCCTGAAAGAAAGGACCTGGCGGTAATTTTAAAGCGCCTGATAGATGCCAAATACCCTATAACAGGTGCGTCTGATCATGGCGTATCCGAGGCTATTTACCTGGATGACCCTGACAAAAACGGCGTTGAGTTGTACTGGGACAAGCCCCGTGAAGAATGGCCGCTTGATGAAAACGGCGATTTAACCATGTTTACCAAAAGGCTGGACATGCAGGGGCTGTTAAAATTGGCTGAAAAATAAGAATGTCATTTCGACGAGGAACGAGGAGAAATCTATACACACGGTATTCCGTCAATCAAGCGGGAGTGTATGGTGTATAGATTTCTCACTATCGTAAATGACAAAAAACAAATAGAAATAACCTATCCTTTTTTCACTACCACCATATTCACCGGATCCCAGTGCATGGCTTCGTTTTTAAAGTAACTGTCGTTACACAACAAGGCTGGCGCCGCGGCACGGTAGCCAAAAGTTGCATCTTCAACTACTTTTCCGCCGTTTCTTATGGCGTTAAAGAAGTTATTAAAGTGGTCGTAAGGGCCACCTAAGTAGCCTTTTTCAGCCGCGTAGGTAATTTCTTCGGGTGGCAGCATATGTTTTCTTTCCACAGCGCCGGGGCCCGCATTACGCATTTTTTCGGCATAAAAAGGATCGTCGTTTTGAAAAGTCTTGTTACGTTTCAATACCACATCGTCCCAGGTAATATCCATGGCGCCTTCGCTGCCTACCAGGCGCAAATAGGTGGTGCCGCTGGTGCCGTCCACAAAATTACAGCGCAGGCTAAGGTTAAACGCCGGATGAACGGTTGTTTCGCCATAATCAAAAGTGCCCAGCAAAACATCAGGTACTTCGCGGCCATCATGCCAGAACCGCAAACCGCCGGAGGCATATACCTTTTCGGGACCCAGGGAACCGGTTATAAAATGCAGGCTTGAGAAGAGGTGCACAAAAAGATCGCCTGCCATACCTGTGCCATAGTCCACATAATTGCGCCACCTGAAAAAGCGTTTTTCATCAAACGGCCGTTTTACGGTATTGCTTACGTAAGTTTCCCAATCAACCGTTTGGGGTGATGCATCGGCAGGGATAGGATATTCCCATACTTCAACCGCGCCACGCCTGGCCCAAAATCCTTCTGCATAGTTTAACTGGCCGATGGCACCCGCTTTTAGTAACTCTTTTGCCTTTTCGTTGCCGAGCGAAGATACGCCCTGGCTGCCTACCTGGTAAACTTTCCCGGTTTCCTTTTGTGCTTTGATGATGGCCGGGCCTTCGGTAATGGCATGCACCATCGGTTTTTCGCAATAAACATGTTTGCCGGCATGCATGGCGTCGACAGATATGGTTTGGTGCCAAAAATCGGGCGTGCCTATAATTACAGCGTCAACATCGGGCCGGGCCAAAATTTCTTTATAAACTTTGGTAGTAAAAATATCGGCGCCCCAGCGTTTTTTTGCATCGGCAAGGCGGCCATCATACAAATCGCAAACAGCCACCAGTTTGATCCCCGGAATCTGCAAAGCGGTTTCGGTATCAGACGAACCTTGTCCGCCAGCGCCAATTAAGGCGATATTGATGCGGTCATTTGCGCTAACACTATCGGTACGTTTAAGGTAAGTAAATAAGCCTGTTTTATTATCACGGGCAAATACATTTGATCCAATGGCTACCGCAGCAGAGGCGGCGCCCAATTTTTTAATGAAACCTCTGCGGGAGGACTCTGGTGTCTCTTTCATAAACAATAGTTTGGTCTGTTATAAATTTATTGGTATTGCTGGAAACAAGCGAACATAACCAGCAATAGTGAAAGGTAGAAGTTTATACTTAGATTTTAAATTTTTTTAAAAAGATAATTGTAATGAAAACAAAATACTTAATTCAATTGCTGCATCCTGCAATTCGCATTCCTTTATCTGAAATCCAGGAATTAAGAAATAATCCTACATAGTGTCATTTTTGTTGAGAAACTTAATCAACTCCATCTAACTTAATCAACCAATCAACCTTATCACTATCTTTGCGCCCAATGAGCAAAACTGTAGTACCGTACCAAGAGGACCAGGGCACCAAAAAAGAACAGGTGGCCGATATGTTTAATAACATCTCCAAAACCTACGATTTTTTAAATCATTTTTTATCACTGGGTATTGATATCATCTGGCGCAAAAAAGCCATTAACGAGCTGAAAAGCCTCCAGCCCAAATTGATCCTTGACGTTGCCACCGGCACCGGCGACTTTGCCTTTGAGGCACTCTCCATCCTGAAGCCTGATAAAATTATAGGTGTCGATATTTCGCGCGGGATGCTGGATATCGCGCAGCAAAAAATTGATAAGCGCCACGAAAGCGGCAGGTTTGAAGTGAAGCTGGGCGACTCGGAAAAGCTGCCTTTTGAAGCAAATATTTTTGATGCCGTAACCGTTGCTTACGGTGTACGTAATTTTGAGAACCTTGAAAAAGGGCTGGCCGATATACAGCGGGTATTAAAACCCGGCGGAAAAGCAGTGGTGCTTGAGTTCTCAAAACCCAAAGTTTTCCCGGTAAAACAGTTGTATAAATTTTATTTCAACTATATTACACCATCAATTGGTAAATTATTTTCAAAAGATGCAAGGGCCTATACTTATTTGCCGGAATCGGTAGCTGCCTTTCCTGACGGAGAAACGTTTGTAGCGCTGATGGATAAAACAGGCTTTAAAAATACCAAATGCCGCCCCTTAGCGTTTGGTATCTGTTCCATATATACTGGTATTAAATGATTAAAACCTGGTACCTAACCATTATTTTATTTTTTTTATGCAGTAATTTGTTGCTGGCACAGGCCCCTGCATGGGGTGGCGGCGCCGATCAGAACGACCTTAGCTTTGGCTTTTGTTTCAGCTACGTAAACAACTATTACAAAATTGTTAAAAAGCCCGATTGGCGCAACCCTTACTTTGACCCGGGCGTTAACCGTTATATTACCGATTCGGTGAACAGTATTTCTTCAAAATCCACCCCCGGTTTTGCCATCGGTTTTATTACCCGCTATCGCTTAACCGATCATATTGAAGCCCGTATAACCCCTTCCTTGATTTTTGCTGACCGCTCCCTGTATTACACCTATGATACCCCTTCGCAGAATGTAACCAAGTCTGTACAAACCACTACGGTTGACCTTCCCCTGGAATTTAAACTAAAGTCAGACAGGATCCAGGATTTCAGGGCCTATATGCTGGGTGGCATCAAATATTCGCAGGCGGTTGGCAGGGGGCAGGATCAATCCAATATCGACCCGCTTTCGCGAAATGTTAAAAATTTAAGCGGTTTCGGCTCCTGGGAAGCAGGCCTGGGCTGCGATATTTATTTTGAATTTTTTAAGCTATCGCCCGAAATAAAAATATCCAACTCATTTGGCAACGTGCTTGCGCCCGGCAATGAGCCGTTTTCGACCCCCATCAGCAAGCTATCGCTGCATACCATTATGTTTAGTTTGTATTTCGAGTAGGGGGAGAAGTCGATGGTCCATAGTCCATGGTCCATGGAAGGAAGTTGATGGCCGATAGACGCTAGTAGGATCGGATGGGCATATAAGAAATTATTCGCGTTCAACCAAGGTTCATTGTCGATGGCCGGAATAAGAGCGGCGCTACTTTTAATCTTTTTTACCATGGACTATGGACCATGGTCCATGGACTTTTACCCAAACAATCCGAATAAAAAAACATAATTTCGCTGCGTTAGTTAATCTTATATATGTCTAAAATTGCATTAATAACGGGAGCCACCTCAGGGATAGGCGAAGCTTGTGCACATTTATTTGCCCGCGAGCATTATAATTTAATATTAACAGGCCGGCGCGGCGACAGGCTGGATGCACTGGCCAAAAAACTGAATACCAAATACAATACCGAAATTGCAGTTTGTGCATTTGATGTGCGCGACAGGGAACAGGTGATCAGCAACCTGGAAGAGCTGCCGGCAAAATGGAAAAAAGTGAATGTGCTGATCAATAATGCCGGGCTGAGCCAGGGACTTGATCCCATCCAAAACGGAAGTTATGATGATTGGGACACGATGATAGATACCAATGTAAAAGGATTCCTTTACGTAAGTAAAGTGGTTTCAAACTGGATGGTTGAACATAAAACAGGGCATATCATCAATTTGGGATCAATAGCCGGCAAAGAAGTTTATCCTAACGGAAACGTATATTGTGCTACCAAAGCTGCCGTTGATGCTTTAAACCAGGCGATGCGGATAGACCTGGTGACACAAGGTATAAGGGTTACGGCGATTCACCCGGGGGCTGTGGAAACAGAGTTTTCGGAAGTGCGGTTTAAGGGGGATAAAGATCGGGCTAAAAAAGTTTATGCCGGATTTGAACCATTGGTTGCCGATGATATCGCCGAAACCATCTGGTTTGTGGTATCCCGCCCGCCCCATGTAAATATCAACGAATTAACCATTATGCCAACAGCCCAGGCTTCGGCTACGATAATTTCGAGGAAATAGGGGGAAGTCCGAAACTCGGAAAAGTCGGAAAAGTCGGAAAAGTCGGAAAAGTCCGAAAAGTCCGAAAAGTCCGAAAGTCGGAAAGTCCGGAAAGACCGAAAGTCGGAAAGTCCGGAAAGACGAAAAAGACAAAAAAAGTCGGAAAGTTGAATTAAGTCCCGAAATGGATTTTCGTAATATTGAGATAAAATAGCACCATAAATCTTCCGGACTTTCGGACTTTTCCGACTTTCGGACTAAACAAACAATAGCACCATAAATCTTCCGGACTTTCGGACTTTTCCGACTTCCGGACTAAACAAAAAGCACATGTCATTAATTAACCAGGTAGACCAGGATATCAAGCAAGCCATGCTGGCCAAACAACCCGACCGTTTAAGGGGCTTGCGCGCCATCAAATCGGCCCTGCTTTTAGCAAGGACTGAGAAAGGTGCGGCAGAAGAACTGACCGAAGAGGCCGAAATAAAAGTACTGCAAAAGCTGATCAAGCAGCGCAGGGAGTCGGCAGAAATTTATAAGACCCAAAACAGGGAAGACCTTTACGAGATTGAGATGCAGGAAATGCAGGTGATTGAGCCATATCTGCCCAAACAAATGAGCACAGAGGAAGTTGAATCTTTTTTGAAAGAACTGATCAGCAGGGTAGGGGCCACCTCGGTAAAAGATATGGGTAAAGTGATGGGCGCAGCCAATAAGGAACTTGCAGGCAAAGCCGATGGCAGGACAATATCTGAAGTGGTGAAGAAGCTTTTGGTGTGAAGCCCCACCTAAATCCTCCCCGGTGGGGAGGACTTTGAAAAGTAAACGAAAATTAAAGTCTCCCCAACCGGGGGAGATTTAGAGGGGGCTTATAAATAATTGCATTAATTGTTGTAACTCAAATGCAATAAGCTATTTTTATAGCGGCAAAATGTTCAGGATAATTTAACAGGCTTGAATTTGCCGGAAACTAAGGAATTTAAACTTTACTGATTTATATGGAGTTCGTGCTTAAAGAGGAAAACGGTTTTAGTTATATCGATGAGGGCGAAGGCGAAGTTTTACTACTATTACACGGCTTAATGGGTGCATTAAGCAACTGGGACAGAGTAATTGAAGAGTTCAGGTCGGAGTACAGGGTCATCATCCCGATATTGCCGATATATGATTTGCCATTGTTAACTACAGGTGTTAAAACCCTTGCAAAATTTGTACATAAATTTGTTAAGTATAAAAAATTAAAGGATGTTACGTTGCTGGGGAATTCGTTGGGAGGCCATGTAGCGTTAATATACGTGCTGGCACACCCCGAGGTAGTGAAAGCATTGGTTTTGACAGGGAGTTCGGGTTTATATGAAAATGCTTTTGGTGGAACTTTTCCGCGCCGGGGCAGTTATGATTTTGTAAAGGAGAAGGTTGAGTTTACCTTTTACGATCCGGAAGTTGCTTCAAAAGAATTAGTTGACGACGTTTTCAGGATAATAAATGACAGGCACAGCGTTATAAGGATACTGGCAATGGCCAAATCGGCTATTCGTCATAACATGAAAAACGACCTGCATAAGATAACGATCCCGGTTTCGCTGATATGGGGAAAAAATGATAAAATTACGCCCCCGGAAGTAGCGGTTGAATTTAGCCAGGAACTGCCGGATGCCGAGTTGCACTGGATCGACAAATGCGGTCACGCACCGATGATGGAACGGCCTGATGAGTTTAATACATTGTTAAAAGGTTTTTTGGAAAAAATAAAAATAAGGGTATAAAAATGACTGCAATTGAATTAGTTGCTGATGTGATTCCACCGGTTACTACTTCTGATACCATTCAGAAGGTGGTTGACCGGATGGTGGAATTTCGGATCAGGCACCTGCCAATTGTAAACGAAGAGCAGTTTTTAGGCCTTATCTCCGAAGATGACCTGATTGAGGAAACCGATTATGAGACCAACGTGGGCGCCTTGTCGCTGTCATTGGTAAACCCCTATGTGCTGGAAGGCCAGCACGTTTATGATGTGATCAGGGCGTTTTACGAACAGAAGCTTACCGTTTTGCCGGTGCTGGATGATAAAAATAATTATCTGGGCCTTATTTCCCTGGGTACGCTTACTGAATATTTTGCAAAGCTTACCTCTGTTGACCAGCCGGGAGGTATCATCGTACTGGAGATTGATAATAAAAACAATTCGCTGGCGCATATGGCCCAGATCGTAGAGTCAGACAATGCACAAATCCTGAGCAGTTATGTACGCACTTTCCCCGATTCAACGCGGATGGAAGTAACACTTAAAATAAATAAACAAGATATATCAGCCATTTTATCTACTTTTTTAAGATACGAGTACGTCATCAAAGCCACTTTTAATCACAGCGGCGATATTAATGATTCAAAGGAGAGGTACGATTCATTGATGAATTATCTTAATCTTTAGTTGGTTCATTTGTTCACTGGTTCATTAGTTCATTGGTAGGATAGCGGGTTAATTTTAAGTTTTTTAATTAATTCAATAAACCAGGCAGCAGCTATAATAATAAACCATTGCACCAATGAACTAATGAACTATTGAACCAATGAACTAAATGAAAATAGCAATATACGGCAGGCCATTTAATGATCCGGTAGTACTCCCGTTCATACAGCAGGTTTTTGATAACCTCAACCTTCATGGTGTTGACATTTACGTCCATCACCAGTTACACAATTACCTTAAGGACAACCTCAACACCATCACCTACAACGTACTTGACCCGGCAGATAATATCAAAGGCTTTATCGATATTTTTTTAACCCTGGGCGGCGATGGCACTTTGCTGGACATGGTTACCCTTATCCGCGATTCAGGGATCCCTGTTATCGGCATAAATTTTGGCCGGCTTGGTTTTTTAGCCAGCATTAATAAAAGTGATATTGAGAGCGCCATCCAGGCAGTGGTAAACAAGCAGTTTACTTTGGATAGCAGGGAACTGCTCAGTATTAACTCGTATCCGGAGGTTTTTGGCGTTGATAACTTTGCTCTCAATGATATCACTATCCATAAACGGGATGATTCGGCGATGATCACTACCCATGTTTTTTTGAATGGGGAATTTTTAAACTCCTATTGGGGCGATGGTATTATCATTTCAACTGCTACCGGCTCAACGGCCTATTCGTTAAGCTGCGGCGGGCCTATCATTTATCCCGAATCAAAAAGCCTGGTGCTTACGCCGGTTGCCCCCCACAATTTAAATGTGAGGCCCATTGTTTTGCCTGATAGCTGTACGCTGGCTTTTGATGTGGAGAGCCGCAGTTCCAATTATTTGGTTTCCTGCGATTCGCGTACAGCCACTATTGATAAAACCATCCGCTTCGAGGTAAAAAAGGCTGGTTTCCAGCTAAATCTTATCCGTTTAAATAATGAAAGTTACTTATCTACGTTAAGAAACAAACTTTTGTGGGGGCTGGATGCCCGTAATTATTAAATTTGACGGATGCCGAAATTTTTACCTTTTCTTTTCCTGGTCTTTTTATCACTCAGCGCGCAGGCCCAAACCTGGGAAATTGGCGGTGGTATTGGCGGGGCCGGCTATATGGGCGACCTTAATACCAGCAACCCGCTAAAGGTAAGTGGCATTGCTATAAATGGCTTTTTAAAACGAAATTTTGATGGCTATCTTTCAGCAAAATTGAACTATAACTACGGGGTCATCAGCGCTGATGACAGTAAATCGTCAAACGCGCAATTCAGGCAGCGGAATTTGAGCTTTACCACCACGCTAAGCGAGATCAGTGTGATCGGTGAGTTTAATTTTATGGAGTACATCCCTCAAATAGGTAAAAATAGTTTTACGCCATATGTTTTCCTTGGTGTTGCGGCGCTTAGCTTTTCACCAAGTACGGTTTACCAGGGTCAAAAGTATGATTTAAGCTCGATGGCTACCGAGGGCCAGAAAAAGGCCTATTCAACCAGTGCATTTTCCATTCCTTACGGGGCCGGTATGAAATACAATTTTACAGGCAAGTTTACCCTTGGTTTTGAGATTGGATACCGTAACCCGAATACCGATTACCTGGATGATGTAAGCGGCCAATACTATTATGCCGCCCATAACACCCTGGCCGAAAAGTTATCCGACCGCTCGGGCGAAAAAACAGGTGTTTACATCGGCTCTCCCGGCTCGCAGCGCGGTGACGGGCAGCCCAGGGATACCTATTTTTTTACACAGGTAACCATCTCCTATACATTTCTCACCCAAAAGTGCTATTTTCATTAATAGGCTCCCCCAACCCTTTTAATGCTATTAAAGTAAGGATAAAAAGGAGGAATTTAATATCGAATAATGAATTTTGAATGTCGAATTTTCTTACTTCATTATTCAGTATTCGATATTGAGTGTTCTATATTAAAACCCTAAGCGCACCAGCCTCACCCAAAAGCCGAATATTTTTTATTAAAAACGTTAATTGAGGCTGCGCCGTTTATTAAAATACTTTATTGCATCATTGTTGCAATAAAGTATTTCGATCTGCGTTTGAGGTTTAAACAGCAGGCATTTCAGGACTGCTGGTGACCAATTATTTAACCTTAAACTTATAATCATGGCTGAGCTAAATTCTACTCCCGGAAAATCTGGGGGCCGCCGGGCTACCAGGAGGATCCCTGCCCGTGTTGACCTTACCGCAATGGTCGACCTTGCGTTTTTACTCATTACTTTTTTTATACTGACGACCGTATTAACCAAACCCAGGGTAATGCCGCTGGCCATGCCTGTACCAGGCCCTTCAGGCAAGGTTCCTGAAACCGGAACGATGACGGTTTGCCTGGGCAAAAACAACCAGGCCATTTGGTATATGGGGATGGCGGCAAACCCCTTAACCACGCCAACGCAGGCAAAATATGGTAAAGAGCTGGATGCAGCCATAGCAGCAAAAGTTAGCGAGGTATTTAAAAGAACGGGTAAAGGCTTATTTGTGATCATCAAACCATCCGATCATTCCGTTTATAATAACCTGGTTGAAACGATAGACGAATTACATAATGAACGTGTACCTTCCTATGCTATTGCGAAGATAGCGCCGGAGGATATTGGGTTTTTGAAGAGCAAAGGGATTTATTGAAGGGGGCTCATCAATAGGTGACATTTTGAAGGAAGCATCAGCCTATGATAGCGGTTGTTGCTTTGGGTTATTAAATAGCTACTGATAATTAATATTTGTTAATAAGTTATTAATAAAATTGCCTTTTTGCGATTTGTTTTTAGTGAAACGAATATGTATCCTTGTTGCATCTAAACGTTCTTACAAAAAAAAGCATCCCTGATATTTATTGTCCTTTTTTGATTGAAATATATCGGGAAACCCTGATTTTTAATTAATTTATTATTTATAGCAATTCATCCGTATTGGAATGGATTGTACCTAAAACAGCCTTATTACAAATGAAAAAACCATTGAGCGTTTTGCTGCTTTTTGTTCTTGTTATTTGTTTTTTTTCTGAAGCTATTGCGCAAACCACGCCGGCACCGGCTCCGCAATTTGCATTCAGGACTGATTTGATACCCCCCTCGCCCAATGCAGCTTCTCTTGGCGTGTATGGAATAGTTCCGGTGAGCCTTCAAACGGGTATTCCTGACATTAGCATTCCAATTACCGTTGCCAAGGGACAGCAACTGAGCGTTCCTATTACGCTTAATTACCATGGTGGAGGATTTAAGCCGAGCCAGGAAGCAAGCTGGGTGGGGCTTAACTGGTCATTAGATGCGGGCGGAGTGATTACCCGCATTATACAGGATAAGATAGATGAGTTCATGCCGCCCGCGGGATCATACGACAATACTAACTGGCGCTACACCACCCGCGATTCCATTACGCAAAAGTTTATGGATAATGCCATGTATTATTTTACCAATGACACACAGCCAGACGTATATTCCTTCAACTTTGCGGGGCATTCAGGTAAATTCCTTATTTATAAGGGCAAGTTTTACCAGTTTCCATACCAGCAATTAACCATCACCGGCGACCCTACCAATGGGTTTACGATTGTTACGCCGGAAGGTAATCAATACCGTTTCGACATCCCGGAAACAACTATCGCTCCGCACAACCCCAGTTTCGACCCGAATAACCCGGTTTATGTATTGCCTACCAGTTATACTTCAAGCTGGTATTTAAATACCATCCACTCTGCAGATTGGAAAGATGTAATAACTTTTACCTACACGTCCGGGAATACGATTAGCCAAGATGGCCCCGGAACCCAAAATATGTCGCTACTGGTGCAGGGATACAATGTGCCTATATTAACACCAATTAGTTTCCCATTCCCCACCAGAATTGCAACCCTGCAGTTGTCAAGTATAATCACGTCAAAAATGACGATTAATTTTAATACGATTGGGGGCAGGCTGGATATCCCCACTTATTCGCTTGATAATATTCAAATATATAATTACCAGGGCCAACTGTTAGACCAGTTTAAATTTGATGTAGACTATTTTTCGAACGGTGGTAGTAATAACATCTATACCACCAGGCTAAAGTTAACCGGGCTTGAAGAAGGAATAAACCCCCTGCATTCAAAAAAGTATTATTTCTATTATAACAACGTGACCGGATGGCCTTCAAAAAAACTGCCCTCAGTTGATCATTGGGGATTCTGGAATGGGGCATACGACATTAGTGAAACAGGGACGCTAATGCCAAATACATTATACTCAATGGGTGTCAACAGGGAGCCTGTTTTCCAGTTTGCGCAGGCGGCTATGCTCAACAAAATTATTTATCCTACCGGCGGCACATCGGTATTTACTTATGAGCCTAATATCTACAACAATGGTTTAAATTACGTACGACTGAATAAATACAACTATGACTTTATTAACCGGCTCGATACAACAAGCACAGATTTGGTAGTAAATCCTGTTACCTATTTCACTATTAATTATGCACAGATGGTGCATGTCATAACTTCACGCATACCTAAGTTGGCAGTTACGTCAGGACAATTAGATCCCAATGGCCCCAATGCAGCAACAAAAGACATTGCCCCAGAAGTTGTGATTTCATTGGGTTCTCAAAGTTATCCTTTTAAGATCGCAACGAATAGTGATAATCCACAAAAGACAGACTCGGTATTTTTACAACCCGGTACTTATTCTATGACGGTACAATGCGATGCAAAGGAAAATGCTGTAACCGGAACGGTTACTTATTTGCAGCAAACCAACCAGGTTATCGAAGGGGCAGCTGGTCCCGGCATCCGTATAAAAAGTATTGTTGATTACACCGACCCTGAATGTTTGCATGTGGCCACCCGCAAGCAATATGTTTACAAAGACAGTGTAGGCGAATCAACCGGTTATTTGATCAATACTCCAAAATACGGTGGCAGAAATTATACTGACGAATTACATGGCGCATCACAAGGCCAGGGAGGGACTATACTTTATAAATACTACACAACATATTCCTCTGTGAATGGTTACGGACAATTCCTGTCGCAGGATATGTATTATAAGAAAGTGTATGAACAGCAGATTGGCAATACCGATACCCTGTTGAGCAAATCCGAATTTAGTTTGTTCGACCCCTTAAATTTTACCGGAACCAGTGTATTTATGACCAGGAAGACGGATTATAAAAGGGTAGGCAATATTTACAATATATTATCGCAGCATGATTATAACTACAGTATCGTTGAAGACAGCAGTTTCTCTGCAGTAAAAATGTACCTGGGCATCAGGCGGACTAATGTTTGCGGGTGCCTTCTTGGTATGGTGGTGGCAGATTCGTTAAGGCATTGGAATTATGAAGATTACAGCCTCAACCCTTCATGGCTTAAACTGGTGTCAGAAAAGCAGTATAATTATTATAATACCAGCGATACAGTAACTACTACGTCGGTCTATGCTTATGATGCTATGCCCCGCAACCGGATCTGGGCATCTGTAACCGATTCGAAAGGCGCGGTACATGTTGAAAAATACAAATACCCGGAAAGCTATGAGCCTGGGTTTGCATCCTCGTTAACTGACCACGCTATTTACAGCCCGGTACTGGAGAAACAAACCTGGTTGAAACGATCAGCAACCGATTCGGTTTTAACAAACGGCATCATTACGCAGTGGGACCCGGCACTGCTCAGGCCCACGGCTTTATACGGATTCGAAAGCGTAACCCCGGTAAGCTCGCTTAATGCCGAAGCTATGGATGCAAGCGGGCTATATGTTAATTACATGAGCGATAGCCGGTATAAACTAAGGCTAAGCAACGGTTACGACAGCGGTACAGGCAACCTGCTTTGGCAGGACATGACGGGCAATACCGGCATAAAACAAATCAACTACCTGTGGGGATACCACAATAACTACCCTATAGCCCAGGTTAAAAATGCCAACCCGGCTGCCATAGCCTATACCAGTTTTGAGGATGACGACAATAGCTTTACCTATACCGCAAGCGGGGTAACAAATGCAGATGCGCGCACCGGCGTAAAATGTTATTCGGGCACTATCAGTAAAACAGGTTTGCCTTCAGGTAATTATATCTTCAGTTTGTGGGGTAAGGGGAGCGGCACCATTACGGTAGGCGGTGTAGCCAAAACCATGACCAGCACCTGGGCTTTCTACCAGTGGCAGCTTACAGGCATAACCAGCATCAGCGTAAACAGCAATGGCAACCTGATCGACGAGGTGCGCCTGTTCCCGGTAAATGCGCTGATGACGAGCTATACCTACAACCCTGAAGTTGGCGTGACAAGTGTCGCCGATACCAGGGACATGCCGCAAACCTATGAGTATGACGATATGCAGCGGCTGCAAAACATCAAGGATAAAAATGGTAATATCGTAAAAAACTTCACTTATAACTATGCCACCCAAACGGCATACTGGCAGGATACCGGTACATTACAGTGCGTACAAAGTGGCGGGGTTAACACCGGCGAGCAGCAAATGCAGCAAAAAGACCTTAACCCGCTAAGCCCGACTTATAACCAGTATCAATGGCGCAGCCTGGGCATTAGCAGCAATTGCCCCGTACCTGTTACCGTATATGTGCAAATGACGGTAGCTTCGGCCTATACCGGCAGTCCGAACGGGCTAACGCAAACCTACAATACCTATGCCTTTAAAACCTTTTCGGACGCGGCCTGTACACTTCCGTTTAATGTAACGGCTGACCTGGTTGTTAATTACCAGATAAATTCAACCATCGTATTTAATGATACCACCAAGCCGAACTCGAATACCAGTTCGCCGGCTACGATAACTATTACGGCAGGTACCCACCAGGCAACAACAGCCGGTATTGACGTATCGGGATGTAGCGGGTCCGACATCAAGGGCAGTTGCACCACTTCAACAGTGGTATTGCAAACAGGCACCGGTTATGTACCGGAATATCCGCAGATATAGAAATGAATAAAGAACCTTACCAGCAATTGACATGTACCGTAACAAAATTGTTTATATAACCACCCTGCTGCTGACAGGGGCGCTGCTTCAAAGCCTTGGCGCCTTTGCGCAAACCACCACGCAGAACTATGTGCAAACGCGCAGCCCACGCACCAAAATCAGCAGCAATACGGTGCTTGACAGCTATACCAGCAATAAAGATTCAGTAAGCGTAACCATCCAGTATATGGACGGGCTGGGCCGCCCCCTGCAAACGATACAGCAGCAGGGCTCCCAAAGCGGAAAAGACATTGTACAGCCCTTTGCCATCGACCAGCTCGGTCGCGATTCGATCAGTTTTTTGCCCTATACGATAAGTTCTGCAACACCGGGCGCCTACCAGCCCACGGCGCTGGATGGCGGTACCGGCTATGCCAGCAGCGCCCAGTACCAGTTTTACCAGGTTGCAGGGCAGGGATATAAAACCACGCCGTACCCGTACTCGGTAACCGGCTTTGAACCCTCGCCCTTAAACCGGGCGGTGGAACAAGGGGCGCCAGGCGCCGCCTGGCAACTGAGCACCAGCGGGGTTGCCGGCAGCGGCCACACCGTAAAAATGGCCTATACTACCAATAACCAAACGGTATTTAACCCGGCAACACTTACCAAAAACCCGGGCAGCCAGCGGGTGGCCCTGTATACGGCATCGGTTAATGCAAATCAAACGCGGGTACTTACCCGCACCGGCAATACGGCGGTATACGCTACCGACCAATTGGATGTAACGGTAAGCAAGGACGAAAACTGGCTCTCAACTACTGATGGCTGCCTGGGTACCGTAGAAACCTATAAAGACAAGGAAGGCCATGTGGTACTGAAGCGCACCTATAACAAAAAGACCAGCACACTGGAAATGCTGAGCACCTATTACGTGTACGACGACCAGAATGAGCTGGCCTTTGTGCTGCCGCCCGCGGCTAAGCCGGACTCAGCCTGGGCCATCAGCCAGGTTACGCTGGATAACCTGTGCTACCAGTACCGTTATGATGAGCGGGGAAGGCTGAGCCAGAAGAAGCTGCCCGGCAGGGCATGGGAATATATGGTTTACAATACCCTTGACCAGCCGGTAGCCACGCAGGATAGTTTGCAGCGGGCCGCCAAACAATGGATCATTACCAAATACGACGGGGCGGGGAGGCCGGCACTCAGCGGCATCTGGACCAATGGCAATACGGCTATTACCAGGGACTCCCTGCAAAATATACTCAGCACCATCAAGACTAACCTGTGGGAAAGCCCGATTACAACCGGCACCGGGTATAGCAACGTTGCCTGGCCCACCACCGCTTTTACCCCATTAACCATCAACTATTACGATGGCTATACGGGGATACCGGGTTTGCCGGCAGGGTACAGCGCCCCGGCAGGCGCTACCACCCAAACACTCGGCCTGCTAACGGCAACAAAAACAGCCGTGTTAAATAATCCCGCTGATATGTTGTGGACCGTTAATTATTATGACGACCTGGGCCGCAGCATCAAAACCTATAAACAGCATTACCTGGGCGGTACGGTTAATGCGGGCAATTACGATGCTGTTACCACCACTTATAACTTTACCAACGTACCCACCACAGTCACCCGGCAGCACTGGAACACCACCAACGCCAGTTACCCGGTGGTTACCATTGCCAATACCTACCTGTATGACCATGCAGGAAGGAAGCTGAAAACATGGGAACAGATCACCAAAGGCAACAGCACGCCCACTACCAAAACCCTGCTGTCAAAAATAATCTATAACGAAATGGGGCAGGTAATGAACAAATACCTGCACAGTACCGACAGTGTACACTTTTACCAGGGGGTTGCCTATACCTATAACGAGCGGAGCTGGCTGCTTACCAGCACGGCAGCGTTGTTTGCCATGCAGCTTAAATACAATACCGGCACTTATAAGCAATACAATGGCAATATAGCCTATCAGTACTATGGTACGCCCGGCGCGCTGAATACCAGCTTCGCCTATACCTACGACCGGCTGAACCGGTTGACCTCGGGCATATCCAGCGACAACAATGCCGAGCGCAATATCGGATACGATATGATGGGTAATATCACTACCCTGTCAAGGCTGTATAACAATGTGCTGATTGACAGCCTGAACTATAATTACCTGGCCGGAGCCAATGCCACCAACCAGCTGAAAAGCGTAACGGATCTATCCGCCGATGCCAGCGGTACAGGGTACAACCCGGGTACGGGCACCTATGTGTATGATGCCAATGGCAACCTGAAGACGGATAACAGCAAAGGTTTAAATATTACCTACAACCTGCTTAACCTGCCTAATACTATTACCGGCAATAAAACCATTACCTATACCTATAATGCTGCAGGCGAAAAGCTGCGAAGGGTAAGCCCGGGTACGGGGATAACGGATTATATTGAAGGAATCCAATACGAGGATAACAATAGCGGAACTTCGGCGATAGCTTTTATACAAACCGAAGAGGGGAAGGCGGTACCGCTAACTACGGGCGGGTACGACTACCAATATTACCTGGGCGACAACCTGGGCAATACACGGGTAACTTTTAGCACCAAAACAAGCCCGGCAACGGCTGTACAAACGGATGATTACCTGCCCTTCGGGATGGAGATCGCCCGGAATGCAACCAATCCGAAAAATGAATATCTTTACAATAAAAAAGAGCTGCAGGAGGAGCTTGGTGAATACGATTATGGCGCACGTTTCTACGATCCGGTGATTGGGAGGTGGACGGCGGTTGATCCGTTGGCGGAAAAATCAAGACGGTTTAGTCCGTATAACTATGTTTTAGACAATCCTATTCGATTTATTGATCCTGATGGAATGGCAGCTGATAGTGCTAATAAGAACAAGCCCAATGTTGCGCCAAAAAAAGCTAGCGCCGCCACAGGTTCTTATACTGTTACATATGAAAATGGAATGAAGTATCACGGTAAAGGATCGTATAAAAGAGCACAGCAATCCGCTAAGGAACATGCTACTGAAGACAATCCGGTTGCAAAGGACGGTATAGACCATACACCAGCAGATAATGACAGACAGGCGTTTAAAGACGAAGATGATAGAATTAATACAGATGAGGGAGGACATAAAAGTTCCGATAATTACAATAAAAGAAGGTCGCCTGGTGCAAGATATAAGGAAGAAGATAAAAGGAAAGAAGCTGATCCAAACAAGGAGCCAGATCAAAGCCCAACACAATCTTTAAAACCTATGGGTGGATTAAGTCCGCAAGCTAAAGCTACAGGAACAGGAGTAGCTATACTCATCGGAGGTTATGAAGTTATTAAATGGGGGGCCGCTATATTTTTTGCTCCTGAAACATTGGGCGGATCAATTGGAGCTGCGTCAATGACGCCTTAATTGTTGGCTATTGATTTTGAAATATAAAAAGCCACTGCTGCTGAAAGAAAAATAATAATTATGGCAATAATTATAATTGAAGGATTTAAGGTTTATGATGGAATTCAAAAGAAATCCATAATTATTAATTCGGATCGTATAGAGGACTGCATGAGGATTTATGCAGAACATCATTTAGATGGAGTAGCTATTACTACATCTCATGATTATAGACTTCAAAATGTAGATTTTCTTTATAAATATCCGGAAATAAAACACCTTTCACTATCAGATGGAATTAATGACATTACTGCAGTTCAAGCCTTGCGAAATTTAGAATCCTTAATGCTATCAGGTAAAAATAGGAAGGTTGATTTCTCCTGTTTTTCTTTACTATCAGAATTTATAGGCGATTGGAGTCCTCATTTTTCAAATATGGATAAGTGTACTTATTTGAAGCGTCTATCACTTTACAACTATACACCGAAAACTAAAGACTGCTTAAATATATCTGATGTTCCCTGGGTCAAAAGATTGGAAATAACGCAATCCCCAATACATACTTTGAATGGATTGGAGGAATTTGATCAACTTGAAGAATTTGAACTCAATTATTGCAGCAAACTTGAGACCTTATGTTGTATAGAAAAAAGCAAAGAGACTTTGGTTTCTTTGCTTTTTGATCATTGCAAGTCAATAAAAAACCCTGAGTATGTAACTCAGTTTCATAATTTGAATACATTGGCCTATAATAATGGTTTGCTACAATCAATAAAATTCATAAAAAAGATGGCAGCGTTGAAGTCGTTTAGGTTTGTCGGGACCGATGTAATTGATGGAGATATGACGCCTTGTATAGGTCTTGATTATGCCGGATTCTCCAATAAGAAACACTTTTCACACACAATGGAACAAATAAAAGTTCTTCAAAACATTTAGGTGTTCATCTTGGATTTTTTCCACTGAATGTATCGAGGGAGTTTAGTAAATTCGATTAATTCCTCTTTTTCAAGGGTTGGGGGCATGCTTTTTACGTCGACGTAACCGATTTCCAGGGCAGTCGGTTTTTCACCTAAAATATTATCGAGTAATAAATAAACAGCAGTTAAAAAGTCTCGTTCCCGATTCGGGTTAAAGTTGTCTACATGAACCCTTAAGCCTATTTTTTGTGATGTGTTAACGCTTAGTGGGTCAAAAAGCATCGTTTCTGGGTCGAGTTTAATGCCATTATATTCAATAATGCCATTGCCTATAGGTGGCTTAAAAGCGATTGCATTCCAGTATTCTAATTGAGGTGCTTGACTTACAAGTGCTTCAACCCTGTCAAAAAAATCAGCATTGCCTTCGGCTGTAATGATCAAATCTTGCTTTTCATTGGGGTGACCGCCTATCTCAAAAAACAAGTGGTCACAATATATATGTAAATGCTCTAAGAATTCATCTAAAAGCCTTTCCCTTTCGTTATCATCATTAATCTGATTAAGGAAAAAATATTTGGCTTCATTCTCTTTAAACCAGGTCCAGAATTGTTGCTCCTTCAACATAATAAGTTATTTATAGGTTTCCTTGTGCAAAAATAGCTGCTATAAATGGCATCGTAAAGAAATTAATAAAATTATAATAGAGTGCGCTGCTGTTTGCCATACAGCTTGTATACAATACCGGTACGTACAAGCAATATAACGGCAATATAGCCTACCAGAATTATGGCACGCCCGGTGCGCTGAGCACCAGCTTCGCCTATACCTACGACCGGCTGAACCGGTTGACCTCAGGCATATCCAATGACAACAATGCCGAGCGCAATATTGGTTATGATATGATGGGGAATATCACCACCCTGTCAAGGCTGTATAACAATGTGCTGATTGACAGCCTGAACTATAATTACCTGGCCGGAACCAATGCCACCAACCAGTTGAAAAGTGTAACGGATCTATCCGCCGATGCCAGCGGTACAGGATACAAAACAGGTACCGGCACCTATGTGTATGATGCCAATGGCAATTTAACGGCCGATAACAGCAAAGGCTTGAATATCTCCTACAACCTGCTGAACCTGCCTAATGCGATTACCGGCAATAAAACGATTACCTATACCTATAGTGCCGCAGGCGAAAAGCTAAGAAGGATAAGCCCCAACACGGGGGTAACCGATTATGTGGCAGGGATCCAATACGAGGACAACAATACCGGAACCTCCACCATAGCTTTTATACAAACCGAAGAGGGTAAGGCGGTACCGCTTTCGACAGGAGGCTACGATTACCAGTATTACCTGGGCGACAACCTGGGCAATACGCGGGTAACCTTTAGCACCAAAACAAGCCCGGCAACGGCTGTACAAACGGATAACTACCTGCCCTTCGGGACGGAAATATCAAGGGGAACGATAACCAATCCGAAAAATGAATATCTTTATAACAAAAAAGAGCTGCAGGAGGAGCTCGGTGAATACGATTACGGCGCGAGGTTCTATGATCCGGTGATAGCACGGTGGACGACGATAGATGCCTATGCGGAACACCCGGATCAAATTGATTTTTCACCCTATCATTATGTTAAAGACAATCCTATCAGGTATAATGATCCTGATGGAAATTGCCCTATTTGCTTGGTGTGGGGCGCAGAATTGATTGAAGCAGGTCTCGTTGCTGTCGGAATAGTGGGAACAGCGGCAATTATAGTACATTCCCATATTCAACATGTAAATTCAAACGGTTCGCCCGTGATGCAACAAAGTACTATAGAGCGTACGCCTATTGTTCAAGCAAGAACACTCTCTCCGCCTGGAAGTAGGGCCGGTAAACCGCACACACCTGCGGGAAAAAAGAAAGTGATTGATGACAATAAAGCTGCCAATGATGGAAAAACTATTTGCCAGGGTTGCGGCGTCGAAACTACTAAGCCAGAAAAATCACAAAAAGGTGTAACGCCGCCTACTACGGATACACAGGTAGATCACATTGATCCTCAAGCTAATGGCGGGAGTGGCACAACTGACAACGGACAAGTGTTGTGTAGAGGGTGTAATATCGATAAAAGCGATAAAGTACCTGCACCTGCACCTCCGGCTCCCGCACCACCACCACCACCGCCGCATCAATAGTAATAATCATAAATACAATTAGGATGGAAAAAATAATATTTGAATATAATGACGCAAATGATGAGTACGCATTGGAAAGTGCCTGGGCGGAAAAAAAAGGTGAATTTTATAAGTTAAGTAATATACTTTTTTATGCGACCGGATACTCTTGGGGCGACATTGTAAGCGTGGAAGATAGAAACGGAGAACTTTATGTTACAGACCTTATTGAGGAATCTGGCCACAGTACAGTTAGGATTATATTTTACGACAAGGAAATTATTAATGCAACAATCGAGCATCTAAAAAATATGGGATGCGGTTATGAAGGAAGTAATATCCCAACTTTGATATCTTTTGATATTCCTCCAAATGTTGATTATAAGCCAATAAAAGAGTTTCTTGAAGAAGGCGAAATAAATGAGGTTTGGAGCTATGAGGAAGCTTGTTTGGCACATAAAGTTAACTAACCATCCCTCCCCGCCCGGCTAAGCGTGCCGCTTGGCCGCAATAACGAAAAGCAATATAGAAAGATGAAGCCTGGCCGAGCGCCGGGCTTTGTTTATATAAAAGTTCACTACAAGGTTGTTTATTTAAGTATTGATGACATTTATTAAATACTCTGCGAAACTATAATCTGGGGATGTTTGTATATCGTGCGGCGCTTGCGTTAAGGATTGAAGTGAAAAGCCCGCAGCCCCGATGGACAATGCCAATAGGGGCCTTAATCTCAGCATCGGGGCGAGGACTTGTAACGGAAAGCCTGACCGCGCTTCTACCAGCGCGGGAACGCCCATATTTTCAGTTTGCAGTTAGGAGTGTGCAGTTTTCTACGCCCATCTTATGTGGATACTGACGCCTGAATTAATTAAGCGATATATTTATAGTAATTTTTCTTTATAAATCCAAGTGAATTACTAAAAATATTAGTGTCCCAGGTGTCCCAGGCTTATTCATCCGTCCCAGGTGGTTCTCTTTTAGTCCATAGGCCATAGTCGATAGACCGTAGCAAAAAAACAAATACTCATCTGCCATGGACCATGGACTATCGACCTTTCGCACTTTCCGACTTTCGGACTTTCCGGACTTTTCCGACTTCCCCCACCACCCTCAAAATACTTTTCCGTCATCATACTAAAAAAAGAGCAATTAAGTTTTACCTTTGTCCCCTGAAAAATTTTGGCCCGATTGCATAAAACGAGGCGGAATTGGGCTGCTGCAGCTCATTTTACAGGTGAATACGTGCGGATTTACGGCACAATTAATACGTTTTAGCCATAGTTCATTCATAAAAACCAATGAACCAATGCGCTATTGCACTAATGAACGTTAGTATAATGGGATATAAGGACCAGATAGACTTGTCGAAATTACCACGCCATATTGCAATTATTATGGATGGCAACGGGCGTTGGGCTAAAGACAAGGGCAAATTAAGAGTATTCGGACATCATAGCGGTGTGGTTTCGGTGCGCGATATTGTTGAAGCATCTGTTGAGCTTGGAATTGAATACCTTACGCTATATACCTTCTCTGCCGAGAACTGGAACCGGCCCAAACTGGAAATAATGGCTATTATGGAATTGCTGGTAAGCACCATTGATAAAGAGATCAACACCTTTATGAAAAACAATGTGCGCCTGAATGCTATCGGCGACCTGGAAATGCTGCCTGAAAAGTGTCGTGTGGAGTTGACTAATGCCATTAAAAAAACATCTGTCAACACGGGCCTTGTACTCACGCTTGCGTTAAGTTACAGCTCGCGCCGCGAGATTTTACGCGCCGTAAGGAGCATTGCCGAGCAGGTTAAGGCCGGCGAATTGCGATCAGAAGACATTAATGAGGAAATATTTGAAAATAATTTATTTACAAAAGACATGCCCAATCCTGAATTACTGATCAGGACAAGCGGCGAATACCGCATAAGTAATTACCTGCTTTGGCAGATAGCTTATGCTGAATTGTACTTCACATCTAAATTATGGCCCGATTTCAGGAGGGAAGATTTGTTTGAAGCGATACTGGATTATCAGAAACGCGAACGGCGTTTTGGGATGACAAGTGAGCAGCTCAACTAAATTTTTCCTTTTAACACTTTTTAACAACTGTATAAATTATTTTTAGCCCACTAAAATATTCGAATGAATAAATTTCTTTTTGCTCTTATTTTCTCTATAATGAGTACCGCTGCACTGGCGCAGATATCGAGCCAGCCGAGGTATTCGCTGTCAAAATCAAGTTTACCGGCTGATAGTTTAAGTTACCTTGAACCGAAAGATTATATTATTGGGGGGGTTACCATTTCGGGAACCAAGAACCTTGATAAAGATGTATTGCTTACTATATCAAAGTTAAGTAAGGGCGACAAGATCAATTTGCCGGGTGAAGCGAATGCCAATGTGATTAAAAACCTTTACTCGCAGGGCTTGTTTGACGATGTGCAGTTAAACATCACCAAAGTAAACCTGGATACCATATACCTTGAAATTGTGGTGGTGGAGCGCCCCCGTTTATCGCGCATGCACCTCAGCGGTATCCGTAAAGGTGAAATTGAAGATGTTGAAAAACTTTTATCAGACAAAACCGGTAAAATTGTAAACCAGAACCTGCTAAGCACCACTTCGGCCATCATTAAAAAACACTTTAATGAAAAAGGTTTCCTGAATACAACGGTTACTATAAAACAAAAGAAGGATCCGGGAGACGCTAATAGCGTAATATTAAATATTGCTATTGATAAAAAGCAAAAAGTAATGATTACCGAAGTTTCCTTTGAGGGAAACAAGGCTTTTTCGGAAAGACAACTTCGCAAATACCTTAAAAAGACCCGTACCCGTAAGTTTTATAACCTTTTTGGCTCGCGCAAGTTCAAACAGGACAAATACGATGAGGATAAGAAAAGCCTGATCACCGAAATGCAGGATAAAGGCTACAGGGATGCCGAATTGATAAGTGATACTGTATTTAAAACCGGCGAAAATACTGTTGGTATAAAAATTAAATTGTTTGAGGGCCATAAATATTTCTTCGGTAATATCAAATGGTCGGGCAACGCCAAATATCCTTCTGAAATCCTGGGCAAGATCTTAAAGCTAAGAAAAGGCGATGTTTTTAGCGAGGATGAGTTAAATAAAAGGTTAACCGGGCCAACCCCGAACGACGATGATATTTCATCTTTCTATCTGAACGATGGTTACCTTACTTACCAGGCCGACCCGGTACAAACAAAAATTTATAATGATACTGTCGACCTTGACATCAGGGTTTACGAAGGGCCGCAGTATACCATTAACCGGGTAATGCTGAAAGGAAACGATGTAACCAACGATAAAGTGGTGATGCGTGAGATCAAGACTAAACCCGGGCAGAAATTCAATAAAGCATTATTGATCCGCAGTACCCGTGAAATTGGCCAGCTGGGAAATTTCGACGAGCAAAAAACTGAACCGAAGCCAACCAATATCAATCCGCAGGATGGTACTGTTGACATTGTATATAACGTAGTTGAAAAACCTTCGGACCAGATCGAACTTTCGGGCGGTTTTGGCGGTGGCCAGCTGGTAGGTACGCTGGGCTTAACGTTCAATAACTTTTCGTTAAAAAATATTTTCCACCTGAAAGATTACAAACCATTGCCAAAAGGCGATGGCCAGAAATTAAGTTTAAGAGGTCAGTCAAGCGGGCGTACCTATCAGAATTTCTCGTTCACCTTTACTGAACCATGGTTGGGCGGTAAAAAACCAATTTATTTTGCGTTGTCAGCCTATACCCAGTTAAGTTCAACCGGGCAATATTACGCGCTTACCAACCCTCTGTACAATAAATTAAGGATCAACGGTGTAGGTGTTACGCTGGGTAAACGTTTAAACTGGCCTGATAATTATTTCCAGCTGAACTACTCACTAAATTACGACCACTACAACCTGGATAATTATACCGGTTACCTGTTTTCAAACGGTACCTCAAATAACATTAAACTAACGCAGGAACTAAGCCGTAACTCGCTTGATGCACCTATTTATCCAACCAGTGGTTCAAACATTAAGTTAACATTACAGGGAACGCCTCCTTACTCCTTGTTTAATAATATCGACTATAAGATAGCTACGCAAGAACAGATTTATCACTTTGTTGAATATTACAAAGTTAAATACGATGCGCAATGGTTCCAGCGGATCACCGGTAAACTGGTATTAATGTCGCAGATCAGGTTTGGATTTTTGGGCGAGTATAACTCGGCTGTTCCTGCCTCTCCGTTCGAACGCTTTAAAGTGGGCGGCGATGGTATGGCAAGTTACCAGTTTTTGCAGGGTAGTGATATTGTGGGCTTAAGAGGTTACCAGAATTTTACCATTATCCCGGTCGGTACCAACTATACTGCTGACACTAACCCGGGCAGTACCATTTACAATAAATACACCTTTGAGCTGCGGCACCCGGTGATACAAAGTCAATCGGCCACTATTTTTGCTTTAGTTTTTGCTGAAGGCGGAAATGTTTGGAATTCTTTTGATAAATTTGATCCGTTTAACGTAAGGCGCTCAGCAGGTGTTGGAGTTAGGGTATTTTTACCTATTTTTGGCTTGCTTGGTTTGGATTATGGTTATGGTTTTGATGCAATACCGGGTATACCGAGCGCAAACAAAGGCCAGTTTAGCTTCTCCATCAGCCAAAGCTTAAACGGCGGGTTTAATTAATTGGCAAAATAATTGCAATGAAGAAAATACTCCTGGTGCTGTGTTTTACGTTAGTAGCTGTAACAACGGCGTGGGCCCAGCGTTTAGCTTATGTTGATTCGGACTATATTTTAAAACAAATGCCCGAATACGCATCGGCCCAAAGGCAGCTGGAAGCACTTTCGCAGCAATGGCAAAAAGAAGTTGACCAGCGCTACCAGGAAATTGACCGCTTGTACAAAGCCTACCAGGCAGATGAAGTGCTGATGACTGCGGATATGAAGAAAAGGCGCCAGGCCGAAATTGATGATAAAGAGAAAAGTGCAAAGGAATTTCAGCGGCAAAAGTTTGGACCCGATGGGGAATTAACGCAACGCAGCAACGCAGCAATTAAACCCATACAGGAAAAAATGACTAAAGCGATACAAGCAGTTGCCGAAACTGATAACATCGACATGATTTTTGACAAGAACAGCGAAATAATGATGCTGTATGCTAGCCCGAGGTATGATAAAAGTGATGATGTGATCAAAAAACTGGGTTTAAAGCCGGCTGCTGCCACCACCCAAAAGAAAAATTAAAATTTTATTAGTATTTATAATCCCACTATTTTTAAACACAGAAAAAACAAAAAATGAAAAGAGTATTTAAAGTTGCTTTAGTTGCAGTATGCATTTTATTTGTAGGCAACTTTGCCAAAGCACAAACCAAGATCGGTTATATTAATTTCGGTGAACTGGTTCGCAATATGCCCGAATTCAAAACCGTTCAAACCTCGATAGAAAGCTATCAGAAACAGTTTGTTGATCAACTCACTGTTATGAACAATGAATATCAGCAAAAAGGAAAAGAATACCAGGCTACTCAGGGCAGTATGACTGATGCCATCCGTTCAGCAAAACAAGCTGAATTAGCTGATATCCAAAAACGCATGCAGGATTACAATACTGATGCACAGCAAAAAGTTGACGCAAAAAGCAACGAGCTGATCAAACCGATCACTGATAAAGCTAAAGCGGCTGTTTCGCAGGTTGCAAAAGCTAAGGGTTATACTTATGTTTTGGACTCTTCACAAGGATCTCCAATATTGGTTTCGCCTGACGGTGACGATTTGATGCCTGCTGTAAAAGCCTCATTAGGTTTAAAATAATATAAAATATTGCTAACCACATAAAAAGCGCCCCCAAATTCGGGGCGCTTTTTTTATTTTTGTGCCGATGTTTGATAATAAACCTATTGGGATCTTTGATTCGGGATTTGGAGGACTTACCGTTTTCCGGTCCATTCTTCAGCAATTGCCCGACCATGATTATATCTACCTGGGCGACACCGCCCGGGCGCCTTATGGTAACCGTTCGTTTCAAACCATTCATCAATATACCTGGGAGTGCGTTAAATGGCTGTTTGAACAAGGCTGCCCGCTGGTGATCCTTGCCTGCAACACGGCCTCTGCGAAAGCGCTGCGCACCATACAACAAAAGGATCTTTTAAATGAAGATCCGGCAAAACGGGTGCTCGGTGTGATAAGGCCTACTGCTGAAGTTGTCGGGAATTATACAAAAACAAAAGAAATAGGTGTGCTGGGCACCAAAGGAACCATCCAGTCTGGCTCCTACCTTATTGAGATAGACCATTTTTTCCCCGATGTAAAAGTTTACCAGCAGGCCTGCCCGCTTTGGGTGCCGCTGATTGAGAACGGCGAGCACGACAAACCCGGCGCCGATTACTTCGTAAAAAAATACCTGGACCAGGTTTTGGCCCAATCCCCACATATTGATACCTTATTGCTGGCCTGTACGCATTATCCTTTGTTGCTGGAAAAGATTAAGGCCTATTTGCCCGACGGCATACAGGCGATAGCACAAGGTGATATTGTAGCCAAAAGCCTGGTTGATTACCTGCAACGGCATCCCGAAATGGAAAACAGCCTGTCTAACAACAGTACTCAAAGGTTTTTTACCACGACCGATGATACAGCTGATTTTGATCATTATGCCGAAATCTTCTTTGGAGAGCCGGTAAAATCGGCGTTTGCTGAGGTGAAATATTAAGTAGGTTGATTAAGTTGATTAGGAGAGTGGTTGATTAAGTTTTTTATTTTTTTACTACTTAATCAACCCAATCTAACCCAATCAACTGAAAATTCTTCTATTCCTACCAACTTAATCAACTATTCAAACAATCCAACCCAATCAACTCAAAATTTATTAAGTTTGCAGCAAAGCAAAAGGGTTGAACTTTTATCTCACATATTTTATTGTCGCGATAGGCTTATTTGGCTTTTCAGCAGTGTTTGCCCTGTTCGGTGTTTATGCCGAGCGTAAAGTTTCTGCTTTTATACAGGATCGGCTGGGCCCAACAGAAACGGGTAAGTTCGGCAGTTTGCAAACTGTTGCTGATATATTGAAAATGCTTCAAAAGGAGCTCATCACCCCGGCAGCCGCAGATAAGCTGCTGTTTATGATGGCGCCCGGAATTATTTTTATCGCAGTTTACCTCGGCTTTGCCGTGTTGCCCTGGGGGCCTGGCTTGGCCCCATCCAGCCTGAATTTAGGGCTGTATTATATATTCGCGGTACTCTCTATCGAAACCCTTGGCATTTTAATGGCCGGCTGGGGATCCAATAATAAATTTTCCATACTGGGGGCCATGCGCTCTGCCGCGCAGATCATTTCGTACGAGATCCCGGCAGGCTTTGCAATCATCTCCGTGGTGATGATCGCCCAAAGCCTTAACCTGCAGGTGATCTCGGCACAGCAGGGGATCATGGCATCCGAAAAAATCACTTTTGCAGGGTTTTGGGATGTATCCAACATCGGTGGCATTTTTGCCTGGAATGTTTTCAGGGCGCCCCACTTGCTCATCGCTTTTGTGATCTATTTTATCGCCTCGCTGGCCGAAAGTAACCGTGCGCCTTTTGATATCCCCGAAGCAGAATCGGAGTTGGTGGCAGGATTTCATACTGAATATACCGGCTTAAGATTCGCTTTTGTATTTTTGGCAGAATATTCCATGATGTTTTTGGTGTCGATGATAGCCGTGGTGCTTTTTTTAGGCGCATGGAACACGCCTCTGCCAAATATAGGCGCTGTACAATTGGCCAACTGGACTACCGGCGCCGCATGGGGCATATTATGGATAGCGATAAAAACACTGGCATTGGTAGGCGTACAAATGTGGATCAGGTGGACCCTGCCGCGTTTCAGGGTTGACCAGCTGATGAATTTTTGCTGGAAGGTATTAACCCCCACCGCATTTGTTTGTATGCTGATATCGGGGCTATGGAGGATATTTTTAATGTAGTTCATTGGTTCACCGGTTCATTTGTTCATTAGTAGATAGCGCAATTAGCTATCGAACAGATGAGTTGCCAAAACCCCACCAATGAACTAATGAGCTAATGAACTAATGAACAATATAATAAAAGGTTTTACTACGGCATTTAAGGGATTAAGCATCACCTTCAGGCATCTTTTTGCCTCGCATAAAAAGCGGGACATATTGCCGGCAAGTGATACCAACTACTTTAAAAACCTTGAAGGTGGAACCAACACCATTCAATACCCGCATCAAAAACTGCCGATCCCCGAAGTGGGGCGGTACCAGTTGGAGGTGGAGATGGATGATTGTATTGTATGCGATCTTTGCGCTAAAATTTGCCCGGTAAGCTGTATCGATATTGAATCCATTAAAGCGACGGAAGCGATCGGGCAAACCTCTGACGGTACCACCAAAAGATTATATGCGGCGAAGTTTGATATCGATATGGCCAAATGCATGTACTGCGGACTGTGTACCATTGTTTGCCCTACCGAATGTATTGTAATGACCAACCAGTATGACCGTACTGTATTTGAACAAAAAGACCTTACCTATCAATTCTCGGATATGACGCCTGAAATGGCGGCAGAAAAGCGCCTGGAATTGGAACAGCAGCAGGCCGAGCGGGCAGCTGCCAAATTGGCTGCCATGCAAAAAAAGGAGGGCGGCGTATGAGCATGGTGCAATTTCTATTTTACCTGATGAGCTTTATCGCGCTCGCATCGGCAGTGTTTGTAGCAGCGACTAAGAATTTGGTCCGCTCCATTTTTATGTTTTTTATTACCCTGCTGGCGCTGGCCGGGCTGTATGTATTAGCCATGGCCGATTTTGTGGCGATAACACAAGTGGTAATTTACGTAGGCGGCATCCTGGTACTGATCCTGTTTGCCTTTATGCTATCAGGAAAAGAGAATTTGAATTATATCGCGCAGCAACAAAATAAATTTATCAGCATCGGCAAACTGCCTGCGATATTATTGGCTGCTTTGTTTTTGATTGTTCTGGTGAATGTTGCCATCAACATTCATCCCGACAGCCTGCCCTGGATAAAAAAATCGATAGCTTATAAAAACTATATCCAGCCGGATGCTGCCATGACGGAAAACATCGGCGTAAACCTGATGACCCGGTATTTGCTGCCCTTTGAGGCGATCTCCATTTTATTGATGATCGCACTGGTGGGCGCGGCGCATTTATCGCGAAAGGAGGCTAAGCCATGATCAGTTTAACCGATTTTATGATAGTTAGCGCAGTATTGTTTTGCATCGGTTTGTATATGATCGTATCCAGGCACAATGCTATCCAGATCCTTATCGGGATCGAACTGATGCTGAATGCCGCCATTTTAAACCTGGTCGCTTTCGGCCGTTTTGATAGGATGGCCAACGGCGGGCAAATGTTCGCCCTATTTGCCATTGTTTTGGCAGCAGCAACCACAGCAGTGGCTTTGGCCATTATATTAAATGTGTACAAGCGGTACAAAACCATTGACCCGGGAAAGATTGATAATTTGAAGGATTGAAGAGATGAAAAATATTTCAATGTTGATCCTTTGTTTTTTTGTGTCGGCGAATGTTTTTGCCCAGGGGATTGACTCGGTTCAAAAAGATACCTCAAAGCGCACTTCAATAGTTGATGCTCGCCCTATTGATAAATCTGTCAAACCTTTGGTTGTCGTAGATGGGCAAATCTATACGCGAAGTTTAGAACGCATTAATCCTGAAGATATTCTTGAAGTATCCATTTTAAAAGGCACTGAAGCCGGGAAAATTTATGGGTCGAAAGGCATAAACGGGGTTGTTATTATTACAACTAAACGATATGCAACTATTCAATATGAAAAAAATTTAGTGCGTTTTCAAAAGAGTATAAGCATTATGTTGATTCACTTAAATCAGACGATCAGCAAGTTACTTATGTGATAAACGGAGAATTTGTAGCTGGTAAAAATCGAAATGACGAGACTTCTCAATTGTATAATATCCCGGAGGAAAAAATCGAAGGTGTTGTGTTTAAAGAAAATCCATGGTACAATGGGTTGCCGAGTAAAAAGTATTTGTTAATAATAGCATCAAAAAAATAACCATTGAGCCAATTTTTACAATCCATAGATGCCCTCACCATTAAATTTACCCTGATTGCGGTGTTATTGCCCTTGCTTGCTTTTGTGGTAAACACGGCGCTGCCGGCCAAATGGAGCAAAGCATCAGGTTGGGTTTCTGCGGTTTTTATATTGATCAGCGGCATATTATCTGCCTTTATATTTTCGAGGGTTTGGAACGGCCACCAGGTACACCGGCAATTGCTTTGGTTTACCATTGGCGATACCCCGGTTTACGCGGGCCTGTTGCTCAATAACCTTTCGGTTTTATTGCTGCTGCTGGTTAATTTAATTGCATTTCCGGTGCACTTGTATTCAACCGCTTACATGCGGCACGATGAAAAACACAGCCGTTATTTCGCTTACCTCAGTTTCTTTTGTTTCAGCATGCTGGCGCTGGTAGTGGTTGATAATTTGGTACTGTTTTATGTTTTCTGGGAGCTGGTAGGCTTTTCATCCTATTTGCTCATTGGATTTTGGTTTACAAGGGATAGTGCAGTTTTCGCCAATAAAAAAGCCTTTATCATGAACAGGATAGGGGATATAGGGCTGTTGACTGCTATCCTGGTGCTCTTTACCATGTATCACACCTTTGATTTGGACACCTTGTTCGGGCAGATCAACCTGGTAAAGAATTCTGCTATACAAAACGGCGTGTGGCATTTGAGTTCTAATTCGATTCCAAATTCAAACGGCGCGATCATCATTACGGGCGGATCAATTCAGCTGCCCGCTATCTGGCAATACATTGCCTTCGCGGGCATATTTTTGGCGGTGGCGGCAAAATCGGCACAGTTCCCGCTGCATACCTGGCTGCCTGACGCTATGGAGGGCCCAACATCTGTATCGGCACTTATCCACGCGGCAACGATGGTGGCTGCGGGCGTGTTTTTATTGGGCCGGGTTTACCCTTTGTTTAATGATGCAGAATTAACTTTTCTGGCGATCATCGGCTGCTTTACCGCTTTTATGGCGGCAACCATCGCCCTAACGCAAAACGACCTGAAACGCATCCTGGCCTACTCCACCATCTCTCAATTAGGCTATATGGTGATGGCGATGGGCATAGGCGCTTATGCCTCGTCCCTGTTTCACCTGGTAACACATGCCTTTTTTAAATGCCTGTTGTTTTTAGTCGCCGGGATAGTTATTCACCAAATGGGCCATATCCGCGATGATAATAACATCGATATCGACCCCCAAAACATTCAGCATATGGGTGGCCTGCGTAAAAAAATGCCACTCACCTTTATCGCCGCTTTAATTGGCGGCGTGGCATTGGTCGGTTTGCCGTTTACTTCGGGATTTTTATCCAAAGATGGCATCCTGGTGCAGACTTTTGAATGGAGCGCCGGGCGGAATGTTTTTTTTAGGATCATCCCTGTTTTAGCCTTGATCACCACCTGGCTCACTGCTTTTTATGTAGCAAGGCTGATTGTTAAAGTGTTTTTTGGTGAGTTAAGAGTCTTGCAACTCAAGCCGGAGCTGAAACTGCATATCAGCGATGGTGCCTGGCAATATAAATTGCCGCTTGTATTGCTTTCGGTTTGCTGTTTCTTTCCGTTTTTCTCTGCAAACCCATTTTCAGCCGATCACAGCTGGTTATTGGGTGGATTAACCATTGTAAACGGGCACGAAATTGCAAGTTTATACCAAACACTGGTGCCGGTTGTGGTGAATGTACTTAGCTTGTTGGTGATCTGGTATGGTTATTTAATTTATACCAATAAAAGAACAAACCCATTTGCCCAAACCGGCGTTATCTTCAACTTATCGTTCAATCAATGGTATGTTGACAGCATTTACCAAAATGCCATTGTAAAACCCATATTGAACACCAGCCTGGTTACTTTTTGGTTCGACAGGAGGGTAATTGACGGGTTTATTCTCCTTTTTGCAAAAATGAGTGTAGCATTATCCAAATTAGCTGCCTGGACAGACCGTAATATCGTTGATGGTTTTTTAAATTTGCTGGTTAAAGCGGTACGGATCATCGGCAATTTCGCCCGCAGGTTCCAGGGGGGTAAAGTACAATATTACCTGTTTAGCATGCTGGCCGTTATTTTGGCAATATTTATTTTGATTTTATTAGATGTGAGATTTTAGATATGAGATCTGAGACAAGGTTAAAGGCGAAAGGCGAAATGTTAAAGGTATCCGTGGATCTCACATCCCACTGTTTAATTCTCACATCTCACATCTCACATCTCATATCTCGTATCTAACCATGAACATCCTCACCCTCCTCATATTTATTCCTGTTTTGTTCGGTGTTGTCATCGCGGTGATGCCGTCGTCGTGGCGGGCCGGTTTTAAATACATTACCCTGCTGGCTACGCTTGTACAACTGGGGATGAGTATATTTATCTATTGCAATTTTAAAACGGGCGCAGCATTCGGCGGGATCAATCATGAGGCACAGTTCCAGTTTATGCAAAAACTGCCCTGGATCAATCTTAACCTGGGCCCTGCCGGCAGGATGCAGATAGATTATTTTGTAGGAATAGACGGCCTTTCCATTGCCCTGCTGGTGATGACCTCTTTTGTATTGGTTATTGCGGCGTTGGCGTCGTGGGAGATCAAAAGCAATTTAAAGGGCTATTTTATCCTGTTTTTGATCCTGGATATGGCCGTTACCGGTGTGTTCTGTTCGCTCGATTTCTTCCTGTTCTATATTTTTTACGAATTGATGCTGTTGCCCCTTTACTTCCTCATCGGCATGTGGGGCGGTGCAAGGCGCGAGTTTGCTGCGATAAAATTCTTCCTCTATACGCTGTTCGGTTCGGTATTTATGCTGCTGATCATGGTCGGTCTTTATTTATCGGTTAAGGACCCTGCCACCGGTAACCATACTTTTAATATGATCCAGATGATGAACCCGGGCAATTTTCAGCAGGGATCGGTATTCGGGATCTTCAGCCACCAAACCATTTTTGGTTTTTCGGCACGCGGGGTTGGCTTTTTGGTATTGTTTGTAGCATTCGCTATTAAAGTGCCGGTTGTACCCTTGCATACCTGGCTGCCCGATGCACACGTGGAGGCACCTACACCGGTTTCCATTATCCTTGCAGGTATCTTGTTGAAAGTTGGCGGGTATGGCATTATAAGGGTTTGTATCGGCATTTTCCCCGAAGTGGCCGCCGCCCATGCTTTCTGGCTGGGGCTTTTGGGTGTGGTCTCCATTATTTACGGTGCGCTGAATGCCCTTGCTCAAAAAGATTTGAAACGGATGATCGCTTATTCATCCGTGTCGCACATGGGTTTTGTGTTACTGGGCGTTGCCTCATTAACTGCCGAAGGTTTAAGCGGTGCGGTAATGCAAATGGTTAGTCACGGTTTTTTATCTACCATGCTGTTCTTCCTGGCCGGCGTAATCTACAACCGGGTACACGACAGGGGCATCAATCATTTCCGCGGACTGGCTTCTATTATGCCCCGGTATACCGCTTACGTAACCATTGCTTTTTTTGCTTCCCTGGGCTTGCCCGGCTTCTCAGCATTTATTGGCGAGGCGTTTTCGCTGGTCGGGGCCTTCAAATCAAACTCTGTTAACGGCGAACTGCCGTACTGGATGGCTGCCTGCGCTTCGTTGGGGATCTTGCTGGGTGCCTCCTACTTTTTATGGACACTCCAGCGCATGTTCTTCGGCAAAGTAAACCTCAAAGGCGGCGCTGTTTGGCAAACTGCATTAGTTGACCTTAATCTCCGTGAAAGAATAGCCTTGTTCCCGTTAACACTCATGGTACTGGCATTAGGCTTAATGCCTTCACTTGTTTTCGGGAAAATAAACGATTCGGTATTGGCTTTTGTACATTTTCTGCAGCTTAAATAGGCTTACCCCAACCCCTCTTTAATGGAGAGGGGCTTTACGAAGAGCGCAGTTCAAGTCCTTTCCTTTGGAGAGGATGAATGAGGGCTGCGCCGTTTAGGTGAGGCTTCTTCAGCTGAAATAAATATTTGCGTCCCTTATGGAATAACACAAAAACATGCATCCTGTAAATGATCGCGGCCGAACGGGCGGCTAAACCAACAGGAATTATTTATTTAACAAAAAGAGCATGTTTAAAAAATTACTAATGGCTGTATTGCTGGTGATAACCGGTATAGCCGCAAATGCTGAAGACGGACAAAAAGTTGTATCAAAAGTTCAAAAAGTTACCGTGTTTTTAAACGGTGCACAGGTAACACGTACGGCTATGGTAAATGTAAGCGCAGGTACATCCCATCTCATATTCGGCGAAATATCCCCGGGAATCGATGTACAAAGCATCCAGGTGCATGCAGGCGGCGCGTTTACCATCCTCTCCGTAAAACATGAACTCGATTTTTTAAATGAACAAGCCAAACAGCAGCATGTGGAGGAACTGAGGGCGGCGCAAAAAGCTATCAGGGATAAAATATCGCTGCAAAATAGCCTGATCTTGATTTACCAGGCCGAAGAAAATATGATTGCCAAAAACCAGGTGGTTAGCGGGGATAACACTGGCCTTGATGTGGCTAAACTAAAACAGGCGCTTGATTTTCAAACCGAACGCTTAACCACGTTGAAGGAGAAACAACAGGCTGTAAATAACAGCATAGAAGCCCTGAACCTTGAGCTGCAAAAATATGATAAACAGATAGCGGAGATCGGCAAAGGAACCACCACGGCAACCAGCAATATCACCGTAACCGTTTCATCAAAAACAGCGCTGCAATCCGAATTTACGCTCACCTATGTAGTGCATGATGCCAGCTGGTACCCCACTTATGATATCAGGGCGAAAGATGTAAACAGCCCGGTAAGCATATCCTACAAGGCAAATGTATCGCAGCATTGCGGCGAGGACTGGAAAAATATTAAGCTCACCCTATCAACAGGAAACCCAACCGTTAGCGGCAATAAACCCGATTTGACCCCATATTACCTTAACTTCGGCATGTATTATTCAGATGGCAGTGCGCCGATAACCCGAAGTACAGGCAGAGTTATAGGAAGCGATGATAAATCGCCAATACCAGGTGCATCCATCAGGGTAAAAGGCACATCGATAGGTGCGGTAAGCGATGTTAATGGCAATTTCTCCCTCCAAATGCCGCCGGGGCAGCAAACCATTGTGGTGTCCTTCCTGGGTTATCAAACCCAGGAGCTGCGCGTTACCGGAAATTTTACTAACGTAATGCTTGTTCCGTCTGCAAATTCTTTAAATGAAGTGGTGGTTGTGGGGTATGGCACTACAAGCGATGCGGATTATGATAGTACCAGAGGTCTTGAAGGCAGAGTCGCCGGCGTAACAGCATCCTCAGGCACAAGTAAAGAAATAAGGATCAGGGGGATATCCAGCTTGCCTATTGAAGTAAAACAAACCGAAAACCAAACCAATGTTGAGTTTAATATTGACAACCCTTTTTCCATACCAAGCGACGGTAAACAGTATCTGGCCCAGATCAGCGAGGTGGAGGTAAAAGCAGGGTTTCAGTATGCTGTTGCGCCAAAAGTTAGTACCGATGTGTTTTTAACAGCACAAATAACCGACTGGAACAAATATAATTTTTATCGGGCGAGGCTAACCTGTTTTTTGAAGGTACTTATATCGGCAAATCGCTCATCGATACCCATTCGGTGGCCGATACGTTGAAATTATCCATGGGCACGGATAAAAATATTGTCGTAACCCGCACGCTGGAAAAAGACCTGTCCGAAAAGCAAACTTTCGGTTCCAACAAAAAAGAAACAAAAAACTGGCTGATCGATATCAAAAACCGTAAAAACCAGCCGGTAAACCTTATTGTTGAAGACCAGGTGCCTGTTTCGCAAAATTCATCCATTGATGTGGAGGTGCAGGAAACCGGCGGTGTAAAACCAGATGCATTAACAGGCAGAATTGTATGGAATTTCCTGCTAAATTCGCAGGATGAAAAAAAGGTACAGTTAAAGTACCTGGTTAAATACCCCAAAAACCAATCAGTAATTGTTGAATAGATAAAATGCACGATTTGTTACCTACTTTACCGGGCGCACTTGATGATGTGATAGGCAGTTTCCCTTACTTTATGCCGGAGTTTTACCTGGCCTTATTGTTCATCCTGGTATTGGTAACAGATTTGATGTTTGGCAGAAATTCCGAAAAATTATGCAGGATCATTGCCTGTGCGGGCATTTTGCTGGTGATCCATAAAGATTACCAGCAAAATGAACTTTTGCTGGCGGTGGCACAGCCAAACGGGCATTTCTTTTTAGCAATATGCTCCTGCTTAATCATGCCGGTACCGGCTTTAAACTGGTGATAGATGTGCTGGCTTTAATCCTGCTGCTTTATTTTGCCTGGGATCATAAGCTCAATAAACATCCAAAGGGATTGTCGGATCTGTACTCCATTGTAGTCGGCGCTATATTTAGCCTCCACTTAATGGTGATGGCCGTAAACCTGTTGTCTGTTTATCTTTCCATCGAAATGGTTTCTATCGCTTCCTACCTGATGGTAGCCTACCGGGGCGAAAGCGTACTCAGTACGGAGTCGGGTTTAAAATATGTGCTTTTCGGCGCAGCTTCATCTGCTATCATGTTGTACGGCATATCGCTTTTATATGCAATGGGCGGTTCATTAAATTTATATACCGGCGGTTTAATTATAGGATTAGCCCAGGCGAATAGTGTTGCTGTAACGGTGGGCCTGGTATTTGTGCTGGCGGGCATAGGATTTAAGTTATCCTTTGTGCCGATGCATTTTTGGGTGCCTGATGTTTATGAAGGCGCATCTACCCCGGTAACTGCCTGGCTATCTACCTTGCCAAAAATTGCCGGCTTTGCTTTGCTGATCAATTTTTTAAGACCTTTTATTTATTTTCAGGGATGGCCCGGTTTAGATTTCCGGTTATACCTGGCAATAATAAGCATACTAACAATGATTGCGGGCAACTTTGCAGCCGTAATGCAAAGGAATGTAAAGCGAATGCTGGCCTATTCCAGCATCGGCCACACGGGTTTTGCGCTAATGGCCATTGTTGTTTATAATGATACCGCCTTTTCGGCTTTGATCTATTACCTGGCTGTTTACGGAATGGCCAATATTGGCGCCCTTGCCCTTGCCACGTATTTTGCCAACACCACCGGCGCCGAAAATAATGAAGGTTATAAAGGCCTCGGTCTTAAATTACCTGCAGCTTCTGTTTGCTTCGTAATTGTGCTGGTATCATTAACCGGCTTGCCTGTTTCCGCAGGGTTTAATGGTAAGCTGCTGGTGTTTTCGGCAGTGTATAATTTTTACCAGCTTAATCATAATCCCGTGTTGCTTGCATTGCTGATAACAGGCGCCATAACAACAGTGGTTGCATTATTTTACTACATAAAAATTCCGCGTAATTTATTCCTTAAAAGGACAGATAATATTGTGGATACAACAAAAACATCTGTTAATATCATTATATTGTCCATAATTATATGTTTTTTGGTTATTTTATTAGGTCTTAGGCCGGATTTTTTAATAAATCATATTTAAAATCATTCTTTATCTGCATTTATTTAACTTTTTATTCGTTTTTATATAATTTATATCCTAATTTGAGCCGCTTTTTATAGCTGATTTAAATTATGATTAAACGTTACTTCCCCTTTTTTCTGATCTTACAGATCTTAATCTTAACGTTCTTTTTTCCATCGATAGACATTCCAAAAACATCAAACCCAAATTTCAATTCAGGGGATATTGCATGGATGCTTACTTCTACCGCTTTGGTTTTGATCATGACGCCGGGGCTTGCCTTTTTTTATGGCGGTATGGTCAACAAAAAGAACGTGATCTCTACCATGTTGCAAAGCATTGTTTGTATGGTCATCATTACGGTAATGTGGGGCATATTTGGTTTCAGCCTGGCTTTTGGCGATAGTTTTCACGGGATTATCGGCAACCCATCTACTTATTTTATGATGAAAGGCATGCTGGGTAACGCTACCTGGAAACTGGCGCCAACCATTCCGATATTGCTTTTTGCGATGTACCAGTTAAAGTTCGCCATTATAACGCCCGCTTTAATTACCGGTGCATTTGCTGAGCGCATCCGTTTTAACTCTTACATCATCTTCCTCGTATTATTCTCCATCTTCATATTTTCGCCGCTGGCACATTGTACCTGGCACCCCGATGGTATTTTAAGTAAATTGGGTGTACTGGATTTTGCCGGAGGCACCGTAGTGCATATGTCGGCAGGATGGGCCGCACTGGCATCAGCCTTATATTTAAAGCGGCGGAATGAGCCTAATCATGCGCCCGCCCGCATTACCTATGTAATGATTGGTACCGGTTTGTTGTGGTTTGGGTGGTTTGGGTTTAACGCAGGCTCGGCGTTTGGCGCCAACCACCTTGCGGTAAACGCGCTGGCAACAAGCACAACGGCATCGGCGGCAGCGGGTTTAACCTGGATATTTTTTGATATGCTATTGGGTAAAAAACCTTCGGCAATGGGCACCTGTATCGGTGCGGTAGTGGGGCTTGTGGCCATAACACCGGCTGCAGGCTATGTATCTATACCACATTCGCTGGCGATAGGGATTATATCGGCTGTGGTAAGTAACCTGGTGGTTGAATGGCGTACACGCACCACAATTGATGATACCCTGGATGTATTCCCCTGCCACGGGGTTGGCGGTATGGTAGGGATGCTGCTTACCGGTGTTTTTGCCAACCAGAATGTTAATGCAGGCAACACCACCGGCAACGGGCTCTTCTTCGGACAAACCCATTTATTTTTTGTACAATGCATTGCGCTGGTAGCCGTTTCCATATTTTCATTTTTTGGCTCATTGCTTTTGTTGAAGATTACCGATATGATCTCGCCATTGCGCGTATCGCCTGAAGAGGAACTGATCGGGCTCGACATCAGCCAGCATGGTGAAAAATTATAATTAGCAACCAACCAAACTAACCTATATTGTGCAAAGCCTGCTTCCATCCCGGAAGCGGGTTTTGATTTTTTATAGCGATATTTCTTTACCTAAATAAACCAGTGTTAAATGTTACTATTACCGGAACATGATCGCTGTATTTGGTCCAATAGGCATGTTCGCCAACCTCAACCGATTGCAGCTCTTTTGCAATATCTGCAGAAACAAAACAGTAATCAATGTGGTAAGGCTTATTTTGATGTTTGTAAAGATGGAAGGTAGGATGTAGTTCCTTCCCCTGTATCTGACTGTGATGCAAATGATAAGCGCTGTAAATGCCTTTTTCTTCCAAATATTTTACAACATTGGTATGATTGCCCGGCCTGCGTTTCCTGTCCCAGATGGTATTGCTGTTAAAATCTCCGGCAAGCACCGTTCTTTTGGGAGTGAGCAGTTCATTGTAGTAATGAATAGCCTTCCAAACCTGTTCGATATACTGCCCGTCCTTATCGTTAGGGTTATTGGCCCAAACGGCAAACAGGTTAAAATCAACATCGCCGCCCGTTACCGAAATGGGCACGATCATTTGAAAAGCCGGGTTATGGTCATCCAGTAAAGTAAGTTTCAAATTATGATAGGCCAGGATAGCCAATCCCTTGTGCGGGTTATTACCGAACCACAAGATATCCGAAGGCTTTTGGGTATCCGTGCCGAATACAAGTTTTTCAATGCATTCACATTCCGGGACAATTAAAATATCCGGCTGGTGAGCAAGGATCATCGCAGCCTTTTTACGGAATGCCATATTACAGTTCCAGGTGATGATCTTCATGGATATTTTAAATTGTTATAAATTTAAGCGTTTTACGAAGAATTCGCTATTATTTTAGGGGCTCCCTATTCTCATTTTAAAACTAAAAATCCAAAACCAAAATTTATTTTAGTCCAAAAACCAACTTTAAACAATTTAAAGTTACTTTTTTGCCAATCGGTTCAAAAACTGCCTAAATTTTGTTTTTAAGCGGTTTTTAAGTAAATTTGAATAAATCAAACCGTTATGTATAACCTGCAAGTTTCTCCCACAGATGTTCAGGCTTCATTAAGGAAGCATGTTTTAGCCGATGGATTCGATCTTACTTTTGACATGGAAAAAAGCAAAGGCGTTTACATTTACGATTCAAAACATGATCGTACCCTGCTTGACTTTTTACATGCTTCGCCTCGGTGCCTTTGGGTTATAATCACCCTAAAATGATCAATGACGAGGTGTTTAAAAAGAACCTGATGCTTGCCGCGTTGACCAATCCTTCCAACTCCGACATTTATACAACGCAATACGCGGAATTTGTAGAGACATTTGACAGGATAGGTATCCCTGAATACCTTCCGCATGCTTTCTTTATTGCAGGCGGCTCGCTGGCCATTGAGAATGCCCTTAAAGTTGCTATGGACTGGAAAGTGCAAAAGAACTTTGCAAAAGGCTATACCAGGGAAATCGGATTTAAAGTTATCCATTTTGAAAACGCTTTTCATGGCCGCTCAGGCTATACTTTGAGCTTAACCAATACTCAGCCGGTAAAAACCAAGTGGTTTGCCAAATTCGACTGGCCGCGGGTATCGCTGCCGCAAATTAATTTTCCGTATAGTGATGCCAACCACGACGACTTGCTCAGGAGGGAAGAATTATCCATCGCCCAGATTAAAAAAGCATTTGACGAGAATAAGGACGATATTTGTGCGATCATCATCGAGCCCATACAGTCAGAGGGCGGCGATAACCATGTGAGACAGGAATTTTTAGAAGCGCTGAAGACACTGGCTGACGAAAACGAAGCCATGCTGATATATGATGAAGTGCAAACCGGGGTTGGCCTGAGCGGCAAATTCTGGTGCCACGAGCATTTTGGCGAAAAAGCCCGTCCGGATATCCTGGCCTTTGGTAAAAAAATGCAGGTGTGCGGTATACTGGCCGGCAAAAAGGTGGATGAGGTTGAACATAATGTGTTTCATGTTTCTTCACGCATAAATTCAACATGGGGCGGGAGTTTGGTTGATATGGTAAGGTCAGCTAAAATAATGGAAATTATTGAAGAGGATAATTTGTGTGATAACGCTGCCACGGCGGGCGAATATCTTCAGAGCCAATTGTCCGCTATTGCTGAAAGGCACCCTGTGATCAGTAATGTAAGGGGAAAGGGCTTACTCACTGCATTTGATTTTCCTGATAAAAATACCAGAGATACTTTTATTAAGCTGGGGTTTGAACAAAATGTAATGTTTTTAGGCTGCGGCGAACATACCATCCGTTTCAGGCCTGCGCTGATTATGGATGCCAAACATATTGATGAAGGACTCGCAATACTCGAAAATATTTCTTCTAAATTATAATAACTGTAAAACTTTTGCTACAAAACGTTGTTTTTTAAGCAATAAAGCATTTTTTTCCCCTAATTAGCCGTTTAAAAATATATTACGGGTTATTAATCTTTAATTATTAGTATTTGCTTTTTTTTAGACGAAAAAAAAGCAATATTTTTAACTATTATTCCCGTTAGGTTTGGGTTGGAAAAATATAAAATTATAAGTTATTATTTATCATGAGCAAGCACATCGAGAAATTAAAAAAACAACTGATGGAAATATCGGAAGTTGTAAACTCCTTCAAATCAGAAGCAGTACAGGTAAAGGTTGTTGACAGGCTATTGGATGCAATGCTTGAGTTAGAGAAGACGGACGGTGAGGCTGGCGAGGTATTTATAAAAAAAGGGTACAAGCCAAGAAACGGGGAAGACGGAAGCTACACTTTTGCCAGGGGGCCAAAAAAACCTGGCGCCACAAAAATTTTAAATCAGCTTTTATCAGGTGATTTTTTTGATACGCCAAGATCAATATCCTCTATAGCAAATTATTGCAAGGATAACTTCGATTCGGAATTCAAAACATCTGAATTATCAGGTATCCTTTTAAAGCTTGCAAACGAAAATAAACTGAGGAGAGAAAGAAGCAATGAAAACAACCGTTTCGAATACGTAAGGTTTTAAAGAATATTGAGGACGGAGGTCAGAGATTCATGTCCCTCTTTCCCAGCCTCAAGTCTTTGACCTCCAATCCCTACCTAAGCTGAAACAAACTGTCAACTCCTAAAATTTTCTTTGATGTAAAACCTTCAGCGTATTTAACGCCGATGCTTTTGCCATACTCGCGGGCCCTGGCTTCCACTATCTGGATAAAATCGGGCGACGAGATATAAGTTTCGGGTTCTTCCTCCCAGGCAGGGTTGAAAAATTGCGACCCGAAAGCCATTACGCTCTCAATTTTTTTGTCCCAATAAGGGGTTATGTCTATTACAAAATCAGGGTGAATGTAGCGATCCTGTATAAAATGGAAAATATGTTTCGGGCGCCATTCCTGTTGGGCCTGGCCATTAAAACTAGTTTCAACCTTACGCAGCCCGGCCAAAAATGCCGAGTGTTCAACAAGTTCATTGGCCCTGCCATGATCGGGGTGCCTGTCATGATAGGCGTTGGTGATAACGATCTCCGGTTGATACTTCCGGATCACCTCGATAACTTTTAACTGGTATTGCCGTGTATTCTCAAAAAAGCCATCCGGAAGCCCTAAGTTTTCGCGTACGGTTAAACCGAGGATCATTGCAGATGCGGCCGATTCCTGATCTCTGATTTCAGCAGAACCCCGGGTACCTAATTCGCCCCTGGTCAAATCAGCAATGCCAACTGTTTTGCCTTCAGCTATATGTTTTAAAATAGTACCTGCACAGCCTAATTCAGCATCGTCAGGGTGTACAGGTAGTACCAGTATATCCAGTTTTGTCATAAAATGTTGTTATTTGTCGTCGGCTAACAAACGGCTGATCCGTTTCCTTATTTTGGAAGAAGTAGGCTTTGTAAACGGGAAATAAAAATCGGAAATTACACCCGTTTTGCTGATTAAAAATTTGTGGAAGTTCCATCTCGGTACTGAGTTGAGCTTCCCGTTGGCTTTCTTATCCGAAAAAAATTTATAGAGAGGGTGTGCGTAAGGCCCGCGAACTCTTATCTTTTCAAAAACAGGATAGTTAACACGCTGTATCTCGCAAAAAGTAGCCAATTCCTTTCCGTCAAGCGGTTCCTGGCCGCCAAAATCATTACTTGGAAATGCAAGTATTTCAAAATCCTGGCCTCCAAACTTGTCTTTCAGATCTGCAAGTTCTTTTAGCTGGGGCGTAAAACCACATTGAGAAGCGGTATTTACGATTAAAAGAACTTTGTTTTTATATTCAGCCAGGCTGACTTCCTCACCATTTAACTTTTGAACGTTAAACTGGTAAATGCTGTTATCAATCATTAATTAATCGTTAGAAGAGCTATATCCTGCCTGCAGCAAAATAGCCTCAATGTCCCTTTGTTCGTCCGGGTTGTAGGTTTCTTTCAGGTCGTGCCCAAACAGCCTTGCTACCGATTGGTAAACAAAGGCCTTAAAGCCGCCTTTCATATCCTTTACCATAGCATAACTGGTGTTACCCGTTTCGCGGTCAATAAGTTTTATTAATATTTCACCCTGACTAATTGTCAGGTCTTTAATTTGTTTGTTAAACAAATCTTTGATTTCTTTTTCGCAGCCGTCAATTAATTTCTTTTGATCGCCTTTGTTAGCGGTAACGGCCAGGTCGCGCTGCAGTTTGCGGTATCGCTGCCCCGCAAAACGGGCATACGGAAGCACTTTCATTACATTATACCTTAATCGGCGGAAATTATCCAGGTCGGCCTGACTTCTAAAGATTCGGGTATCCACAATTTTCACATCTTCCAGTACAATCCATGGCAATAGCTTTCCGCTATCAACTGTCAGGTACGTTTTGATGGTATCATTTTTGCCTAAAATTAAAGGTGCAGGTTTATCTCCAGGCTTAGCAGGCTGGGCTCTTAAAGTTCCCAGCGCGCAACAAAACAAAAGCAAAAGACCAATAAATTTCATAATTTTACGTAATACAAAATTAAAGCAATTATTTTGGTATTTGATAATAACCTGCAATTATAATTTTTATTGCAAGTTAATGATATTTATTAGAACCACCCGGAAATGAAAGAATTGGTGATTGATTTGGAAGCCGAGAAGAATGAAATATTAAAAAGATATGGGGCTTTGCTGCGTGCTTGTAAATCTACTTTGCAAAAAGGTGATAAACGCATGATCCGCAAGGCATTTGATATGGCTCTTGAAAGCCACAAAGATATGCGTCGTAAATCAGGCGAGCCCTATATCTATCATCCTATTGCCGTTGCACAAATTGCCGCCGAAGAAATAGGCCTTGGCACAACATCAATTGTTTGTGCGCTGCTGCATGATGTGGTGGAAGATACCAATATGACCCTTGATGATATTGAAAGGGAGTTTGGTAAAAAGGTGGCCATGATCATTGACGGGCTGACCAAGATCTCCGGGGTGTTTGATACCAACAGTTCATTACAGGCCGAAAATTTCCGAAAAATGCTGCTCACCCTTGCTGACGACGTAAGGGTAATATTGATAAAGCTGGCCGATCGCCTGCACAACATGCGCACGATGGAGTTTATGCCGAGGGATAAGCAGCTTAAACTATCGTCAGAAACGGTTTATTTATATGCACCCCTGGCCCACCGCCTGGGCTTATATGCCATTAAATCGGAGTTGGAAGACCTTTCTATGAAATACATGGAACGGGAGACCTACCAGTTCATCAAAAATAAACTTAATGAAAAGAAAGCAGAGCGTGAGAAATTTATAAGGGATTTTATCGACCCGGTAAAAAAAGTGCTATCCGGCCAGGGCCTGGAGGCCGATATTTTCGGCAGGCCGAAATCTATCCATTCCATCTGGAATAAGATGAAAAAGAAGTCGATCCCTTTTGAAGAGGTTTATGATTTGTTTGCCATCAGGATTATATTGGATAGCACGCCCGAACATGAAAAGGCAGATTGCTGGAAAGCTTATTCCATCGTTACTGATTTGTACAGGCCGAACCCCGACAGGTTACGCGACTGGATCTCGTCGCCCAAAGCAAATGGGTACGAATCGTTGCACACCACCGTTATGGGCCCGCGCGGGCAATGGGTAGAGGTGCAGATCCGTACCAAAAGGATGAACGAGATTGCCGAAAAAGGTTTTGCCGCGCATTGGAAATATAAAGAGTCATCAACTGACAGCGGCCTTGACCAATGGGTGCAGAAAGTGAGGGAAATGCTCAAAAACCCTGATTCCAACGCCCTGGATTTCCTGGATGATTTCAAGATGAACCTTTTCTCAGACGAGATATTCATCTTTACGCCTAAGGGTGCGCTCATCCAGTTGCCCCTGAATGCTACGGCGCTGGATTTTGCTTTTGAGATCCATACCGATGTGGGCGCAAGCTGTATCGGGGCAAAAGTGAACCATAAACTTGTTCCGTTAAACCATAAACTCCAAAACGGCGACCAGGTAGAGATCATTACCTCAAGCAAACAAACGCCCAAAGAAGATTGGCTGAATATTGTCGTTACTGCCAAAGCAAAGGCCAAGATCAAATCGGCGCTCAAGGAAGAGAAACGCAAGATTGCCGAAGACGGCAAGGAGATACTGGAGCGGAAGATGAAATCGCTTAAGATCACCTACAATTCCGAGAATATTCATAAACTGAGCTATTATTTTAAGCTGCAATCTACCCAGGACCTTTTTTATAATGTTGCTACCGGGGTAATTGATATGAAGGACCTGAAGGAATACCAGGCCTCAGAAAAAGTAATAGAAAATAAACCGCAGGACAAAATTGAACAGGAACAGGTACAAAGCCTGATGCGCAATTTAAAAGCTAAAGACAGCGATATGCTGTTGATTGGCGAGGATATGCAGAAAATTGACTACAAACTGGCCAATTGCTGCAACCCGATTCCGGGCGATGACGTTTTTGGCTTCGTAACCGTAAGCGATGGTATAAAAATACACCGCACAAATTGCCCGAATGCCGCTAAGCTGATGGCAAACTATGGCTACCGCATTGTAAAAGCACGATGGACCAACCAGCAGGAGCTGGCGTTTTTAACCGGTTTGCGTATTACCGGCATTGATGATGTTGGTTTGATCAATAAAATCACTACTGTAATTTCGAATGATTTTAAGGTAAATATGCGTTCCATTACGGTGGATAGCGACAATGGAATTTTCGAAGGTTCGATTATGGTGTATGTAAACGATACCGAACACCTGGACAACCTGATCAAAAAATTAAAAACGGTAAAAGGCGTAACCGGTGTAAACCGCTTTGATTCGATGATTGAGAAGGTGTCGTGAGTTTAGAGATTAGTTAATTAGAGATTAGTGATTAGAAGTTATGGGGGCGGTAGTTCATGTTTAACGGGTAGGCTTCTATTCGTTGCACCTTTTCTCTCTTTCAAATCTCTAATTAACTGATTAACTAATCTCTAATCAATCAACTAAATTCATAACTTTGCCCTTTATAATAAGATCATGTCCCAACAGGAAACCATCGCTATGGTTAAAAAGATTTTTGAGGCCTACCTCGAAAATAAAAACCTCAGGAAAACCCCTGAGCGTTTTGCAATACTCGAAGAGATCTATTCACGGTCCGATCATTTCGATGTGGAATCATTATACATCCACATGAAAAATAAAAAATATCGCGTTAGCAGGGCCACCGTTTATAATACATTGGAGTTACTCGTTTCGTGTGACCTGGTTACCAAGCACCAGTTTGGTAAAAACATGGCCCAGTTCGAAAAATCATACGGCTACAAACAACACGACCATATTATTTGTATTGATTGCGGTAAGGTAGTTGAGTTTTGCGATCCGCGGATAGAACAGATCCAGAGCATGATGGGCGGCTTATTGAAATTCGAAATAAAACACCACTCTTTAAACCTGTACGGCAATTGCGAAAAATTGCGCGCTGGCTTTTGCGATAGAAAAGTTTAAAAACATGGATAAACCGATTTTAAGCAAACAGGCGTTCAAAGACCTTGATATGGATGAGGTCGATTATGATAATGGAATGCTTCGTGTATTCGAAAGAGTTATGTACAAGGGCAGCAATGATGATTTCATGGAGTTAAGACGATTTTACGGTGATGAAAGGATCCGTAAAGAAATAATTAATACCAAATGCTTCGGTCCCAAAGAAGTTAATTTCTGTTGTTTTATTTTCAATCTAAAACGCGAGGATTTTAAATATTATAAAGAAGGTTCGCTTAGAGCTTACCCTGAATTTAAAGACTGTCCGGATGACTTGGTATACGAACATTTTGCTTAGATAAATTCTCCAATAAGATAATAAATTTATGATATTTGGCGGGTCATAAAAACTCGGTATCCAGATCAAAAACAATCCTAATAAAATAGAAAATAAAAAAATTAATGGCTGTTGACGTATTATTAGGCCTCCAGTGGGGCGATGAAGGTAAAGGAAAAATTGTTGACGTACTGAGTGCAGGTTACGACCTGATCGCACGTTTCCAGGGTGGTCCGAACGCGGGGCATACGCTTGAGTTTGATGGTAAAAAGTTTGTATTAAATACGATCCCTTCAGGCATATTTTTTGAAAACACCATGAACCTGATTGGTAATGGTGTAGTGATCGACCCGATTACGCTGAAAAAAGAAATTGATAAATTGAAAGCAGCCGGGCATGACCTGCTTGCTAAAAAGAACCTGATGATAGCAAAACGGGCGCATTTAATATTGCCAACCCACCAATTGCTTGACGCAGCGTCTGAGAAAAAAATGGGCGAAGGCAAAATCGGTTCAACCTTAAAGGGCATTGGCCCCACTTATATGGATAAAACCGGGCGCAATGGTTTGCGTATCGGCGATATTACTTTGCCCGATTTTAAAGAACGTTACCAAAAGCTTACGGATAAGCACGTATCCATGTTAAAGGCATTATATGGCGAAGTGGATGATTTCTCTGAACGCGAAAAGGCTTTCTTTGAAGCAATAGAGCTGATTAACCAATTTGAATTGGTTGATTCGGAGCATGTGGTAAACAAATACCTGCGAAAGGGCAAAAAAGTATTGGCCGAAGGGGCACAGGGGACTATGCTGGATATTGATTTCGGATCATACCCTTTTGTAACATCGTCAAATACAACTACTGCCGGCGCTTGCACAGGCCTGGGTGTGGCGCCAAACAAAATAGGAGAGGTGATAGGTATTTTTAAAGCCTATTGTACACGTGTAGGCAGCGGCCCTTTTCCAACGGAACTGGATAACGAAACTGGTGAAGAATTGCGCCAAACCGGCCATGAGTTTGGGGCTACTACCGGCAGGCCGCGCCGCACCGGCTGGATAGACCTGCCGGCACTAAAATTTGCCATTATGCTGAACGGTGTTACCCAACTGGTAATGACCAAGGCTGATATATTAAGCGGTTTCGATAAAATATATGCTTGCACCCATTACAATTACCTGGGCGAAAAGATAGATTATATGCCTTATGATATTTGTTCTGCTGACGCTGTGCCTGTTTTAAAAGAGATAGACGGTTGGCATGAAGACTTAACCGGCATTACAGAAGTATCGCAGATACCTGCCAAATTAAAGGCCTATATTGAATACCTGGAAGCCGAATTGGGTGTTCCGGTAAAATATCTGTCTGTGGGACCGGATAGGGTGCAGACGTTGATATTACATTAATTTATTTTGATTATATCATGAGGGCGTTTCGGTTTTCCGGGACGTCTTTTTAATTTTATAAGGTGGTTAAACAAATAGCCGATCCTCATGCTTTTAAGCGGAAGGCGCTACAGTGGGCCTCTTCATTCGATGTATTCTGCTGTCTTGATTCCAATAATTTTACCGACCCCTATTCAAGGTTTGATGTACTTATTGCGGCCGGTGTTAAGGATGAACTAACTGCTGATGCTGGAACAGCATTTGATGAGTTAGCAGAATTCCGAAATAAACATCCCGGCTGGATGCCCGGCTTCCTGGGTTATGATCTTAAAAATGAGACCGAAAAATTAACTTCCGCAAATACAGAAAACCTGAATTTTCCTGATCTGTATTTTTTTGTTCCCCGTTATATAGTCTGCATTAAAGGTAACGAGGTTGAAATTACAGGTGCTGATGGCCCGGATATGTTTGAACGTATTGCACAAGTGCCGGCAACCCCGGAATTTAGTCTTCCAAATGTTGAAATAAAGGCGGCGTTTGGCAAAAAAGAATATTTGGCCGCGGTTATTAACATTCAGCAACACATCCTCCGCGGAGATATTTATGTAACCAATTTTTGCCAGGAGTTTTATGCCGAAAATGCCGATGTTGATCCATTAGCTGTTTATTTGAAGCTAAACGAGATTTCTCCAAATCCTTTTTCGGCATTTTTTAAATGGAAGACTAATTATATCCTGTGTGCTTCACCAGAACGTTTCCTGGCAAAAAGGGGCGGTAAGCTAATCTCTCAACCCATAAAAGGCACTGCAAAACGTGGCAAAAATGAAACCGAAGACGACGCAATTAAACAGGAACTGCGCAATCAAACCAAAGAACAACAGGAAAATGTGATGATTGTTGACCTGGTGCGCAACGATCTGACAAAATCTGCAAAACCCGGAACGGTAAAAACGGAAGAGCTTTTTGGTATTTACAGCTTTAACCAGGTACACCAGATGATCTCGACAGTAGTTTGTGAACTGCAGCCGGGCGTTGCTGATGTATCTGCCATCAAAAACGCTTTCCCGATGGGCAGTATGACGGGGGCGCCAAAGATCAGCGCGATGCAATTAATGGAGCAGTTTGAACACAGCAAACGAGGCGTTTACTCAGGTGCCATAGGTTATTTTGCGCCAGATGGCGACTTTGATTTTAATGTGGTGATTCGTACGATTTTATACAATCAAAAAAACAAATACCTCTCGTTCCATGCGGGTAGTGCGATTACTTTTCATGCTGATGCAGAAAAAGAATACGAGGAATGTTTGCTTAAAACGCAGGCGATATTGCAGGTGTTAGGGCAGTCGTTATCTTCTTCCCGATCCTGACATTAATTTCCGATCCCTTAGCAAAAAATGCCGAAAACGGAGGCTTTTTTAAAAACGGCGTGAATTTTTCGCCATACAATTTCGCTATATCGGCTTCAAAAACCGGGTCTTTAACCTGTGCAACCTGCCATGATACATGCTCCACCTGGTATTCCATTGTTTTTTTAGCGCCCAGGCTGTTATAGCCCCAGTAATGCTCAAAAATAAATTCTTCGCCGCTGTTAGGTTCTATATCTTCAAAACGGTTGCTTACCGTTCCGCCGAGTTTATTCCAGGCGCCATTTAATTTCCACTCGTATAAATAGGTTGTGTAGTCGCCGGCAGGTGCTATGGAGTGCCGCATAGGCATTGCACTATAGTGTTCTTTGTATAAATTGTTGGCCACCAGTACGATCAGGCTTTTGGGCACTATTTCGCTCACGAATACCGCGCCGCGCTTCCACGTGGTGCCGTCAAAATGTTTTACATAAAAACGCAGGTTCACCTCTTCAAAGTTTACGTGAAACGGCCATTTTACGCCTAATACGCTGGTCTCCTGGAATAGAAACCCTACCATGCTTACCAGTGCTTTTCCTTCATACAGATCAAGCACTGTTGCAAAAGGTAAGTAAGGCTTAAGTATTTCAGGGTCAACCTCATAATTCAGCATGAGCAGGTTGTTCCATTCGGCTTGTAAAAACTTGCGTTTTGCCATAAAAGATCAGTGTATAAAAAAGGCAAATTATGCCTGGTTGGTAACTTTTTTTCGCTTGAAGAGGTTTACTTTCGATTCTTTTCCTTTAAGCAGGCGTTCGATATTTTTTTGGTGTGTTACCAGGATCAGTAAACAAATACACATTCCGAAAATGACGATCAGGTCGTTTGTATATTTATTGTAGAAAAAAGTAACCCCGGTTAAGTAGGTAAAACCGCCCATTATTGAACTGAGTGAAACGTACCGGGTTATCATTAAAACGATAACAAATACAATGATACACAATAGTGCGGCAGATGTATTTACTGCCAAAACCATCCCAAACAGCGTGGCAATACCTTTGCCGCCCCGAAAACCTGCGAATACCGGGAACAGGTGGCCCATAACCGCGGCAATACCCAAAGCAAGCTGGTAGCTGATATAATTTGAATGCGGCCCCCCTGTTACCGAGGTGCCGATAAAGTAGGCCAGGTTGGTTGCCGTCCAGCCTTTTAAAATATCAATAAGCATTACCGGGATACCTGCTTTTTTACCCAGTACCCTGAATGTATTGGTAGCACCGGCATTACCGCTGCCATACTCCCTTACGTCTACTCCGTAAAATGCCATTCCTATCCAAACAGCAGTTGGTATCGATCCGCATAAATACGCCAGGATAAGTGCTGATATCGAATAGGGGGTTATCATGTTACCGCAATATTACTAAAATTGAATGTTTAATTAGGTAGTTTTTAGTCCGAAAGTCCGAAAAGTCCGAAAGTCCGAAAGAAAAAGCAAAATTTAATATTAAAGCGTGACTGAAAAGTTTAATAAATTGAGAAATCAGAAAGCTAAAACTCAACCATCTTAATGACTTACGGACTTTACTGACTTTCGGACTCCGCAATCTCTAATCAACAGCTTTCAAACTCAGATCTAAACTTTTAACCGAATGCGTAAGGGCGCCGACTGAAATATAATCAACCCCGCATGCCGCATATTCGCGGATGTTGTCAATGGTAATCCCGCCTGAGGCTTCAGTTATATACCGGCCCGAAATGAGTTCCACGGCTTTTTTTAAGTTATCAAAATTGAAGTTATCCAGTAATATACGGTTTATACCGCCTGTTTGCAAAACCTGTTCCAACTCGGCCAGGTTTCTAACCTCAATTTCTATTGCGAGGTCTTTGTTATGGGCTTTCAGGTATCGGTGCGTATTTTCGATAGCATTTTTAATGCCGCCTGCGTAATCAACATGATTGTCCTTTATCAAGATCATATCATACAAGCCAAAACGATGGTTAACACCGCCGCCTATGCGTACCGCCCACTTTTCAAGATACCTTAAACCCGGCGTAGTTTTACGGGTATCCAATACTTTGGTGTTTGTATCCCTTAAAATATCAACTATTTGTCGTGTTTTGGTGGCTATGCCGCTCATGCGCTGCATGCAATTAAGTACCAGGCGTTCGGCTTTTAATATGCTTTGTGCATCGCCTTCAACTTCCAGCACAATATCGCCCGGTTTTATTTTTACGCCATCATTTAAAAAAACAGAAGTTTTAAGGTCTGCATCCACCATGTGGAATATCTCGAGCGCGAGTTCAACGCCGGCAAGGATACCTTCATCTTTAACCAATAATTTTGCTTTGCCTTTTGTGCCCGCCGGAATGGTTGCCAGGGAGGTGTGGTCGCCGTCGCCGACGTCCTCGCTAAGGGAATTTAATATAAACTGATCAATAATTTCTTTATCCAAACCTGCTTAGTATTTAAAGCACCAAAAGTAAGAAGATTTGGTGGATTTTGTTTAAAATTGATTTGGGATTTGACCATAGTCCATAGACCATGGCCCATAGTTTTTAATTCACTATACAAAGAAACGACGAAAATTTGCCATGGGCTATGGATCATCGACTATGGACTTCCCCGCCTACTTCACCTTCTCTGTTTCAATCCGGAATTCAATAATTGCAAGAGTGCCCGCGTTTGCTTTAAGGGTTACCGCTATCCTGTAAACGCCGTTAGTGGTGGTTAGTAACAGTACGCAGAAACCGTAATTGGGATTTGAATTTACCTTATGAAGCAGTTTGATGGTTTTGGGCTTATTTTGATTGAAAAATTTATTTAAGATCTGTTCGGTTTGCAGCCTGGAATAAATACTTTCATCACCCGGTACCGATAGTTCAACATTATCCGCAAATAATTTTGATAGTTCCGGAATATTTCCCTGCCGCAAAAGATTTGCAATTTTGTCGATTGGGTCGGCGGAGGTTAGTGCCGGCGCTATCAGTAAAAAATAAGCAAAGGCATGTAGTACTTTTTCATCGTAATTATCAGACGCAAAAAATAAATGATTGTTGCAAAATATTACGCGGAGTTGATTGACTCCTGAGCCTGGGGTTTAACTCAAATCATCGTTTCTTAATTTACTTTTCTAACTCCGGATAAAGCGTGATTTACCAATTAAATAAATTATTAAATGCTCCATATTTAAACGTTGCGTTTATATTTGCATTGTGGAAAATAAGAAAAAAATTGCATTAATAATTCTTGATGGCTGGGGATATGGCCGTAATGATTATTCGAACGCCATATTTGCAGCAAATACTCCGTTTATTGACTCTTTACTTAAAAAATATCCAAACTCAAAACTCGAAGCTTCAGGCACTGCGGTAGGTTTGCCTGCCGGGCAGATGGGCAACTCAGAAGTTGGTCACATGAATTTAGGCGCAGGCCGGGTGGTTTACCAGGAGCTTGGCCGCATACACAAGGCCGTGGATGATAACGAATTACCCGACAACCCGGTATTAAAGGAGGCGTTTGAATATGCCAAACAAAACAACAAAAAAGTTCACTTTATCGGCTTGGTAAGCGATGGTGGCGTTCATTCGCACATCCGGCACATCATGGGCCTTTGTGATGCTGCAACGAGCTTTGGCCTTGACAGGGTTTTTGTGCACGCTTTTTTGGACGGGCGCGATACCGACCCGAAATCAGGCGCGGGCTTTATAACAGAACTTGAGGATCATATGGCAAATACCCCTGTTAAATTGGCTTCGGCTATCGGCAGGTATTACGCTATGGACAGGGATAACCGCTGGGAACGGGTTAAACTGGCCTATGACCTGATGGTAAACGGCGTAGGGGAAGCATCAACAAATATTGTTCAATCCATTAAGTCCTCGTATCTGCAGGATGTTACCGATGAATTTATAAAACCCATTGTAGGCGTTGATGAAAACGGTAAGCCGTTGGCGACGATAGAAGAAGGTGATGTAGTGCTCTGTTTTAATTTCAGGACCGACCGCGGGCGCGAAATAACCATCGCGTTAACCCAAAGGGATATTCCTGAGTTTAATATGCATGCCCTTAAACTCAATTATCTGACCATGACGCCTTATGACGAATCATTCAAGGGTGTTAAAGTGCTTTTTGATAAGGATGACCTGACACAAACGTTAGGCGAAATTTTGCAGGAAGCCGGTAAAAACCAGATCAGGATTGCAGAAACTGAAAAATACCCGCATGTGACATTTTTCTTTTCGGGCGGAAGGGAAAAGGAATTTAAAAATGAAAAAAGGTTACTGGTGCCATCGCCTAAGGTGGCCACATATGACTTGCAACCAGAAATGAGCGCCGAGGGTATCCGCGATGCTATTTTACCCGAATTGAAAAGCGGCTGGCCTGACGTGATCATTCTTAATTTTGCCAATACTGATATGGTAGGGCATACCGGGGTTTTTAGTGCTGTTGTAAAAGCCGCAGAAACTGTTGACGCTTGTGCCCGCGAGGTGATAGAAACCGGTATCGCAAACGGCTACTCTTTCATTATTATTGCCGACCATGGCAATGCCGACTATATGATCAACGATGATGGTACGCCAAATACGGCACATTCAACAAATTTGGTGCCCTGCATAGTTATTGATAAGGATGTTACGCATGTAAAAGACGGCAAACTGGGTGATATTGCACCCACTATGCTTAAAATAATCGGCGTTCCGATTCCTGAAAAAATGACGGGTAATGTTTTGGTATAAAACGAAGTTAAAAACCGCCATTGTTTTTATCGGGGGAATTGCGTTATCGGCTTTGGTGCCGGCATGCAGGCCCGGGATAAAAAATAATGGCGGTTTTGATTTAACAGGATATTTAAAAAAAGACGCTGCGATGCTTAATAAGCTAAACAGGCCTGTTGACAAAACGGTAACGCATAACGGTGTTACAGAAACAAAAACAGTACATATTGCTGATTGGAGCAGCGAACTTGGCCTTTTTATAGATGCTGACATTAATAAACCTGCCTTTAAAAACAGTTACCAGGTTATTGATGAAGATGGCCTGTTAGTTTATAAAGCAAAGGAAAAAGACCTTAAGGTGCGCGAGCTGATCATCAAACGGACAGGCGGGGGGATCAGGTACGTCCTTATTTATAATAAGGTGGAAAACCCGCTTTATAAAACTACCCAAAAACTCACCTATTTTCCCGATTCCGTTTATCGTATAGAAACTGTACAACACGTAAAACTGTTGGGCACTAATACCTATTTTATCCAGGGAATATTAAAGTAGTTTTTTTATTTGCGGGCAGCAAGTGCCTCGCCAAGCTTTTGCTTTGAAAGGTCGATAAGTGCGGCTATGTCTGTACGGCCCTGATTTTCAGCCAAAACCTTTTCCAGGTCGGCAACAGATGCCTTTAAAGAATTAATCCCCCTCATTTTATCATAATACCGCCCGGGTGCGGTTAGTTTGAATACGCCATATTCGCGATAGGCGATTCCCCTCGTCTGGAAAAACTTATTGTTAGCATCGTTTGGATCGATAGCAATAGCTTTTGTCAGATCGAATATAGCGCCCAATAAGTACTGTTCTTTTTCGGCTGCTGAAAGCTGAACATCTTTCCCCATATAACTTTTAGCCCTTGCTCGGTAATAATAGGCGCTGGCGTCAACAGGGTTTATCTGCAGTTCTTTGGTGTAAGCAGCAATTGATTTACGGTAATTTTCGCTGTGGTAATAGGAATAACCCAGCATCCAAAGGGCGTTGGCATTGGTTGAATCCACCAGGCAAGCTCTTTCCAGCTGTGTAACTGCCGCCTTAAAATCACCCTCCATTAAAGCCTGCTGGCCCAATTTTACATAGGAATTTTGAGCCGACGTGTTTTCGAATGAGGCAACAAGCAGAAACGAAATGATTACCGAAAATCTCATCGGGGCTTTAATGTATATCAAAACAGTATAGCAATAACTGATATTTTTAGAAATTATTATGCCGGTTAACCCGTTTTTTTATCAAATCTTTTGTTCTCGTAAAAATAAAAGAAGGCGATTATATGACTTTTTTTCATCTTTATCAATATTTTTTTTTCATTATGTATAATATAGAATTATTATAACCTTCATGTAATCAATATTTTATGGCTTTAAACCAAATGTTGTTCAATTATAACTTATATTGGCACATGTCTTGACCGATAACGCCAGAATGATAGTATGATGCTATTTGAACGGTTTTATTGCCTGCAGCACTTTACATGCTGACAATATGTCGTTTTTTATTTTTACAACGAGAGGTGTTTGATGAGTTTCGATCCATTTGATTTTAGAAGTGCTTTACCGGTAATAAACGAAGAGTCTGAATTTTTTCCTTTAATGTCGTCAGAAGACGAGGAAGAAATGAACAACGAACTCTTACCCGAAGTTTTGTCCATTTTGCCTTTGCGTAATACGGTATTATTTCCCGGAGTGGTAATCCCTATTACAGTCGGCCGCGATAAATCTATCAAACTTATCCGCGATGCCAATAAGGGCAACCGGATGATCGGCGTAGTGTCGCAACAGGATGTAGGTGTCGAAGATCCAACATTTTCCCAGTTAAATAAGGTAGGTACAATTGCCCTGATCATCAAAATGCTGCAAATGCCTGACGGTAATACAACGGTAATATTGCAGGGCAAAAAGCGATTCGTTCTGAAAGAAGAAGTTCAAAGTGTGCCTTACATAAAAGCTTCTATCGAGCCCTTTAAAGAGGTAAAACACAAAGACGATAAAGAGTTTAAAGCCATGGTATCCTCCATAAAGGATATGGCCATGAGTATTATACAGCTTTCGCCAAATATTCCGAGTGAGGCTGGTATTGCTATCCGCAACATTGAAAGTACTTCATTTTTGATCAATTTTATTTCGTCAAACATGAATGCCGACATGAACGCCAAACAGCGTTTGCTGGAAGAGCCAAACTTGCGTACCCGTGCCAACCTGGTGCTGGAACACCTTACGCTAGACCTGCAAATGCTGGAGTTGAAAAACCAGATCCAAAGTAAAGTAAGGGTTGACCTGGATAAACAGCAGCGTGATTATTTTTTGAACCAGCAACTGAAAACGATCCAGGAAGAATTGGGCGGCAATTCGCCCGACCTGGAGATTGAAAGCTTGAAATTGCGCGGCGCCAAAAAGAAATGGGGAAAGGAAGTTAATGACCATTTTAACAAGGAAATAGAAAAACTGGCGCGTACCAACCCTGCAGCAGCCGATTATTCGGTACAAATAAATTACCTTGAGTTGCTGCTTGATTTGCCCTGGAATGAATTTACCAAAGATAATTTCGACCTGAAACGTGCCCAAAAGATATTAGATAAAGACCATTTCGGGCTGGATAAAGTTAAACAGCGTATCATTGAATACCTGGCAGTGCTTAAGCTAAAACACAATATGAAGGCGCCTATCCTTTGCCTGGTGGGCCCTCCGGGGGTGGGCAAAACCTCTTTGGGCAAATCAATAGCAAGGGCGCTTGGGCGTAAATATGTGAGGATGGCGCTGGGCGGCATCCGGGATGAAGCAGAGATCAGGGGCCACCGTAAAACTTATATAGGCGCCATGCCAGGGCGTATTATACAATCTGTTAAAAAGGCAGGTGCCGCTAACCCGGTTTTTATTTTGGATGAAATTGATAAAGTGGGTAATGATTTCAGGGGTGATCCGTCTTCTGCTTTATTGGAAGTACTGGACCCTGAACAAAACAGTACCTTTTATGACCATTATGTGGAGATGGATTTCGATCTGTCGAACGTAATGTTCATCGCGACAGCAAATTCATTGAGCAGCATCCAGCCTGCCTTGCTTGACCGTATGGAGATCATCGAGGTAAATGGTTATACCATTGAAGAGAAGATTGAAATAGCAAAACAACACCTGATACCAAAACAGCGCGAGGCTCATGGCCTGAAGAATAAAGATATTACCTTAAAACCCGAAATAGTTGAAAAGCTGGTGGTTGATTATACCCGCGAGTCGGGCGTTCGGTCATTGGAGAAAAAGATAGGCTCGCTCATTCGGGGTGTAGCCAAGAGCATCGCTATGGAAGAGCCCTATAACGCGGTTGTTAGCAAAAGCGATGTTGAAAGGATATTAGGAGCCCCGATATTTGATAAGGACCTGTACGAAGGCAACGATGTAGCCGGAGTAGTTACCGGCCTGGCGTGGACATCAGTTGGCGGAGACATCCTGTTTATTGAAGTGAGTTTAAGCCCCGGAAAAGGAAAACTTGCCCTTACCGGCAGCCTTGGCGATGTAATGAAAGAATCGGTAAGTATTGCGCTTGCTTATTTAAGGGCCCATGCTGCTGAATTTAATATCGATGTAAGGTTGTTTGACCAATGGGATATCCACGTTCACGTTCCGGCTGGCGCAACCCCTAAGGATGGCCCATCAGCCGGTGTAACAATGTTAACGGCTTTGGTATCGGCATTTACACAGCGAAAAATAAAACCTCACCTGGCCATGACAGGAGAAATTACGCTGCGCGGCCGTGTATTACCTGTTGGCGGCATCAAAGAAAAAATACTTGCCGCCAAACGGGCGAACATCAAAGAGATTATTTTATGTGCATCAAATAAAAAGGACATCCTCGAAATCAAGGGTGATTATATCAAAGATCTTCAGTTTCATTATGTAACTGATATGCGCGAAGTAATTGACCTTGCACTTTTAGATGAAAAGGTTAAAAATTCTATCGATTTGACCATAAAAGAAGAAAAGACCACCGTTTTAAATTAATAACAGTTTGCATTAGCGCTATTTGTGAGGGCCCCCCATAACAAATAGCGCTATTTTTATTTGTAAGCGGCTGATAACTACCTTTGTTCAGCTTCAGATAATGCCCCCTACCACCATTCCTGAAACCTTTTATAGCGGAATATCGTAATACGCACTATCATAATTATAAATTAATTATGATAATAGTTAAAAAATTCAATCTAAAACAATCAAAAAAAAATGAAGAAGGCCTTTTTATTAAAAGCTGTTTTTTTATTCCTACTTGTTACATCACATTTTTGTTTGCAGGCTCAAAACCTTGAAGAGGATACTGTAAAAAGAGACACTACAGTTCCAAACTCAGCCAAACCCCGCACCGTTTTTCTTGAAGTTGGCGGACCAGGACTAGCACTTACAGCAAATTATGACACCCGTTTTGGTGAAGGCCGCGATAAATGGGGTTACAGAATTGGCGCGGGCTATTATAATACAGGTTCAAACTGGGTAGCAACCATTCCTTTCCAGGTAAATTATCTGTATGGCTTTAAAAAACCAGGAGCCAGCAGTTTTTTGGAACTTGGCGCCGGCACTACGTTTGTAAGGTCGCATGGAAGCACTACAGGTACGGTTTTTCAATTTGATAACATAACCGGTTTTATAGGTACAGCCACAATAGGTTACCGGTACCAGCAGGATAACGGCGGCATCAATTTCAGGATCGGTTTTGTGCCGATACTATATGATGAGGGCCTTATTGCCGCCGGCGGTTTTAGTGTAGGCTACACTTTTTAACAATGCCAATTTGAAGTTTAGTTTGCAATACTGATTTAAACAAATATCTTTATTGCAAACCAAACTTTATGAACCGTTATTGGCCTTTTAAGTTTATCTTCTGCCTTATAATTTATTTCCTGTTTTCTAACTCCCTGAAGGCGCAGTCTGTAAAACCTTTAGCAGCAGATTCAAGCCTGAAAACCAGGGCCCAAAATGTTTATGTGGAGTTTGCCGGACCCGGCCTTTATTTTTCTGCCAACTATGATACCCGCTTTTCAAAACGCAGGGATGGGATAGGGGGCAGGATAGGAGTGGGGTATCTTGATAACTACGGGTCTTCTTTTACCTCAGTACCTGTACAGCTAAATTATTTATTAGGAAAAAAAAGTAAATATTTCGAAGCCGGCCTCGGTGCCACCTGGGTGTATTTTAGGGCGCCCGGCAATGTTTATTCAGATATCATTTATTTTAACCGAACCAGGGGCGGCAATTCAACAGTTTTGGGTACAATGACATTCGGGTACCGTTACCAGCCTGTTGATGGAGGGTTTAGTTTCAGAGCAAGCTTTAATCCCCTTTTTAACAGTTCGAATTTCGAGCCTTACGTGGGAATAAGTTTAGGCTATACCTTCAAATAAGCAAATAAACATATGGTATTGTTGTAATAACCATTTAATCAAATATCTTTATTTAAAACTATTGCGAATGAAAAACCACCTTTTAAAACCTTTGTTTTTCCTGATACCCTTCTTTTTTTATCATTCTGCCAGGGCGCAGGCTGTTGTTCATTCAAAAGCTGATTCTACGCTAAATACGCGGGCTCAAAATGTTTACATAGAATTAGGCGGACCGGGCCTTTTGTTTTCTGCTAATTACGACACCCGTTTTTCGCAACATAGAGATGGTCTCGGCGGCAGGATTGGCCTTGGATTTATTGCAAGCGGCGGCGCTTCGGTAGTTACGGTACCTGTTCAATTAAATTACCTGTTAGGAAAGTCAGATAAATATTTTGAGATAGGCCTTGGCGCTACTTATGCCTCATTTAATTCAGGCTCTGATTTTTTATCATTAAACACCAACCCGGTAACCGCAAATACAGTTTTGGGGACGATGACCTTTGGTTACCGGTACCAGCCAGTAGATGGGGGATTTAATTTCAGGGCCAGCTTTAACCCGATTTTCGACAGCTCGAATTTTGTGCCTTACTTTGGGTTAAGCTTTGGTTATACTTTTTAATAGCCACTATTTGATAAAAAACCTTGTTTTACAAGGTTTTTTCTATTTTTACCGCGAATTTATATAACCTGATGAAATTTAAACTGTTTACTTGTTTTTGCTTTTTTCTTTGTTCAACAGGCGTTTTCGCTCAAACCCACAGTACTGAGATCGGCGCTGAAACTGATAATGATTCCTATCTGCTTCAGGGTTCTGACAAGTATTATACCGATGGGATTTTTATTTACTACCGTCATGCCCTTAATGTGAGTGAAAGCTCAAAGCTGCAGAACAAGGTTTTGGGTTTTGAATTCGGGCAAAAAATATTTAACCCGCAAAGCGGCAGTATCGCAAATGCCGAAGGCGTTGACCAACCGGGCCTTATCGACAGGCCTTTTGCTGCTTATATGTATGTAGGTGCATCATTAAACCTGTTGTATAAAGATGAAAGCAGTTTAAAGCTTACCGCAAGGGTTGGTATTATTGGCCCCGGTGCGGAGGGCAAACAGATACAGGATTTTGTGCATGATAATTTTGGTTTTTACCACCCCAGCGGCTGGGAATACCAGATCAATAATGAGGCTCAGCTAAACCTTTCAGCCGAGTATGATAAACTGCTTGCAAGAGGTTCATGGATTGACGTCACTTTATCAAGCTATATTAACCTTGGCAATGGGTTTACCGGGGCAGGTGTGGGTCCCCTGGTTAGGTTAGGGTCATTTAACCAGTTATTTAATTCAGTAAGTACGCAGAGTACAGCCATCAGGAAAGAAGTGGCCAATCCACTCAACCGACACGAAATATTCTTCTATTACAAACCGTTAGCCAATTACGTGGCCTATGATGCTACCATACAGGGCGGCTTGTTTGATAACCACAGCGGGCTTGAGATCACTAAAAATAAAGAACCTTTTATATTCAGCCAGCAGTTTGGCGTCGCTTTCAGCACCAGTCGTTTTGTTTTTGATATTGCAGCTATCTTTCATACCCTGGATGATAAGGAAATGGTGCAAACACATCAATGGGCGGCTATTACGGGCTTGTACAGGTTTAGGTAAGTGATTAGAGGTTAGAGGATGGAGATTAGAGATTAGTTGTTTAGTAGCTAACTAATCTCTAGTCTCCATCCTCTAATCTCTTCCTTCGATTCTCCTTCTTCACAGCGTTTAATCGTTTTTTATCCAGCCGGGCCATTTTGGCAGCTTTGCTAACTTTTGTTGCCTTGCGTATTTTGGGTTGATGCAGGGCGCGGGTAAGCAATAGTACCAGCCTTTCAACTGCCTTTTCTTTGTTCAGGTACTGGCTGCGTTCTTCGTCGCATATTACCTGTATCAATCCGTCTTTATTAAAGCGGGATTGTAATTTCAGGTTGATCAACTGTTTTTCCTCATCACTAAAGAGCAACGAGTTATCCACCGAAAAAAGTAGCTCTACTTTACTGGATACCTTGTTTACGTTTTGTCCGCCTTTACCGCCGCTTCTTGATGTTTTGTAGGTGATTTCCTTTTGCAAGTCGGCTTTTGTAAAATTCATGGGCCTAAATTAGTTGATTAAGTTGAATAAGTTAGAGTGAGTTGATCAGGTTTTTAAATTCGATAAAATATGTTGGCAGCAGAAGGTAAGTTTGATAACTTTAGCTTATAACCTTATGGTTATAAGCTGGTGATTTTTAACCCAATCAACTTTATCTAACTTAATCAACCACTCACTTTTTTAACTACTCACTAAAAATACCTACTTTAGTAAACCATGAGTGACCATATTATCGTTGCCATTGACGGCTATTCTTCCTGCGGAAAAAGTACTTTGGCAAAGGCATTGGCCAAAAAATTGCATTTTGTTTATGTGGACAGCGGTGCCATGTACCGTGCTGTGGCCCTTTATTTTTTAAGGAACAATATAGATTTGCAGGATAGCCGGCAAGTAGCTGATGCGCTTAAAAAGATCCATCTAAACTTTCACTCGCGCGATTATGAAACACATATCACTTTAAACGATGAAGAAGTATCGGGCGAAATAAGGCTGATGCCAGTCTCCGAAAGTGTGAGTGCTGTATCTGCCCTGCATGAGGTACGTACGGAGATGGTAAAGCAACAACAGCGCATGGGCCGCTCAAAAAATATAGTGATGGACGGGCGCGACATAGGCACAGCTGTTTTTCCGGACGCTACGGTTAAGATTTTTATGACCGCCGACCCGAAAGTCCGGGCCGAAAGGCGTTTTAAAGAACTGGCGCCCAAAAACCCGGATATTACCCTTGAAGAAGTTTTTGAAAACCTGGCACATCGCGATTACCAGGACACCACCCGCAAAGAGAGCCCGCTGAGACGCGCTGCAGATGCCATTATTTTAGATAATACTGACCTTACTCCTGCTGAACAGCTGATGTTTGCGCTGAGCAAGGTGGAGCCCTATTTAACGTGATTGCACCGATTGCTATAATGATTGCACCGATTTATGGTGACCATAGAAAAATCACTGTAATCCAAATTTAATCGGTGAAATCCAACAGTAATCGGTGAAATCAACCCACAATCGGTGAAATCAAAGAAATTAAACACTAAACCTTACGGCCGTTACCCCAAACTTATTTAAAAAGTCAACCCCTTCGTCACTGGCTATACCTTTATAGGCGGCGTATGACCTGTCGAAGAAAACTTTTTTTATACCCGCCGAATAAATCAGCCTTGAACATGGCAAACAGGGCGATAAAGTAGTATAAAGTGTAGCCCCTTCAAGGTTGGCGCCGTTTTTTACAGCGTACAGTATCGCATTCTCTTCAGCATGCAGGGCAAGCGAACAACTGCCTTTTGAATCACGCGGACAGCCCACACCCGGCCACTCCTCGTCGCAGTTGTGGGTATGCGCAGGAGGCCCGTTATAGCCGATAGAAATAATCCGCGTATCCTTGGTTAAAACGGCACCGACCTGGGCCTTAACGCAGTGTGAGCGTTTGGCCAGGTCGGTTGCCAGGTTCATGAAAATATGGTCAAAACTTAATTTAGTCATTCTGCTTAATGTCCGGCGCCTAATTCTACTTCGTGTTCTATTCCTTGTTTTTTGAGTATGCCAATAATCCTCCATCCATAAAATGCAAGGTAGGAGAAACATAAAACAGGGATGAAATAAGACTGATGAATTCCCATAATATCAGATAGTTTTCCTTGAAGAAGTGGAATAATGCCACCGCCAAGGATCATCATTACAAGGAAGGCGGAACCCTGTGAGGTATATTTGCCTAAGCCGGCAATTGCTAAAGCAAAGATAGACGGCCACAAAATACTGCAAAACAAACCACCACTCATAAACGCGTAGGTTGCTATGTTACCGGTAGTTAATAATCCTATTATCATAGCGGCCATTCCTAATAAGCCGAATATCATTAACGTACGGGCCGGACGATCCTGACCTAAGAAAAATCCTGCAATCTGGATAGCTACAACACCCGCATATGCATACAGTGGTGTAATATTTTGACCAGAAATAGAATTTACTGCTAATACAACACCAAATGCAACATATGGCACTACTATTAATAAAACTTTTCTTAACCCTTTGGAAGGATTAAAAACAGCGATGGCTCCTGCCCAACGCCCAATCATTAAACTGCCCCAGTACATGGAAATATAAGGTGCGATGGCCGAACCAGTGATGCCGCCAAAATCTTTAGTGCCTAATAACGCGCCAAGATTACTTTGAATAGTAACTTCAACGCCCACATAGGTAAAAATACCAATCATTCCTAACACCAGTTGAGGGTATTTCATTGCGCCCCAACCTTCCGGTTTTTTCTGAGCAGCCGTATTGGCAAATAGTAAACCAAATATTACAATCAACAAAGAAGTGATTGTTAAACCGAGGCCCAGAAAGTCTTTTTCTTTATTTGTTATAAAATGTAAGATGTAGTCAGGCTGTCCGTAACGTGCAAAAATGTAGCCAAAAATTACTACTAAAAAAGTAGTAATAACAATCAGCGTTGTCATTGCCTTTTTTGCGGGCTCAAAAGTTGGATCTCCTTTACCGGAAGGTACCTTTTTGGAAAAGAAGAAAAGCGCGGCGGATAACAAAAACAGTGCGCCAACAAACATATACAGTATTTCCATTTTATCCAACGAATTTGCTTTTTGGGCAAATTGTTTGATATACTCCTGGTTTACGTTAGCAATTACTCCAAACAATGCGAATGAAACCACAACAGGGCCGATAGTTGTTCCAAATGAATTAACTCCTCCGGCCAAATTTAAACGGTTTGATGCGGTATGCGGCTCACCTAACGATGCTGCAAACGGCTGTGCTGATGTTTGCTGCAATGAGAATCCTAAACCAACAATAAACAATGCGCCCAGGATAAGGATATAATGTCCGGAAGTAACAGCCCAGATCATCAAAGCCGCACCAAACGTACTGATCAAAAGGCCGTAGATAATACCTTTCTTAAACCCCCAGCCATTCAAAATATCTTTCCGGGCGATGCTGCTGAAAATAAAAAGTAGCAAAGCCCCGATATAATATGCTCCGTAAAATGCAAAATCTATGAGTTGGCTCTGAAATTGATCTAACCCAAATTTGGCTTTACAAAAAGGGATGAATACGCCATTTGACGCTCCGATGAACCCCCAAAAAAAGAATACGGTAATTAGGGTATAGAGTGCCGATTTAAGATTTGTTGACTTGTTTTGTTCCATTGTTTATTTCGGTTTATAAAAGAGGTGTATTTAAAACACTAAACTTAGTTATTTTTTGTAATTCTGCTATATTTTTTATTAATTAATAACAATTTTAAGTTTGGTTGTTTACCATATAAAGTTGCATATTCGTGCGGCATTTTTAAATTGAATAAGCATAGAAGCCTAAATTAATGATAGAAGCTGTTATTTCGGGTATTGGATTTGGATTAGTGCTAACGTTTTTAACCGGCCCGGTATTTTTTGCGTTAATAAAAACAAGTATTGAAAAAGGCTTTCACGCCGGCATTGCTTTGGCTTTGGGTGTTGTTTGCAGTGATATGTTTTTTGTTGGGGCCATTTTATTCGGCTCTCAATACTTTGATGTTTCCGCGCAAGACAAAATTTACGCCGGGATAGTGGGCAGCTGTGTTTTAGCAGGCATAGGGATTTACTACATCTTTAAAAAGGCTAAAGTGAACTACACCAATGTGGTGCCTACAAGGATGCATAGGGCCGGCTACTTTTTAAAGGGTTTTGCCATGTGTATTTTTAATCCGACTATACTGTTCCACTGGACGATAGTTATCGGCGCAGCCAGCACAGTTTATCACCAGGGCGTACCTAACAGGGCATTAAAAATAGGGATCATGTTTTTAACTATCCTGGTAGTGCAGTTTGGCATGGATACTACAAAGGCATTTTATGCCAATAAGCTTCGTGATAAAATTTCTGTGAAATTTATTCACCGCCTTAACCAGGTGGCCGGTATTGCGCTGATTATTGCCGCAATGGTAATACTGGATAAACTCGTTACCCATTTTATTTTCTCGCCGCCGGGAGCGTAGGTTGAGTCTTAAGTCTGGAGTCTTAAGTCTTAAGTCTTAAGTCTGGAGTCTTAAGTCTTAAGCGGGATGGCTATGGCTTACTCACCACTCACCGTTCACAATAATTTTCCCGGTATATTTATCTCTAAATAAACCAATTCATGAAAAGTATCTTCAATTTGAATGACAACAAGGAGTTTATTGCACGCATAAATAAACTTACTCCTTCAACAACCGCTTTATGGGGCAAAATGAATGTATCGCAAATGCTTGCGCATAGCCAGACGACGTTAATGTTAGCTTTGGGCGAAATGAAGATGAAACGCGCCTTTATCGGCCTGATATTCGGTAAACTGGCCTTGAAGAAAATTTTGAATGACAACGAGCTTGACAAACACCTCCCGACTTTTAAGGAAGCTAAAATTACTGATCAGCGAAATTTTGAAGAAGAGAAAGCCAAATTGATAGGCCTTTTAAAACGTTTCCGGAAAGCCGGACCTGATGGCCTGGCGAAAGACCCCCATCCATTTTTTGGCGCACTGACGCCAGATGAATATGATAGGATGAATGCCAAACACCTTGACCACCATTTAAGGCAGTTTGGTGTGTGAATTAGTTCATAGTTGATGGTTCATAGTTCATAGCAGTGTTTTAGCCATGAACCATGAACTATCAACTTCTTACATATACCCTCTCTGGTTTTTCCCTTCCATCCAGTTCACAAAGGCGCGGTTTACTACTTTGTTACCACCGGGGGTAGGATAATTTCCACTGAAATACCAGTCGCCTGCATGATCGGGGCATGCTTTGTGCAGGTTATCAAGGGTTTGGTAAAGTACTTTAACCTCGCATTTTATTTCTTTTGGGGTGATGATCTTTGCAATCCTGTCTGATATTTCCTGGTCAGTAAACGGCTCATAAATTGCCTGCACATAATTTACCACTTTTTCCTTTGGCAACCCGGCGCTGTCTTTACATTTCTGGTAAACACCCAGGATGATATCTTCCTTACCGGCATCTTTTAACAGGCTGATTGCGGCTTCAAAAGCAACAAACTCGCCCATGCGCGACATGTCGATCCCATAACAATCAGGATAACGGATCTGCGGGGCAGACGAAACCACCACGATTTTTTTAGGGCCAAGCCTGTCTAATATTTTAAGGATACTTTGTTTTAATGTCGTACCACGTACAATGGAGTCATCCAAAACCACTAATGTATCGGCGTCTTTTTTAATCAATCCATACGTGGTGTCGTAAACATGTGCCACCATTTCACTGCGATCGGCATCCTGCGTGATAAAAGTACGCAGTTTTACGTCTTTAATAGCTATTTTCTCTACGCGTGGCGCCATGCAAAGCACTTCGGTCAGTTCTTCTTCACTTATCTTGTCTTCGCGGTTTAGCAACCTGTCGCGCTGGTATTTTTTGATATATTTATGTACACCTTCTACCATGCCATAAAAAGCCACTTCGGCGGTGTTGGGGATATAACTGAAAACGGTATTTTTTACATCATGCTCAACCGTATTCAATATCTGTTCGCAAAGTAACCGGCCCAGCTGTTTACGCTCGCGGTAAATGGAGGCATCGCTTCCCCGCGAGAAATAAATGCGTTCAAACGAACACGCTTTTTTCTCCATCGGTTCGCTAAACATATCCTCAGTTACCTTTCCGTTCCTTTTAACGATAAGGGCATGGCCCGGCCTGATTTCCTTGATCTCTTCTATCGGGATATTGAACGCTGTTTGTATAGCAGGACGCTCGGAAGCGGCAACCACAATTTCATCGTTATAATAATAATAGGCTGGCCTTATGCCTACCGGGTCGCGCATAACAAAAGCGTCGCCATGGCCCAGTATGCCGGCGATGGTATAGCCACCATCCCAGTTTTTGGCTGATTTGCGCAGGATCTTGGCAACATCCATATCATTAGCGATCAGTTTGCTGATCTCGATATTATCGTCAAGACCTTCGCGTTTGTACTGATCAAACAAGCCCTGGTTTTCGGTATCAATAAAGTGGCCTATTTTTTCGAGTACGGTTACGGTGTCGGCTTTTTCTTTAGGATGCTGGCCCAGGTCGTACAACTGTTGTAACAGCTCGTCAACATTGGTCATGTTAAAGTTACCGGCTATCACCAGGTTACGGGTCATCCAGTTATTTTGGCGGAGAAATGGGTGGCAGTTTTCGATGCTGTTTTTACCATGGGTGCCATAACGCAGGTGCCCCAGTAAAACTTCGCCCATAAAACTTACATTTTCTTTCAACCACTCAGCGTCCTGCATTTTTTCGGGGGTTTCCTTCTGGATATCCGCGAATTTTTTCTGGATATACTCAAAGATGTCTGCCACCGCGTTCGATGCCATTGAACGGTGCCTGCTGATATAGCGTTTACCGGGCTCAATATCCAGTTTAATGGTTGCAACACCGGCGCCATCCTGGCCGCGGTTATGCTGTTTTTCCATTAAAAGGTAAAGTTTATTAAGACCGTACAGTGCAGTGCCGTACTTTTTCTGGTAATAAGAAAGTGGCTTTAAAAGGCGGATAAATGCCACACCGCATTCATGTTTAATCTGATCACTCATGATTGGTAATGAGCACGCAAAGGTATAATAATATTGCGAAAAATTTGAATTAACAATGTCATAAAATTGCATTAATGTTTGGGGGGAGTGATTAGTTATCAGAGACCAGAGATTAGGTGTGTTTTTTACACTTAGAGGCCGTTTAAAGCATAAAATTACTTGTTTAAATACCGTTTATTATTGAAAATATTTTTACTTTCATTGTATGAATAAATTATACGCCTCATTTTTTTTGTTATTTATTTTTTTGGGATCGGCTTGTTTCGCCCAAAATGGCAGCCCGCTTTTTACCAATGCGATAGGTGTACAGGCCTATACGTACCGTAATAGCTGGGCGGGCGGTATTGCAAAAGTACTGGACAGTGTGAAAGCGCTTGGCATAACCGAAATGGAGGGCCCTAACCCAAAAGGTATCGGCCCGGAGGAATTTAAAAAATTATTGCATGAGCGCGGTATTTTGATGCCGTCCATCGGCGCTGATTACGGGTTGATCAGCAAAGACCCTTACCAGGTGGTAACTTTAGCTAAAACATTCGGTGCAGCGTTTGTGATGGTGGCCTGGATACCGCATGGCAATACTTTTACTATTGAAGACGCCAAAAAAGCGGTTGACGAATTTAACCGCGAAGGGAAAATATTGAAAGATAATGGTATTACCCTTTGCTATCACGACCATGGCTATGAATTTGGGCCTTATGGCGATGGCACGCTGCTGGATTATATCATCCAAAACACCAATCCTGATTATGTTTCTTTTGAAATGGATATTATGTGGACCTTCCATGGCGGCGGCGATCCGGCTAAACTGCTTTATAAATACCCCACCCGCTGGAAAATGCTGCACCTGAAAGATATCCGCAAAGGCATAGCTAATGACCTTACCGGGGGCACCAGCACCCATAACGATGTGGCCTTAGGCACCGGCCAGCTGGACATCCCCGGTATATTAAGAGCCGCCAAAGCCGCAGGCATTCAACATTATTTTATTGAAGATGAAAGCCCGAACCATGCCACCCAGATACCAATTACCATAGGGTATATTAAAGGACTGAAAGAATAGATTAACAAGGAAATGCGTAGTTTTTAAACTACGCATTTCTGATTTAAATGCCGCCGCTTTTTTATTAAACAGGTTCATGAAAGTTTTTTTGCAGATATAAAAACTATATTATAATTTTACATACCGAACGGTCGGTTTTATATAAAAACGAATGTAGATTATGCCAAAGATTACCCAGGATACCCGCGCCAATATTCTGCTGACCACGCTTCAACTTTTTCTTGAAAAAGGCTACAAGAATGTTTCGTACCAGGATTTGGTTAAACATACCGGGTTATCAAAAGGTGCTATTTACCATTATTTCGAGTCGAAGGATGCTTTGCTGATCGCTGTATTTGAATTTTTGCTGGAGGCGACGAAGGAGCCTGAAAACGAAAAGCCCCATGAAATTGTAAAGGATCAGGAGTCATTTATGAAATTATTTATTGCAGGTAAGACGAAGCAGATTGACAGTTTTAAAAAATTAATGGGCAATAAACCATTGAAGTTAAACAGGCTGTTGTTTTTCTTTGAAGCGATAAGTGAAAATCAGCAATTAAAACAGATTCTGGTTGAGTTATCCAAACATGAATTAACAATACTTGAGGGTTATTTTGCCGGGCTAAACATGCACCATGCTATCCCGAAAGGAAAGGATATCCATTTACTGGCCGAAAGCCTTTACTGGATGTTGCAGGGCGGTGAAATGAGCGTGTTTTTTTTGCAGGAAGATGACTGGGAAGATGCGATCATTAAAATGTATCAAAAGACCATTACTGATTTTTTTAAAATAATTTAAGCTTTCATGCCTATGAAAACTATGCAACACATTTTAGTAACCGTCGGTTTGCTGCTTTTTGTTTCACCAGTCGTTAATGCGCAGGATGCTAAACAAATTGTAACTAAAGCCGAAGACAACATCAGGGGCCTGTCGTCCGTCACCGAAATGACGATCCAGATAAAACGGCCCACCTGGACACGTACCATGAGTATGAAGGGATGGTCGAAAGGGGAGCAATATTCCATGATTGTTGTTACAGCCCCTGCCAAAGATGCAGGCACGGTTTTTTTAAAGCGGGTTAAAGAAATATGGAACTGGCTGCCCAATATTGAAAGAGTAGTGAAACTACCGCCATCCATGATGGCCCAAAGCTGGATGGGTACCGATTTTACCAACGACGACCTAGTAAAGGCTTCATCACGTATTGATGACTATAACCATAAAATTGTTGGCGACAGCCTTATTGAGGGACGAAAATGCTGGAAAATTCAAATGATCCCCTTACCGGCTGCTGCGGTGGTTTGGAGCAAGGTAAACATGTGGATTGACCAGCGGGACTACCTTGAATTGCGGCTTGAGTTTTTTGATGAGGACAATAAACTGGTAAATGTAATGCAATGCTCGGACATCAGGACCATTGGCGGCAGGGTGATGCCTGTGAGACTGGAAATGATCCCGGTGGAGAAAAAGGGCCAGGAAACTATCATCACTTATAACAGCGCGGTTTTTAACCAGCCCATAAGCATTGATTTTTTTACTACCCAAAATATGAAAAAAGTTAAATAATGTATTTAAAACTGGCATGGCGGAATATGTGGCGCAGCAGGCGGAGAACGCTGATCACGGTGTCGTCCATTTTCTTTGCTGTTATATTTGCAATATTGATGCGGGTTGCCATTGTGGGCCTGTTTGATAAGCTAATTGCTGATACAGTTAGCATGTCAAGCGGTTTTTTACAGGTACACCATAGTGGCTATTGGGAAAATAAATCAGTTGACAGCACTTTTGAGGCAAACGCCAAACTTGAGTCGATATTGAACCATGAAAACGAAATTACCGCATGGACCCCCCGGCTGGAGTCTTTTGCGCTGGCCTCATCCGGCAACCTTACCAAAGGCATTATGGTAACCGGGATCAACCCGGCGAAAGAAAATAAAGTTTCCGGCCTTGCCAAAAAGGTCATTTCAGGGAACTATCCCGGCGAAAATGATAGCGGCATTTTACTTGCGGAAGGACTTGCCGGTTACCTGAAATTAAAAGTAAATGATACTGTAATATTGATAGGACAGGGCTACCAGGGCAATATGGCCTCGGGTAAGTATGTTATCAGGGGCATCGCCAAACTAGGCCTCCCTCAAATGAACAAGGGGATGGCCTGGCTGCCGATGGCGCCGGCGCAGGATTTTTTAAGCACAGGCGCGCGTTACACGTCGATGTCTTTATTAATAAAAGATAGGGACAAACTGGATGAACTGCAGCAACGCCTTATCAGCCAAACCAAAGGCAGCAGATACGAAGTGTTGACCTGGAAACAAATGATCCCTGAGCTTGACCAGCTTTTCCAGGCTAAAATGGCGCAGAACGTAATTATGTCGGGCGTGTTGTACATCGTTATTGCATTTGGCATATTCGGTACTATCCTGATGATGCTGAACGAACGTCTGCACGAATTCGGCATCCTCATCGCCATAGGTATGAAAAAAAAATTATTGGCTGGTGTAGTGGTTGTAGAGATGGTGCTAATGTCTGTGGCAGGTACAGTTTTGGGCGCAATTTGTGTTTATCCGGTCGTGCTCTACTACCATGTACATCCCATTAAATTGAGCGGCGATATGGCAAAAAACAGCGAACAATATAATATTGAGCCGGTAATACAAATGTCCACAAATCTGTCGCATTTCTTTATACAAGGGTATGTGGTGCTAATGATCGCCATTGTACTATCATTTTATGCCATTTTTAAGATCTACAAAATTAAAGTTATTGAAGCCATAAACAGTTGATTATGCTTTTTAAAATAGCCTGGAGAAATATTTGGAGAAACCGCACACGCAGCCTGGTGGTGATAGCTTCGGTTGCGGTTGGTTTGTTTGCGGGAATGTTTATGATGGCTTTTTTTGAAGGACTTGCCAAACAGGAGATTGACAGTACAGTTGAAACGCAACTTTCACATATCCAGCTGCACAATCCCCGTTTTAATGATGATAAGGAGGTGATTTATACCATTGCCAACGGTCAGGCGGTTGTTGCCAACATCAAAAAAAACAGAGACGTAAAGGCGGTATCCGGCCGGCTGATCACTACCGGGATGATCTCTTCTTCGTCGACGGCTTCGGGAGTGGAGATACACGGGATCATCCCGGCGGATGAAAAGGCAGTAAGCAGTATTTCAAAAGATCTTATTGAAGGGGCATATTTTTCAGGCCTTAAGAAAAACGAGATCGTTATAGGGAAAAAACTTGCCGAAAAACTGGAGGTAAGGCTGCACAACAAAATTGTGCTCACTTTCCAGTCAAAAACCGGTGAACTTACTGCAGGGTCATTCCGGATTGGTGGTATATACCGGTCACGTAACTCGAGTTTTGATGAAACGACTGTATTTACCACCTTAGATGACCTTGCCCCGCTTTTAGGAACCGGTGATGGTATCCATGAAATAGCGTTGATCCTTAAAGATGGACAAAGAGCTGCATCAGTGGTAATGGTTTTTAAAAAAGAATATCCAAACCTGCTGGTACAAACCTGGCAGGAACTTTCGCCTGAAATGGCCTTGCTAATGAACCTTGTCGACCAAAGTATGTACTACGTTATTGGCGTAATATTACTGGCCCTGATGTTCGGCATCATCAATACCATGCTGATGGCCGTACTGGAGCGGCAGCGGGAGTTCGGAATGCTGATGGCGATAGGCATGAACAAGCCGAGAGTGTTTTTTATGATCCTGTTCGAATCGGTAATGCTTACCTGTGGCGGCATCCCCGCCGGAATTTTGCTGACTGTAACCAGTGTAGGCTATCTTGCAAAACACGGTATCGATCTGTCTGCATTTTCACAGGCGTTGTCACAGTTTGGATTCAGTAATATCGTTTATCCCGAATTGGAACAGTCATCATTTGTACCGGTAATATTAATGACAGCTTTTACCGCCGTTTTATCGGCCATATATCCCGCCATAAAAGCATTAAGATTTAAACCCGCAGAAGCTATTCATAAAATTTAAGCGCCATGAGTAATATCATCGAATCACATAACCTTTTAAAAGTTTACAACCCCGATACTATTCCGGTCAATGCTGTAAATGGGGTTAACCTGCAGATTGAAGAAGGCGAGTTTACCGCCCTTGTTGGTCCTTCCGGCTCGGGTAAAACAACCTTGCTCAACCTCATTGGCGGACTGGATTATCCTACCGGCGGCGATGTGAAAATTGAAGGGGTGGACATCTCTAAAATGAGCGAAAACAAACTGATCGACTTCAGGCTTAAAAACATAGGGTTTGTTTTCCAGGCATATAACCTCATCCCGGTGCTTACTGCCAGTGAAAATGTGGAGTTTGTGATGCTGTTGCAAAAAACGCCGAAGCGGGAAAGGGAACAGCGTGCTGTTCAACTCCTTAACGAAGTGGGTTTGCAGGATAAACTGAACAAACGACCTTCCGAACTTTCAGGTGGGCAACAGCAGCGGGTGGCTGTGGCGCGCGCGCTGGCATCCAAACCAAGATTTATTTTGGCGGATGAGCCTACCGCAAACCTCGATTCAAAATCAACAGAAAACCTGCTGGAGATTATGGCTAAATTAAATGCAGAGGATAAAATGACCTTTATTTTCTCTACCCACGACCAACGCGTAATTGATAAGGCCCGCCGGGTGGTGACCCTGGTAGATGGCAAGATTGTTTCTGATGTAAAGCGATGAAAAAGCTACCGGGCATATTTACCTCAATGTTCTGTTTGCTTTGTTTGTGCAAAGCGGACGCGCAAAATGATACTTCAAAACAAGCCGTTACTGATACAGCCCAAGTACATACAGTTAAAGTTTCCGGCTACATCAAATACCTGGAGGAGGGCAGTTTTGTAAATAACCTTTCGGAGCTGAAATCCCTTGGCCTGATTCATAACCGGCTTAATTTCAAATATCAGCCGGATGACCATTTTACTTACCGGCTTGAAGTACGCAACCGGATTTATTATGGTGCATTGGTGAAGGATTACCCTGGTTTTGCCAAACTGGTGGCGGGGCAGGATGGAATCTTAAACCTTTCACGAAACTGGGTTAACAGCAATGGCGTATTATTCAACAGTACTATCGACCGTGCAAGCGCCGAGTATATCAAGGGGAAATGGGATATTACCCTGGGCAGGCAGCGCATCAATTGGGGGATCAGTACCGTTTGGACACCCAATGATATTTTTAACACTTTTAATTATTTTGATTTTGATTATGAGGAACGGCCAGGCAGCGACGCGGCGCGGGTTCAGTATAATATCAACACATCCTCTTCGCTTGATTTTGCAGTAAGCCCCGGCAGAACCACCCGCCAAAATATTGCGGCGATGATGTACCACTTTAATAAATGGGATTATGATTTTCAGGTATTTTCGGGCATCTACCAGCAAAACTTTACTGGCGGTGCCGGCTGGGCCGGTAACATCAAAGATGCGGGTTTCAAAGGCGAAGTATCGTACTTTGCATCTAACAGGGCAGACAGCGTAGCTGTAGTAGCTTCGCTTTCTGCTGATTATGCGTTTAAAAATGGCATATATGTAATGTTATCCGGTTTGTACAATAGCCTCGGTAACGACAATTTGATCAATGTTACCCAACTCACCGCGTCCACCTTATCAGCCAAAAATATTTTCCCGTTCAGGTATACTTTATTTGCCGAAACATCCTATTCCTTTTCGCCTATATTTAAAGCTTCGCTTGGGGAAATGTATTCCTTGTCGGGTAACGCATTAATCATATTGCCCACTTTTACGTATTCGATAGCGGATAATTGGGCGCTTGATTTGACAGGGCAATGTTTTTATTCACAGCAAAACGGGAGATATAAGCCATTGGGAAATAGTGTTTATTTGAGGGTGAAATGGGGATTTTAAGTAATCATTGTTGGTGATTTTGGTTTGTCAGCCAGGGTAGGAAATTTCGTCAATCCTATTCAGGAATTTTTAATTTCCATCTTTTATAAAGTACCGCCATAAGTACGATAAAACCATTTAAATAGCAGAATAACATTAACATGATCAAAAGCAGGTCGGCATGGCCGAATTCTATGTAAAATTGATGATCCCGTAAATAATGGTGCAGCTGACTCAAAAGGTCGAAATAAAAATAGATGCCGAAGAAGTAAATCAGACTAAGGACAAAAAAAACAGGCGTTTTTAATTTAATTGAACCTGCATAAAAGCCGTAAGAGAATAAAAGGAATAAAATATAGATTATACCGCAAGCCAAATACTCGTTCATTTCTTTCGTTTTATTCCACAATCACCTTATTCCCATTCTTTCTTCTCACCCATAAAACACCGCCGCCTTTTTCGAGCGCGGTCCATGCGTAGCCTTCGCCGTTAACAGTTTCTTTTAAAGGTTTATCATTCAGCAGCACTGCTGCCGGCCTGCTTTTTAGCCTGATCTCTTCGTTTCCGGTAGTGTCAAATGTCCGGTAAAACAGGCGCACCTTATTTGAATCTGCTTCGGTAAAATCAGTGCTGTAATATTTATGAAAATGGCCCTTGTAGTCAGCCTGCTGGATGACCGAGGTACTGGATAGAATGTGGTCCTCTGCCGGAGCCAGGCCGGGATAGGTGGCCATGGCACGCAAATAATGCCTCACATAATCACCATAACCGTCGGTAAGCCACGGTTCATCAAACGGGAAGCAGTTTTTTCCGTCAAAATCAACCGCATAGGTGGCCCAGTTCAGTTGGCGTAAAGCGTTATTATAATAAGACGTATCGCCCGTTAACGACCCGTATAACAACTCATCCGCACCCTGCCTTGACGTGTGGCTCTCGCCGGGAACAGGGTAGACGGATTGTTCGTTAGTGACGATCACCCCATATTTTTTCCATTTATCATTGTTAAAATTGGTATGCACCCAGCCGATGATGCTTTTTACCTCCGTTTTCCAATTCGGGAAGTACTGCGGATGTTCCATCATATAGCGCGCACAGGTCATGCCGTTGATCTGGGTTTGGCTCCAGGCGCCTACGTCTTCAAAAAACGGCCCCCAGCGGTTATTTTGGATAGGATATTTTTTGAGCCAGGCCAAAATTTTGTTCGCGCCGGTTTTATAAGCAGCAACATTGCCCCTTTTGAGTTGGATCAGGTCGAAAAATAGTTGCAGGGTTGGCGTAAGGTTGCTGGTATAACAGGCGGTATCTTTTGATTTAATGATCTCGTCATCCTGCAGTAGTGCCGTTTTTCCGGTAAAAACATTTACCTTAAAAGGAAGAGGAGAGTGTGTTGCTGTACCCGTTTTTACATTTGCCGCCAGTGTATTGGCAATCTTTATGGCAGCGTCCAGGAAAAGTGGCTCGTTTTTTATTTTGTAGGCATGCACCAGTTCCAGGCCGAACGATCCAGCTTTATCAGGCTGTGCCACCCCTTTGCCACTGCGCATATCTCCATCATATATCCCTGAATAAATAAGGGTATTATAAGGAAAAGGGATATCCGGCCATTTGCAATTTGACGGCGACATACCATGAGTTAAATAGTATTCGGCCAAAAAATAAAGGTTGTTTTTTACGTTTTCATCCCCGGTATAAGGGTAATATAGCCCCCAGGACGACATAGCCATCATAAACTGGTCGCCGCCAATGCCGCGCGGATCGTCCATATTGGGATTAAAAACCTGGTGATTCATATAGTAGGGCAGTCCGTTGGGATCCCGGCGCATATTGAACCAGAAATTCCAGATAATGTGCAAGTCATGGTCATAAGCGATGGCGGGGTCGGGATCATACCAGGGAACAATATTGCCGCTTTTATCGGTTTGGATGGGGTGGTAGATCAAAACCTCGCTTTGCTGGGCAAACAGTTCGCTTATAGTGAACGAAAAAAATAGCAATACCGGGATGATAGATTTTTTTTTTTCATTGAGCCTTGTTATGAAGATTTTCAATTGGTCCCGGTGTTTACCGGTGGGTTAAAGTTAATAATAATTTCAAAAGCCCCGGCCCATGCGATTCCCTCCCCGAGGGACAGGACAAATACGATGAGGATAAGAAAAGCCTGATCACCGAAATGCAGGATAAAGGCTATCCCGTTGGGAGGGAATCGCACAGGGCCACTGCTTTTAACGGAATCAAAAATAACAAATCAATTTTCTTTAGTTTGATGACATTCCTTTATATTTAGCCATCCCATCCCTTTAATTATTTATTAAACCAATTATGGACACTGAAAACAAACCTGCTGACGCCATCAACCGGCGTAAATTTCTCGAGAAAGCTTCGGTAATGTCTGCTTTTATGATCGTTCCGCGCTTTGTGCTCGGCGGAAAAGGCTATACGGCGCCTAGTGACCTTATCAATTTAGGCTTTATCGGCACGGGCAAACAAGCAGGGGGACTGCAGGGTTCGTTTTTTGACACGAATGAGGTAAAAATTACCGCAGCAGCGGACGTGTATGGCGCCAAACTACAGCAATTTGCTGCTCAGGTTAACCAGCGCTATGCCGCTAAAGCAGGACAAAGTAAATATGCCGGCTGCGCTACCTATGGTGATTTCCGCGATTTGCTGGCGCGAAAAGATATCGACGCAGTGGTGATCGCAGTTCCCGATCACTGGCACTCCGTTATCGCAATTTTGGCGGCCAGGGCAGGGAAAGATATTTATTGCGAAAAGCCTTTGTCCTTAACGATTAAAGAGGGACGTGCAATGGTGACAGAAACCCGGAAAAATAACCGTGTTTTTCAAACCGGCAGTATGCAGCGCTCGTGGCCCGAGTTCAGGCAGGCAGCAGAACTGGTGCGCAATGGGTATATCGGCGATATACAAACCGTAAAAGTAAATGTGGGACCGCCACCGGTACCCTATAATCTTCCGGCGGAACCAATGCCTGCCAGCCTGAACTGGGACTTTTGGCTGGGGCCGAACACTACTCAAAATTACAACCATTTTTTGGCGCCGGGCCTTACCGATGATTTCTGGGCCAAATGGCGCGACTATAAAGAGTTTGGCGGCGGGGGAATGACCGATTGGGGGGCCCACATGTTTGATATTGCCCAATGGGCCCTGGATATGGATGCAACCGGCCCAGTTTTAGTTACGCCGCCGGATAACGACCATCCATATTTAACCTACCAATATGCTAACGGTATTACCATGACCCACGAGCCGGTAAGCGGTGATAATGGTGTAACTTTTATTGGCTCAAAAGGCAATATTCATGTAGTGAGGGGGAAAATCGAAACGACACCCGAAACCCTGGCAACCAGGGTGATCAGTCCTCTTGAAAAACATGTGTATTTAAGCCTTGACCATTACAAGGATTTCCTGCAGGCCATGCGCAACCGTACTAAACCCGTAGCGGATGTGGAAATAGGCCACCGCACGGCCACTGTTTGTAATATAGGCAACCTGGCTTATGAATTAAAACGCCCGCTGCACTGGAACCCCGAAAAAGAGGAATTTATAAATGATGATGAAGCCAATTTACGTAGAGGAAGAGATATGCGGAAGGAATGGGTGGTATAAGCTGAACGAAAGCCGGGCCAAGTGCGATTCCCTCCCCGAGGGAGGGTCAATGTCATTAAGTTAAGAGAGTTTCTTTTTTTTGCCCTCTTTATCGCGTAGCGAAAGAGAGGGCGGACGAGCGTAGCAACGTCCGGGTGAGTCAACGGAGCGCGTTTATGAGCGCCATTGCCCGCTTAACTTAATGACATTGGCCCCTCCTGTTGGGAAGGAATTACTCAGGGCCACAGCTTTTGATCATCTTTATTTGCTAAACCCAACCAAACGGTGCAATTGCCCAGGGTCATAGATTTTACCTGCTTTAATCACCAGGGCAACCTTGCGGATCTCGCGGATATTGTTTAACGGATTGCCATCAATAATAGCCAGGTCGGCATGTTTTCCGGCTTCTATAGAGCCGGATACTTTATCCAATTTCATTACCCGTGCCGGGGTGATGGTTGCGGTTTGCAGGGCCTGCATAGGTGTAAGGCCGGCCTGCACATACAGTTCCAGTTCGCGGTCCACGCTATACCCGGGGAAACCCTGGTCGGTTCCGGCCACGATGGTTACACCCGCGTCAAACAGTAGCTTTGTGATTTTTACCATACTATCATATAATGGCTTAAACTTCGCGGCTCCGGTGGAATCCTGGCCGGTATCTTTAAATAAAGCCTGCAGAGGTAGGGGCAAGGTGTAAAATCCAGGTTCCATTATGGTAATATCGTCCTTTACATTACGGAAGCTCATTTCAAAAACACCAATAGTCGGGTCTATCACCACATGGTGATCTTTGATGAACTGAATGGCTGCTTTACTGGTTGAATCATCAAAATTAATGCTCCTGTCTTTGTTCCTTTTCATAATGGAATACACATATTGCACGTGGTTTACCATATCCATACCTGAATCAACGCCCTGCTGCAGCGTCATCCCTATCGGGATATGCCCGGTAACGGTTAAACCCAGGCGGTGGGCCTCATCGCAAATAGCTTTAACTATTGCCGGTTTAACCGAGCTGTAAATTTTTATCTGGACGAATCCGTTATCATAATAACGATCCACCGCTTTAACTGCTTCTTCTTTGGTATCGGCCTGGATAATGCCCAAAGCATATTGCCCTTTACCATCAATTATGCCCGCCTTTAAAATTTCGGGCCCGATGCCTTTACCGCCATCTATGGCTTTTTTTATAGAATTGATATAATCAAATTCGTTGCCGCAATCGCGTACGGTGGTTGCGCCAACTGCCAGGTAAGCAGGCCCCCATTCGGCCTGTTCAAAATGGGCGTGCATATCCCACAGGCCCGGTATAACTGTTTTGCCTTTTGCATCAATTATTTTCGCGTTCGATGGGATTTTTACCCCGCCAGCTTTTCCAACCTTTTTAATGACGCCATTTTCTATCAGCACAACTGAATTGGTTATAGTGGTTGAATTCACCACATCAACCAGGGTGCCTCCAACCACAGCAATTACTTTACTGTCCGTTTTGGCTTTCGGCATGGCTTTTTCAAAAAGCGCCATGCTATAGGTTGCTGCTTTGCTGATAAATGTGGCCAATAAATCCTCGTAAGGCGCGCGCACCATCTCCAATTTGTCAGCTTCGGCATCGTTAGTGATGAGGCACATCAGCTGCCCGTTTTTATCGGCCCATAATAATTCATTGCCCCATATCAGGCCTGCAATACTAAACCTATCCAGTACAAGTTTTTTGTTGTTAAAGGTGATCGTGTCCTCGCCCTCTTTTTTTATTTTGACTGATCCGTTGGGCAGCGTATTTATAATTGCCGGTTCGTGGTGGGTTTTCCAGTATTGCAGCAATACCTGTTGCACCGTGCCTGGGGCATAGCCCGCAACAGGGAAGGTTAAGGGTGCCAGTTGGTGTTTGTGTACGGAATCATCAACCTTTACAATCGCCTCACCGTTTACAATGCTGATGCTGTCGTTTATTGTGGCACTTCTGGCCACTCTCCCTTTAATCCATAACCTTACCGGCTCAAGTTTTGGCGTAACGGCAAGCTCTGCGTTTAATGGCACCGGCGAACCCCGGTCAACAAACTTAAAGTCGATGTTATAGGTAACCACGTTGCCCGAACGTGTGGTCCGGTAAGTCTCCTGGCCGATATGCTGTTGAAATTTGTGCAGAAAAAATGTCCCGGTATCAGCGGGTGCTTTTTCCTGGGCTTTAACTGATAGAACGGTTATTGCAAGGCATACTAAAACTAAAGTCTTTTTCATAATGATGAGCCGTAGGTGTAAGAAGCTAAGATATTGTTTTTTTTCATGCGTTCGATGTGCGGAATGTGGGGAGTTCAGCTAAATTGTATTAAAGTTGAATGTTTTTTGCGGTGATGTATTCGTAACAACAGGCCAAAGTCATCAGGTTATCAACACACCTGAACCACCCGGTGCGGATGAATAGACCTGGGACACCTGGTGCAGTAATAAATTCGGTAATTTGCTTGGATTTGTAAAGAATTTTGTCTATTATTCTGCTGGTCGGGACGGAAAATTGCATGCCGGTGTTTTAAACGTGTTTTTTTCGGGGTAACTTATAAAATTTTACCAAACTTCTCTTTCATCCCTAATAAACCCCAAATGCCCCCGCTATGTATCGCCAGTATGTTTTCTCCCGGCTTAAAATAGCCCTTTGCTGCAAGGTCATAAACGGCATAAAGCATTTTTCCGGTGTAAACAGGCTCAATCAATATCCCGGTTTCGGCTACAAATTGTTTGATAAAATCGATAAGCTCATCATTGGTTTTGCCGTATCCGCCGAAATGATATTCGGTATGCAATTCAAAATTTACCGGCGGCGCCAGCAGTTTGTTGATCTCAACCTTCATAAAATCCCCATTTTTTAATACAGGTACCGCATGAAATTGCGTAGGTAAGTTATGCTGATGAATACCATTGATAATGCCTGCCGCAGTGGTTCCTGTTCCGCAGGCGCAAAAAATATGATGATAAGTTTGCGGCAGTTCATTTACAAGCTCGCTGCAGCCTTTGGCTCCCTCGGGCGAGGCGCCGCCTTCATCAATAAATATAGCTTCCGGGTCGCCCGCAAAATATTTGTCAAAAAGCGCGGGTTTATCGCGATAGCTTTCCCTGTCGGTAAATAGCAGTTGCATGCCATGAAGGCGGCAAAGAAAAAGAGTATCATTATTAACGGCTTCACCCCGGACTATCCCGGTTGATTTAAAACCAAATTGTGCTGCGGCCGCAGCTGTAGCCAGCAAGTGGTTTGAATAAGCGCCCCCGAAAGTTACCAGGTGGCTTTTATTTTCGGCCCGTGCCTTTTTTAAAAGGTATTTGAGTTTGCGCCATTTATTGCCTGAGATGATAGGGTGGATCAGGTCATCGCGTTTGATGAAAACGTTAATGCCCTGTTCATCAAACAATTTGTTTTTAATTTGATGAACAGGGCTGTAAAATTCAAGATCAATTTCCATTAAGCAATTTAAAAGCCGAAGCCTATACCTGCGTTAACAGATTTATATTGTGCCAGGCTGCCGGATACATAGATACGGAAAAATCCCGGAGTTAGCTGGAAACCAAGATCGGCACGGAAACCATCAATGCTGGTTTCGTTGATATTGATCGGGTTGTTGTACGTGGTGTAAGTGGATGTACCTGCAAGTGTTTGCCCGGTAGTTACCGGAAAGTTGCCAATAGTGCCAAATTGGGTATGGGTATTGTTGTAGCCCACCGCCAAAAATGGGGTAAAAAACAATAGTTTTTTAGAGATAATGGCCTGGATCATGAAGTTGTTAAATGTGGCCCCCACATGCTGGTTGCTGAAATCGGTGCTCTGTTGCCCGTCTTTTGGTATTGCACCGTTATCCGGGTTTACAGTTAAGGGGATATTCATGCTTAAATGGCTGTACGCTAAAGCAATGGCAAGATCGAAGGGGATTAGTTTATCTGCCGTTTTGCCAACAAAATCCTGCATAATATCATGCCTGATGCCAAAACCAATGGATGATATGTTGCCGCTGCTCCCCAAATTGATGTTGGGTATGGCGCGTATGGTCAGGTCGGTGTTGCCTACAAGACCAACTGTCAATTGGAGCTGCGGGGCCGGGATAACAGATGACTTTCCGGAGGGCATAGTGTACGAACCCACTTTGCGGCCGTTATCATCATAAATATCCAGCAGCGGGCCGTTAGCGCTTTTGCTGCCGCCAAAGGTTGGCGCCATGGTTTGGCTTGCATTATCGGGCCTTACATTATTCGACAAACCAATTTTGGTAACGTCAAACGTTTGATCGCTGGTAGGAACAAATGCTGCCGAAGCGGTAATGCGAAGATCGAAATGGAGTAGTTTTTTCGCCCTGGCGCTGCTGTACCAACCACTGTTTAAGCCTAAGCCGATCCCCTTAAATAAGGGTTCGCCATAAGCATTTACCAGTTTGGTGGCATCCGCCGGTCCTGATTTTATCAGTGCAGAAAAGCCGTCCTGGGCTTTTGCTGCCGATGTAATAAAAATAAGTATTGCAGCTGTTAATAGGGGGTAAAGCTTTTTCATATGAGTAATATATATTAATACTTAAAGGTAGAGATATTTTAAAAGTATCCAAATCTATAAAAACCATTACTTTTGCCCGATGATTGAAGACTTAGCCAATATTGACCAGGATGAACAGGACCTTTTTGAGCACCTGCGCATAGTAGTTGATAAGGGCCAGTCGCTGTTGCGGATTGATAAATTTTTGATGCACCGCATTGAAAACGCCTCGCGCAGCCGCATACAGAATGCCATTGACCTGGGGAATGTGCTGGTTAATGATAAGCCCTGCAAGCCCAGTTACAAAGTTAAACCCCAGGATGTGATTTCGGTGGTATTGCCGCATCCGCCGCGGGATACCGAAGTGTATCCTGAAAACATTCCGCTTGATATTGTTTATGAGGATGATGATGTGCTGGTGGTAAACAAACCCGCAGGGCTGGTGGTGCATCCCGGTTATAATAATTATACGGGCACGCTGGTGAATGGCCTGGTATACCACTTTCAGCAATTGCCTACCTTGCCGGGCAACGATGGCCGGCCCGGCCTGGTACACCGCATTGATAAAGACACCTCGGGTTTGTTATTGATCAGTAAAAACGAGCGGTCCATGACCTGGCTCGCCAAACAGTTTTTTGATCATACCATCGCCCGTAAATATATCGCTTTGGTTTGGGGCGACCTGGAAACCGATGGCACGGTTACCGGCTATATAGGCCGGAGCATCGGCGACAGACGGGTGATGTCAATTTATGACGACCCGGAGAAAGGTAAATGGTCGGTAACGCATTACCGGGTTTTGGAGCGGATGAATTATGTTACGCTGATTGAATGCCAGCTGGAAACCGGCCGTACGCACCAGATCAGGGCGCATATGAAACATATTGGCCATCCGTTGTTTAGTGATATGATGTATGGCGGCGATAAAATATTAAAGGGGACAGTTTTTAGCAAATACAAACAATTTGTGGAGAATTGCTTTGAAATATTGCCCCGGCAGGCCCTGCATGCACAATCGCTCGGGTTTTTGCACCCGACATTAAAAAAGCAATTGTATTTTGAAGCACCCTTGCCGCAGGATTTTAAAATGGCTTTGGACAAGTGGCGGGGATATTCAGATGTGAGATATGAGACTTGAGATGTGAGACGTGAAATAAAGTAGTATTAAAGATAAAATCTCATGTCTCATATCTCACATCTAAAATCTAAACAATGGTTTTTATAAACTTCAACGGCGAAATTCTTCCATCAGATACCAAACTGCTTTCGGTGCATAACCGTGGCTTCAGGTACGGGGATGGCTTATTCGAAAGTATGCGCCTGATGAAAGGCCAGCTTAAATTTGCCGACCTGCATGCCGACAGGCTGCAAAGGGGAATGAAAGCACTTAAAATTGATGGCTATTCGCAAATGGACCCCTGGTTTTTGAAGGAAAAATGTGAAGATATTGCGCGGCGCAACAGGGCTAAACATGGTCGTTTGCGTTTAACCGTTTATCGTGATGCGGAGGGATTATACCTGCCCACGCAAAATAAGATGGGCTGGTGCCTGGAGGTAACACCAACAGAGGAACCGCGGTATTTTTTAAATACCAAAGGGTTGATTATGGATATGTTTACGGAGCTGCAAAAGCCAACCAATTACCTGTCTAATATTAAGACCTGTAATTCGCTTGTTTATGTAATGGCCGGTATTTACAAAAGCCAAAACAAGCTGGATGATGTTTTTTTGCTGAACCAGAATGGCTTTTTATGTGAAGCAGGCAGTTCAAACGTGTTTGTCTGGTATCAAAACCATTTATATACGCCCGCCTTAAGCGAGGGCTGTGTTGAAGGGGTAATGCGGCAGGTTATTATTAAACTTGCCAGGCAACTAAATATTCCTATCACAGAAGCGCAGATAAACCCCGAGATTTTATACGAGGCCGATGAGGTGTTTTTAACTAACGCCGCCCGCGGCATCCAAAGCGTAATGGGATTTGGTGTAAGGCGTTATTTTAACGAAGTAAGCAAAGTATTAATAGAAGAATTGAATAAGCTTTAATATAAAATAATTACTCGGCCTGCTTCAATTGCAGTTTAAGCCGGATGATTTCTTCGATGTCGGTACTTATAATGTCCGCAAGTTCAATTTCCAGTAATTCGGCTATTTTTACCAGGCGGTTTAAGGTAATGCTGCTGTATCCAAGTTCAATTTTACTGTATGCATTTTGTGATATCTGCAATTTAGCCGCGAGGTAATCCTGTGTATAGTTTCTGAATTCCCTGATCTTACGGATGTTTGACACTATTGTTTTGGTTTTAAAATCGCCTATTGTCCCCATATCAATTGTTTAATTTAAATAAACGAAAAAATATTCTGTCCGGTTTTGGCTTTCTTCGATTTATTGGTTTTTTATAGTGTTGAATTACCCGCAGCTGGCAAAATGAGCTGCAGCGGCAGCAGGGAAATCGCGTTTAAAACTTGTCGCTCAAAATTTGGCTAAAGGCTTTATCTTTTTGTTTACTTTTTCCGTTCCTTAAAAGGAACGGCAATGAATTTTGGAAGCATGGCTTTTCATTCATTGCCGTTGGCTTTAGCCAACGGGTAAATTGAAGCAATAAAAATGGCTTTAGCCTCAATTAAATATACCTGTTTTTATAAACGCGATTTTCCTGGCAACGGAAGAAATAGTTAAACAGATTATTTTATGATGATTAAATTTGATACTATTGTGTTAGATTATTTTATATACCCCCATTGAAGCCGGAAACCATAAAATTATTACTGTACCCAGCCTTAATGCTGCTCCTGATAGCCTGCTTCACAACAGCGTGTAAAAAAGATTTTTTGCGGCAAAATCACTTCAATACCAACCCTGACACGACGAAAACGGATAGCCTGGCAGCCTTAGATTCATTACCATCTTTTAATAACCCCTCAGGGGTTGCTATTGATGCTTCCGGAAATATTTATGTAGCCGATTATGGCAATAACCTGATCCGTAAAATAGCGCCGGGAGGTATTGTTACCACCCTTGCCGGCAGCGGAAATGCGGGTTATATTGACGGAGCAGGTACCCTTGCCTCCTTTACACAGCCAACAGGCTTAACCGTTGATGCATCGGGAAATTTATTTGTGGCTGATGCTGGTGATAATCTTATCCGCGAAATAAGCCCGGCCGGAGTTGTTACCACTATCGCCGGCAGTGATACAACAGGCTCAGGTAACGGGATTGGTACTGCCTCCTCATTTTTTGGTCCGCTGGGTGTAGCGGTTGATGCTCATGACAATATTTATGTGGCCGATGCCGGCAATAATTTAATCCGTTTGATAGGGCAGGGCGGGCAGGTAAGCACCTTTGCGGGAACGTTGAATACGGGAACATCAACTAACTTATCTCCTTTTAATAATCCTTCGGGTGTTGCTTTAGACGGATCCGGAAATGTTTTTGTAGCCAATTATCTGAATAGTACTATTATGAAAATAACCCCATCGGGGGTGGTAAGTACCTACGCCGGCGTTGATACACTTAAAGGGGCAAACAACGGGCCCGCAGCTTTAGCTACCTTTTATTACCCTAATAGTGTAGCTGCTGATGCAGCCGGCAATATTTATGTTTCCGACGGCGTAAATAACCTCATCCGTAAAATTACTCCTGATGGAACAGTAAGTACATTAGCCGGCAGCGGGCTTGCAGGTTCGGCCGATAGTACCGGAACCAAAGCCTCCTTTAATTACCCTGCCGGCCTTGCGGTTGATGCCGCCGGCAATGTATATGTAGCTGACTCAAATAATAACCTCATCCGTAAAATTACGCCTGCGGGTGTGGTAAGTACAGTTGCAGGCAGTGGGTTACAGGGTGCTACCAATGGGACAGCTGTTGCGCGTAAAAATCGTAAGCTTTTGGTAAAGAAACCTATGCAACCACGATTAAATGTGTTTTACAGGGGTGGGACGAAGTGAAACGAAGCGTTTATTATAAACTTTATCATTATTCCTGAGCATTTTCACCTAAAAAAATCATGAAAATTACTTTTTTACTCGCCCTCATGGGTATTACGTTTAGCCTTAAAGCCCAAAACATATTTCCTTATAAACTTGATAATTGTATTACCAATGTGTTTTGCCTTGATTGCGGGGATGAAAAGGCTGATGTAAAGCCTGAAGCGTTTAAAGTCCTGATCGATAACCTCAATAAAAACGAACGACTATCATAAGATAACAGGAAGAGTTTTGTTCCAGGTGCTGGTTGACTCAGCCGGGAATGGATGTGTTTTGAGCCATACTGATGTGTCTAATAATCCTATCACACAAAACATCGTAGCCAATTTAAATAGCTTTAAGGGCTGGATTCCAGCTAAAACAAATGAAAAACCGGAAAGCAGGACCTCTTTTAATTTATCTATCCAAATAAAAAGTGGTATTTTAACAGGTAAGATTGAAAGGGTTGATCAAAAAGCGTTTATGAAGTCTTTCGACAGACCAACAAGCCCGGAAATCTATAATAAAGACTACGTTTATAAGAATGAAAGTTTAAAAAACTATGATATCCAGGTTTGGAATTCAGGTAATTCAAATTTGCCCAATAATTTTGATGATGATATTATGGTGGACAGAGATAATATTATTTGGCTAACTGTAGATGAAGGCTTAGTGAAATTTGATGGAAAAAAGTTTACCCGGGCAGAACAAAATATTACTGATAAGGGAAAGCATTTTGGGTACTATGCAATAGCATGCGATAATGAGAACCGTAAATGGGTATGTGGGGGAGCAATATCTACAGTAATAATGATCATAAATGGACCATTTACGATTCAACTAAAATCGGAATTAATAGCGCCTATAAAATTGTTAACAACGTTAAGTCGGGTGAAGTTTTCTTTTGTTCAGATGAGGGATTAACGATCTATAAGGCAGGCCAGTGGAGCAACCTTAATAAAAATAAAATTAAGGAACTGCCATCAAATAGAGTTGCATTTGCCAAAAGAGATTCAAAAAACAGGCTTTGGATAGGGACCTTTAGCGGCTCTGTCATGATTGATGAAAATGGAATAGCTACAAGTTTTAATGAAACACCTACTGTACTGAAAGGCAAATGTATTATGTCAATGGACGAGGACGAAAATGGGAATGTCTATTTTGCCCTTTATGAATTTGACAGAAAGGACAAATCATTAGTAAATAATGACGAAGGTATAGCGATTTGTTATGCCAATGGTGATATTAAACAATTTACTACTTCAAATTCGGGTATGCCATTTAACCATGTAACCAAGGTGCTGTATGATAAAAGTGAAAAAATTCTTTGGATCGCAACAGATCGCGCAGGGCTGGTTAGATTTGACTTGAAAAGTAGCTGGGAAAATTATCACAATGAAAATTCACAGATGCCAACTTCTTATATCAGCGATATGGCTTTTGATAATAATGGGATACTTTACCTTGCCACAAGACAAGGCCTGGTAAAAGTTGAGAGGAGAAAATAAAATCGCTTCCAATCCAAACACGTAAAAAAGATTTACTAACTCAATTTATTACTTCACAGCCCCGGTCAAGTGTTAATTGTCTTAAAATAACTTCAGATCAGGTATCTCAAGTCATCAAATTATATTTTTTAAAAATTCCTTCTAAATATTAATTCACAGTAAAAAATGCGCTGACGCGATTTTATCATCCCGAAAAAAAGTGATAAAGATCATTCTATTTATGTGCGCCCGGCACTTAATCTCCCTGCAGAGACGGTATCTTCCTGTCCTACAGTATTCTTTGGCTGAATATTCTTTAGTGAAAATATGTGATTTTCGTCATTTGTTCAATACTTTGTATAGGTTAACTTAAAGTTTGTAATAAATATTTAATTTATTGAAATAGAGGATAGTTAAAAAATTTAAAAGGATGATATTTTTTCCGGGAACCGACATAAAGCTTTTGAGGGAAATCCGGAGAAGTGCAGCCCTCAGGTTGATATTTTTGATCTGTATTAAAAAAGGAAATAAATTGTTAAATCCCTGTTAATATGTTAGCCATTTTAGCAGCCTAAATGATTAAATTATTTTAATTTTACAATTTAATGAGTCCTCTCATTACTATTTGCCAATTAATAAACTATAGTTGAAACCAACAGACGACAAAAACCCGGAATACTTCCACAAAGTAGTGGATTGTCAGTACGCTTGTCCCGCACACACTCCCGTACCCGAATACATCAGGTTAATAGCAGAAGGAAAATATACCGAAGCTTATATGATCAACTGGGAATCAAATGTATTCCCGGGCATACTTGGCCGCACCTGCGACCGTCCCTGCGAACCCGCATGCCGGCGCGGCAGGGTTGAAGAAGAGCCCGTTGCTATTTGCCGGCTAAAGCGTGTGGCGGCCGACCACAAAGATGATGTAAAGCAATTTATGCCGAAAGTGCCTTTTGAAAAAAACGGCAAACGGATAGCTTTGATAGGCGGTGGGCCGGCATCATTAACCGTTGCCCGGGACCTTGCCCCGCTTGGCTACGAGATTCATTTATACGATGAACAGGATGCGGGCGGCGGCATGATGCGCAGCCAGATCCCCTCGTTCAGGCTGCCAATTGACGTGCTGAATGAAGAGGTAGATTATATCCTGGAAATGGGCATCCATACCCAATTTAAAACCTATGTATCCAGCCTGCAGGAAATATTGGATATGGGCTACGATGCTGTTTTTGTTGGGACAGGTGCCCCAAGGGGCCGCGACCTGGTCATCCCCGGCCGTAAAGAAGCTGATAAGAATATCCATATAGGGGTTGACTGGCTGGCCAGTGTGGCCTTTGAACATACCCATCAAATAGGCAAAAAAGTAATTGTACTGGGTGGCGGCAACACGGCCATGGATTGCTGCCGCACCTCGCGCCGCCTGGGTGGCGAAGAGGTAAAAGTAGTGGTTCGCAGCCCCTATGCCGAAATGAAAGCTTCGCCATGGGAAAAAGAAGATGCCTTGCACGAAGATATCCAGATCCTGGATAACCATGTGCCCAAAATATTTGTAGTTGAAGATGGCAAACTAAAAGGCATGACTTTTGAGAAAGTACACGCTGTATTTAATGAAAAAGGCAAACGCACCTTAGTGCCCACCGGCGAGCCGGAAGTTTTTATTGAAGCGGATGACGTGCTGGTGGCTATCGGTCTTGAAAATACTTTCCCCTGGGTTGAAAAATCAACCGGTGTTGAATTTGGCGAATGGGGGATGCCGGTAGTTGACCCGGTTACTTTTCAGTCTACCAATAAAAGCGTATTCTTCGGCGGCGACTCGGCTTTCGGTCCTAAAAATGTGATCACTGCGGTGGCACACGGGCACCAGGCGGCTATCTCTATTAATCTTTATCTGAAAGAAAAGCCGCTTACCGAAAGACCCTCGCCATTTGTGAACCTGGTAAGCCAGAAAATGGGCATCCACGAGTGGAGTTATGAGAACGAAGTTGAAAACGACCTGAGGTATGCTGTACCGCATGCAGCCAAAACGGTAACGTTAAAAGACCGAAAGATGGAAGTGGAACTGGGTTTTGATCTCCAGACAGCCCTTAAAGAGGCCCGGCGCTGCCTCAATTGCGATGTGCAAACCGTGTTTGTAAAAGACAGATGTATAGAGTGCGATGCTTGTATGGATATATGCCCAACGTCATGCATCACCTTTACAGCAAATGGCGAGGAAGAAGAGTTGCGGACGCGATTGAAGGCGCCATCATTAAATTTAAGCCAGGATTTGTATGTATCAGATACCCTGCCTACCAGCCGGGTAATGGTAAAAGACGAAGATGTTTGCCTGCACTGCGGGTTATGTGCCGAGCGCTGCCCAACTTCGGCCTGGGATATGCAACAATTTTTATATAAGGTTACCAAAGCATGTTAAGTGATGCATCAAGATAAAGTGAACGATTTTGTGGTACGGTTTGCTAATGTGAACGGTACAGGATCAGCAAGCGCCAATTACCTGTTTGCAAAAGCGATTTTCAGGATGGGGATACCGGTTACCCCTAAAAATATTTTTCCCTCAAACATACAGGGATTACCAACCTGGTACGATGTACGGATCAGCGAAAAAGGTTATTTAGGCAGGCGCGAAGGCGTAGATTTTATGGTTTGCGTTAACCCGCAAAGCATGCCGGACGATGTGCGTTCTGTTAAAGCCGGAGGTTACTTTTTGTACGACAGTACCAGGAAGCTGCACCCGGAATTGATCCGCGAGGATGTAAATTACATCGGGATCCCATTAATGGAGATCTGTAACCGCGAATTTACCGATCCGCGGCAGCGCCAACTGTTTAAAAATATCGTTTATGTGGGCGCGCTGGCGCAAATGCTGGGCATAGAATTTAGTGTACTGGAGGTCTTACTGGCCGAACAGTTTAATGGCAAGGAAAAACTGATCGCCCCAAACATCAAAGCCTTAAAATTGGGCGCGCAGTATGTCCTCGACAATTACAATTACCCCATCGACTTAAAACTTGAACGCCGTGACCTGGTGGGCGATAAGATCATGATTGACGGCAATGCCGCCTGCGGGCTTGGCGCCGTTTATGGCGGGGCAACTGTTGTGGCCTGGTACCCGATAACGCCATCCACTTCAGTTGTGGAAGCATTTGAAGGGTACGCTAAAAAAATGCGGATTGACCCGGTTACCGGTAAACATAACTATGCCATAGTACAGGCCGAAGATGAACTGGCCGCCATTGGGATGGTGATCGGCGCCAACTGGAACGGTGCACGTTCGTTTACCGCTACCAGTGGCCCGGGTTTATCATTAATGAATGAGTTTTTAGGCCTGGCTTATTTTGCCGAAATTCCCACTGTTTTGATTGATGTGCAGCGCACGGGCCCGTCAACCGGGATGCCTACACGCACGCAGCAGTCGGATATTTTGTTAGCGGCTTATGCATCGCATGGGGATACCAAACAGGTATTGCTGTTCCCATCCGATCCGAAGGAATGTTTTGAGATGACCGCCGGCGCATTCGACCTGGCGGAACTTTTACAAACGCCCATCATTATGATGACGGACCTTGACCTGGGCATGAATGACCACATGTCGGACCCATTTGTTTGGGACGATCAACGTAAATACAACCGTGGCAAAGTGCTTAACGCGCAGCAACTGGAAGAACTGCCCCAGTTTGGCCGTTACCTTGATGTGGATGGCGATGGCATTACCTACCGCACCATCCCCGGCACACACCCTACCAAGGGCTCATTTTTTACCCGCGGAACATCGCGCGACGAATTTGCCGCCTATACCGAAGATGGCGACATATACGCCCGCAATATGGACAGGCTGCTGAAGAAATGGGATACCGCCAAGGACATTGTACCGGCGCCTTACCTCTATCAAAAAGAAAATAAAAGCCCTTACGGCGTGCTGTTTTTTGGCACATCCACCTACTCGGCTGAGGAAGCGATGGACCTGATGAGCCAGGGCAACGTATCTTTTGACGCGATGCGGGTAAAGGCTTTCCCTTTTAACAAAACCGTGGGGGATTTTATCAACTCGCACGAAAAGGTATTCGTGATCGAACAAAACAGGGATGCGCAGTTGCGCAGCCTGCTGATCAATGAACTGGACGCCAGCCCGCAGAAGCTAATTTCCGTGTTAAATTACAATGGCATGCCTATAACCGCGGATAACATCATCACGCAGATCAGTAAAAGTTTATTACCCGCCAAAAAATTGATTTACCACCAGTAAAATATTGTCATGACTTATATCCGTTCACAATTCCGCCACCCCGGCTTGCCAAAAAATGATTTGGGCTATACCACCAAAGAATATGAAGGCGCTATATCTACCCTGTGCGCAGGCTGCGGGCACGATTCTATCAGCGGAAGTATCATACAGGCATGTTTCGAAATGTCAATAGCGCCGCACCGTATTGCCAAGCTATCGGGTATCGGCTGCTCATCAAAAACGCCTACCTACTTTTTAGGGCACTCCCATGGCTTTAACTCCGTACACGGCAGGATGCCATCGGTAGCCACCGGCGCCAATATGGCCAATCGAGACCTGCTTTATATGGGCGTATCCGGCGATGGCGATAGTGCTTCTATTGGCATGGGACAGTTTGTGCATGTTATCCGCCGTAACCTCAATATGGTGTACATCGTGATGAACAACGGCTGCTACGGCCTCACCAAGGGGCAGGACTCTGCCACTGCGGATGCAGGTTCCAAAAGCAAAAAAGGCGTAGCTAACCCCTTCCAGCCGATTGATATGGCCGGCCTGGCGCTTGAGCTTGGTGCGAGCTTTGTGGCGCAAAGCTTTTCGGGCGATAAGGAACAACTGATCCCCCTGATCAAAGCGGCGATTGACCATCCGGGTTTTGCGTTTATCAATGTGATCTCGCCTTGCGTTACCTTTAACAATAACCCCGGCTCCACCAAATCATACGATTACGTGCGCGAACACATGGAAGCCACCGCTACCGTAGATTTTGTGCCCTTAAAAAAAGAAATTACCACCAGCTACCAGAAAGGTACCGGAACCGACATCAAAATGCACGACGGCTCCTACATCCACCTGGAAAAACTGGCCGACGATCTTGATCCTTACGACAGGCTCTCGGCCATGAATGCCCTGCAAAATGCCCGCAACAAGGATGAGATCCTCACCGGCTTACTCTACATCAACCCCGAATCAACCGACCTGCACCATACTATCCAAACCTCCGACAGGGCGCTGAATAGTTTGGGCCAGGAGGAATTGTGCCCGGGGAGTAGCGTTTTAGAAGGGATTAATGGGGAGTTGAGGTAAGTAATTAGAAAGTCTTTAGTCTAAAGTCTTGAGTCGATATTCAGCCCCGCGGAAAGTCTCCGGCAGGTTTAAATTTACCCACGAAATTTGATCAGGTGACTATCGGCGTCAATTTCACCAAACGTTCCTACGGAACGCGGCTATTGGTAATTATATTTTCTACCAACCAGACGTCCGCCAGGGGCGGACGAAAAAACAAAAAATGCGCCCGCCAATAGGCGGACGCCTGGTCGGTCGAAATCAATCAAAAAACGCATTTTCGTTCCGTAGGAACGTTTGGTGGTAGCCGAATTAATAGTGGAGTCGAAAGTCTCGAGTCGATTTATGCCGGCCCGCTAAAAACAATACTTTTGATCTGGATCCGGATTTTTAACAGTTGCCCCATGACCGTGTCCTGATTTTTTTAATATTAAATGAAAATTCGCCTTACATACCTGACCTTTCTTTCGGTTTTGCTGTTAAGCATGACCAATTTAAGACCACATCCATTTTTTAAACAATATCCCGCTTATTTGTTTAAAGGGCATAAAGCAAAACCAATTTTGAAAAGTAATCCCCTTGGCGGGATGTTCAGAACGATGATCACGGATACCTATTATTCTAAAGATAACATGAAGCATTGGCGGGAATCGACAGGTTTAAACTTTGGGGGGCACTATTGTTTTGCTTATTGGGGTTGCGGCTCTAACTGCCAGTCAGCAGCAGTTGTTGATGTGAAAACCGGACTGATTTACGATGGTCCGACGGCTGCGGGTGGGTATGAGTTCAGATCGACCAGCAGGCTGGTAATAGTTAATCCCGGCGAATCCGCTTCGGATTGCGCAATGTGCGCTACTGAATATTGGGTCTGGAACGAGTCAGGCAAAAAGTTTATACAGGTGCATTAGTATGCTTTCATTCCTTGTCAACAGCCTTTTACGGTGGACTGAGCCGCGCATCGTTTGATGAATATTGCCTCTATCATAACAGCCGCTTGTATATAAAGGCAATTTAAATTAACTTTGTTTTTAAGCAGACTAATAGTTATGACACAGGTGGTTTTAAATATCAACAGCAAAAAGGAATGGGATGCGCTAAAACCCATTTTGGAGGTGATGAATATTGAATATATAACCCAGGATGCCAAAATGAGTGAAAGAGAACTTGAGTTAATGCGACATGCCGAAGATGATAAAGAAAATGGCAGAGTGCATGCTTATACCAGCCATCGCGGCATTCTAGGCCGGTAATGATTGTGGACGTTGTCTATACCGAAACTTATAAAATTACGCTAAGCGCCATTGTAGAGAATGTTGAAAAGGCGTATGGTACACTGTCGGCAGAAAAACTATTGGACAGAATTGATCTGATTGTCGGGAAAATAATAGTTAACCCATATCTGTACCAAGCTATTCCTGTAGATACTCCATTTCGAAGAGCCGTCATTTCCCGTCAATCATCATTAGTTTATGAAGTAACGGATACAAAGATCATTCTTCTATATATTTTTGATAACCGCCAGGAGCCTTTTTGGATTTAAATTAATCATCCACCACTCAAATTCATTTCAATGCATATGCCGTTTCGTGCTTTCCCGTCCCCGCAGGGTCTCTCGCAGAGGACCCTGCGCTGAGTGTTTTGACGTTGAGGATATTGCCGGAGGTCTATCATTTGAATAGTGGTTATAGAGAACCGCCCTTCCGCCGCCGCAGGGTCTCTCGCAGAGGACCCTGCGCTGGAAGTTTTGAGGGTGGGTATTTCTGAAAGGCTATAATTTGGATGGAGGGTATAGGAAACTGCCTATGTCGGCACCCAATCCAACGCTGGGTCATTTTTAAGTGATCCTATTGAGACGAGACCGGTCTCTTAAGCTTGCCCTATTCCAGTCCACGCTGAGGGCCGGCGCTGAATATTTTCAGAACCAATAGTCCCGATAATCTGTAATAAGTGCAAACGGATGTGGCTGGTTCAACTCGTAAAAGGCAGCACTGCTATGCGGGTAGTCCGTAAACTCATTTGCTAATTTCCATTTTCCGCTAACCGGGTTGTGATGGATGTAATCCAATTTCTGGTATAAAAAATCGAGCGTATAAACCGGCTTTGCATCGAATGACGGTTCAAAAGCCTTATGCAATTGTCCTTTCATTCGCTCTTTCTCGGGTACAGTCGGACGACAACATATTTAGTAACTGGTAATTTTGCCGTTGGTTAAGCCGTTTTATCACTTCATAAGCCATAAATCGTTTGGCATTGCTCATGATGGTATTCAAATTAACATTCAGGTGGGTTAAGTGCAGCAGTAGATGAACGTGATTGGGCATGATGACAAAAGCCAATGTTTTGATCTGGTGTTTGTCGTCGATTAGTTTTAGCCATTTGTAAATCAGGTCGTGTGAGTTGGTCTCGTCAAAAAGGGGTAGCCAATTGTAACAGGTAAAGGTGATGAACCAGGTGTTTTCGGTTACTTCGTGCCGGGTACGTATTGCCATGGAGTAAATATAAATAATCCCTGTGAAAAGATGGGAAACCTGGCACGCGGCGCAGGGTCCTCTGCGAGAGACCCTGCGGGGACGGAATAATCCCTGTGAAAAGATGGGAACCCTGGCACGCGGCGCAGGGTCCTCTGCGAGAGACCCTGCGGGGACGGAAAATCCCTGTGAAAAGATGGGAAACCTGGCATGCGGCGCAGGGTCCTCTGCGAGAGACCCTGCGGGGACGGAAAAAAATGCGTTAACCGGGCCTGTTTTACTGGCTATCTATTGGCTATTTTACATAAATTTACTGTTCTAATATTTAAACTCCCCAGCAGCATTGTTATTTGTACGGATAAAAAATAAGATCAAGTTTTTACTAAAGCAAATCCTTGCTTTTTTTATAGTTTCTTTTTATAAGCCTGAGAAATGGTACCTTGTCGCCTATAAATCAACGCGGTTCATAGCGATGCTGGAAACACAATTTATTCCATCCAGGCGCCCGCTGTTTGGATTAAACCATGCAACTTTATTAAACACCATTTTAAGTTTAATGACCCGCAGGAAAATCCCTTTCCCGATACCGGTAAGGGCACACGGACTTGAGATTTTCGAAAGAGCCCGGCCTAACGGCGTTATTTTGTGTTCACTGCATATTCCATTGTGTAAGGTTGCCTTACGCCGGCTGATTGAAAACGGTTTTCATCCTGATTTGGCAATTACTCATCATCGCAATAAAAATACCTCGATAGCGGTATGGGGAATAACTGATGTTATACCGGCAATAAAAGCAGGTCCGGTGGTTTTTTTTAAAGCAAAAACTATTTTAAACCAGGGCAAATGTTTGTTGGCCCTGGCCGACCCGGTATTTGGCGCGGATATTTCACCCAACTTATTTTTTTAGCACATAGGCTAAAGTCGCAAATCATTTATTTTTTAGCCGAATTGATGCCTGAAGGTGATATTGAGGTGTCATTTTTTGAATCGACAATAAAAGATGCGAATGCGGAAAAAGCCGTTGGCGCCCAGGTGAGCGAATTGCGCGGATATTCAGATCGTATTATTAACAGGTATCAAAACCTTAAATTTTAGATTTTGTTGTCGGGCGCCATCCCCTGCTGCTTCATCTGCAGGTTGGTGAAGTTTTGAGCGTCGCGCAACAACTATTCCTCCCGGGGTACCGCTCGGGAACGGAAAATGTCTGCAATCTTTTGAGAAAGCAACGGTATTTATCTGGATAAATATGCCGGGAGTCATTTTTTAACTAATTAAACCTGAATATCTTTATAATCCCTATTGAGTAATCGCCTAATTATCAAGCGCTTTAACTTTTGATTATTTATGAAAAAGGTCCTTATAATAGAAGATGATGCTGATACCGCCCAATGCATTAATTATCTGATTAATGACTTAGGTTTTAAATATGAAAGGTCTGACTCTATACTATCAACGATAGATATCATCAAAAGTAATCCCGACATCATCATATTAGATTATTATTTACCGAATGGGCATGGCAGCCAGCTTTGTTTAGAATTAAAATCAAATTTACTCACAAAAGAAATTCCGGTAATTTTAATGTCGACCCACCCAAACCTTGGAGACATTTCAAAAGACTGTGGTGCGGATGCTTACCTGGAAAAACCTTTTGATTTGAATACCTTGATACAAATGGTTACTAAATTTACAATTCCTCCATTGTTAATTATCGCTCACTAAGCCAATTTGAATATCGCAGTGCATTACTGAAAAATTGCAGTAGTATCAACATTTAGGTTTTAAATTTTTGTTCAAATAATCAACGCTAAATTTAGCTGACGGAGCAGGTTAATAATGAATCAGAGAAGTGAAAGGCATACAAACAATAGATTCAACGCGATTTATTACAATTCAACATTCTCATATCAGCTTTTATTATCCGAAGCAGCTTAAAGCAGGTCGGTTGATGCCGGCCGGAATCAGTATTTTGGTTATAAAAAAGCGCAGCTATTTCTAAAAGAATAGCTGCGCTGAATGAATTCAAAAGTATTTATCGCTAAAACTTATAAGCCAAAGTAGTGACAAATTGCCTCGGTGCAATGGGCGTAATACTATAGTTATCATGAATTAAATAATTCATGGTATTGGTAATATTGGTTACACTGGCCAGCAATGAGATTTTTTTATAGGTATACCCGGCGGTGAGGTCGAGCGTAGTGAAACCGCCCACAGGCACTAATCTGCTGTAGGCCTGAGTTTGGCCTACTGTGTTGTTGTAACCTGCCATCCGGCTGCCGGTGTAAAATGCGGTTGCACCTACTTTAAATCCTTTAAGGGCAGGGGTGTCAAATGTATAAAACAGCGTAGCATTGGCGGTACTTACCGGGCTGATCACCAGCCGCTCGCCTGATACAGGCGATCCTTTTAAGCCCGAGGTTTTAGTATAACGCGCATTGTTGTACGAATAACCGGTAATAAAATAAAAATTCTTCGAGATATGGCCGGTTACGTCGATATCAAAACCATCGCTGGTGGTTTCACCGCTAAGTACTTTAACCGTGTTGTCGCTGTTAACGGTGCCATCTGCTTTATAAGGCGCAACTACTGCCAGGTTACTATTGATGATACGGTATATACTTACGTTTGCCACGATTTTGCCGTTGAAAAATTCGTTTTTAGAACCCAGCTCGTATTGGTTAACCAGCGATGGCTTCAGGCCCTGGCCTGTGTTTACATCTGTACCGGTATTTACAATAAAATTGTTGCTGTAACTGATGTATACCGAAGTGGTACTTACGGGTTGGTAAATGAAAGCGAATTTTGGTGAAAAGGCGCGGTCGTACCTTGTGATGGCAGTTCCGTTGCCGGTAGTGCCTTTCTGCAAGTAATTAATGCTGGTTTGATCTGTTTCCTGCCACGACCAGCGGATGCCTGCCAGTACTTTAAATTTATTGGTAAGGCTTACCAGGTCCTGTGCATATGTACCCACACGGTAAACCGGGGCAGTTGTACGCGAGGTGTCCGCAGCGGTGGGGATATCCGTGCGCTGGGAATATTTTGTAAGATCGATGGTGTTGATTTTATCATAAATATAAGTGCTGATGTTTTGGCCGTTAATACTGTAGCCATTGGTAACATTTACCACTTTCGTAAGGTCGGTACCGATCAGCACCTGGTGGGTGATTGGCCCGGTTTTAAACTTGCCGGTTAAATTTACCTGGCCGACGTAATCATTTTCAATGGTATTGGCACGTGCGAGGCCCCTGTTCCACTCTCCCGTGGCGCTTACCGTATTGGGCAGGCTGGCCTGGTATGAATCGATGTCGGTTCCCTGCCCTGAAATGATGGCATTTAAACGCCAGTTATCGTTGAATTGGTGGTTAAGGGTTGCCATGCCCGAAAACTGGTTCATATGGCTGTATGCCCAGGCGGTATTGATATACTGCGAACGCGGCACCATGGTAGGGATTGCCCTACCGTTATTGAGAGATCCAATGCCAAAATCGGGGGTTAAGCTTTCACGCAGGTAATCGCCCTCAACCAGCAGGGTTGTTTTTTTACCAAGATTAAACAGCACCGACGGGTTTACATATTTGCGGATAGTGTACACATGGTTGCGGTAGCTGCCATCGTTCTCGTAAACGCCAATCAGCCTGAAGGCTACGTTTTCGCTGACCGGCCCATAGATATCTACCGAAGGTTTAAACATATTATAGCTTCCATACCGCATGGAAACCTCGCCGCCACTTTCAAACCGCGGCTTTTTTGTAACCATATTGATAATTAAACCACTGGAAACATTGCCATAAAGCAGGGCGGCACTGCCTTTTAATACTTCTACAGATTCAAGTGTGCTTGCCTCCGGAAAGCCTGCTGTATTAGTTAGTATGCCATCCTTAAAAATACTGCTTGCGCCGCCCCCTATACCAATGCTATAGCCGCGGGCAGAAAACGTTTCGCCCACACCGCCGCGCGTTTGGGTTAGTGATACGCCGCTCACATTTTTAATGGCATCGCCAAGGTGGTTAATCTGCTGGTCCTCAATAACGCGGGCGCTAACTGTCCCGGTGCTTTGCGGAAGGTCAAGGGCACGCAGCCCGGCCTTATCCAGTGTTACGGCTTTGGGCGTTTTGTTTGCGTTGATGATTACCTCGTTCAACTGCGATGCATTTTCCGCAAGGATAAAATCTACCGTTATTGTTTTTAATGCCGAAACGGTAACGGCTTTTTCCTGGTTTTGCATCCCGATAAGGGAAACTGATAGTGTGTAATTGCCGGGATTGATATTTGTGATGAGGTACGAGCCGTCTTCTTTTGTGCTGGTTGCCCTGTTCAATTCTATAATTGTAACAGTAACATAAGCGGCGGGTTTACCGTCAGACGTTTTAACTGTTCCCGAGATTTTGCCGGTAGTGAGGTCATCGGCCCTAACGACATTGCAGATAGTAAACAGCAAAAAAAGAGTTTTGTAATTGTTTGGTATGTTATTTTCATGTCTTATTTAGATTAATTCTAATTAAGCGCAAAGATAGTAGCGCGAATTGAATTACCAAGCATTATTTATAATTAATCTAAATAAAAATAAATAACAAAGGCCACGCTGTTTGTTAGCATGGCCTTTATTCCTAAAGCGCATAAATGCGCCCGGAGTTTAAATTTAACGCGAATGGGGGAGGTATTTGTTAAAGTGCATCATATTTGGCAGTAAAAGCAGGTGCATCTAATTTCCTGAAATCGGGTAGAGCAGCTATCAGTTGCTCACGGTTCCAGTTCCACCAGGCAATGCGTTTAAAAGCGGCTTCAACTTCTTGTGTAACCCTTCGCCTGATTACCTTTGCCGGGTTACCGGCGACAATGGCATAATCTTCCACATTTTTTGTTACAATTGAGCCGGAGCCTATAATTGCACCCGTCCCTACAGAAACTCCGGGCATTAAAATGGCCCCATGGCCTATCCAAACATCAGGTCCTATCGTTACACGGTATTGTTTGCGCCATTCAAGCACTTCGTCGTCGTCATCATCAGCCATAAAATGTGATTTGGAGCGGTAGGTGAAATGATGAAGCGTGGCGCGCCACATAGGGTGGTTCGTCGGATTAATACGTACGCTTGATGCTATATTTGCAAATTTGCCAACCTCGGCGTTAAACACTTCAACATCTTTAACCAGGTATGCGTAATCCAGCAGGTCGCTCGAAAATACCTCGCAGCGCTCGCCAACCGCCGTCCACGCACCCATCCGGCTATCTTTTACAATAGCAGTTTCATGTATCCACGGAGCTTCGGTCATTGGTTTTGCCCCGCGCCATGGATCTGTAAATTCTCCGTGATTAATTTCTGTCATATGATTAAAAGATCTATATCAAATATTATTTCAGCGCCGCATTCCGCATCCTGATATTTGAAAAATTAAGGGTTGATTTACTTACATCTTCTGCCAGCCGAACAAGTGATGGCATAAAACGAAGTTCAATATTTCTGCTTAATAACGCGGACAAAATATCGCTGACAGGAATGACCGATTGAGGGACAGCAGGCTGGTAAGAAACATAATAACCGGCACTTTCATCTATCAGTTCAAAATTATCGCTTAAAAATTCGTAGCAGTAGAGCCTGGTTTCCATTACCCGCTGGTACCAACCTGATTCGATACACACAAAAAATTCAGCGGCAGATGACCCGATAAATTTTTCTTTGTCTGCTTTGGCGGTTTTTGTACCGGCATAATAAGTTACCCGCGGGCAATCACGTGGCAACAGGTAATTGTGCAGCAAATTACCTGCGATAGCAAAAACTACATCTCCCTTAATGTCAGCGAACGGGGAGGGTGACGGCCTGGGTTTAAAGATCCGTATACGGGGCTCTTCGCTCACATGGAAAAGCCGTTTTGAAGCGTTTAACAAATCGGGTTGACCTGGTAACATAACCAAATGTATATGAAATTCTTATGCAGCCACAACTTACCCTGTTTTTTTGATACCGGGTAATTATAAGCTATTCCAGGAATTTCTTTTTAAGCATGGCAATCTTAGTATCATCTAAACCGATTTCGGTCCTCAAATAATTATCAACGGAGCCATATTTTAGGGTAATCGCATTAAATGTGGCATCAAGATCCTCTTTATTAACGCCGGCCATATCCGACGCAACCTGTTGGTCTATATGCATAAAATTCACCATCTGGTTAATCATTTTGGTATTCGCATCTTTACGGTAATAATTTGACGCCAGGTAATCGCTCATGATCGTTTCGTACGGTACACCCAGGCTGTATAAAAGTAAAGCGGCGCCAATACCGGTACGGTCTTTACCTGCAGTGCAATGGAAAACCAGGCTTTGCCCAACAGGTAACCCCAGTAATTTATCAAAAAACGGTTTGTAACGGGCCGCCAGCGAATCTGTTTTGCTGTAATAAACTACCATTAATGAATCTCCGGCAGTGCCTTTTGCATGCGCGATGCTCTTCATCCAGTCATTCAGGCTATTATTGCTTCCTGCCGGGCATAAAATATAATCCATGCCGGGGTTAAGTTTATCAGGCGCCTGTGCCGATTCCTGCCGGCCGCGCAGGTCCACATCATAATTGATATTCTTTTGCTTCAGGATGGCCAGGTCGGCATCGGTTAATTTGCTGATGTCCGCGCTGCGGTAAACTTCGCCCCATTTAACATGGTGACCATCAGCAGTTGCATAACCACCCAGATCGCGAAAATTGGCGGCGCCCTGTAAAACTACATGCCTTTTGGCGCTGTCAGCTACCTGTGCGTTTGAAATTGAATAAAAACAAATGGCGCTAAATAATAAAAGATACTTTTTCATAATTAATGGAATTAAAATTTGCATTAAACTAAAAAAGCAGGGGTCCCGGCTAAGTCCCCTGCTCAAAATATAAATTATTTATCCTATTTAGTAAGCCAGGTATCTTTAGTCGGGTCGTCCGTACCGCCAAATTGCGATTGGATAGCCGACTGGTAATTTGCTGTGTTATAGGATGCTTCGTTAGCCGGATATAACCAACGACGCGGGATCAGGTTATTCGCAGTTCCGATACCAGGGCCGCCCTGGCTAAATGCCGGGATACCGTTTGGATTGGTCGTGCTAACAGATCTTCTCCATTGAAAAAACGATTCGAAGCCTGAGTTAAGGTGCATCGCCACATAACGCTGGGTAAATATTTGCGCTAAACCAGTTGCGTTGTCGCCGGCGTAGGCTACGTTGCCTATAAAAGCGCCAAGGTTTACGGTCGCGGTGCCTAAAGCAGCGCCTGTATAGTCGGCAATTTGCAGGGTTTCGCCGTCAGTAATTTTGTACAATGCTAAAGAAGCATTTATACCATTGGTATACCATGCCGCTGAGCTTGGTCCCGATACCCAGCCTCTGTTTATTGCTTCAGCTATATTAAAACACATTTCGGGGTAGCCGATAAAAACAAATGGCTCGGCATTTGCGCCGTTATAAGCGCCGGGCAGTGCAAAGTAACGGTTGTAATTGGAATGCGAATAGTTGTTAAATGAAATTGCCTGTAATGAACTCACCGATTGATTATCATCCACCCCAACGAATGAGGCAAAGCTACCGGGCGCATTACCGGCTTGTACCTGGCTGATAGCTGGTGTTGCAACTACCAAAAGGCGCGGATCCTGGTTAGGCGCTGTTGCGTTTAAATAAGGCAAGCCTATACCGTCATATGAGTTATAAGGTTGTAAACCAAGGTTAAGTGTTGCATAAGGATTAAACGCCTGGTTGTACACATAAACCAAATTGTCTGCATTGCCTGTCATAATAGGGTAAGTGCTTGAGGCACCGTTTACAATAGCAGCAAATTTTTGCGGTATCTGAAGATCGGCATTGTCACCTGCTCTTTTGCTTAAGCTGATTAATACCCTTAATGTATAAGTATTGATCAATTTTTGCCATTGCAAATTGGTTAAACCAAATATATCACCTTTGTCTAAAACAGTGTTAGGACTAGCAGCAGCGATGGGCGCTAAAATAGCATTTGCGTTATCAAGCATTGCCAAGGCAGCTTTATAAACGTCATGCTGGGTATCGTATTTAGGCGTCAGGATAGAAGCACTGCCCGCCTGTGAAAAAGGGATGTCACCTACGCGCTGTGATAACCAGATGCCGGCATAAGCCTTAAAAAACTGGCTTAAAGCGTAATATTTATTGGTTGTATTTCCAAGCTGGGTAGTGGATTGTGTTTGTAGGGCGATAGCATACTTTAATATATCGTAGCTGTCTTCGGTATTACCAAAGTTATAATTGTTGTTGCCAAAGTAATACACATACGTAGATAATACGTCCTGAGACGACTTTGAACCGGTAGAAAATGGTTGCTCATCGTTGCGGATAAGCTTGGCGGTGATGTGGTTCAAAATAAGTGTTGCCGGAACAACGCCATTTGACGATGCCACGTTAGGATTATCAACCAGGTCGCCTTTCTGGCACCCGGTTATTGCAGCCATGCCTGCTGTTAACAGCAGTGCTAATGGTAAAAATGATTTTATTTTCATAAATTTCTTTTTTGATCAATTAAACAATTTAGAATGTTAAATGGATGTTAAGACCGTAGCGACGCGCTGTCGGACTCGCTAAATCTGAGCCGCCGCTGCCACCCACCAAAGTTCTTGAGCTTGCATCGTAACCCGATGCGTATTGATCAAGATCGATATCTTTGCGTGCTGCGAAATACAATAAGTTTCTGCCTACAATTGAAAAGGATGCTTTTTTAATGAATGTACCCTGTAATAATTTTGAAGGAAGCGAGTAACCGATAGTTGCTTCGCGCAATTTTGCATATGAACGGCTGATCATATAGTACTCGTCAAAGTTACCACCCAAACCGCTGGAGATATAACCCTGAACGGTTACTGCGGTAGTATTAGGTGCAAAGGTTAACTGGCTTAGGTTAGTTATTACGCCGCCCGGGCCATAAGTTGGTGTCCCCGAAACCAGTGTAACACCTGGGCCAACATAGGCCGGGGTTGCACTTTTAGTGCCCTCTGCAGTGCTGTTCCATTCAGCCAAACGCGCAGCGCCGTAAGCGCCGGAAGCACTTTCAACGGCGGTGCCGCCGTTCATTGCATGGTAATAAGTATAATCGTAGGTTTTACCGCCGATACGTCCGTCAAACTGGAAGCTAAGGCTCCAGTTTTGGTAGGTAAAATGGTTGGTAATGCCAAACGCGAAACTTGGATCGGCGTAGCCTAATAAGCCCAATTGCGCGTTATTGCTCTGTCCTGGCGCCTGTATGGGGGCTCCACCGCTGTTGATGATGTTTCCGCTGCCATCGCGTACAAATTTTGTACCGTAGATAGCGTCCAAACGGTCGCCAATATGGTACAGGTGGTTATTTTGATACAAACCTGTTTCACCTCCGTAAATAGAAGCAAGGGTTTCTTTATAATTTGAATAGTTGATGTTTACATCCCAGTTTAAACCATCTTTGCTTCTTAATGGGGAGCCTACCAGTTCCAATTCAACACCTTTCTTTTTGGTAGTAACACCGTTTACAATCTGCGAGCTGAATGTAGTTGAAGATGCAACCGGTAACGAGAAAATGTTTGGACCGTTGGTTGTTGTAAAATAGGTAGCATTTAAGCCCAGCCTGTTGCCGATAAATTTAAGGTCGGCGCCAAACTCGTATGATTTTACGTCATAAGGTTTGATGCTGGCATTGGCAATAGTGTTTGAAAGATTTACAGACGGCGAACCATTGTAATAAGTAGTTGGTGACACCGAGCTTGAGTTTACATAATTGGGGCCATTATAAGGTGTAAAGTGCTCGGTACTATAACCCAATAAACTACCTATACTATTGCCGGTTACAGCGGCGTATGCCGATGGGATATAAGGATTGGTTAATGCGCCCTTAACATCAGCGAATGACCCCCTTACCTTAAAGAATGAAATGAATTCAGGCAATTTAACATAATCGTTTACCACCGAGCTTACCGATACCGAAGGGTAGAAATAGGTGTTGTTGCTGGATGGCAGGGTAGAGATATTATCAACACGACCTGTTGTATTGATATTAATGTAATTTTTGTAGCCAAGATCGACAGAGTAGTAAGCACTGTTAACCTGCATTTTTGAATTGAAGTTATAGCTCAGGATAGGATTCGTTGAGTTATCCAGGTTATAAACGTTTGGTAATGAAAGGTCTTTTGTGGTTGCCCAGTTGGACAGGTACCTGAAAGAACGCTCGTTTGCACCTGCTAAAGCACTGATATTAAAATTCCTGATCTTTTTGTTATAATTTACGGTAACGTCGGTATTGTTTTCCAACAGGTTACGCTGATCCTGCCTGTAATCACCATACCATCCGAAATAATACCATGGCAGGTACTGGTTTAAGTTGGTAGACGAAGGCACATCTTCTGTATTCAGTTCGTTATAAGTATCCAATGAGCTGCGCAAGGCTACACTCAGGTCGTTATTGAATTTGTAAGTTAACCGTAATGACCCGTTAACTACCTGGTTATCCCTGCCTTTAAGCCATTTTTTTGCCTGGAACCAGGGGTTGTTTTCGCGGCCGTATTCCTGGGCATATTGTACCAGGTTAGGCACACCCTGCGGGCCCTGGTAAATGTTCTTTAATGCGTTTATATCGTAATCTGATGATCCGTAAACAAAAAACTCGTAAGCGTAGCTATTCGGGCCATAGCTCACGTCGGGAATGTTTGGCGAGTATTGTAAGTTTAAGTTTAAATCACCATCCAAACGTAACTTTGGCGTGATGTCATATCCCGCTGAAATTTTGAAGTTATCGATATTCAGTTTGGTATTCGGGAAATCGCCCTGCTGATACGTATGCCCGTAAGACAAACGCATATCATAATTCGATCCGCTGGCGGACAATGACACTGAATTTGTGCTGGTATAACCGGTTTGTACGAAGTTATTAAAGTTATTAATTCCGCGTGCAGCCCACGGAGTAGGTGTTCTTACACCGGTAACCGTATTGTAGGGGCTATCAAACTGAGTTGTTTGAAAAACGCCGTCAAAACGCGGCCCCCATTCGGGTAAGCGCTGGTTATTGTCATACAACTGGTTGCCGTATGCGTAGGCAAATTTGGTTCCACGGCCGTATTCATACTGATCCTTTGGTAACACCAGGAAGCCTTTTTCTGCTTCAAGGGTGCTGTTTATATCAATTTGCCAGCCTTTTTTGTCTTTAGTTCCATGTTTAGTCGTGATAATAATAGCGCCATTAATACCCCTCGATCCATAAAGTGCCGCAGCGTTGGGGCCTTTTAAAACGGTATAAGTATCAACGTCATCCTGGTTAAAGTCATAAGTATTCGATTCTACCGGCTCGCCGTCTATCACATACAATATGTCTTTGCTGCCGCGCAAAACAACTGTCGGTGCGCCAAAAAACTCTGAGCTGGCACCTATAGTCAAACCGGCAACTTTACCGGCCATCGAGTTGAGCGGATTGGCATCGCGCGCTGTGGTTAATTCATCACCGCTGATTTGTGATTGCGAATAGCCAAGTTTCTGAAACTCTTTCTTTACGCCGAGGGCGGTAATTACTACTTCATTTAATGCTTTATTATCCTGAAATAATTGTACCGACAAATTTGTCTCGTTTACAACAATTTCCTGGGTAATAAAACCAATTGATTTGAAAACCAGTGTCTGTCCTTTGTCAACGGACAAGGTAAACCTGCCTTCTACACCTGTCAGGGTTCCTCTATCGGTACCCTTTATAAATATGCTTACTCCGGGCAATGGCTGGTTATTGTTATCCAAAACAATACCCCTTACCGGGAGGTTTTGCGCATGCATCTTGCCGCAAAACGAAAACACAATTACCAGTGTTAATAGTAATCGCGAAAATCTTAGTAAACTTTTTTCATGTGGGTTTTTATTTATCTGCGACAAAACTACCCGGGGTGTATTATGAAATCATGCCTGGAACAATAACAAAAAGTTAACAAATACTAAACAAACAGGTAAAAAATCCACCTTTGTTAACAAGATTTTTCCCAAATGCCAATTAATTGACCGGAGGAAAATTTATTAACCAATAATAAATATTGCTAATTTCGAAATAGATGAACTTTCTGCTTGTCAGCAACCCTGATGATTGCAGTTATCGTTGAAGAAAATGTAAAAATATCCGGCTTAAATTGAAATCAGCTTTTGCCGGATATTTGTCACGGAAATCTTTTAAAGAGAGTATTTGATTTTCCGGCTGAATGGATGTTTTCTGATCTTTGCATATTTGGCAAGCATTGACAGATTGTGGCTTACGCTTTTATGCAGCCTTTGTAGTTCAAGTTCAGGTTCAAATTGATGTATCGCCTCCGCAATCTCATCCACCAGCATGGGTTTGCCTTCCCGGTGAAGGATGAACAGGATCTTGCTCCCATAAGTTAAGTTCGGGGTATACGATTTTGGTACCGTGTCATCAAAATTCACAGTATTGCCGGTTAAATTTCCGAATGGCATGCTTTTATCAATAAAAGCGTTCAACGCCAACTGTACCTTTTTAAGTTCGTATATCAATTGTGCCTCTTTATTTTTTAATTGTTGAATGATCAAATCGTCTGTCATCTTTTTAATATTAACATAATTGAACTGAAACCAAATAAATAACCATTACTGCGGCTATCAATCATTTTGCATTACACTAATTAGTGGCTAAAAAGTTCAAAAAATCAAATGCGCCAATTATTAAAAAAAACAATCCCCGGGTAGGGATCCGGCAGGGAAAAAATCGGTAAGAATAATAAATTTTGTTTGGGAAAGGAGAAGAAGACCGTAAAGAGCAACAGGAATAAAAAAGCAACAGCTGAAAAATCAGGAGCGGCCATTTTTTGAGTAATTACTCTTGGCCTGGATAAGAATTTTGATCTGACAGGGCCTTTTTTTGAAGCGATCGCATCAACCGGAGCGGCAGGTTTACCGCCCTGTTTCGCAAAAATCAACTTAATGGTTTGCGCCAGGTTTATTTCTGCAGTATCCCGGCTGCAAAGCACTACATAGCAACATGCAAATAGCGTGTACACCACAGCAATCAATAGTGCTATTTTTTTTTTGAGCGGAGAAATCATGGAAAAGCCTGATAAATACTTAACACATTGCTAACATAAGCAACTCTTTTATAGGATATGTTTACTTAATATTATCAAATAATTAATTTAATACCAGATAAATACATGCTGCCCGCCAAATTTTTCATTCCATTATATCATTAAGCCAAAAATTAATAGCTTAGGCGAAAAAAAGAGATCGGGATTTAAGCATGCTAACTGTTGAAAAAATAGGCGGGACGTCCATGAGCGCCCTGGGTGAAGTAATTGATAATATTGTTTTGTTTGAACGCTCTGCGGAGCGGTTGTATAACCGGGTACTGGTAGTATCGGCTTTTTCGGGGGTTACCAATATATTGCTTGAAGATAAAAAAACCGGTGCTCCCGGCGTTTACCACCAACTGGCCAAATACCAGGATTTTCACGGGCCGTTAAAAGAACTTGTATTAAAATTAAAGGCCATTAACCAGCGCTACACAGGGCTGGGGCTCGACCTTGATGTTGCCGACCGCTTTATTGAAAATCATGTGGCCCGCGCACAGGTGTACCTCGAAAATTTATCCAATATACTGGCGTCGGGTTATGTGAGCCAGGAAGGTATTTTGCTGGCGGCGAGAGAAATACTGGCCTCCATAGGCGAAACACATTCGGCATTTAACCTCACGCATATCTTACAGAACAAAGGCATCCGTGCAAAACTGATCGACCTGAGCGGCTTTGACGATCCCCGGCCGCTCACCATAGACCAGCGCATTAAAGAAGCATTTTCCACTGTGAACCTGGAAGACTGCCTTTGCATTGCCACCGGTTATGCCAAAGGCACCGAAGGTATTATGCGGGAATTTGACCGCGGTTATTCGGAAGTGACTTTCAGTAAGATTGCTGAGATCCTGAAACCGAAGGAGGCCATCATCCATAAGGAATACCACCTTTCCACCGCCGACCCTGCGCTTGTTGGGATTGAAAACTGCAAACCGGTGGGCTTTACCAATTATGATATAGCCGATCAACTGGCAGATGTGGGCATGGAAGCCATCCACCCAAAAGCATCAAAACCGCTCGAGATCAACGGGATCCACCTGCGGATCAAAAATACTTTTGAACCATCTCACCCGGGCACATTGATCACCCGGGAATATATCTCGGAACAGAAGAGGGTAGAGGTGATCACCGGGATGGATAAACTGGTAATGATAGATGCGTATGACCCCTTAATGGTTGGCAATGTAGGCAGTGACTTACAGATTATGAAATTGTTTCATAAACACGGCGTCAGCTATACATTTAAAGCCACCAGCGCCAACAGCATTTCGATAGTGATATGGGAAAGTGACTTTAATGATGCGTTGATAGGCGACCTGGAAGCAGTAGTGGAAAAGGTTACCGTTGAGCAAGTGGCCATGGTGTGCCTGCTGGGTACCAATATGGATCAGCCCGGTTTATTGGCGAAAAGCGCTGATGCACTCGCCAGCCATGATATTAACATAAAAAGCGTCGGAATGGCGTTAAGGAAAGTGAATATTCAGTTCCTGATCGCGCGGGAGGATTTTAAAACGGCCATTATTGCTTTAAATAAAGCAGTCGGTTAAGGCTGCCCGGTAATATAGCTAAGCCGAACAGACATGTTTTTGCTTCTTATTGAAATAGAGCGCGTAATAAAGAACAGGCATACAGGTTTTTACCCGGTATGCCTGTTTTGTTAAAGGGCTTATTTAAAGGCGGCCTCGTTCCACCGGATTTCATTGCGGAACTGATCAAGCCTGGTGTCTTTGCCAATGCGTAAAAATTCCAGCCCTGCCATATCTGCAAAATCCTGTAAATGTTCAGCCGTGAGGTTTTGGCTGTAGGCGGTATGATGGGCGCCCCCGGCATAGATCCACGCAGCGCATCCTGTTTTCATATCAGGAAGGGGTTTCCATAATACACGGGCAACTGGCAGGTTAGGCAGCTCATTTTGCGGCTCAACAGCTTCAACTTCGTTGATGAGCAGCCTGAAACGGTTGCCCATATCAATGATGGATGCATTTAATGCAGGCCCTCCGGCCACGTTAAACACCAGGCGGGCAGGATCGGCTTTGCCGCCAATACCCAGTGGGTGCACTTCAAGTGCTATTTTGCCGTTGGCTAACGAGCTGTCTATTTCGAGCATGTGCGAACCCAGCACCAGGTTATTATCCGGGTCAAAATGGTAGGTATAATCTTCCATAAAAGCATTGCCGCCTTTAAGCCCGCTGCCCATTACTTTAAATGCGCGAACGAGGGCGGCAGTCTTCCAGTCGCCTTCACCTGCAAAACCATAACCAGCCTCCATTAAGCGCTGGGCGGCAATACCCGGAAGCTGCACCATACCATGCAGGTCTTCAAAAGTATCCGTAAAACCTTTAAAGCCGCCAGTTTCTAAAAACGTGCGCAGGCCTATCTCAATCCTGGCAGCCTCGTAAACCGATGAGTGTTTTTCTCCGCCCTTACGCAGTGCCGCATCCATGCTATAAGTTGCTTCGTATTCGGTAACCAGCGCATCAATCGCTTCGTCGCTTACGGCATTGATTACGGCCACCAGGTCGCCTACGCCGTAGGTATTAACAGCGTAGCCAAATTTAAGTTCAGCTTCCACCTTATCACCCTCGGTAACCGCTACAAAGCGCATATTGTCGCCAAAGCGGGCAAATTTTGCACCCTGCCAGTCGTACCAGCCGGCTGCCGCCCTTGTCCAGGCATCAATTTGTGCCAATACTTCATTGTCTTGCCAATGGCCAACCACCACTTTCCGGTTTTTGCGCATGCGCGAAACAATGAATCCAAACTCACGGTCGCCATGGGCGCTTTGGTTTAAATTCATAAAGTCCATATCAATCGAACTCCAGGGGATATCGCGGTTAAATTGGGTATGCAGGTGGAGCATTGGTTTTTGCAGGATACTTAATCCGCGGATCCACATTTTTGCAGGCGAGAAGGTATGCATCCATGTAATAATACCAATACAGTTTTCGGCCCTGTTAGCCTCCATAAGGGTTTCATAAATTTCTTCCGTGCTCTTTACAATAGGTTTGTAAACAATACGAACGGGTATTTTTCCGGAAGCATCCATACCTGTGGCAATTTGCTGCGAATGTTCGGCAACAAGTTTAAGCGTTTCTTCGCCATAGAGATGCTGGCTGCCGGTGATAAACCAGACTTCAAATTTTTTCAGATCGATCATTACTCTTAGTTTATTTATTTATAATTTCAGTTTGACGGAGACGGCTGCGGTGATGGCGCTCCCTGTTTTATTGGCCGTAATACGAACGCGGGCCATGTTTTCGTTCAAAATGTTTTTTTATCAATGATGCCTTAAGCCGCTGTACTTCGGGGTTTATTTGTTCGGTTAAGAGGGCCATTTGGGCTACCGATTCCAATACAGCGCTGTTATAAACCGCTTTATCAGCCGTTTTCCCCCAGGTAAAAGGCGCGTGGTTGCCCACCAGGATCATTTCAATTTCCCGGTAATGCAGCCCGCGCTCATTCAGGCAATTGATGATCTGGTGGCCGGTTTCATGTTCATAATCACCCCGTATCATTTCATCATCCATCGGTGCCGCACATGGGATATCAACCGTAAGATGATCAGCATGGGTAGTACCATATATCGGGATATCCCGTTGCGACTGCGCCCAGGCAGTGGCGTAGGTAGAATGGGTATGTACAATTCCGTTTACACTTTCCCAATTTTTATAGAGAACGGCATGCGTTTTGGTATCGGATGAGGGCCTTAAACTGCCTTCGATCACCTTCCCTTCAAAATCCACGATCACCATTTTTTCCGGCGAAAGTTCCTTGTAGGGGACACCGCTTGGTTTAATTGCAAAAACGCCCAAACTTCTGTCGGCAGCGCTTACATTGCCAAAGGTAAACAGTACGAGGCCCAGCGCAGGCAATTGCATGTTTGCTTCAAAAGCTTCCTGCTTGATATGTTGATAAATGCCCATGATTACGCCTGGTATATTTTGTGTTCATTATTGGATGCTTTAACCGCTACCTGCCATTCCACAAATTTACCAAGGTCAGCATATTGCCGGTAGCGTTTGGTATATACTTCATTGAGTTGCTTATCCGGATAGTATTCCACATCAAAACCGCTGCCCATTGCTGCCATGGCATCTTCAACGGTAGGATAAATATCGGCAACAACTGCTGCAAACATGGCTGCACCCAAAGCGCAGGTATGTTCAAATTGATGGATGCGGATTGGCATTCCCAAAACATCTGCCATCATTTGCATTACAAATGGCGACTTTTTCGCTACGCCGCCAATGCCGATGATCCCTTTAACAGGTATGCCTTCCTGTATAAAACGGTCAACTATGCTTTTAGCGCCAAAACAAGTTGCTTCGGCTAGCGCACGAAAGATCTTTGGCGCATCGCTGCCCAGGTTTAACCCGGTAATGGCACTTTTAAGCGTTTGATCAGCATCAGGTGTCCGGCGGCCGTTAAGCCAATCTATCGCCAGTTCATTACTCGTGTCTATAGGTAACAATTGGGCCTGCCTGCTCAGCTCAGGTATAATACGGGCGCTGATTTCGTTTCGTAAAGCCTCTGCAGTTTTAGTATCTATAATTGCCGAATCTTTCAGCAAATTATTCAATGGCCATGAAATCACATTTTTAAACCAGGCATAGGTGTCGCCAAATGCTGATTGGCCGGCTTCCAGGCCGGTCATTCCGGGGATAACTGAGCCATTCACCTGTCCGCAGATCCCTTTTACCAATTTACCCTGCATTTCGGCAGTGGGGGCCACTAAAATATCACAGGTGGAAGTACCCATTACCTTACTGAGGTGATACGGTTCTATTTGTCCGCCTACGGCGCCCATGTGCGCGTCAAACGCCCCAACGCCCACAGCAACGTCCGTGGAGAGACCAAGCCGGTCGGCCCATTCTTTTGATAAATAGCCGGCTTTCTGATCAGACGTGAACGTATCGGTGAATAATCTTGAAGTAAAGCCTGTTAGCAATGGATCAAGAGACGAGAAAAATTCATCAGGAGGTAATCCTCCGAATTCTTCGGCCCAAAGGGCTTTATGCCCTGCGGAGCACCTGCCCCGCTTTATGTTACCTGCTCCGCTACCGCCGGTTAACAGGAAGGGGATCCAGTCGCAATGTTCCACCCAGGAATGGCATGCCTTGCGCACTTGTTCATCGGCTCTTAATATATGGAGTAATTTTGCCCAAAACCATTCGGACGAATAAATGCCGCCAACATATTTAAGGTAATTGATATCAAATTTGGTTGCATGTTCATTGATTTGTGCTGCTTCGTTAACCGAAGTATGGTCCTTCCAAAGAACGAACATCGCATTGGGATTATTTTCAAATCCCGGGGTAAGCGCCAATGGCACACCATTGCTGTCAACAGCCACCGGTGTCGACCCGGTGGTATCCACAGAGATGCCTTTAACCGCCCCGGCAACAGAGCCACCGGCTTTAGCAAGGCAATCTTTAATGGTGGTTTCCAAGCCCTCTATATAGTCAATGGGATGCTGCCTGAATTGGTTATCAGCAGCGTTGCAGTACAAACCATCCCGCCACCGGGGGTAATTAAATACCGAGGAAGCTATTTCGTTGCCATTTGTGGCATTGATCAGTACGGAGCGAACGGAGTCGGTGCCGTAGTCCACTCCAATCACAAATTGGTCCTTATTCATAATCGGTTGTATAATTCGTGTCAAAACAACACTTAATTATTTAAATAAACAAGTAATTGGTAAAAACATTTAAAGTGTTTCCGGGGAAACTATAAAGTTACTAAAGATGAAGCGTGTCCGGATTTGGGATGAAATTCAGAAACGCCTGAAATTTAGCATAATAATGCTGCATATTCAGCTGGTAATAGTACGCGCCCCGTTTTGACCCTGCTTTATCCTTATCGTTTAGCTTAATCAGCAGGCCGGTAGCCAATACCCGCTTGCTAAAGTTTCTTTTATCAATTGTGGTATTAAAAACGCTTTCGTAAAGTATTTGCAGCTGTGGAAGCGTGAATTTTTTGGGCAAAAGTTCAAATAATATAGGGTGTAAAGCAGCTTTATAACGAATCCGCCTTTTGGCGGCCTCTACCATTTCCTGGTGATCAAAAACCAACTTTGGAATACGTTTAAGCGGAAACCATTCGGCATGGTAATCGTTGCTCAGCTGTGTTTCGTATTGATGGATGTCAATGAGCGCAAAATAAGCCACAGACGCTGTTCTTTCAATAGGATCGCGGCCGGTGTCGCCGAAAGTATGCAATTGTTCCAGATAAACCCCATCTAAACCTGTTAGTTGTTTTAATATCCTGCTGGCGGCCTGGTCAATACTTTCACTTGGTTGTACAAAGCCTCCCATCAGGCTCCAGTTACCTTTTTCGGGTTGAAAGCCCCTTTTTATTAACAGAATCTTAAGCGTCTCACCGTCAAAACCAAAAATAATACAATCAACTGCTAATAATAGTCGGATCTGTTTTGAATACTTATGCATTTTTTAAAGACTGGGACAATAATCGGTAAGCAAATATAAATTTTTTTCGGCGCGGAGTAATTTATCAGGCGGTCACTTTTGTTAAAGGCGTGCCTTGTTTACCTTGCTATATCGTATATAAATGATTTCCACATCAATAATAGTAAGAATTATTTAAGTGTCCCTAATACAATAAAATATATGGCTTTGTTTTAGTGATATTTTAATAAGCGGATAGGGCTTATTTATAGTGATAGAATTTGCACCGGAGAAAAAACAAAGATCAAATTATCCGGGTCAATCAAGCACTCACAAAAATCCGTATCTTTATCCCAAAACAAGTTTGACTGATCTTAGCCCCTCGCAACGTACCTGGAAAGTGTTCAAGCGCAATAAAATTGCTGTTGCGGGGATGTTTTTTATCATCATGATTACCCTTACCGCCATATTGGGCTATTTGATAATGCCCGATTCGACCCCCATGGCCAACAACATGACGATACAGTTAAGTGTTAAAAAACCGGGGTCTGCATTTATGATGCTGCGCCTGCGAAAAACTGAACCGGTAGATACGGCGAACATCTTCGCTAAAATGCTCTTCGGGCAGCCATCTTTTTACCGGGATATCCCTATCACAGGTTACCGGTATGTGAAAGATTCAATTATAGTTAATGAATACATTGGTGCTGAAGATAAACCTGAACGGAAGGCATATTTTGCCCCGGCGGGCGGCGCCTACGGTTTAAAAACTCCCCTTTTAGGGGGCTGGGGGGCTTATCATCGAACTTTTTGGTTAGGTACAGATGTTTACGGACGCGATATGCTGAGCCGCCTGATATTGGGGAGCCGCATCTCATTAGCCGTTGGCTTAATGTCAGTTATCATCAGCCTGTTGCTTGGGGTTACTATAGGGGCGGTTGCCGGTTATTTTGGGGGGTGGATTGACGCTGCGCTAAGCTGGCTGATGAATATTTTATGGGCATTACCCGCATTGCTGCTGGTGATCGCCATTTCATTTGCCCTGGGGAAAGGCTTATGGCAAATATTTATTGCCGTAGGGTTATCCATGTGGGTTGAAGTGGCCCGTTTGGTGCGCGGGCAGGTAATGAGCCTTAAGCAGGTGGAGTTTGTAGAAGCTGCACGATCATTGGGTTTTAATAATACACGCATCATTTCGCGCCATATTTTGCCAAATATCGTTGGCCCGATATTGGTATTGGCGTCATCAAATTTTGCTTCGGCCATATTATTGGAGGCCGGGTTAAGCTTTTTGGGGTTTGGGGCGCAACCCCCTATGCCAACATGGGGAAGCATGATAAAAGAGCATTATGGCTACATTGTAATGGATTCGGCGTACCTGGCAATTATGCCCGGACTGGCGATCATGCTTTTGGTATACGCTTTTAATTTGGTTACGGTTGGATTGCGGGATGCATTCGATATAAAATCACAAAGTACCCGCATTTAAAAAAAAATGTTTTATTTTAGGCAGACCTTTTTAATTAACTGATATTGGATATTGACGAAATTTCAGCCGAGGACGAACTTATTCGCTTGTTGCTCAAAAGGCAGACAGAGTTAAACGCGTTACTTGAAGTTACCCAGGCTATTAACAAAGATACCCGTACACCGGTGCTGATACAAATGCTGCAGGTTATTTTAAAAAGTTACCTGCAGGTGGGCAAACTCCGTTTTTTAATTGAACGGGAGGGCAACTTTGTTTTGCTGTCAAAATATGGCGGGGACATTGAGCCTGTCGGCTCGCTGCATGTTGCCTGCCAAAAATTAAGCAAAGTAAAATGGCCGGAACCATTGGCCAACCACGAGGATTCCTTGCTTTGTACCTACGATTATTTCATCCCTATTTATCATAAAAAGAAGGCATTAGCCTATGCGCTGATCGGTGATTTTAACACCTCAAGCGAGTTGCTGAACAATGACCTGAACTTTATACAAACCGTGATCAACGTTATTGTGGTTGCGCTTGAAAATAAAAAATTGTTTAAGGAAAGGCTTGAATCTGAGCGTTTTCACCGGGAAATGGAATTGGCGGCCGAGGTGCAGAATATGCTGATTCCTTTGAAAACCTATAAAGACAGCAGTGTTGAGGTAAGTGCAAGATACATCCCCCACCAAAATATCGGGGGCGATTATTTTGATTTTATCCGGCTGAACAAGCATGAATTTTTATGGTGTATTGCTGATGTATCGGGTAAGGGAATTTCAGCCGCTTTGCTGATGGCAAATTTCCAGGCAAGTTTACGGGCATGGTCGGCTGTGGAAGATGATCTGACCAATGTTGTTGACCGGCTGAATAAGATTGTGATCAATAATACCAAAGGTGAACGTTTTATCACACTGTTTCTGGCTAAATACAACGAAAAAACAAGGAAACTCAATTATATCAACGCCGGGCACAACGCCACCATTTTATTGTCGCAGGGCGAAGCTATAACCCTGAAACTGGGCACTACCATGATTGGTGTTTTTGATGAGTTGCCGTTTATTAACCAGGGTGAAATAGATATTGAACCCGGCACGCTGATCGTAAATTATACAGATGGTTTGCTGGATCATGAATACTCCGCCGATAAAACCTGGGGCGAAGAAAGCCTGATCGATTTTGTAGATACTCATGGAACATCAGACCCTGACACCCTGAACGAACTGCTGATGGATCATATCAAGAAAGTGATCAAAGGCAAGCCAATTGATGATGTTACATTGCTGACGATGCGGATTTTTTAGGGGAGTTGTGGGAAGGTTATAATGTTGAAAAGTTGTAATGTTAAAAGGTTGGACGATATGCTATTTGCAAATATTTACATAAAATATGGCGGTTCGCTTGATGATTTAGCTATTTACGTAAAAAGTAAATTTAATATTGGAGATGTGAACCCATCGGGGAAGGAACAACATAGGGATGGTTTGAATGTCGGTGCAGGTGAATATTATTGCTTTGAATTACTTGGACTTGAACTAAATTTGGTTGTAAACCAGGGAGAAGTCTTAGAAGAAGAATATTCTGAATATCAATATTACTTGTATATAAAGCAGTTGACGGAGATTGAAGATGAAATATTTTCCGGTGTTATTCAGCTAATGGCTGAGGTTTTAAAAAGCAATGGTATATTACTGGCTATTGAATTATGTAAATAGCTAATTGCAATAATATAAAGCAGAAAATGTATTGTTTTCATTGCCGTTGGCTTCAGCCAACGGGTTAAAAAGAAGCATTCAAGGGCTTTAGCCCAATTATTATTTAGGCTAAAGCCATATTTCTTCCTCATTTGTTCCGTCCGCTAAAGCAGACGGCAATGGATGAAAAGCACTTTAATCCTTTCAACTATTACGACCTTTTTAGCTCTATAACAACTTCTCAAGGTGTCGATACGTAAAGATGATAAAAACGATTTTCAACAATAAATGGTTCCAATATTACCTGCCGGTTAGTCTTTCTTTATTTATGCTGTTTACTGAAAAACGGGCGGTTGCAGGCACCGATGGCGGTTATGACCGGCTGTTTGGTTTTCCGTTTCCGTATATTTCAAATAATTTTGGCTGTACCGGTTGTTTTGATGTTTACACCGGCGCTCTTATCCTCGATTTCTCTATTTACCTGCTTTTGATTTTATTAATTTTTAAGGGGACTGAAAAGTTGGGATTTAAATTGAAGATTCATTGGGCCCCGACAATAACTGGCTTGCTGATCAGCGGTTTTTGGATATTCTTTTTTTGCATGATTACGCAGGATAGCAAATTCAAATTAATCAACGACATCGATTACAAAACGACGCACATAGAGTTCGTTTTTAACCAATTTCCATAAACAGCACCATCCTAAGTATTCCAACTATTATATTTGCCAAATGTTGTTAAACAGGTATCAATTTGAATTACTGGAGGCCGGATGTGATGAAGCAGGGCGTGGCTGCCTGGCGGGGCCGGTATTTGCAGCTGCCGTTATACTCCCGGATGATTTCGAACATGATTTACTTAACGATTCCAAACAGTTAAACGAGCAAACCAGGTATCAATTGCGCGTTGAAATTGAACAAAAGGCTATTGCCTGGGCGGTTGCATCGGTTGATAATTTGGAGATCGACTCCATAAATATTCTTAACGCCTCTTTCCTGGCTATGCACAGGGCTATTGACCGGCTTAAACTTGCTCCGGAGTTTTTGATCATTGATGGCAATCGCTTTAATAAATATAAAACTACCCCTCACCAATGTATTGTGGAGGGGGATGCCAAATACCTGAGTATCGCGGCAGCATCTATTTTAGCTAAAACTTACCGGGATGATTATATGAAACAAATTGCCGCCGAACATCCCGAATATGACTGGCATAAAAATAAAGGCTATGCAACCGCAAAACACCGCGAAACAGTATTGGCGATCGGTTTTACACCCTATCACCGGCGTACCTTTAGGGTAACCGACCCTCAGCTGGATCTTTTTGATGAATAGTTTTTGGGGGAAAGAGTCAAGAATCAAGAGCCAAGAACCAAGAGGCAGGAAAGACCGATTAACCACACAAATATGTAAAAAGAATTTGCAGAGTCAGGTTTGCCCCAATATTTTATTGCCGCCCAATTTTGTTTTTTATCTTGATTCCTGGCTCTTGACTCCCGGTTCTTTCCCCCAGTAACTAACAAGTGTTAAAAGTAAACAGTTCCTTTGCTTTTTTAATGTAATTATTTTGCACAAAACGGGGCAACGGGTGTTGTTAAATAGGGTGATTGCCTCAAATTATTATTTTTGCTCAAAACCTTACAGGCATTGAAGATACTTTTTTTAACCCATCGTGTACCTTTTCCGCAAAACGGCGGTTACCCCATTGTAGTTTGCAATACCATCAGGGGCCTGGTTAGCCTTGGGCACGAAGTTTCGCTGGTGGCGTTGAACGCGAAAAAGACCCACCATCAGCATAACGACGATGACAAGGACCTGTTATCCAAAATAAAATACAGGGCTTTTGATATCAATATTAACGTATCGGTATTTGATGTTGCGGTAAATTTGTTCAGCAAAACGTCGTTTAATATCGACCGATATTATGATGTAGGCTTTGAAAGGCTGTTAATAGCCGAGCTAAAAAAAACCAATTACGATATTATACAGTTTGAAGGCTTGCTGGTTTCGCTTTATATGACGGCGGTACGCAAAAATTCAAAAGCAAAACTAATTTACCGTTTGCATAACGTTGAAAGCCAGATCTGGCACCGGCTTGCGCAGCAAAAGAGCGATCCCTTTAAAAAATCGTACCTTAAAATGCATGCCAAGCGGATAAAAAACTACGAGCTGCAGCAATTAAATAATTTTGACGCGATAGCGGTTTTTACCGCCCAGGATAAAAGTACTTTGCTTGAATATGGTACAAAGATCCCGATACAGGTATTGCATTTGGGGATAAACCTTGATCATTATAAACCTGATTTTAGTAAAACCGAATTCCCGAGCCTGTTTTTTTTAGGATCGCTGGACTGGCTGCCCAACCGCGAGGGGATTGAATGGTTCCTGGAAAACTTTAAGCAGGAACTTACCGAAGGCGACCTGCGCGTAAAGTTTTATGTGGCTGGTAACGATATCCCCGAGCGTTTTGATGACTACGAGGTGATGGGCAAAATATTTATACAAGGTGAGGTAGATGACGCCCTTGAGTTTGTGAACAGCAAATCGATCATGATTGTGCCGTTGTTATCGGGCGGCGGTATGCGGGTGAAGATTGTTGAAGGGATGGCCATGCAAAAATGCATTATCTCTACATCATTGGGGGCCGAAGGGATCAACTTCAGGAACGGTGAAGATATATTGATAGCCAACGACCAGGATGAGTTTTATGAAGCAATAAAACGCTGCATCGCTGATGAAGAATACTGCAAAAGTGTAGGATTGAAAGCCCGCAAGCTGATTGAAGCAGAACACGACGTGAACAAGGTTACCCAAAAACTTGTTGAGTTTTATCAGAAAATGATTTGAACCTTTTGAGGTATTGAATCGGATTTTCCGGATAAATCAAAAACTCAAAAATTAAAAAATCCTTCAAATCTGTTAAATCGATAAATCGTGTTAATTTTGCGGCCTAATATTTTGCAATGAAGAATACCGCGTTAACAGATGTCCACATAAAAGCAGGCGCCAAAATGGTGCCCTTTGCAGGTTATAATATGCCCGTGCAATACGCAGGCATTAACGTTGAACATGAAACCGTCCGTAAAGGCGTGGGTGTGTTTGATGTGAGCCATATGGGCGAATTTATTTTAAAGGGCGATCATGCGCTTGATCTGATCCAGCAGGTGACCAGTAACGATGCCGCTAAATTATACGATGGCAAAGTACAATACTCCTGCCTGCCAAATAAAGATGGCGGTATAGTTGACGACCTTTTGGTTTACCGCATCGACCCAAAAACATATATGCTGGTGGTTAACGCATCCAACATTGATAAAGATTGGGACTGGATCAGCAGTTTTAATACTTACGGCGTGGATATGAAAAACATATCTGACCGTACTTCCTTATTAGCCATCCAGGGCCCGAAAGCTGCCGAAGCTTTGCAAAGCCTTACCGATATCGACCTGGCCTCAATGGAATATTATACCTTTAAAAAAGGCAAATTTGCCGGGGTTGATAATGTGCTGGTTTCCGCAACCGGTTATACAGGTGCGGGTGGCTTCGAGATCTATTTTGAAAACCAATACGCGGAAGCCATCTGGGACGCCATTTTTAAAGCAGGCGAACCATTCGGTATAAAACCTATCGGCCTGGGCGCACGTGATACGCTGCGTCTTGAAATGGGCTTTTGCCTTTATGGTAATGATATCGACGATACCACTTCGCCATTGGAGGCCGGTTTGGGCTGGGTAACCAAATTTACCAAGGAATTTACCAACTCCGCAGCATTGCAGAAGCAAAAAGAAGAGGGCGTAAAACGCAAACTGGTAGGTTTTGAAATGATTGATAGAGGGATCGCCCGCCATGATTACCCAATTGTTGATGCCGAAGGTAACGTGATAGGTAAAGTAACTTCAGGTACGCAATCGCCCAGCCTGCAAAAAGCGATCGGCATGGGCTATGTAAAAACGGAGTTTGCCAAAGAAGGTACTGAGATTTTTATCAGCATCAGGGATAATAAAATAAAAGCCAAGGTGGTAAAACCGCCGTTCAACAAGTAGTTTATTGGTTCACTTGTTCATTAGTTCATTGGTATTTAAAAGCGGACTGGTGATGAAGCGAACCAATGAACTAATGAGCCAATGAACTAATGAACCAATTAAACGTCTGCCTTTCCCCGGCGCTGATCCCGCTTTATAATGTTGAGGATCATATTGTAGTGATCATTGATATTTTCAGGGCCACATCATCTATCTGTTATGGTATTGAAAATGGTGCTGAAGCAATCATCCCGGTATCATTGGTGGAAGAATGTGCCGCCTATCGCGAAAAAGGCCTGGATTATTTGCTCGCTGCCGAACGTGACGGCAAGGTAGTTGAAGGGTTCGATTTTGGCAATTCGCCATTCTCCTACACCAAAGAAAAAGTGGCCGGCAAAACGGTTGTGTTAACTACTACCAACGGTACGCATGCTTTGCATCTTAGCCGCGCTGCCAAAAAAATCGTGATCGGTTCATTTTTGAACCTGACATCCATGTGCGACTGGTTGAAACTGCAAAACGACAATATTTTACTGGTATGTGCCGGCTGGAAAAATAATTTCAACCTGGAAGATACCCTGTTTGCAGGCGCCGTTGTGGAGCAATTAAAAACAGGCGATTTTAAACCGGATGATGCCGCCATTGCCGCCAACGACCTTTACCAGTTAGGCAAACACGACCTGAATGAATACCTCAAAAAAACCTCTCACAGTGAACGCCTTAAAAAACTAGGCATCGAAAAGGATATTGAATTTTGTTTGCAGGTTGATTTGATTACGGCGATTCCGGTTTTGGATGGCGAAATGTTAGTTAAGTTGCAGTAGCATTAATTGGCGACAGTTATAAAGCCGCCGTTCAACTGCCACTTTCAACTGCTACCGCCACTCATTTAATCACTTAACTACTGCGGCAGTTTTTTTTAGCGGGTGTTTTTTAAGCCAGGCTTTGCTGATAAAATAAAATATAACCCCAATTAACCATAACGGCCAAACAGCTAAACAGCCAAAAAAGAACGCGCCCAAATCGGCCCAGCCGCTTGAAATTGCGTTGATGAACTTTGAACCGAAAGTGCGGTCATCATTTTTTACGATTTGTTTGGTATAAAAGGTGATATCCAGTGAACTGTATTCCACCTGTTTTGTTAAATAATTAAGCTGTGCCTGGGTTGAATCGATAGAGGTTTCTATCTCCGAAATTTTATTTTCAATTTGCAGCAGGTCAGACATTTTATTACCCTTTTTTAACAGATCGACATAGCGGTCTTCCAGTTTCTTTTTATTGACGAGGTGGGTGGTGATGTCAATATATTCGCTGGTGACATCCCTTGCACGGATATTTTTCGAATCAATTCTCGTTGCCTTTGAAGAAACATTGTTTAAAAACAGATCGAAATTCTTCTCAGGGATCCGGATCTTCAAAAGGCATTCATTCCGGGTATTGACGCTGTCGTTCGATTCAACTTCTCCGGCGATATATCCGTCCAATTTTTGTACCGAATTATAAATGGCTTTGCGTGTCCCGGCAATATTTTTCGTTTCAAAACTGATTTCCCCCTCTTTTATGATCTTGCGGCTAACTGTCTCCTGAACTGGTCCCTGTGCAACTGCTTTATCCTGATTAACGTCGTAATTCCTTTCAGCCGGGGCCCTTAAGGCCATATTCATTACTTTTACCTTTTCTTTTCCCTCGTTCGCATTGTTGCAACCTGCAACGGTTATCATGAGGGCAGCAGCATAGACCAGCTTTTTCATATTTTTATGGTTTGAGTTTCTCGTTATTCCGATGCCGGTCTGCGTCACGGATACTTTTTTTCTCCATGTTCTTTACCAGCGCATCGGTCAGATCCACACCGGTTTGGTTGGCCAGGCAAATCAGTACAAACAGCACATCGGCCATTTCATCCGCCAGGTTAACTTCCGTATCCGATTTTTTGAATGATTGCTCGCCATATTGCCTTGCCATAATGCGGGCCACCTCGCCAACTTCTTCCATTAAAATGGCAGTGTTGGTCAGTTCATTAAAATACCGGATACCCATCGTGTTTATCCATTTATCTACAAGATGCTGCGCTTCGCTGATTTCCATAAGGTTGTTTAAAATAAATTTAGTGATTGTCTTTATCGCGGGTATCCATGATGATGGTTACCGGCCCATCATTTACCAAACTGATCTTCATATCGGCCCCAAAAATGCCCGTAGCTATTTTTTTGCCGGTTAGTTCTTCCAAAACCTGAATCATCTTTTCATAAAGCGGGATAGCTTTATCTGGCCTGGCGGCCCTGATGAACGATGGCCGGTTTCCCTTTTTGGTTTGGGCGAAGAGGGTGAACTGTGAGATCAAAAGGATACCGCCATCAATATCTGCCAGTGCTTTATTCATCAGCCCGTTCTCGTCGCCAAAAACGCGGAGGTTGGAGGTTTTTTGTGCCAGCCATTGCAGGTCCTCTTCAGTATCGGCATCTTCAATGCCCAGTAACACTAAAAACCCGGTAGCTATGGCGCCTGTTATTTTGTTTTCAACTGTGCAACTGGCTTCTGAAACACGCTGTATTACTGCTCGCATAAGGGGTAGTTGATTATGTTGATTAAGTGGGTGGTTGATTGAGTTGATTATCGCGTTAAGCCCCAAACTTAATCAACTTTATTCAACCTGATCATCAAATCAGGTAACGAATTTTAAATTTTATCAAGATTTCCTGCCTATTTCAGTAAGTTCGCACTTTGAATTGTTTTCCGATATAAATAGTACAAGATGGCTCATAAAAAGGGTTTCACTACCACGATATTACATTCCGACCGTTTGGGCAAACCCGAACACGGTGCGCTGCACAAACCGATCCATACCTCCGTTACCTTCGGTTATGATGATGTGCAGGACCTGGTGGATATTTTCCAGAATAAGAAAAAAGGATACGCTTACAGCCGCCAGGGCAGCCCTACAGCTTCCGCGCTGGAAACAAAAATAACCGCCATGGAAAATGGCATGGCTACCATCACCTTTTCTACAGGGATGGCAGCTATTACGTCGACCATCCTGGCGCTGATCAAAAAAGGGGATCATATTGTGGCCAGTTCATACTTATTTGGCAATACCCGCAGTGTGTTCCAGTCGTTTATTGATTTGGGGCTCGATTTTACATTTGTAGATGCTACCTCAATTGAAGAGGTGAAAAAAGCGGTACAACCCAATACGCGCCTGCTTTTTGTTGAAACCATAGCTAACCCGGCCACGCAAATTGCCGATCTGGAAAAAATAGGCGATCTGTGCGCCGAAAAAGGCATCATTTACATGGTGGATAATACCATGACCTCGCCGTACCTGTTCAATCCCAAAAAAGTAAAGGCAAGCCTGGTAATGAACTCGTTGACCAAATACATCGGCGGCCACGGCAATGCCCTTGGTGGCAGTGTAACTGATACCGGCCTGTTTAACTGGGAGAACTACCCGAATATATTCCCCGGTTTTAAAACGCAGGTAAAACCCGAGGTGTTTGGCATCACCCAGATCCGGAAAAAGGGGTTAAGGGATGCCGGTGGTACACTTTCTCCTGAAGCGGCACATTCTATCTCTGTAGGGTCCGAAACGCTGGCATTACGCTTGGAAAGGGCCTGTAATAACGCTTTTGCGCTGGCAACCTTTTTTGAAGGGCACCCGATGATCAAAAAAGTATTTTACCCGGGGCTTCAATCGCACCCGCAGCATAAATTGGCCAGCCGCCTGTTTTTAAAATACGGCGGCCTGATGAGCATCGAGCTGGATGAAAGTATTGATTGCTTCGAATTTTTAAATAAACTGAAACTGGTTGTAAAGTCAAGTAACCTTGGCGACACCCGCACCCTCGCCATACCCGTAGCACATACCATATTTAATGAACTTGGCCGCGAAAAACGCGCCGAAATGGGCATATCCGAATCGATGATCAGGTTATCTATCGGCATTGAAGACCTGGATGATCTGCTGCACGATTTTAAAGTGGCGTTGGGGTAGAGGACCGGTAAATTGCGTTTAAAAGAGAATGTCCCGTTAGGGACTACCTATTTGTAGTATACGATTATTCAACAGGCACTTGCCCCGTCAGGGGTTACCCCTTTGCGAATAGGTAACCCCTGACGGGGTAATATTTTGTTGTGATTTCTTTTTCTACAAATAGGTAGTCCGCCAATTGGCGGAGCATAAATAGTGTATTAATTTCCTATCGCATAGGTTGATTTAAGCTTTGAATATTTAAAAGTGATTCTCTGGTGGGAAGGGCGGCGTTTAGTTTTAGAATGACAATTATGTATTTTCGTGGTACAAAAGGGTGAAAAGTATGGTAACTATCGGCTCAACATTGGAGGACATTATGAAACTGGATGATGCATCCAGAGAAATGTTGCTGGAGATATTACAAAAAAGACAAATTGAAGCCCGCAGGGATGACATCGCCCGCAACGCAAAAATATCATTCAAAGAATATCATTCTGGGAAAACTACTCCTGTCACTGCGGACGAAGCAATAAAAAAGCTGGAGGCGCTTTAAACACGAATGCTGTATAATCCGAAATCGAACATCCGACTTCCGAAATCCTCACGCCCTGGTATCATTTCCATGATAAATGCTCAGATAACTTTCATAGCGCGATAGTTCTATTTCTCCGTTTTCCAAAGCTTTTAGTACAGCGCAGCCGGGTTCGTTAATGTGGCGGCAGTTGTGGAAGCGGCACTGGTGCATGCGGTCGCGCATTTCGGGGAAGAAGTGGCTTAGTTCCTGTTTTTCAATGTCGATGACACCCAGTTCGCGGATGCCGGGAGTATCAATAATAAAGCCGCCTTCGGGCAGTTCAAACATTTCGGCAAAGGTGGTAGTGTGCATGCCCTTGTCGCTCCAGTCGGATACCTGGTGTGTGCGCAGGTCGAGGTCGGGGAGGAGGGCATTGATCAAACTTGATTTACCCACACCCGAATGGCCCGAAAATAGCGTCACCTTACCTTTTAACAGTTCTTTTACCTGGTTGATATTGGTGCCTTCCAGCGCCGAAACTTCGTAACAGGGGTAGCCGATATTTTCGTAAATGGATTTATAATCTGCCAATACCTCAAGTCCCTCATCGCTGAACAGGTCGAGTTTATTAAATACCAGTTTGGCGGGGATGCTGTATGCTTCGGCAGTAACCAAAAAACGGTCGATAAAGCCCAATGAAGTGCGAGGCGAGGCGAGGGTAACTACCAGCAGGGCCTGGTCCAGGTTGGCGGCGATGATCTGCCCCTGTTTGCTCAAATTGATTGATTTGCGGATGATATAATTTTTGCGGGGGTGCAGGTTAACTATCACGCCGGTATCCTGATCGGGTTCCATTTCAAAATCCACCACATCACCCACGGCCAGCGGGTTGGTGGTGGTAATGCCTTTGGTACGGAAGATCCCCTTGATCCGGCATTCCGTCCGTTGGCCATCGTTTGTAAGCACACTGTACCAGCTTCCGGTTGATTTAATGATAAGTCCCTGCATAGTGGCGGTAAAGGTATTAAATTTAGTAAAGTGTACTGTTATCCGCTGATAGTAAACCCGCGGGAACGTGTCCCCGTTATATTATAATAATTCTATTACATTTGTTTACCATTTGACCTGATTTGTGCTAAATATTTGATTTTCAGTTTTTTTTTATCACGTGTAGCATTGTGATGTTTCCAAGCGTAATGCTTTTTAATAAACTTAAATTCACCAATAATGAAAGCTAAATCCTTAATCCTTATCATGGGCTGCATGATTATATGCTTAGCCGCCTGTAAAAAAACGCAGCTTGTGCATCCTGCTGTTAAAACAGCAACCGTTACTGACACCACTACCGATGTGTATGTTGCCGGTTACGTGGTGGCCCAAAACGGAAACAGCGTGGCGGCGTATTGGAAAAATGGTGTGCTAACGCGGTTAACAACAGATAGCGTAAATATTTCAGTGGCTTACGGTATTGCGGTACAGGGCAGCGATGTTTATGTAGCGGGCCTGGCCCCGGGAGATTCTTCAGGTACCCGTGGGGTATTATGGAAAAATGGTGTGCCTCAAATGCTTTATTACGGAACAGATTATTCGCAGGCCAGTTGCGTTACTGTGCAGGGGAGCGATGTATACGTTGGTGGTTTAGTTGCCGGCTCAGGTAGTAACCTGGATTCGGCCATATACTGGAAAAATGGGGTAGGGCATTTATTGCCTTCGCCTATGAGGGGCTCCTACCTTACTGCCATCACCTTAAATGGCTCGGATGTTTATATGGCCGGGGAAACCAACGCTGGTGATTATGCCCACATCCGGGGCACCTATTGGAAAAACGGCGCGTCGCCGGTAACCGTTCAGCCTGCCGATACCTCTTTATCCTCTTTTGCATTTGCCATCGCCTCATCCGGGTCGGAAGTTGACGTGGCCGGAAGCGCCAAAGGCTATATGGCAACCTACTGGAAAAACGGCACGCCTACGCAGTTGGGCAATGCGGCAATAAATGGGAGTTATAATTATGGCATTGCCACCAGCGGTTCGGATGTGTATGTAGTTGGTGCCACTACCCATAACAATTTAAATGTGGCCACTTTATGGAAAAATAATGTGCCAACTTACCTTACGTCCGTAGCTCCCTTACACAGTATGGCAAAGGCCATTGCTTTGAATGGCCCCGATGTGTACATAGCCGGCTCCACATTCGACAATATTTTTAACAATAATACCAACGCTTATTACTGGAAAAACGGTACTGCTGTTAAACTCAGCGCTGCGGGTTCAAAAGGCGGTTGGGCCAACGCAATTGTCGTGGTATCTAACATCAGGGTTCTATAGCCGGGCTGCAATGCCCTGTACCGGAAGAATGGGCATGTTGCACGGGCTTTAATAAACTCATGGGTGATAGATTAAAAAAGAGGTCAGGACATTTAAGGTGAGCCCGATCTTTTTGCTTATCTGTCCGTCAATATTTTTTAATTTTAATCGCTATAAAAATAAAACCCATTATAACGTCGTATTTAAATATCTTTATAAACCAACAATAAACCAGGCGGCTTTCGCCCGATCAATAAATTTAAATGCGTTGAAAATTTCTCAAATACCCCTGCTTGTTATATTTTGCCTGTTATTAACAGCCTGCAAAAAAAGCATACCTGTTAAACCAACTGTCTTTGACAGCTCAAACGCCGATATTTATGTGGTTGGGGAAACCCAGTTGCCAAATGGCAAAGTTATGGGTACCCTATGGAAAAACGGTGTAGCCAGGCTGCTCACTGACACTTCAGTTCAGTCTTTCGCCAATGATATTGCCGTTAACGGTAGTGATGTTTACGTAACGGGAGCAATTCTCCATGCTAATCATTACGTTCAGGCCGTTTATTGGAAAAATGGTATGCCTAACTTACTTTCGGACACCACAGGTGATTATGATGCAAATTCAATTTCCATCAACGGAACAAACGTTTATATAACGATAAACGAGCATTTTGTAAACGGTACTTATATAGCGCGGCATTGGGTCAATAAAGCCCCGGGCCTGGTAGTTGACAGCAGCCAGTTTTATTATGAAACTGCAATGATGGCAAACAATGCTGATGTCTATTTGGTCGGTTTCAATTTAAAAAAAATGGGTGATACCAGCGCTTTTAATATTTCGTACTCAAAAAATGGCATTATAACGAAACTTCAGCAGGGATCATTCCCTTCGGACGCGGTGGTGAACGGCGACGATCTTTATATAGCAGGAACAATTTATGCTGCCAGCGCTTATTATAGTACGGCGGCGTATTGGAAAAACGGGGTTAAAGTTAACCTTACTGATGGTAAAAGTACCGCTTACGCCTTTGCTATTGCAGTAAGCGGAGCGGATGTTTATACTGCCGGTGGTATCAATGCTAATCCCGGGCCGTCAACTATCCCGGTGGCCGTTTATTGGAAAAATACAACGGTTGTGCCGCTTCGGGGCAGTTCGGACCCTAACGGAGCAGGAGGTATTGCTGTATCCGGCACAGATGTTTATGTCACCGGCGCCATTAGCGGATGCCCCGGCTATTGGAAAAATGGCGTCCCGGTAATATTGGGTAGCGAAGGCTATGCTTCGCGCATTGTGGTGGTGCCGCATTAATTAATATGTTATTATATGAAAACTATTTTTATAGCTTTTTTGACAGTTTCTGTTTTTCTAAGCCTTACAAGTTCAAGTCAGCCTAAAAAAGGAGATGTAATCCAGTTTGATATTTCCCCTGTTTTGAACGCAAGCCCTATAACTACATTTTTAGACAACAGTTTAGTCGGCTGGACGATCGGCATTGATGGCGGGGGGCAGGCTGATGGTTATTGCACAAAATCAGCTGCGCTGTTTAACAAACAGGATACCGCCCATGCGCTCCCGGATGACGCGCTGTTCCCCGCAAATCATTTCCATCCCGCAATACAACTTCATTATTCAAGCGAATATAGCACTGACAACCAGGCGTGCAGTATGGCGGGAATTAGTACCGCCCAATTTTCGGTTCCAAAGGCAAAATACAAAGCTATTTTCCTGGCGCTGACCAGTGCCGAAGGTTCCTCGGCGCTTAAAATTACTTTAATTTATACCGATGGCAGCATAGTTAAGAATGTCCTGTTGCCCGATTATTACCAGGACATCCCGTTAAACGATAAAAACTTTTGTTACCTGGCGCATAACTTGGCTAAATGGGGTCCCGACAACCAAATGACTGAGAAAGATCACCATAATATCGACCTGCTTAAATTGATTCCCGACCCCAAAAGAAAACTCAAAGGGATAAAGATCAGCAAAGGGAAAAAAGGATACCTGGTTTTTTGGGCAGCGGCAGGCTTGAAGTGAGCCGATAGACCATACTCCATGGTCCATGGATGTTTTTCAATCCGATCAACTTAATCCAACTCAATCCAACTCAATCAACTTACTCACTGCTGTTGTTGTTGTTGCATGATCTCCATATAACGCTGATAGCTGTTTTTAGGCGTTTCGGAAATGATGTTGGTGATATGCGCTTCGTTGATCTGGATGTCGGAATTGCTTAATACATTTTCATCGTCTACCGATACCGCAACCTCCAGTTTATGGTTTGATGACCCTTTGTATACGCCTTTAACAGGCGAACAATCTGAAAAATTACGGCCAACGGCCAGGCGCACATGAGTTTCGTTAGCGATGCAGTTATTGGTAGGGTCGATACCGAGCCAGCCATAGTCCGGGATATACGCTTCGGCCCAGGCATGGGTAGCGCCAATACCCCGTAAACCTGTACTCTTGCTGGTGCAGATATAGCCACTTACATAACGGGCAGGGATATGCACCATGCGCAGCATTTCCATCAGGATGTGCGCAAAATCCTGGCACACGCCGGCTTTTAACTTCCAAATTTCGTCCAGCGTGGTATCAACAGTAGTTACGCCCTTTATATATTCAAAGTTTTGATAAACATACTCGCAAAAGCGTAATACTACCTGGTAGGGTGCGTATTCGTTTAGTTTCTCATGGTTAACAATTGCGCGCAATTCATCCAGCCCGACAAAATATTCCTGTTTTAAAAAATCAATATACGGTACTACAAACTGCAACCGTTTCAGGTCCTCCCATTGCTGGTCGGGGAAAATATCGTTAACCGGCAGTTCGCGGTGTTTGGTTGCCACCCATATTTTTGAATTGATGATGAGTGCCATATGCGGTTCACTATAGGTAAAACTGCCTACTTCGTTGCCATAATAATCAATATGGGTATCCACATGCGGGTTTCCGGTGATGGTAAGTTCCTGTTTGATTACTTCCTGGTATGCGTCCTTAATCGGAAACAGGATGATCTGGTTGGCACTGTCGCGTACGGGGCTTTCGTAAATATATCGGGTGATGTGTTGGATCTCAAATTCGGGCATTTCTTTAGATGTGAATTAGTGAGTTAGTGAATTATTGATTTTTGATCGGGGATTTCACCGATTAATTCCTCTTTCGGACTTTTCCGACTTTCCGGACTTTCGGACTTCCTATGAATTTGCAAAATAATGTTCATTAAGCGAATTACCTATTCCATAAAGTTCTTTCCTTATCTGCGTTAAAAACAGGTGCAGGCCTTCTTCTTCGATGGTGCGTACCGAACTGTATTTGATGCGGCTTTGCAGGCGGCCTATCTGGAACGACATTTCGCGGTAATCCTCAAGGTTGCTGTCGTCTTTCAGCCTGTCAAAATAACGCTGGATATTATTTACCGAATAGATCACCGACCGCGGGAAATCATTATTTAAAACCACTTGTTCCAATATGTTTGACGATTCAAAACCTTCGCGGTAAGTTTTAAGGTACAGCTCATAACCACCCAGTGATTGCAGCAGGTGTTTCCAGTAACTGGTATCGGTCAACAGGTCGGGATTGTCATCAATGGAGCCGAATTTAGTATCGAGGATATCCACTGATTGAATCGCCCGCTCCAAATATTTGCCAATATTCATAAAGCTGCGGCCTTCACCCCGCTCCATGGTAATCTCCGCGGTACCGTAGTAAAGCATTACCTGTTTAATCAATACATCCAGCGTGCCTATAGGGTCCTCGCGCTGCAAGGCCCGCTCCAGCCGGGGTTCTTTCACCGTGTGGTAATACTCGTTTAAGCATTGCCAGAGATCTTTCGGGATATGCTCTTGTACACCTCTTGCATTTTCGCGGGCAAGGGTGATGATATTTACAATAGAATTCGGATTATCCTTACCGATCACCATATATTTTAATACGGCACGGCTGTTGTTTTCCAGTTTCTCTGTCTCTTCCTCGCCTGATCCGGCAAAGATCCTGATCACCGGCTCCCAGGTAAATTCCTGCATTGCATCCTGCGATGAGGCATAATTAATTTTGAGCATACGCAACATGCCGTCGCTACGCTCAATGTAACGGCTTAACCAATAAAAACTTGCGGCTACTCTACTTAACATTAGTTGAATTACGATTTATGAATTACGATTTACGATTTTTTATTTCGGATTTCGGAATTTCGATTTCGGATTTTATGTTTTATTTTGGATTTTGTTTACTGCAAACTGCACACTGCACACTAAGCTAATACCCACGTATCCTTACTGCCGCCACCCTGCGAGCTGTTTACCACAAGGGAGCCTTCTTTCAGCGCTACGCGCGTTAATCCGCCCGGCACGATCTCGATCCCCGAAGGGCCATACAAGGCATAGGGCCTAAGGTCGACACGGCGCGGTTTTAGTTCGCCCTGCATGTAGCAGGGCGCGGCCGACAGGCTGATAGTTGGCTGCGCAATAAAGTTGCGCGGGTCTTTTAATACCTCCAGTTTATAATCTTCAATCTCCTTTTCGGTGGCCGCATGGCCCATCAGCATCCCATACCCGCCGCTGCCATTGGTTTTTTTGATCACCATGTTATTGATGTTTTTAAACACCAACGCCCTTTCGTCCGGGTTGCCCAGCTGGTGGGTGGGTACGTTTTTCAGAATCGGTTCTTCGTTCAGGTAATAGCGGATCATATCCGGTACGTATACATAAACTGCTTTATCATCGGCTACGCCGGTACCTATCGCATTAACAATGGCCACATTCCCTTTACGGTAAGCGCCCATCAGGCCGGCTACACCCAGCATACTGCCGGGGTTAAATACCAGCGGATCAAGATATTCATCGTCCACCCGGCGATAGATCACATCCACCTGTTGCAGGCCGGTGGTTGTTTTCATATAAACCTTATGGTTGTTCACCACCAGGTCGCGGCCCTCCACCAATTCAACGCCCATCAGGCGGGCAAGGGTAGTGTGCTCAAAATAGGCTGAATTATAAATACCCGGCGTTAACAGTACAATGGTAGGGTTATTGATCTGCCGCGGCGACAAAGCCAGCAGGTTTTTATATAAAATGGTTGGATACCCGGTTACGCTGCGAACGTTGCATTTAGGCAGCAGATCGGGGAAGAGGCGTTTGGTGATCTCCCGGTTCTCCAGCATATAACTTACACCCGAAGGAGTGCGCAGGTTATCCTCCAAAACATAAAAAGTACCATCATGATCGCGGATCAGGTCGATGCCCGAAATGTGTACATAAATATCATAGGGCACCTGCAGCTGGTACATTTCGCGCAGGAAATGCGGGCAGGAGTAAATAATGTCTATCGGTACAATGCCATCCTTAATAATGAACTGGTTGTTGTAAACATCCTTTAAAAAAAGGTTAAGCGCGGTAAGGCGTTGTTTAATGCCTTTCTCTACAAATGCCCATTCATCGCCGGTAATGATACGGGGGATGATGTCAAAAGGAAAGATCTTTTCGATTCCCTCGCCGCTGTTATAAACGGTGAAGGTAATGCCCTGGCTCATAAACAGCCGCTTGGCCAATTCTTCCTTTTTGTTAAGGTCATCCGCCGATTCTCCGGAAATATACTCAATTACCTTGCGGTAATGGTCGCGAACGAGCGCATTTTGCCCGTACATTTCGTCCCAAACCCCGCTAATAGGGCTGTATTTATCAAAATAAGCTGATTCCTGCATAAATAATTGTATAAAATAAACCAGTTACTTTTAAAAATCGTAATTTATGAAGTGTTTTTGTATAAAAACGAATAAATCACTAAAAAAATTAATAAAATTTTAATTTTAATTGCAAATTAAGATAAATATTATAAATATTTCGATAAAAGATAATTGATTGATGGCGATCTGTGGTTGTAAACTGAAAATTTTATAAAAAAAATATTAAATAACCCCTGGAAATTATGTTAGCTGTTTTTTGAGCCAGTAATGTGGTTGTTGAATCAGACAGGTAAGGCTTATATTCAAAAAAAGCGCCTTATAGTCTTTTCAAAAACAAGCCATTTATTTATAATGTTTTTGAATATCTTTCATACGTCTGTCATATTTAAAAGTCAACCGGGTTTACTAAATTATTTGTTATACTTTTACTACCGCAAACACTAAAATTACAAACAGAAAAATATGGAAGCCTACAAATTATTCACCCCAACAAAAGTGGGGAGTATAGCAGTAAAAAACCGCATCGTTATGTCGCCGATGACCCGTTGCCGCGCCATCGGCAATGTGCCAAACGACCTGATGGCCGAATACTATGGCCAGCGCGCCGGCGCCGGATTGATCATTACCGAAGGTACATCCCCTTCGCCAAACGGTTTGGGTTATGCCCGCATCCCCGGTATTTTTAGCCAGGAACAAGTGGAAGGATGGAAAAAAGTAACCTCGGCCGTGCATGCTAAAGGCGGCAAGATCGTTATCCAGTTTATGCACTCAGGCCGTATCGGTCACCCCGCAAATTTGCCCGAAGGAGCAGTACTGCTTGGTCCCTCAGCTGTAAAAGCAGCCGGCCAGATGTGGACCGACAGCCAGCAAATGCAGGACATGGGTACGCCAAAAGCGATGACCGCCGAAGAAATAGTATCCACCAAAGCTGAGTTTGTTGCCGCCGCCAAAAACGCTATCGAAGCTGGTTTCGACGGTGTTGAACTGCATGGCGCGAACGGTTACTTGTTAGAGCAATTCCTGTCGCCATTCAGCAATGTGCGTGAAGATAATTATGGTGGCAGTATCGAAAACCGCGCCCGGTTTGTAGTTGAAGTAGCAACCGAAGTAGCCGCAGCCATCGGCGCGGATAAAACAGGCATCCGTTTGTCGCCTTACGGTGTGGCCAGCGATATGCCGCATTACCCCGAGATCGACGCTACTTACCAGTACCTGGCAAGGCAGCTCAATAATATCGGCATCGCTTATATCCACGTGGTAGATCATTCAGCAATGGGTGCGCCTGCAGTGCCTTTGGCTATTAAACAAACTATCCGCCATACTTTCACCAATACCATTATCCTGGCCGGTGGCTATGACCTTGCGCACGCTGAAGCCGACTTGCAAAGCGGGTTGGGTGATATGATAGGGTTTGGTCGTCCGTTTATTAATAATCCCGATTTGGTTGAACGTTTTGAAGCCGAAAAACCATTATCTGCTGATTTAAAAATGGATTTGTTTTATTCGGCTGATGAAAAAGGGTATACCGATTACCCGGTATACAGTGATTAATTAGTTTTAAGTGACTAAAATAGGGAAAAGGGTTAGCCGGATGGCTGGCCCTTTTTTATTCGCTCGATTGCCGCAGGGGGGGCTTTGTGCGCATGGCCCTTGTTCCTCAACTTAGCAGGATCTTTCCCTCTTAGCCGCTGCCCGCTCATGGCCGCGGGGGCCTAGTTACTTTTGTCTTGGCAAAAGTAACCAAAACCGTGTCAGCAGATAGGCTTCTTTGCCGCCAAGGCCTTTGGCGCGCAAAGCCGGAAAAACTGCCGGGGCTGCAATCTTTTTGCGGGGCTACCCTGTCGCTTTATTACCCTGTAATGCAAAAATTTGCTATGCCCCAACCCACTTCACAGGCCGGCAGTTTTTCCGGCTTTCTCCCGAAGCTTATCTGCTGACCTGGGACACAATCCTGTGATTTTTTCATTTCAGGATAAAGGAAGTGTTTAGAATTTAACCAAAATCAAAAGCGGGCAAAGGCCTGACAGAAAAGCGGGCCGGGGAGTCTGGCCTGCAGCGCTGAAGCTTTTTTCTGTCTTGATCTTTTGGTTACTTTTGGATCAAGCCAAAAGTAACAGCCCCCGCGGCAATTGAGCGGGCAGCGGTTAAGAGTGAATAAAAAAATGCTCATAGTAAAATAAACAGCCCCCCTGCGGCGAGCGGTCAGCGGTTCAGAAAAAACCAAAAATGCTCAAAGTACTATTAACCCTGCTAACCACCCCGCAGCAGTAAGAAAATTGCTTCGAAATTTCCCCCAAAATATCCCTACCTTGTTACAACCAATAACAACCCATGAAGAGAAAAACATTTATCAAATTAAGCGGCACCTTTATGGCAGCACCTTTAATATCCCCCTACTACTCCTTCGCGCAGCAGGACAGGCTAAAAAACTGGGCCGGCAACCTTACCTACAGCACCGGTAACGTATTTTACCCCACTACCGTGGCCGAAGTACAGCAACTGGTAAAAGCGCATACCAAAATAAAGGCTCTCGGCACCCGGCATTGCTTCAACACCATTGCCGACAGCCGCGACAACCTGCTCTCTACCAGTAAAATGAACCAGGTGGTGTCCCTTAACACTGCCGAAAATACAGTAACCGTTGAGGCCGGTATTAAATATGGCGAACTGGCCCCTTACCTGCACCAAAAGGGCTATGCCCTGCACAACCTGGCCTCGCTGCCGCATATTTCGGTGGGGGGCTCCATTACTACGGCTACGCATGGGTCGGGGATCAGGAACGGGAATTTGAGCAGCGCAGTAACCGGGCTGGAACTGGTGATCGCCGATGGCAGCATCGTACACTTCAGCAAAGCCGCCGATCGCGAAAAGCTGAACGCCGCCGTGGTGGGCCTGGGCGCCTTGGGCATTATTACCAAGGTTACTTTGGCCATACAACCCACCTTTATGGTGAGCCAGCGCGTATTTACCGGCCTGCCCATGGCACAGGTGAAGGAGAATTTTGAAAAGATCATGTCCGCCGGGTATAGCGTGAGTTTGTTTTACGACTGGCAAACCGACCTCATTAACGAAGTCTGGATAAAGAGCCGCATCGGTACCGACACCCTGCCCGATCAGCCCGAATTCTACGGCGCCAAAGCCGCCACCAAAAACCTGCACCCCATTATCGCTCTCGGCGCCGAAAACTGTACCGAACAGATGGGCGTGCCCGGCCCCTGGTTTGAGCGGCTGCCGCACTTTAAAATGGGCTTTACCCCCAGCAGCGGTAAAGAACTGCAGGCCGAATATTTTGTGCCCCTGCACCACGCCGTAGCAGCTATTGAAGCCGTTGCCAAACTGGGCAAACAAATAGGCCCTCATTTATTTATCACCGAGATCCGCACCATTGCGGCCGACGACCTGTGGATGAGCCCCTGCCGCCACCAAACCTCGGTAACCATCCATTTTACCTGGAAGCAGGAAACCGAAGCCGTACTGGCACTGCTGCCGCAGATTGAACAGGCCCTGGCCCCTTTTAATCCCCGACCGCACTGGGGCAAAGTTTTTACCCTGGCGCCCAAAATTCTGGAGGCCCGCTACCCCAAATTGCACGACTTTAAAAAGCTGGTAGCCGCTTTTGATCCGCACGGCAAGTTCAGGAACGGGTTTTTGGAGAGGAATATTTATGGGTAAGGTAATTACCAGGGGGATGGGATAACGGGTTGTTTGTTTGCCGTTCGTTCTGTTATGGATAGTAGGTGCAATTGGATCAACACGAAGTAATCTTCCCGTTGGGGTACCGGCAGGTTCCCGCTTTCCTCTTTTTACTATATTTGCCCCCTATGATCAACACCATCATCTTCGACCTTGGCGCGGTACTAATTGACTGGAACCCGGATTACCTTTACCGTAAGATTTTTGCAGATGAGGAAGAAATGAAAAACTTCCTGACCAACGTGACAAGTTCTGATTGGAACGAGGAACAGGATGCAGGCCGCCCCTTGCAGGAAGGAACTGATATACTGGTAAAACAGTTTCCGGAGCATGAGGGTAATATCCGGGCGTTTTATTCCCGCTGGGATGAAATGCTGGGCGATCCCTTACATGGCACCGTGGAGATCTTTAAACAGCTTAAACAAAGCAACCGCTATAAAATATACGCCCTTACCAACTGGTCGGCAGAGACGTTTCCGGTGGCGCAGGCGCGGTATGACTTTTTAAACTGGTTTGATGGCATCGTGGTATCAGGTACCGAGAAGATGCGTAAGCCCACGCCTGCATTTTACCAAATACTAATCGACCGTTACCAGGTAAAACCAGAAGAAGCTTTATTTATTGACGACAATTACCGCAATATTTTAGCGGCCGAAAAGATGGGCATCAAATCGATCCACTTTACATCGGCAGAAGAGTTGAAACACAACCTGCAGGAATTAGAATTGTTGTAATGTTGTAAGGTTGTAAAGTTGAAATGTTTTATCAGCTTAATCAAAAAAATCAACTCAATCAATGGTTCAGACAATCAATAACACTTTCCAGGCCTCCGCTACCCTGCCGGCATCCAGTAACTCTTTGGCCTTAAAATGCAGCTGCACTTCGCGGGTTTGGCTATCGCCGATGGTAGCATCCAGCAGTTCCTTAATTTCGGGCGATTGGGCATAAGCGTCAATCTCTTCATCATTTGGCAATACTTCCACATTACCCAACTGGCCGAGGTTATTGCCGGATAATATTTTTGAATTGCGGACAGCAAATGGAATAGCATCAACCCCAATACCTATGTTTTTATTGGGTTTGGCTACTATAAATAGATTATCGGGGGTTACGCGGCAATACCAGTCGCCACCCAGGCGGGCCACATGCTGCATTTTTAGCTGGTCGATATTGTTATTGGAATCCAGCACGGCTTCGTTAATGTGCATCAGCTTAATTTCGGCAATTACCAGGTTACCTGCGCCTGCGCCATCGCCCAAACTAATAATATCCTTCACCACACACTCCAGTTGCACCGGCGATTCAGCAACCCTGGGCGGTTTTACCAGCTCAGACGGCAGCATGGTAAAGCCTGCTTTAATAAACTCATTCACCCCTTTTTCGTACTCAACACTTGCTAATGATACCTGCTGAACCATATCATAATTTACGATGTTGATGGTACATTCAGGCACTTCGCGCAGATTTTCCAGCGTATGCTTGGTGGTATTATCCCGCACCCTGCGCGATGGCGAAAACACACAAACGGGCGGGTTTACACTAAACAAATTAAAATAACTGAACGGGCTCAGGTTGATATTGCCTTCTCTATCCACAGTTGACGCAAAACATATCGGCCTCGGGCCAATGGCGGTGTTCAGGTAGCTTTGAATTTGAACCGGCGAAAGATCGGATAGTTTTATAGTTAACATGATATTATCCCTACGCGCTGTTGCGAGGAACGAAGCAATCTCTACACAGGACATTCAACTACACAAATGCGCAGTAATTTACGGCATGCGGTTGATAGGCTACGATTAACTCCATCTATTGATCAGCATGTGTAGAGATTGCTTCGTTCCTCGCAATGAGCGACTTTTTATTTTTTCTTCAAACCTAAAATTGAAAAATCGCTTTTAGCTTTTTTAATGATATTGCCCAGCATACCCAAACCGGTTACTTCCATCTCTACCAGGTCGCCGTCTTTTAGCCATTGGGGTTGATAATTGGGGTCGCTGAGCAGGCCGGTGCCGTTAAGCTCGAGGAAGCAGCCGGTACCTACTGTTCCGGAGCCTATTACGTCACCTGGCAGTACATCGCAGCCGTAAGCCGCGCGTTCAATAATTTCGGCAAAGGTCCAGTCCATATCAGCCATATTGCCTTTTGATACGTCTATACCGTTTACTGCACACTTCATTTCCAGATTATAGGCATTACCGGTATGCCCGGCTTTTGGCGCTGTTTTGTATTTTTCCAACTCGTCCGGTGTTACCAGCCATGGGCCTATCACGGTACTAAAATCCTTGCCTTTTGCCGGGCCCAGGTTCAGCAGCATTTCTTCCATTTGCAGGGTGCGGGCGCTCATATCATTCATGATCATATAGCCTGCAATAAGGCTATCGGCATCCACCGCCTTAATGTTACGGGCCTTTTTATTCAATACCACAGCTACTTCCAGCTCAAAATCAAGTTTTTCGAAATGATCAGGCATACACTCAATTTCGCCGATGCCCTGTATGGCGTTATGGTTGGTGAAATAAAAAATAGGGTATTGGTCGAACTCCGGGATCATTGGCGCTTTGCGGTTTCGGCGGGCCGATTCCACATGCTGCCTGAAAGCGTAGCCGTCACGGCACGAGGTGGGGTGCGGCACGGGCGCCAGCATCTCAAAAAACAATTCTTCCTTAGCCTCCAGCTTGCCCGAAGCGATGGCCTCATTAATACGGTGCGCGCGTTCCATCAGCTCATCCCCTCCCCATAAAAACTCATTCATATTATCGGGGAGCAGCTTATCGCAGGAGTTAAGGTTATAAATATGGCCTTTTACGTAAACACCCAAATGCTCACGGTCTTCGGTTTTGTAGGATACTAATTTCATGGGTTTGTATTATTGGTTTTTCAAACTTATGTTTTTTTTAGTTGATTTATTGTTGAAAGGTTGTAATGTTGGAAAGTTGTAACGTTATTTTTGGGTTAGTTGTTGAAAAGTTGTAATGTTGGAAAGTTGTAATGTTGTTTTTATGGCTCCAGCCGACTGAAGCTACTTTCGGACTTCCTGACTTTCCCGACTTTCGGACTCCCCAACCCAATCAACCACTCACTCAATTAACCTAATCAACTCAATCAACCTCCCCTTGCAATTAACATATAATACAACTACCTTTGCTTATCCAATTTATGAGCATACAAAAGCATTTTCTATTTTCCCTGGGCCTCACTTCCATGAGTGATGCTTCTTCTTTCAGGGATGCTGTGCTCGCTAAGATCGTTTTGGCGCAATACTAATTTGTTGAAGACAGTTGAAAGGTTGTAATGTTGGAAGGTTGTAATGTTAATACAATATCTGGCTTAAAACTATTCAACCTTTCTGCTTGTTAAATATTTTGTACTGAATTGTTTGGGTTGATGACTTCTTCAACATTCCAACTTTACAACATTAAAACATTCCAACAAAAACATAAACCACATGCCTGTTTATCATACTTTAGGAGCTATCCCGCCAAAGCGGCATACGCAGTTCCGTAAGCCCGATGGTAGTTTATATGCCGAGGAGCTGGTATCAACTGAAGGTTTCTCCAGCCTGTACTCGCTGGTGTACCATGTTTACCCGCCAACGCTGGTAAAAGAACTGGGTGAACCTTATTCGGTAGAACCGAAGATAGCCCGCGAAAAACACCTGAAACATACCAGCCTGATCGGTTTTAAAATTGAACCGGAAGACGATTACTTAAAAAGCAGAAAACCAGTACTGGTTAACAGCGACCTGCAGATCTCACTGGCTGCCCCGCGTAAATCCATGACGGATTATTTCTACAAAAACAGCCAGGCGGACGAGGTGGTATTTATCCATGTCGGCTCGGGCACGCTGAAAACCGGCTATGGCCATATTAAATTTGCTTATGGCGATTACCTGGTGATCCCACGTGGCACCATCTACCAGGTGGAATTTGACACACCCGATAACCGCCTGTTTATTGTGGAAAGCTTTAGCCCGATCCGCGTGCCCAAACGCTATACCAATGCTTACGGACAGCTTACGGAGCAATCGCCATATTGCGAGCGCGATATTAAACGCCCGACCAACCTGGAAACCCATGACGAGAAAGGCGATTTTAAAGTGCTGATCAAAAAACAAGGTTTAATCTATCCCTACATCTACGGCACTCATCCTTTTGATTTTATTGGCTGGGACGGCTTTCATTATCCCTGGGCATTTTCGATCCATGATTTCGAGCCGATAACAGGCCGCCTGCACCAGCCGCCGCCGGTACACCAGACTTTTGAGGGGCATAACTTTGTCATCTGCTCCTTTGTACCGCGCAAGTACGATTACCATCCGCTCTCTATCCCCGCCCCATACAACCACAGCAATGTGGATAGCGACGAGGTGCTTTATTATGTTGATGGCGACTTTATGAGCCGAAAAAGCGTGGTAAAAGGACAGATCACCCTGCACCCAGGAGGTATTCCGCACGGGCCGCACCCGGGAACAGTGGAGAAGTCGATAGGCAAAGAATCAACCGACGAACTGGCCGTAATGATAGACCCTTTCCGTCCGCTGATGCTGACTGAAGACGCGGTAAAAATTGAAGACGGGGATTATTATAAGAGCTGGATGTGAGAATCTGTTGTAAGGTTGGAATGTTGAAAAGTTAGCCTGTCAACTATAAAAATCCAACCACGCAATAACATTACAACATTCCAACTTTAAAACACTTCAACAAAGAAACAAATGGAAACATTAACCATAGAAAAACCAACCAATACAGCTGATTTTTTACCGTTGAACGGTACCGATCATGTTGAATTTTATGTGGGCAATGCCAAGCAGGCTGCTTACTACTATAAAACCGCCTTTGGCTTTAGCGATTTGGCTTATGCAGGGCCTGAAACAGGGGTGCGCGACAGATCATCGTATGTATTACAACAGGGGAAGATCCGGCTGGTATTAACTACCCCCATGCATTCTGACCATCCTATCGCGGAGCATATCAAAAAGCATGGCGACGGGGTAAAGGTTTTGGCATTATCTGTTGACGACGCTTATGATGCTTTTGAGCAAACCACCAGTCGCGGCGCCAAACCTTACATGCAGCCGCAAACTTTAAAGGATGAAAACGGCGAAGTGAGGATGAGCGGCATTAAGCTTTATGGCGAAACCGTTCACCTTTTTGTGGAGCGTAAAAACTATAAAGGTATTTTCCTGCCGGGATATCAAAAACATGAATCGACCTATAATCCAACCTCAACCGGGTTAGAATATATCGACCATTGTGTTGGCAATGTAGGCTGGCATAAAATGAACGAATGGGTGAATTTTTACGAGGAGGTAATGGGCTTTAAAAACATTTTAACCTTTGATGATAAAATGATCAGTACCGAATACTCGGCCCTGATGAGCAAGGTAATGAGCAATGGCAACGGCTTTGTGAAGTTTCCGATAAATGAACCGGCAGAAGGCAAAAAGAAAAGCCAGATAGAAGAATACCTGGAGTTTTATGAAGATGAAGGTGTGCAGCACCTTGCCCTGGCCACCCATAATATTGTTGAAACGGTAACCGAGCTGCAAAACCGCGGCATTGAGTTTTTAACCGTGCCTACCAGCTATTACGATGAACTGCTTGACCGTGTTGGCCATATTGATGAGGACCTGGAGCCTTTAAAACGCCTCGGTATTCTGGTGGACAGGGATGATGAAGGCTACCTGCTGCAGATCTTTACCAAACCGGTAGAAGACAGGCCAACCTTATTTTTTGAGATCATCCAGCGCAAAGGCGCCAAATCATTCGGCGCAGGTAATTTTAAAGCTTTGTTTGAGGCGATTGAAAGGGAACAGGAAGTAAGGGGAAATCTTTGATTTCGGATGTTCGTCCCGATAGCTATCGGGATCGGAATTAGTTAATTTAATTAAAGTTTTTGTCTAAAAGAGCACTTGCCCCATCGGGGCTACCGCTTTGTAGCCCTTAATTCAACCCCCATCTATTGCCGCGTCAGCGGCTACCCAATTCGCGAAGGGTAGCCACTGACGTGGCAATTTTCATTTATTATTTATATGTCTACAAAGCGGTAGCCCGCCCATTGGCGGGGCATATTTAAAGGGGGAATATCTAAACTAATTCTATGCCCACTTCAACTGTAGTTTAAATTAACTAAATCACCTCAATCGAACTTCCGATTGGCTTCATTACTTTTGCAGGATGATATTGGGTACGACTGTGCATTTCGAACTAAAAAATCAGGATCTTTATTTATTACCCCAAAAAGCCATTTACTGGCAACAGGAAAAGGCATTGATTGCTGCCGATGTGCATCTGGGGAAGGTGGGGCATTTCCGCAAAGCGGGTATAGCCGTGCCGCTTGACCTGGAACAAAACGAGCTCGCTGTGTTATCGGACCTTATTTTTGAACATAAAGCCGAAAAACTGATCCTGCTGGGCGATTTTTTCCATAGCGATATGAATGCCGACTGGGACTGGTTTGTTTTATGGCGGAGCCAGTTCCCCAAGCTGGAGATCATCCTCGTCAAAGGCAACCATGATATTATTGATGAGGCGCATTACCATCACCTCAACATTATTCTGCATGATGAGCTCTTAATCGGCCCCTTCCTGATGCTGCACCATCCGCTTGGCGAAAAAGAATTACAAAGCGCTGCCGGCTATGTGTTTTGCGGGCATATCCATCCGGGCATCAGCCTGGCAGGTAAGGCGCGGCAGCACATTACGCTGCCCTGCTTCGCATTTGGGGCCAGCCAGGCCATTTTACCTTCTTTTGGAAAGTTTACCGGCAGGGTTGCCATCCGCAGTGTTAAAGCAGATAAGATCTTCGCGATAGCTAAAGATAAGGTACTGGCAATTGATTGATGTAAAGAATCATGAACCAAGAGTCAAGATAAAGCAAAATCAGACATTTTTACTAAAAGGCTGGTCAGTGCCAGAAAAATCGCTTTTAAAATAAAACGAACGGTAGGAGGCTCCCCTGGAGCCATAATTTTCAATTTTATTTTTCTATAAACACGGGACTCCTCCGGAGTCTGACACGCCCATTATTATTAGTTCCGGAGGAGTGGCCTGTTTATAGAAAAAATGGAATCGTTTTTAAGGCTCCACAGGAGCCTCCTCTTTAAAAGCGATTTCCCTGTGGTCCGTGCTTTTTGTACTAACGGTAAAACCCCTTCCCGGCACTTGGCTTTTAACACTACTTTTTTAGATTGTTTCTAAATAACCATTTGGCGTTTATTACACCAAATCCATTAATATCTTTTGCTATTTAATAAATACTTTTGCCAAATAAATCTGAATTATAATGAGCGAATTCAAACAAACCTTTAACTCATCGTTGGGGAAGAAGCTGATCATGGCTTTAACGGGCTTGTTTTTGTGTACTTTTTTAATTGTGCACCTTGGAGGTAACCTGCTGTTATTTAAAAACGACAACGGTTTTGGCTTTAACGTATATGCCAACTTCCTTACCCATTTCCCACCCATCGAAGTTATTGCTTATCTGCTTTACCTGAGCATACTGGTACATGCCATTTATGCACTGGTTTTAACCATTAAAAACCGCAAAGCCAGGCCGGTACGTTATGCCGAAGTGAGCAGTGCAAATGCCAGCTGGTCGTCAAAAAACATGGGGCTGCTGGGTTCCATCCTGTTTTTGTTCATCGTGATCCACATGAGCGATTTTTGGTACAACTATAAGTACAGCGGCAAAGTTGGCTTTATTGAGTACAAAACCAACCTGGCAACTGATGAAACAACTGCAGTTCCTTACATCCCTACATCACCAACCTTCGAAAAATCGGTTACTACCGAAAATAATTTCGAGGTTGTACGCGTAAAAGACCTGCATGCTCGTGTGGCAAGCAGTTTCAGCAACTTGATCTACGTGATATTTTATGTGATAGCGATGGGCACCCTGTCGTTTCACCTGAAACATGGATTTCAAAGTGCGTTCCGTACCCTGGGATGGGTACACCGCAAGTATACGCCCATTGTTTCCTTTATCGGGACATGGCTGTTTGCTGTGATTATACCGTTAGGGTTTGCGGCGATGCCGGTTTATTATTATTTCACAAGATAACAAGATATTTTATTTACGAAGGGCGGTTTCGGGATGATGAATTCAGCAATCCAAAATCGTAACTCGTAATTCTAAAATCGTAAATACTGAAAAAATGAGTTTATTAAATGCTAAAATTCCTGAAGGTCCATTAGCCGAAAAATGGAGCAAGCATAAATTCAACTTAAAACTGGTTAACCCGGCCAATAAACGCAAGTACGATGTAATTGTGGTAGGTACCGGGCTTGCCGGTGGCGCAGCAGCTGCATCGCTGGCCGAACTGGGCTATAATGTTAAAGCATTTTGTTTCCAGGATAGCCCGCGCCGTGCACACTCTATTGCTGCGCAGGGGGGTATCAATGCCGCCAAAAATTACCAGAACGATGGCGACAGCGTTTACCGTTTGTTTTATGATACCATAAAGGGCGGTGATTACCGTGCCCGCGAAGGCAACGTTTACCGTTTAGCCGAGGTATCTGTAAATATCATCGACCAGTGCGTGGCCCAGGGCGTACCATTTGCACGCGAATACGGCGGCTTGCTGGATAACCGCTCATTTGGTGGTTCGCAGGTATCCCGTACATTTTATGCAAGGGGACAAACCGGGCAGCAGTTATTGCTGGGCGCCTATTCCGCTTTAAACCGCCAGATCCATTTGGGCAAGGTAAAAATGTATACCCGCACCGAAATGCTGGATGTTGTTTTGGTTGACGGGCAGGCAAAAGGTATTGTTACGCGTAATTTAATCAACGGAAGTATCGATACCCATTCTGCACATGCGGTGTTGTTATGTACCGGCGGATACGGTAACGTATTTTATTTGTCGACCAATGCTATTGGTTCAAACGTTACTGCAGCCTGGAGGGCTCATAAACGCGGTGCTTTTTTCGCTAACCCATGCTTTACACAGATCCACCCCACCTGTATCCCGGTAACCGGCGATCACCAGTCGAAACTGACGCTGATGTCGGAATCATTGCGCAACGACGGCCGTGTTTGGGCGCCTAAAAGCGTTGAAACTGCCGAAAAATTGCGTAAAGGCATTATCAAAGCCAACGAGGTAAAAGAAGAAGACAGGGATTACTTCCTGGAAAGAAAATATCCATCATTTGGTAACCTGGTTCCGCGCGACGTTGCATCACGCAACGCCAAAGAAATGGTTGACGAAAACCGCGGTGTAGGCGGATCGGGCATAGCTGTATTTTTGGACTTTGCTGACGCGATACATCGTTTGGGCAAGGATGCTGTGTCCGCAAAATACGGCAACCTGTTCGATATGTATTACCAGATCACTAACGAAGATCCATACACACAACCTATGCGTATTTACCCGGCCGTTCACTATACTATGGGTGGCTTATGGGTTGATTATAACCTGAGCACCAACGTGCCGGGCTTATATGCATTAGGCGAATGTAATTTCAGTGATCACGGTGCTAACCGCCTGGGCGCCTCTGCATTGATGCAGGGCTTAGCCGACGGTTATTTTGTGATCCCGTATACTTTAGGCGATTACCTGGCTACCATCGGCCCAAAACCAGTGGATACCAAACACCCTGCCTTCGAAAAAACGAAGCAGGAAGTTATCGAGCGGGTTAACAAGCTGCTGGCATTAAAAGGCACCAAAACCGTTAACGAATACCACCGCGATTTGGGCCACATTATGTGGGAATATTGCGGCATGGCCCGTACCGAAGAAGGTTTAACCAAAGCAAAAGGCCTGATCAGCGCTTTACGTGCCGATTTCTGGAAAAACGCCATTGTAGTGGGTGAAAACGATGAGGTTAACCCTGCGTTGGAGAAAGCCGGTCGTGTTGCTGACTTTTTGGAGCTGGGCGAACTGATGGTTGACGATGCTTTAATGCGCCGTGAATCGTGCGGCGGCCACTTCCGCCTTGAATCGCAAACACCGGAGGGTGAAGCCCTTCGCGACGATGATAATTTTGCATTCGTAGCCGCATGGGAATACACGGGCGATAACCAACCTGAAGTATTAAATAAAGAAATACTGGACTTTGAATTCGTCCATTTAACACAGAGAAGCTATAAATAAGATGTGAGATATGAGACGTGAGATATGAGATTTTAATGCGTTTTCGATCCAGGCATTTTATCAGAAATATTAAAAGAATCGATTTTAGATACTCAGGTTTGTTTGACTTCAGTCTCAAATCTCATATCTAACGTCTCAAATCTAAAAAACATGCATAACCTGAAGGAATTAAAAATCTGGAATAAAGCTATTGATTTATCTGTAGACGTTTACAAGGCTACAGCAAGTTTTCCAGCGGACGAACGGTTTGGGTTGACAAGTCAATCAAGAAGATCGGCAGTTTCAATACCTTCAAATATTGCAGAAGGCGCTGGTAGAAATTCAAATAAAGAGTTTTGTAATTTTTTAGGGATTGCGAATGGATCGTCTTTTGAGTTACAAACTCAATTGGTAATATCAAACAAATTGAGTTTACTAAATGACGAGCTGTTAAGCGATCTTTTACAACAGATTGATGAATTGCAAAAAATGAATTACGCTTTTCAGAACATGCTGAAAAATAAGATGTGAGATATGAGACTTGAGATTTGAGATATAACAATGCGAATATCTGAATCTAATGTCTCCATTAAAAATAATATAAGTCGATGTTGGATTATGAATTTTGAGTTGCTTTTGTCTCAAATCTCATATCTCACATCTCAAATCTAAAAAAATATGAGTACAGGAAATATGAATCTAACGCTGAAGATCTGGAGGCAAAAAAATGCTGATGCCAAAGGTGCGTTTGTAACTTATAAGGCTGAAGGTATTTCGCCGGATATGTCATTCCTTGAAATGCTGGACGTGGTGAATGAAGGCCTGATCCACAAGGGAGAAGAACCTATCCATTTCGATCATGATTGCCGCGAAGGAATCTGCGGGATGTGCTCGCTATACATCAACGGCCGCCCGCATGGGCCTAAGGGTGCTATTACCACCTGCCAGCTGCACATGCGCAGTTTCCACGATGGCGAGATCATCGTGATTGAACCATGGCGCGCTGCTGCTTTCCCGGTAATTAAGGACCTGGCGGTTGACCGTTCATCCTTCGACAGGATCCAACAGGCAGGCGGCTTTGTTTCGGTTAATACCGGCGTTACTATCGACGCCAATGCAACACCGATCCCTAAGGTAATTGCCGACGAAGCGTTCAACTCAGCTACCTGCATTGGTTGCGGCGCTTGTGTTGCAGCCTGTAAAAATGCATCGGCGATGTTGTTTGTTTCGGCTAAGGTTACCCAACTGGCCATGTTGCCGCAGGGTCAACCTGAGCGCTGGAGCCGCGTCCAGGCGATGGTTGCCCAGATGGATGCCGAAGGTTTTGGCAATTGCACCAATACCGGCGCATGCGAAGCTGAATGCCCTAAAGAGATCAAGATGACCAACATCAGCAAAATGAACAACGACTACTTCAGCGCGAAACTTTTCCGCGAAGAAGGAGTTCATGAGCACGCTACGTCAGGCGAATAGATATTACATTGTTTAATCTGTGAAAGGCATGGGGAGTAATTCTCAGGCCTTTTTTTATGCCTCACCCAACCCTCTCCAAGGGAGAGGGCTATAACTTCACTCTTTTTCAACCCTCTCCTTTGGTGAGGGCAGGGTGAGGCTTAAAGCTTTTCCAAAATTCCACCACATCTTCCTCAGTACCCACAAAAGCACCGGCTGCGGCAGTCTTTAACCCGGCCATCGCGGCAGCAAATTCGCCGGCCTGCTGTATCCCTGTCCCCTTATTCCTTTGGTACAAATAACCGGCCATATAGGTATCACCGCAGCCTGTGGCATCAATAACGCTTTCTGGGTGATAGGCAGGAATATTATAAAACACCCCGTCGCTATAAATTACCGAACCGTTGCTGCCATTGGTAATGATCACTTCTTTTACGCAGCATCCGGCTACCAATTTAGCACCTTCCTCTACAGATTCGCAGCCCGTTAATGCTTTCAATTCGGCTACATCGGCTTTTAAAATATCGACATATTGCAGTGCTTCCATCTTTTGAGGCCAGCCGGTTGCGTTTACCTTAAAATCAACAACATCGCGCAGGTAGCCCTGCACGTCGACGCTGATCTTCCCTTTTTTGGCTAATTCCCCGATCAGCTCCACCGAAATATCGTCGGCGAGCAATGGTCCAAGGTGGAATATTTTGGCGTCAACATCGGCCAGTTGCGCCATGGTAAACGCATCAGCTTTTTGGGTTACCCGCTGACTGCGCGCATCCTGGTTTTCGGCATAGATGTTTTCAAACTCCACCGTATGGGTACTGGGCTGCACTTTTACTTCAATGCCTTTCTCCCGTAAATCCTCCACATAGCTTATTTCGGTATCTGCCAGCGCCGTAACCAACAGGTAGTTTACAGCAAACTTACTTACCGCGCACGAGAAATAATACGCCGTACCACCTGGCATAAATAGCACCGACCGGCTGTTAACTACCTTATCCGAAGTAATATGCCCTACACAACAAATATCGTACATACGTCTATTAGAATTCGGCAAGATAGGAATAAGTCAGGAAGTCCGAAAGTAGGGAAAGTCCGAAAGGAAAAAATGGATCAATAGGTTTGGCCCTATCGCCTTTTCACCCAGCCGGAGTATGTCGTTTCCTCCGGCACATCTGTCGGGCTTTCAAAATCAAGCTTGTAGCCGTCGGGGTCGGCAAAGCAAACCACCCACATGTTATTGCCTACAAACGGTTCTTCTATTTCAACGCCTTTTGCAGTAAACTCATGGTACAGGGAAAGCGCGTCTTCGCACTGGAAGCAAATAGAAATGCCTTTCCCCTTTGGCCCTTCAGCGTCAAACTTCCCCTTGTTGCGCGGCTCCTGCAGCATCAGTGACACTGCCTCCCGCGTTAGCCAGCACCATTCAATTTTGCCCCTCGGGGTCCATTGGTTGGTGAGGGTGAAGCCCAGTTGGTCCACATAAAAATGCAGGGAGGTTTGCATATCTTTTACCATAAAGAAAGGGACAGCGAGGCGGAGGTTGGGGGGAGTTTCCATATCAGCGGTTGTTTTGATATACTAATTTAGGGATTTAACTAAAATTTCAAAAGGCAGGAATGGTTTGGTTAACATGCGCGTTAGGCCTATGCACACATGGCTCTATTGTCTCAACCTTTTATTGGTCTTTTAACTCATAACCGCTGCCGCTCAATTGCCGCGGGGGCTGTTACTTTTTGTCTTGATACAAAAAGTAACCAAAAAAATCAAGACAGAAAAAAGCTTCAGCGCTGCAGGCCATACACCCGGCCCGCTTTTCTGTCAGGCTTTTGCCCGCTTTTCATCTTTCTTTAATTCTAAAAAAGCTCCTCAAAAGGGCATTTTTTTTCCGTCAGCAGATAAGCTTCGGAAGAAAGCCGGAATATCTGCGGATGTGCAGATGTGTAAATAGGCAGATAATTTAATTTACAATGGAGCCCCGTCAGCAGATAAGCTTCGGGAAAAAGCGGGAAAAACTGCAGGCCTGTGAGGTAGCCTGGGCATAGCAAACTGCGAAGCATTCTTGAGGGCCCATAAAAATAAATTACTGCCGAAAAATTTTTGCATGCAAGTTAGCCCGCTGACAGGGTAGCCCGGCAAAAAGATTGCAGCCCCGGCAGTTTTTCCGGCTTTGTGCGGCAAAGGCCCTCGGCGGCAAAGAACCCTATCTGATGACTTGATTTTTTGGTTACTCTTGGATCAAGCCAAAAGTAACAGCCCCGCGGCAATTGAGCGGCAGCGGCTCAGAGTGAAACCAAAATCTTTATAGCAGAACCCCGCAACCAACCCTACGCAGCAATTCCCCTCACCCCGCTCTTCCCGCACAAATACACCGTCACCAAAAACGAAACCAGCAGCAGCATGCCCACAAACTGGTGTGCCACCGCAAACCCTATCGCCCCTGTAAACGGACTATTTACTACTGCCAGCACTCCAAGCGTTATCTGCATAAACACCAATAGCAACGGCACCCTGCTGAATTTCTTCAGCCAGCCCCTGCTTACCGTTCTCCCTGCCAGGTAAAACCATAATAACGTACCCAACCCAATCAGGTATGCCAGCGTACGGTGCACCACCTGGATCACCAGCGGATCAGTATACAGCTTCCGCACCCAATCAGCACCGCCAAACAGGTTGCCGGGCATAAATGCCCCGTTAATATCCGGCCAGGTAGGTGCACTCAAAGCAGCGTGGCTGCCGGCCATCAGCGCGCCGTAAATCAGCTGCACCAACAGCAATACCAGCAGCCCCCTGTTCAGGCCCTGCAATACCGGGCGGTAAACCACCTGCTGCGCGGGTACGGCCAATTGCAGCAGCATCCACACTAACCAGCTGAGCAGGCACAGGGCGCAAATAAAATGGACCGCCAGCGCCACCGGGTTCACGGCGGTATCGGTGTCGTTAAGGCCGGTTTGAACCATTATCCAGCCGATGGCTCCCTGCAGCCCGCCCAGCACGAAGAGGACGGCCAGCGGTTTCACCATGCCCCGGCTGATCCGCTTTTGCAGCACGAATACCACAAAAGGAATCAAAAATACCAGCCCCATCAGTCGCGCCCATTCCCGGTGCAGCCATTCCCAAAAAAATATCGACTGGTAATCAGCCAGTGTAAACTGGCTGTTGAGTTTCTTAAACTGGGCAATCTGCCGGTAATGCGCAAAACTTTGCTCCCAGGCATGCGTATTCAGCGGGGGCAGGACGCCCATCAGCGGGTCCCATTGGGTAATGCTCAGGCCGCTGCCCGTAAGGCGCGTAATGCCGCCCAGCAGAATCTGCACCATCAGCATCACAACGCCCACGCCCAGCCAGGCGCTCACCATACGGTTGTTTTTTCGGGTTTGGGTATCGCTGATGGTTGGGTAAATGGCTGTTTGCATGGGTCTTATATTCTTTTGTTAAACTGAATGTTAAAAATACCGAACACCGTATATCCAATGCAGAATATTGAAGTTTTCTTTCAATATTCGACATTCAACATCATTATCCGATATTTAAATTCCTGTTTTCGACGGGGCACGGAAATCCCTGCAAGTTCCCCTATTAAACCGGTGCAGAAAATGATCAGCATCACATTTCTGCCTGCGCTAAACCGGTTGCCTGAACAATATGAACCAGGTGAATAAAGATGAATAAGGGTGAATACACCTGGGACACCCCACAATATGCCCCGCCGGGCTGCAAAAGCCATTTTCGCGAAAATTTAATTGCAGCAATTCATCACAAATCCTGAATTGACAGACTACTCACTACTCGCCATACGGGTTATAATCATCTGCGGGGTACCAGGTGCCGGCAAACAATCGCGACTGCATGGCCACGGTGCAGCGCTGCACATGGTCCCAGTCGTAAAAGGAATGGGGCACTTCCGGGTGGCCCCAGTCGCCGCCCCAGATCAGCTGGTGGCTGTGCGCCAGCTGGCCCAGCACCGCGAAACTCCCGTCCCACGATGGCTCGCCGCCCACATTTTTTACAATATCGCAGGCCAGGCCGTAGTTATGCACCCCAACGGTGCGCAGCTGGGTTACCCCCTGGTCAAACAACTGCTGCTGGCGGGCCTGGCTGCGGAAAGTTTCAAAAACCATCAGCGCGAGGCCCTGCGCCGCCGCGGCGGCAATAATTTGCTGCACCAGCCCCCGGGTAACCGGCTCCAGTAAATTGATATCATTGATACATTCGGTCGAATTAAAACGGGGATCGTTTTTAATTACCTCTTCATAAAAGTTTGCCATTGTTTTTAAGATTTAGGGGCCTGCAGATCAATCGCCGGAAACCTCTCCGGCAATTAAAATCTAAATTTCCGATTTATTTTGATGAAAAGAAAGCGTGTTTTTACGGTATTTCCCGCGGTAAATCCCGCGAAAATGGGGTGGGGGAAGCAGTAAAATGAGGCTGGTTTTTGGCTAAAATATTCTCCCTTCAAACGCCCGGGGAAGAATATAAAGAAAATTAAAATTTAAGCGGCGATCTGCTGGTATGCCGTAAACGGACGATGCGGATTTCGTTTGGCATAATCCGGTACGAGACACGGTAATGGTGTTTTTCAAAAGCGCGCCAGGTACCGTCGTTATCTTTTTTAAATTTATCGGGAGGGTATTTCGTAGGATAATTACATAATTCTATGGTCAAATCAATCAGCTCATCCCTCAGCATTTCTGCATTTTGCACCGAATCCAATTTGATATATAAATAAGCTTTCGGCAACTCAATTCTTGCCCTTTTGCTCCAAACTGTTACCCTTTGCCGGCTTCAATTCTCAAATCGGCGGCGGTTTTATAGTCGCCGCGCTCAATTTCAGCATCCCCGGCCAAAAGGTCTTCGTTGTACTGTTCCAGTGTCTGGGCTTTTTCAAGTTCCTGGTAATCAATTCCCATTAGCTTTAAAGTACTCAACAACCACGCTTTCTTGCCGGCATCTTTAATATTGTCAAAATCTATGATCAGGTCCATACTTACCGGTTTTATATCTATCTACACAAAGTTATTTAAATATCGCAAATTTTACAATGGGCGTTGATCACCTGGCACAGCCGAACTTTCACTGAAAAAAACCGGGAGTCGGAGACTCCGGGCATAGTTAATCCGAAGTGGAACACTTCGGACAGCGGGGACTAATTTTGTTCTTCAATAGTAAGCCCTGAAACTTGAATGTGCTGATTATTTTCAACAACAAAGCCTGTGTAATTGCCTTCTTTTTCGAAATTGTCAATGCTGTTAACTAACGTATCATTAATATAAAATTGGCAAACTTGATTCCCCTGGTACCATATTCTCAATTTGTTTATTTGACCATTTGTTTTTAGAATTTTGTCGCTCGCCGTCCAAGGCAATATTGTATAAAATTGGCTATCCAAAAATCGACAAACACGATAGTAACCTTCGGCTGAAATTTCGAAAAGATATAAGTTACCACTGTCCTTATATGAAAACGTTAGACCATAGCCGTTATTTGCAACTCCCGAAAAATGACTTATTAAGGCCGTTATCCGATAATCGCCATCTGAATTAATACTGGTGGGTATAACGGGTTCAAACATCCCTTGGCCCAAACTCTCCATTTCGTATTTATTATTTCTAAAATAAAAATTGTAGTTATAGCCTCTCTGAACCGGCCATCGGCTGGCGTTATCCACAAAGCTATCCGAGAAAGAGACTTTAAAAGTTTTATTGTCAGCAGTAGTATTGGCGGGGGGATTATTGTCTTTATCGTTTGCTTGAGGTTCGTTAGGCGTTGTTTGAAAAAACCTTGCAAACATGGGATAATAGGTATTATATGCCGCTTGTGTTTTGTATTTAAAGCCTTTGACATGATGAATGTTTTCTTTTTGGCTTTGTACCTCTAAATAAGCACGTTCATAAGAATTATCTTTTGCCTTAATATCGTACCGCACTATTTCACCACCCCTCCCTACATTAGTAGATACAAGTGTTTCAGTTTTTGCATCAATGGCAATATCACTCGCTACATTTCCCCAAGGCGAAAGGAATATATAAAACTCCGCATCGCCATCAGGAGAAGTAAAAAAGAAACTTTGAGCAGCTTTGGTTGTAATTGATCTTATCGAAGGTCGAGCGATAAAATTGGATGGAAGTGTCACAGTGAAACCGTTGCCTACAAAATGCCCATCAGTGAACGGTAAAACAAACGTGTTAGTAGTTAAATTTGGTTTTAGAATGGGGTTACTGTTATCGGCCTGATTTGGCGCTTTTCCATTTTGACATCCAGCATCATAAAAGCCAATTGAGAAAGCCTCAATTCTATCCTTCCTTGCTGGGTATATCCCTTTACTATAAGAAGGACACTCTGTTATATACAATTGTTTAGCATCTTCCAACTTAAGACCAAGCTTGCATATTACACTTCCTGCAAACTTGTCGGCATCTAATTCGTCAATTGTTCTTTTGGAATCCTTTGTAAACAGATTATTATTTAAATGGTGTGCTATTTCATGGGCCAATATGGCGATTTTATATGTTTCATTATTTAAAGACCCAAAAAAATCCTGATTATAATAAATTATGCGATTATTATCAGCATCAATAACCGCGCATGCTGTAGCTGTGAGACTGGAACGCTGAATAGTAAAGTTTTTACTTATTCCAGACACGTCGCAAATTCTTTTCACATACTCAAGCGCTTGGTTATCAGCGTCCCATGCGTATCCTTCCGATGTTGTATCTTGCTTACTAAACCCGCAGCTTCTATTTATAGAAGCTTTATATTGAGCAAATCCACATAGTTGAAACAACAATAGTATCATCGTCATAAAAAAGACCTTCTTCATTTCTTATATCAATTAATTATAACATTCTGAATTATTATTTTCTGACTTCGAGCTTTAAATGTGGAATCAATCTGGGTTTCAGAAAAACCTCTTATCTTTTTTACATCTAATAATGAATAATTTTGCAATAAATACTCTTCAATCTGATCTATTTGATTGTTTAATTTAGCTAAACAATCAGTATTTTCATTTGATTTCAGTCTCTGAAGATTGGTATACTTAAATATTATTAAATATTTATAGGCAAGTATGTAATTTTTGTCATTAACAGCTTGCCTTGCCATGTTTAAGCCCCCATAATCAATATACGGCTTATTTTGACTATACCCATTGTTATAATTGAGCAGTAGAATTAATGCAAAAAAGAATAGGCGTAAAGGAAACTTTTTCATGATTTTCCTATTTTAATGTTATTGAATCATCAAGTTTTGGTGAGGGTAAGTTATATTTTGGAATTGTTGTACGCAGAGGAAAACCGTGAATGTTTTCGTCAGAACTTAGTCCCTTTATAATTGTGCAACAAATAATAATCGTACCCAAAACCACAAAATAAGTTCCAGGCAGGGCTTTTTTTATTATTAGCTTATTATTTTTAAAAGTCGCCTCCAGATCACCACTTTGAATAAAAACTCCTTTTACAAAAAGCTTGTATCCTAGAAATATTATAGCGAGGCCTACTAATAAACAGGTTATTTTATAATAAAATACAAATTCCATATGGGGGGCGTTAAGACTCGGTTTAGAAAGCAATAATGATTTAGAATAATAATAAAGTTAAATATTATAAAATTAAAAATCAACTCCTTATATAATATTTTCTATACCGTAGTTTGCCCTCGCCCGGTGAAGCGTGTCGCTTCTCCCAACCTGGCGGGTATGCCGGGCAAATGCCATGAGGGCTGCGTGCCCCGCTGACAGGTAAACACTTTAACCGGTTGGAGGTATTCTGAGCGATATCATCGGGCACCTATTTTTAACCCATGAATAGGCAATGGTTGATTACCTGGCAGCGGCACACGAGTAGGCCACATCTTTGGGCTCGCGTTCCCATATCGTCATGAAATATGAATAAATTGATTATCAGCAAATTACATGGGTATTGTCAAAAAAACAAATTTGCTATTAATTGATTATCAGCTACTTAGAGAAATTCCGAATTTTATGGAAAAAGCAAAATCGCTGATAATGAGCGTGTTTCACGATGTTCCGCGTGTTCCGTGCGCAAAAATGGAACGCTGGAACGCACTGTATCGTCCTGAAAAAAGTTTATACTTGGTCTTCGAGCTATTCGTTTACTCTTTTTTTAAAATTTGTAATTTCCTTTTCGGTCCAATGTATGTTTAAGTATTCTATTCTTTTTTCGAAACTCACTAATGATTTGGGTGACCATATGATAGAATAGCTCATAAACCAAGCCTTTTCACTGCCTCCTCGTGTGGTATGCCCTCACCTCTGTCTAATTGCTCAATAGCAGTAAACACATCTTGCTGCTGTTCCCCAGTTAAATCATCAAACCAGTCATGGTCAGCTTTTTTAAGTATTTTTTTTACTTTTTTGATAAGGCTGATGTCCTCAATATCCAATATGGCCTGTACCAAATTTAATTTTTCTGCCTGTAAATCCATGATGCCTTGTTTAATAACACTAAGTTACGATGTTAATCATTCTTCAACAAATAATCCTTAAACCCTGCAAAGTCTTTACCCAAGGCAGTAGCATGTTTTTGTTTTTTGCTGAGGCCGGCAACCTGTTCGGGCACATCCACCTTGCCGCCAATACTCTCCGGAAAAACATCCGGGAATTTGCAGGGGTGCGCGGTGGATAAAAATATGCCGGCGGTATCCCTTTTGTAGTTGTCCTGCTGCCAGTCGCGCAGGGCTTGCCAGGCGATGGCGGTATGCGGGCAGGCCACGTAGTTATAGTTATCAAAAATAAACTTAATGGCTTCCAGCGTTTGTTCATCGGTATAGCTATAGCCGGTCACCTGTGTTTTTAGCGCTTCGGCATCTTCCTTAAACAGATCGGCGATACGTACCCAGTTGCTCGGGTCGCCTACATCCATGGCATTGCTCAGGGTAGCTACGGATGGTTTGGGTTGGTATACGCCTGTCTTTAAAAACTCCGGGACGGTATCATTCACATTGGTAGCCGCAATAAAATGCGAAACGGGCAGGCCCATCTTCCAGGCCAGTAAACCTGCGCCAATATTGCCAAAGTTACCGCTCGGTACCGAAAATACTACTTTGTTAATGTCGCGTTTCAGCAACTGCGCGTAGGCATTAAAATAATAAAACGTTTGCGGGATGAGGCGGGAAATATTGATGGAGTTAGCCGATGTCAGCCTGAATTTTTCATTCAGTTCCTTGTCGGTAAAGGCCTGTTTCACTAATGCCTGGCAATCATCAAACGTGCCGTCAACCTCCACGGCCCGGATATTTTGCCCGTTGGTGGTGAGTTGCAGTTCCTGGATATCGCTCACCTTGCCTTTAGGGTACAGGATGGTAACGCGGGTATTGGGTACGCCTAAAAAGCCCAGCGCCACGGCGCCGCCGGTATCGCCGGAGGTGGCTACCAAAACATCCAGTTGTTTTTCGCCTTTCTCTAAAAAGTAGCTCATCACCCGGCTCATAAACCTTGCGCCGAAGTCCTTAAACGCCAGCGACGGCCCGTGCCAAAGCTCCAATACAAAAACATTTTCTTCCAGCTTAACGGCAGGCGCCAAAAAGCTGATGGCATCGGCAATGATCTCCTTCAGGTCGTCCGCGGGGATATCATCACCAATAAGCTTTTGCGCCACGTGGAAAGCGATCTCCGGCAGGGTATACTCATCCAGGTGATTTAAAAAATTATCCTCCAGCCGCGGTATATTCACCGGCATGTACAGGCCCTTGTCCTGCGGCATGCTGTTAAAAACGGCTTCTTTAAAGCTTACCCGTGTGGCTGGGTTTTTGGTACTGTATAGTTTCAATTTGATTTACGAATTACGATTTACGATTTCGGATTTATTTTTTTTTATTTTTTCTGTCGGAACTCGAATTTTTAGAATTAATGAATTTTTAGAATTGATTTCAAATCCATTTTCAATTTAAAATTCCATTAATTCGCTAATTCCAAAAATTCGAGTTCAGACAATCATCCAATCACCCTCGGCCCTTTATCATTAATGGTGGATACATAAATGTTCGAACCTATCTTAATGCCTGTTAAATGCTGCTGCAGTTTTTGGGTGATGCGGTGAGCGGTGTCTTCATCCCTGGTAAAGGCAAAAACGGACGGCCCGGAGCCGGAAATGCCAAAGCTTACCGCGCCCATTTCCATGGCCATTTCCCGCATTTTATAAAAATCAGGGATCAGCATGGAGCGTACGGGCTCCACCAAAATATCTTTCATGCTGCGGCCAATCAGGTCGATGTCATTTAAAAACAAACCGCTTACCAGGCCGGCAATATTGCCCCACTGGGTAACAGCATCTTTCATCTGGATATTTTTGCGGATGATTTGCCGGGCCTCCCTTGTGGGTACGTCCACATCCGGGAAAATGATAGCGCAGTACAAACCCTCCGGATGCGGCAACCGAACCACATCCAGCGGCTCGTAACTCCGTATCAATACAAAACCACCCATCAAAGCGGGCGCCACGTTATCAGCATGACCATGACCACAAGCCATTTCCTCACCTTTCATGGCAAAGGGCAACAGGCCGGCCACATCGCTTTCATCACCCAATAAAGTCTTGATGGCGTATAGCCCGGCCACGGTACTTGCAGAGCTCGAGCCCAGGCCGCTGCCTATCGGCATTTTTTTGTGCAGCTCGATATCCAAACCAATATCGGTACGCCCGATACTTTTTAAATAATGCTGCACGCTAACGCTTACCGTATTTTTAGCAGGATCCATCGGCAGGCGGCCATTGTCGCCGGTGATTTTGCTGATGGTGATACCCGGTTTACCGGTCATGCGCATTACCACCTCGTCGCCGGGCTCATTCACTGCAAAACCCAAAACATCAAAGCCACAAACCACATTGGCGACAGTTGCAGGGGCAAAAACCTGAATGTCCGCTCCTACAGCCCCCCGACCCCCTAAAGGGGGAGGAATAGCGGCGGTTTTATTTAAATCTTGTATTTTATCTTCCATTGTTTTAAAAACCGGCCATACGGCTGGTTATATTTTTAAAGTTTTTTTCCTGGCCCTCTTTACCGCTTGCGGAAGAGAGGGCTGACGAGCGTAGCGATGTCTGGGTGAGTAGACTCGCAGCAATGCACTTGTGGTAATGTCGCTCGTATAGTTTACTCACCCGGTCGTTGCTACGCTCGACCACCCTCTCTTTTGCAGGCAAAAAAGAGGGATAAAGCTATTTATTATTTTTTTTCTTTATGCTCCCACATTTATTAAATCAGCAAATACACCGGCTGCGGTTACTTCAGCGCCTGCACCGGGGCCTTTCACCACCAGCGGGCGTTCCCTGTATCGGTCGGTAGTAAAAGATATAATGTTATCACTACCGGACAGGGTATAAAACGGGTGACTTTCGTCCACCATTTGCAGGGTGATCTCTGCTTTGCCTTCATCCAGTTTGCCGATATAACGCAATACCTTATTCTCTGCAGCGGCTTTTGCCTTCAGGTTGCTGAAGAAAGCATCTTCTGCTTTAAGGGCAGCGTAAAATTCTTCCACGCTTTGAGCCTCCAGGCATGCTTTTGGTAATACGCTTTCAATCTTCACATCCGCTTCCTCCATGGCATAGCCGGCATCACGGGCAAGAATCAGGATCTTGCGCATGAAATCCTTACCGCTCAGGTCGTCGCGCGGGTCAGGTTCGGTATAGCCTTTATCCTGCGCCTCTTTTACCACGTCATGGAAATTGGCATCGCCCTTAAAGTTATTAAAGATAAAAGATATGGTGCCCGACAGGATCGCTTCTATCTTGGCCACCCTGTCGCCGCTGTTCATCAGGTCCTTTAAGGTGCGGATGATCGGCAGGCCTGCGCCTACGTTAGTTTCGTAAAAGAAATCAACGCCGTGGCTGTGCGCGGCATCATGGAAGGTTTTATATTGTTTATATGAAGCCGAATTACCAATCTTGTTGCAGGTAATCACCGAGATATTGGCTTTAAATACTTCTTCGTAATATTCTACAGGTTTTGGGCTGGCGGTATTGTCAATAAACACACAGTTGGGCAGGTTCATGCTTTTCATTTTGGCAACAAACTCAGCCAGGTCGGCCGGGTGCATGGACGCCTCCAGTTCAGCCTGCCAGTTATCCAGTGAAACCCCATCGCTGTTAAACACCATTTTACGGGTATTGCTGATGCCGGCAATTTTAACCTGTATGCCATTATGTTCCTGCAAATAAGCACTGTGCGCATTCAATTGCTTAAACAGGGTTTGGCCGATATTGCCGGTACCCAGGCAAAAGGCATGCAGGGTTTTGGTGAGCTGGGTAAAAAAGCCGTCGTGCACTGCATTCAGGGCTTTTGCCAGGTCGTTTGCGGAGATAATTACCGAGATATTGTATTCTGATGATCCCTGCGCAATCGCCCTAACATTGATACCGTTACGGCCAAGGGCATGGAACAATTTGCCGGATACCCCCGGGGTTTGCTTCATGTTTTCGCCAACGATGGCTATGATGGCCAGGTTTTGTTCAATAACCACATGCTCCAGCTTTTTGGCTACCAGTTCCAGTTCAAATTCCTGCTCTATTAAATGGCGTGCGCGTTCAGTATCGCCCGGCTGCACGGCGAAGGTAATGCTATGTTCGGAGGAGGATTGGGTGATGAGGATGACATTAATCTGCTCCCTCGCCAGTAAAGAAAATAACCTGCCGCTAAAGCCCGATTTACCCACCATGCCGCTGCCTTCCAAATTCAGGATGCTGATATTGTTGATAGAGGAAATACCTTTTATAGGCAGGTTGGAAGGTTTGCAATCATGGCGGATAACGGTCCCTTCAAAGTCAACATCAAAAGTATTTTTGATCACGATTGGAATTTTTTCATAAAGGCCGGGATCATGGTAGGGGGGTAGATCACCTTGGCCCCGAAGTAGGAAAGTTCCATCGCTTCGGTGTAAGTCAGTTCCGGTAAGGAGAAAGCTTTGGTTACCATACGCGGATCAGCGGTCATCATGCCGTTCACGTCTGTCCAGATCTGGATCTCTTCCGCATTTAACGCTGCGCCGAGTATGGCTGCGGTATAATCGCTGCCGCCACGGCCCAGGGTAGTGATTTGCCCGGCGTCGTTGGCAGATATGAACCCGGTAACAAATATCAGTTTGCTGCTGTTCTCCTGGTAAAAGCCACGAACCAGCAGGTCGGTTAACTCCATATTTACTTTTGCCTGCCCGAAGGAGCTGTCGGTTTTGATGAACTCCGTAGCCTCAACGCTGATAGCGCCGGGGAAACGTTGTGCGGCGATCTTGCCGATCATAAAGGTGGAACAGCGCTCGCCGAAGCTGAGCACCATATCGCGGGTTTTAGGGGTAAGCTCCCGTAAGGTGAGGATGCCCTGCAGCAGGTCTTCCAGCTGGTTAAATAATATTTTAAGACGGGTAAATGCCGGGTTTTGGTTTTGGATGTCGAGCAAGCTCTTTATTACGTCAAAATGGCGTTTTTCCAGTTCGGCTAATTGGGCCGTAAAATCTTTTCCTTCAGCAGCGCCTTCGGCCATAGCTACCAGCAGGTTGGTTACTCCGCTCATGGCGGATAAAACCACTACCGGTTTTTGTTTATTTTTAATCTCACCCTCCAGGATATTTAACAGGGTTTGGATACTTTGCACTGAGCCTACGGAAGTACCGCCGAATTTTAAAATCTTCATTATTACGTAAATATTAAACAAAAACGCCTTCCTCTTTTGGAGGAAGGCGCTCATTTGGTTTTTTATGTTTTTACACCATACGACTATCTTCCTCCGTGTTTTACCCCGGTGGTTGTGATTGTTGTTATAATGGTGTTGTTACTGGTCATATTATCGGCTGTAAAGTAAGCGGAATATTTTTGATTATGCAAATGGTATTTTTTTATTTTTTAATACCCGCCATACAATTCCGGTTTAAACCTCCTGGCCAGGAGCCCCGTCGCCAGTTCTGGATTTATCTCCTCAACAAAAACACCCGGCTCACCATAAGGCTGATAAGCGATGCATGTTCCGTCCGGGCCTATCAGGGAACTTGCTGATTCAGGGTAACGCATCCCATAGTTGGAGCTGGCAAAATAGATGGTGTTTTCCAAAGCCCGCATCATCATTGCTTTTTCATAGTAGGGGTTGTTTTTGTTGCCCCATTCAGTCAGTTCTTCATCAACATTGCTATCGCTTCCCGAACAATGCGGGTGAAATACGATTTTGGCGTCGTTCCGGGCCGCCCATCTTACCGATTCGGGGTACCTGAACCCTTCGTGGCAAATGGTAATGCCGAATTTTACGCCATCTATTTCAAAAATGCTGCGTTCTGTACCGGGTACCCATATCTTGTCTTCAGAAGGGTCCAGTTGGTTTTTGGTTTGATAGCCCAGTATTTCACCCGATTTGGAGATTACATGCGCTAAGTTGAACTTGCCCTTTGATGAGTGCCAATCCATGGGCAATATAATGGCGATATTATTTTCAGATGCTATTCTGCCGGCTTTATCCAATGCTGCCTGCATATTTTCGGGCGAAGCAACTTCAATGTCAAATTCTTCTAACGGATAACCGGGAATATATGATTCAGGGAAACAAATGATATCCGCCTGCTGTGCAGCTGCTTTTTTTACCAGTTGCTCCAAATTGGTTAATCCATCTTCAATGGACTTTGGAAATGGGGGCGATGCTACTGCTACTTTCATAGTGTTGGCTTGACGGGGCGGTCTGTCAGAGTTTTTTTACTTCACCTGTTAAATCATCCACTGTTGGCGCCTTTTCCCACGATTTTACCAGTTTTTTATTTTTATCGTAAAGGGCAGTAAACGGTGTGGTGTGCACATCGTAAAAACGTTGTACCACCATCGAGTAACCTTCAGTGCCGACAGTAAAATTCGGATATTTTTTCAGGTCAAAATCCCTCACAAAATTACGGATGGCCTGGATCTGCTGCACAAAAGTGATCATGATGACCTGCGTGTTTTTAAAGTCCTTCATTTTGGGCTTCAATTCGTACATCAAATGCTGGCAATGGCTGCAATCCGGCGAAAAATAGATGATCAATACCGGCTTATCCTTTTTTAAATTGGTGGGCGTTACATATACGCTGTCGGTAGTTAATATATGGTAAGATGGAATGTTGGTTGGGATAGCTTTGTTTTGCGCTGAGCTGCAACCCGCAGCTATGATCATTCCAAAAAATAAAAGTAATTTTTTCATAAAATTCATTTGCAGGTCATTGTGCCACATAGTTACGATTTTTTTACGCTTCGAGCAATTCTAATTGCCAGGCTATATGTTCTTCAGTTATGGGATATAACGCATTTTGACGGATGGTATGGTGCACCGCGTCAAATAAACCATTGTAGTGTCCTTTTGGTGCTTTTAGCCATTCAACGTTTGGTTTATTATTTAAATCCATCAGCACCAGCTTTCCTTCGCTGCCTTCCGGCTCAATGCCGTAGGCAGGGTCGGTTGGCAGCATCCCGCCATCCAGTTGGGCTTCCTGTACATCGCACCTGTCTTTTACAAAGCTACCCAATGTGCCGTGCACGGCAAAGCCGGGCAATACTTCGGCGATCAGCAGTCCCGCGGTGATAAATACATTCAGTTGGTTGGGATAGGTAAAATGATAGGTAAAATAATCGGGTACTTCCGAGCCTTCCCGGTATATGCCTGTCGTTTTAGTGAAACTTAGCGGCTTGCCAAACAGGCAGATCACGTTATCGATCAGGTGCGGCCCAAGGTCGTAAACCAGCCCCGCGCCTGGTGTAGAGGCCGTTTCTTTAAATATTTTAGGGCTAAGGGCGCGTTTGTACCGGTCCATCCTGAAATAAACCTCTATCAGCTGGCCAAGCCGCCCGCTTTCAATCACCTCTTTTGCCTGTAAAAATCCACTGTCCCACCTGCGGTTCTGGTAAACCAATAAATGCAGGTTCAGCTTTTTAGCCAGGTCGAACATGGTTTTTACATCGGCGCCATTTGTAGCAGCCGGTTTTTCGAGCAATACATGTTTGCCGGCATTCAGGGCTTTTATGGTGAGCTCAAAATGGGTATTGCCCGGCGTATTCACAATCACCAGCTCAATTTCCTCATCGGCCAGCAATTCATCAACGGAATTATAGCTGATCACGTCCGGGTACCTTAAGCCGGCTTTTTTCTCGTGCCGCTCCACCACCGCTTTAAATTTAAAGCCGGGGTTAGTGGTTAAAAATGGCGCCTGGAATATTCTGCCCGACATTCCGTAGGCCATCAGGCCGGTAACAATTGGTGTTGACATCGTTTATTTTTATTGCGGCGTAAATATGCACATTGCCCTTTAATAATTTACACTTATGCTTATTTTCTAATTCCAGGTACCGGCGCGCTTAATCGCCTATCGGGCTTCCGTCAGGCATAATTAACACAGGTGCCGGTTTAAATTGGTCAGGGTTTTTATTAAAGGCTTCAATTTGCGACAGGCCAAATAATAGGCTTGCCTTCTCTTCGCCCGGGGCAATGTTTAGCCTTACCTGCATCCATTTTTTCAGGCCGTCTATCTCCATTAATGCAATTCCCCGCACGCTTTCGGCTGCCTGCGGGTCCGCAGTAAGGGTAAGCAACTGTTTCAATACCAGCCCGTTTACCAGCCTTTGCAGTTCACCTTTGTAGCCCGCCTGCTGCGGCGCTTTCCATGTTTGGGCAACCAGTTTGTCAATAACGGGTATCAGGCCAGGTTGCGTATTGTCTCTTGATTTATATTCAACCAGGCGTTCGGCCCGCTGGGGGTTAAGCATAAATTCAATGGTGGTGCCCGCCGCCGATTCAGCCGCCGCCATAGGGTCGAAGGTAAGCCCTGTACGCGATTTGAATAATTCACGTGTACGCGGATAACCATCTGGCCTTGGCGGAATTTTTTCAATAAGCTTTTCAGGCAAGGCCAAAGCATCAGGACTCAGGGTCGACATCAACGCCCCAAAGGCCTTCCATTGCTCAGCAGGCGCAATCAGTTTGGTTACTGTTTGTCCGTCATTTTTAATAGCATAGGTGTAATACAAACCTCCCAGCATTTTTGACGCGGCTTCCACCTGGTAGCGGTGCAAAAGATATACCGGTACCAAAACTTCTTCCAGCATAGCCATTGGCGCGCCGGGCCTTATCGCCTTTTCCGAGAAATTATCCAGCAAATGTTTGCGGATCAGCATTAGCCTGTTCAGCTCATCGGCGGCATTAACGCCGTTATCCCACAGGTGAGCTTGTGGGTGTGCACCATCGGCCGGGCGGGCGTCTTCATCGGTAATGTACAAATAACCTTGTTTCAGTGTTTCGCTGATGATGTCTTTCAACGCTTTATCCTCGTTCGTTCCAGGCGCAAAATCCTGGTATCCGTACAGGATAACACGCTTATCCCAGCCGCCAATCCCCGTGGCATATGCTTTTGAAAGGTCGACGGTTCCGTCAGCTTTTAAACTGAATAATGGTGATGGATAGTCCATAACCGACGACCTGTTATTTACGCTTGCCGCAAAATTGTGCTGCAGACCCAGGGTGTGGCCAACCTCATGTGCGGCAAGCTGGCGCAGGCGTGCAAATACGATATGCATTAAGGTAGTGTCAATCGGTTTTCCGTCTTCATAGGGTTGTAATAAACCTTCCGCAATTAAAAAGTCCTGCCTGTCGCGTAGCGAACCCAATGATACCTGGCCTTTAATGATCTCGCCGGTGCGGGGATCCGTTATGGATTCGCCGTATGACCATCCCCGTGTGGAGCGGTGGATCCATTGGATAATATTATACCGGATATCCATCGGGTCAACGGTATCCGGTAAAATTTCTACGCGAAAAGCGTTTTTATACCCTGCGGCTTCAAAAGCCTGGTTCCACCATGAGGCTCCCTGCCTTAGCGCATCTTTCACCAATGGCGGTGCTCCCGGGTCAATATAATATACAATGGGTTTTTTGGGCTCACTCATTTCGGCCGCCGGGTCTTTTTTTTCCAGCCGGTGGCGGGTAGCCAGGTGTTTTACGATAGGTTCATCAATCGGTGTTGCAAAATCCATGTAGCTTACATCATAAAGCCCGGAACGAGGGTCGAACCTGCGCGGTTTGTAATTGCTGTCAGGCAGCTGTATAAATGAATGGTGCATCCTTACCGTTATAGCGTCCGCGTCGGGGGTAACCGACCGGATCTCCCTGGCATTGGGTTTGGCTTTCCCGGTGAGCGTGATGATGGCTTCAAATTCCGAATTCAGCGGGAAGTTTTTTGTATCCGGCAGGTAGATAGCCGACCTTGAGTCCTCAACTTTATAATCTCCCTGATCGGCGCCGGCCAGTTTATCCGCAAGGTGATGCCCATCTCTCAACAAAAATGGGGTAAAATTAACCAAAACTTTGTCGTTTTCTTCAGCTTCTATTTTAAATCCCCATAAAACTGATTGCGCAAACGCTTCCTCAACTGATTTTCGTTCGTTTGTATTTTGGCTTATTGCCCTATAGTCGTAATTGGGCTGGATCAGGAGCACCTTATGCCCGCTTTTTATAAATTTAACAACCCGGTTTCCACCAATCTGGCCGCGGTCTAAACCCAGGTCATTTGAGCCGACACCGGCCGGTAAAGAGTTTATATATAAAAATTCCGTGTTAAATTTATCTACCTCTAATAAGATCCTGCCATTTTTTTCGTCCCAGTAAAAATTAAAATACCCCCTGTAGGGTTTAAGATTTTGCGTTGCCGAGTCTATTTTGCCCGGTTTTTGCCCTTTGACATATAAAATAGTGCTAAAAATGAACAATAGGACCAGTGGTATTTTTTTCACGATTAAGGTTTTGAAATAAGAAACTAAAATATTACTTTTATTTATATTAACCAATATTTAATAGGATGGTAACAAATCCACAAACCCGCCTCCAGTTAAAATGCCCCTGGAAGATTTTAATTATTTTTAAAAAGATTTAAACTTTTTAATTTCCCGTTGCGTATAAAGCAACATAAATACTGTATGATGAACTATAATAGCAGACCCGTTAGCGTGTTACTGGTTGATGATGACGAAATAAACAACTTCATCTCCATTAAATTAATAAAAAAGGCTTTATTAAACACTGAGATAATGGCTTGCCTTAACGGTAAATTCGCTATTGATCAGTTGGTTGAGATCCAGCGGAATGATCCGGCTAAATTGCCCGATTATATCCTGCTGGATATAAACATGCCCATTATGAACGGGTGGGAGTTTTTGGACGAATATAAACGGCTGAATATCGATCCGCTGGGTAAAACCAAAATATTTATCATTTCATCTTCTGTATTCAGCAACGATATCAACAAAGCAAGGTCATACCCGCTGGTAAAGGATTTTATCTCAAAACCGCTTAATGTTGATAAAATAGTTGAACTTTTTAAAGTTGAGGACCCGGCTTAAGCAGGATCAACCTTAAAATGATCATCAAAATAGCTTACTTTTCCAACCGGCAACGATTTGGCGTGATAAAACAGGCAGGTCCAGCCTTCTTCAGCGGCAATTTTTCCGTATTCTTCGCGTAATTGCATTGCCTTGCGGCCATCGTAGTCATATTTTGCAATAAATTTCCTGATCAGCTGCTCCGGTTCTGGTAGTTCATCGCCCCCAAAAAAGCATTTCTCGCCTTCGCTCTCCAGCCAGAAAACCTGGTGAAAAGGGGAGTGCCCGCCAGATAATTCATACCGGATGCCCGGCTGCAACATACCCGTACCTTCAACAAATTCAAGTTCAACCTTACCATTCAGCGCTTCAAAAATTTCTTTATGGTAGGATGATGATTTACCAGCCATAGCTGTTTCCCATTCCTGTTTTTGTATGACATGCCTGGCCTTCGGAAAACTGGGCTGCAGTTTGCCATTACGCTCAACCACAAGCCCGCCAGAGTGATCATAATGCAGGTGCGTCATCAGCACCAGCGTAACCTCATCAGGGTTATATCCCGCGTTCATAATATGCTGGTGGATGTTTAATTCATCCCGGGTATCTTTATAACCAAGGCCGGTATCCAATACAATCAGTTCATCCGCTGTTTCAACCAGGAAAGGGTTTACATGGATAAAAAGAGAGGCTGGCCGGTCGCGGTAATTATCAATTTCGGGGTTAAAAGGGATAAACTTTTTGGTAGCATCTACTGAATAAGAGCCTTCGCATAGCGCATGTATTTTCATTGATATTTGTATCCTTAAATAAAATAATGGTTGATTTTGAATGTCGAATATCGAACTCCGGATGTAGAATGTCGAAATGGAAAGAAATTTAGATCACTTCAAAAATCGTTATTCAACATTCGGTGTTCGATATTGTAATGCAGTTCTTCATCATTTTGCGAAAAACCACTCACTGTTCACCACTCACTATTCACTAATTTTCCTCTATATTTACTGTTTTTTAGCAAAGATATGAATAAACGCTGGGCATTACGGGATATCGCGGATCATGAGGAAGTAAAATCCTTAGCCGGCGCCCTCAATATCGACCCGGTGTTAAGCGCCCTGCTCATCAGCAGGGGCATAAAAACGTTTGAAGATGCCCGGCTTTTCTTCAGGCCCGACCTGCGGCTCCTGCACGATCCGTTCCTGATGGAGGATATGGAAAAAGCGGTTTTACGGATAGAAGAAGCAATTTCACGCGGAGAAAAGATCCTGGTTTTTGGCGATTATGATGTTGACGGAACAACGGCCGTGTCGGTTGTTTACAGTTTCTTCAAAAAACGCTATAACAACCTCGAATATTATATCCCCGACCGATACCTGGAAGGCTATGGCATTTCGTTTAAAGGGATAGATTACGCCGCCGAAAATGGTTTTACATTGATTGTAGCGCTTGATTGCGGTATAAAATCTGTTGATAAGATCGCCTATGCAAATGAAAGAAGTATTGATTTTATCATCTGCGACCATCACCTGCCGGGAGATCAGCTGCCTGAAGCCGTTGCCATACTCGATCCCAAACGGCCCGATTGCGCATATCCTTATAAGGAACTCTCCGGATGCGGCATTGGCTTTAAACTGGTACAGGCTTATGCCGAAAAAAATGAAATCCCTTTAGAGGAGGTTACGTGTTATCTCGACCTGGTTGCCATCAGCATTGCCTGCGATATTGTACATATTACCGGCGAGAACCGGATTCTGGCCCACCTGGGTCTTCAAAAAATCAATACTGACCCATCCATTGGCGTTAAAACTTTAATGGAAGTTGCCGGAAGGGGCACTTACTATACTATTTCGGATGTGGTTTTCCTGCTGGGGCCGCGCATTAATGCCGCAGGACGGATTGACGATGCCAAACACGCTGTCGAACTGCTGATTACTACTGATGTGGAAGTGGCTAAAGAAAAAAGCCTGCTTATCAATGTAAAAAATACCGAACGCAAGGGGCACGACCTTTCTATTACCGATGAGGCGTTGAGCATTATTGATAGCAATGAGGAATTGATCAACCGCAACTCAACCGTAGTTTTTAACGAACATTGGCACAAAGGCGTTATCGGTATCGTCGCCTCGCGCTTAACCGAAAAGTATTACCGGCCCACCATCGTGTTAACCCGTTCAAACGGTCATGTGGCAGGCTCTGCACGTTCGGTAATAGGCTTTGACCTGTATGAGGCGCTTTGCGGCTGCAGCGACCTGCTGATCCAGTTTGGCGGGCACAAATTTGCCGCCGGCCTTACCATGCATCCCGAAAATGTAGAAGCTTTTGCCGCCCGTTTTGAAGAGGTAGTAAGCGCCACCATAAAACCTGAACAATTGATCCAGCAGATCTCTATAGATGCAGAATTGCATTTGAGCCAGATAGAACCGAAATTCTTCAGATTATTAAATATGTTTGCACCTTTCGGGCCCGAAAATATGGCGCCGGTTTTCCTGAGCAAAAATGTGTATGTTAGCGGGGTAGCCGGCCTGGTGGGCGAAAGTCATGTAAAGATGACCGTGATCCAGAAAGGCTCGCCGGGCTTTGAAAGTATAGCCTTCGGACAGGGCGAACACCTGCCCAAATTGAAAAAAGATGTCCCTTTTGATATTTGTTATACCATTGAGGAAAATATCTGGCGGGAAAAACGTTCTATACAATTAAATATAAAAGGGATTCGATTTACGAGTTAAGATTTTAGATTTACGATTTCTTCAAACCGGAGGAATTTTAATCATCAATCAAATCGTAATTCGTACTTCGTAAATCGTAAATAAAAAAATGATTCTTCGGGCAGATAATTTATTAAAGAAATACAAACAGCGTACGGTTGTTAACGATGTATCGTTTGATGTGGCGCAGGGCGAGATCGTAGGTTTACTTGGGCCAAATGGGGCGGGTAAAACAACATCCTTTTATATGATCGTAGGTTTGATAAAGCCAAACGAGGGCCAGATATTTTTGGATGATGAAAATATCACCAATGATCCGATGTACCGCCGCGCCCAAAAAGGCATCGGGTACCTGGCGCAGGAAGCATCCGTTTTCCGGAAACTTTCTGTGGAGGATAATATAAAAGCGGTATTGGAAATGGGCGACATGAGCAAAGAGCGCCAAAAGGAAAAGCTGGAAGAGCTGATCGATGAATTCAGTTTGCACAAAGTGCGCCGCAACCGTGGCGACCTGCTGTCAGGCGGGGAACGCCGCCGTACCGAAATTGCGAGGGCGCTGGCAGCCGAGCCGAATTTTATTTTGCTCGACGAACCCTTTGCCGGCGTTGATCCGATTGCGGTGGAGGAGATCCAATATATGGTTGCTAAATTAAAAACCCGTAATATCGGGATCCTGATCACCGATCACAATGTGCAGGAAACCCTTTCAATAACCGACAGGGCCTACTTGCTTTTTGAAGGAAAAATACTGGAATCAGGGGTGCCCGAAGTGCTGGCAGCAAACGAAATGGTGCGCAAGGTTTACCTGGGCGCCAACTTTGTGCTGAAAAGAAAAACGTTCGATCACGTAAAATAACCTATGGAAATTTTTAACTCCGTATTTACCTGGTTCATGAAAAAGCGTATTCACCAGATAGAGCTTTTTATGAAATATCCCAATGAAGTACAGGAGGAATGGTTTGAGCAATTGATCTGCGGCGCCGAAAATACCGAATGGGGTAAAAAGTACGGCTATAAAAGTATCCTCACCCTGCATGATTTTAAAGAGCGCGTACCTATACAAACCTACGATACGCTGAAACCCTACATTGAACGGATGCTGAAGGGGGAACAAAATGTTTTATGGCCTTCAGAGATCAGGTGGTTTGCCAAATCATCAGGCACCACCAGCGACAGGAGCAAGTTCATCCCGGTAAGCGAAGAAGCGCTGGAGGAATGCCATTTTAAAGGCGGTAAAGACCTGCTGACCATCTATTTCAATAACCAACCCAATTCAAGAATGTTTACCGGCAAGATCCTTACCCTTGGAGGAAGCTTCCAGGTAAGCGAGCTGAATGCTGATACTTCTTTTGGTGATCTGAGCGCCGTGCTGATGAAAAATCTCCCGCTCTGGGCCGAACTTCACCGGACACCCGATATGGATATAGCATTGCTGGAGGATTTTGAGGAAAAGATTGAGAAAATGGCACATGCAACTATCGGGGTGAATGTAACAAGCCTGAGCGGCGTACCTACCTGGAATATTTTGCTGTTTAAAAGAATATTGGAAATAACCGGCAAAAAAACCTGTTGGAAGTATGGCCCAACCTTGAAATGTATTTCCATGGCGCGGTAAATTTTACCCCATACCGCGAGCAGTTTAAAAAGCTGATCCCGAACGATGACATGTATTACCTGGAGAACTACAATGCTTCCGAAGGGTTTTTTGGCATCCAGGATACCCGCGAGCCCGGTGAAATGCTGCTGATGCTGGATTACGGTATTTTTTACGAGTTTTTGCCTTTGGAGGATCTCCATAAAGAAAATCCAAACACGCTGACGCTGGATGAAGTAGAGCTGGATAAGAATTACGCCCTCATCATCAGCACCAATGCCGGCCTTTGGCGGTATATGATCGGCGATACGGTCAGGTTTACCTCGAAGTTTCCGTTCCGGATCCAGGTTACCGGGCGTACCAAACATTTTATCAATGCCTTTGGTGAAGAATTAATTGTCGATAATGCCGAGCGGGCGTTGGACGAAGCCTGCCAGCAAACCGGCGCTGTCATTCGTGAATATACTGCCGCCCCGGTTTATTTTAACGGCGACGAAAGCGGCGCCCACGAGTGGATCATCGAATTTGAAAAAAAGCCGGCTGAGTTTGAGCGATTTGTAGATCTGCTGGACGAAACCCTTCGCCGGATAAATTCAGACTATGATGCCAAACGCTTTAAAGATATGGCCCTGCGCCGACCCATTGTGCGTAAAGCGCCTGAAGGTACCTTCTTTAACTGGATGAAAGAACGGGGTAAAATTGGCGGACAGCATAAAGTTCCGCGCCTGGCCAATAACCGTGAATATGTGGATGCTATTTTCAAGATGATGGAGTTGGTGGGGTAAGATTAGTCCGGAAGTCAGTAAAGTCCGGAAGTCCGAAAAAGCTGCAACTGACGTTTCGGCAAAAATAGCTTAAGTTATATAGATCATCGCGCTAGATTGCTCAGGTACTAAGCCCCCTTTTTCAATTCCATAGCTTTTTTACTTATTTGGTTGATATCCATGTTCTCAAATAAATTTCTTTGCCACGTTGTGTAATCAAAGGGGTCCCTGTTGAGCAAAGTAATAAAACGTTCGGCATCTACCTCCCCCAGCGCATCCAATAAAGCGCCTAATCCTTTCTGCTTTACCTCGGTATCTGTTATGGTTGTCATAATTCAGCAATTGTCAAGATATATCCGCATAAATCAAAAATAATAAAAATACAACCGACTTTATAAGAAACGGTAATCGAAAACTTTTGATAAGGGTGTAACCGGATAAATTTATCTGACAATAATCTCAATTTAAGCGATCTGAATTTTTATCCTTACTTGTCGCATTTTCCATTTTTCCATCGTAATCAATAAAAAAACCTGGTTATGAAAGCTTCTATTTTTGTTGCGGTTGTTGTCCTGTTCCTGTTTTCCTGTAAAAAAAAGAACAGCCCCGTACCCCTTAGCAGCGGCTTGTTTGGCAGCTGGGAAGTACGCCGTGTTTACAATGGAAATATCCTACCTGCAGATTCGATCTATAAGCCGGGTAACGGAAATATCGTGCGACTGAACGCCGACAGTACGTATGTTAAATACATCCAGCACAAATATTCTTCAAAAGGCGTTTACCACACACGGATAAATCTGATGTCGATGCTTGCAATGAACAACGAGCGGTTATATTTTGATAACGATACCTCCTTCAACTACATGGTATTGGTAAACGGAGACCTGATGACGCTGAAACCATTATTCCCGGATATACCGACGACAGATTATCAAAAGATACCGAACTAAATTATAAGCCATAAACTTAAATTAAGGAAGAGATGAAAATATTTACACTTGTTGCTGTAATTGCCAGTTGCTTGCTGGCCTGCACAAAGCCCCAGCCACTATCGCCCTATTTATTTGGTAAATGGGAGGTGCGGAAAACTTACGGCGGGTTTATTATTCCCCCGGATTCTACCTATAAACCGGGTAACGGCAATGTTATGCAGTTTAACGGAGATAGTACATACAGCCATTTTAATCAAAATGTGCTGGTTTCAAAAGGAGTTTTCCATATCCGTACAGGCGCATTTAAAAACGGGACGACCGTTTACGACGAAATTTATTTTGGCAGCGATTCTTCTGCACGGTCGCTGATCATTTTAAGCGGCGATATCCTTACCCTAAAACCTTTGATCCCTGATATCAGTACAACCGATTATCAGAAAATAGGGGATTGAGGTTTATCGCTCGCACGCTGTGAAAATCTTTACGGCCTCTACCGCTTCCTTTACATCATGAACGCGAAGGATATTTGCGCCTTTGGTAAGGGCAATGGTATTCAACGCAGTTGTACCGTTAAGTGATTCTTCAGGAGTAATGCCTAACAGGTGATGGATCATTCTTTTACGGGATACTCCTGCCAGTATAGGGAGTTGCAGCCGGCTAAATTCCTCCAGCCGGCTCATCAGGGCATAGCTTTGGTGCTGTTTTTTGGCAAAGCCAAAGCCGGGATCGATGATTACGTCATGCACCCCCATTTGTTTTAATTGATAATATTTTGATGCAAAATAATCGTAAACTTCGGCGAAAACATCTTCGTAATCCGTTTTTTGAGCCATATTTTGGGGTGTGCCTTTCATGTGCATCAAAATATAGGGGACCTGCAGGCGTGCTACGGTAGCAAACATATCTTCATCCAACTGCCCGCCGGAGATATCATTGATGATGTGCCCGCCTGCATTTATTGCAGCCTCAGCAACTTTGGATCGAAAGGTATCTATGGATAATATGGCTTCGGGGTATTCACTCCTTATGGCTTCTACAACAGGCAGCAACCTGTCCGTTTCTTCCTGGATAGAAATGTCCACAGCGCCGGGGCGTGAGGAATAGGCCCCCAGGTCTAAAAAAGTGGCGCCTTCCGCCAGCATTTTGCCTGCCTGCCATACAGCCTCTTCTACGCCGGGTTTCCGGCTGCCCGCAAAAAAAGAGTCGGGCGTAAGGTTAATGATGCCCATAACCTTCGGGCTGCTCAAATCAATTAAATAGCCCCCGGCATTCAGCGTCTCCTTTTTCCGAAAAAATGTATCTTTAGCCATTCGCAATTGTTAAAAAGGTTGTAATGTTGTAAAGTTGCAATGTTATTTTTAATCAAAAGGTTTTTAATTGAGATTTTACATTTTTTGCAATCTGAAAAAATCCAAACCTTACAACTTTCCAACCTTGCAACTTTACAACGCTTAACAAAATGACTAATACTAAAACAACACCATGGTGGATATGGGCATGCAGAATATTTGTTGGCGTGCTGTTTATTTTCTCGGGCCTGGTAAAAATTAATGATCCGCTGGGCTTCTCGTATAAACTGGAAGAATATTTCGACGTACTGCACCTCACCTTTTTTACGCCTTTTTCGCTTTATATTGCCATTATCCTGTGCTCGCTGGAGATTATATTAGGTTTTGGGCTGCTTATTGGCGCACGTTCGGCAAATGTTGCCTGGGGATTGCTGCTGCTGACGATTTTCTTTGGCTTTTTAACTTTTTATTCGGCCTATTTTAAAGTGGTGCAAACCTGCGGTTGTTTTGGGGATGCTATCCCGTTAACGCCGTGGCAGTCTTTCAGTAAGGATATGTTTTTGCTGCTGCTGGTGATTGTCCTTTTTAAAAACCGTAAAAAGATAAAACCGTTTGCTTCAAAAAAAGCAGGGGATCAATTATTAATAGGCGCAACTGTAATAGCTGTAGGGTTGGGTGTGTATACCTATAACTTTTTGCCGGTGATCGATTTCCTGGCGTATAAAGTTGGCGCCAATATTCCGGATGAAATGAAAACTCCTCCTGGCGCCAAGCCTGATGAGTATGAGCAAACTTATACCCTGAAAAATAAAAAAACAGGTGCAACTAAGGTGATGAACAACACCGAATACATGAGCAGCAATATCTGGAAAGATAACGACTGGTCGGTTGTGGGTACGCCGGAAAGCCGGTTGGTAAAAAAAGGTTTTAGCCCAAAAATCCAGGACCTTACCATCAGCGATGCCCAGGGAACTGATTACACCAAAGAACTGTTAACCAATCCTTACCTCAATATGGTAATTGTAGCCTATGATCTGCGCCATACGGATGCTGATGCACTGGCTCGGTTAAATGCGACTGCCATCAACCTGCAAAACGATTACCATACGCGTACCGTGATGCTTACCTCAAACTCCGCGCAATATTCGGAGGCATTCAGCAAACAGCACCACCTGGCTTTTGAAATTTTTTATGCTGATGAGGTGCCCCTAAAAACGATGGTGAGGGCTAACCCGGGCATATTTTTATTAAAAAATGGAACCATCATCAACAAATGGCACTACCATTCCATGCCTAATTATGATGTGCTGGTAAAAGACTATTTTCAGCAATAATTTAACTACTTTTATTTTATGAAGATTACGAAGCTGGAATTAAAGAATTTTAAACGTTTTGATGATTTGACCATTGATTTAACATCTTTAGCTGAACCCGCCAAACTTGTTTTATTGATTGGTACAAATGGTTCAGGTAAATCTTCTGTGTTTGATGCTTTTGAATATGTCAACAAGCTAGTTAGAAGTGATATTAAAATTAATGATGATTTGTCAAAATCTTCCTATTATAATAAGAATACAAAAAAAAGTATGAAATAGATGTGACTTTTAATGATGATAGATCATTTCACAGTAATTTCTTTTTAGTAAATAATAACGAAATTCCGGATAATGCTTTTTATGGTAGAACTAGTTTCCGACAGGTTCCCAAATTAACAAGAACAGCTTCCGGTCAGGTTAGTGTGTCTTTTGAAAAAGATTCTGATCGTCCAAAGACATTTATTGATTACGACAATCGTTTTGAAAATGATATTGAGAAGATTTCTTCATCAATATTAACAGATTTATTTGGACAGAATTCAACGCAACAAATACTCGAAAGCTATATAAATCCGATTAATCGAGCCTTTGAAAATATTTTTGGCGCAGAGGACGGTTTAAGGATCAGACTGCTTTCAATTAAACCACCATTAGATGGAAAAATAGCAGAGATACTATTCCAGAAAGGTAATTCTAATATTCAATACGATTACTTAAGCAGTGGCGAAAAAGAGATTTTCAATATTCTCCTTGATTTACTTGTTCGCAAAGAGTATTTCCAGGATGCCGTTTACTTTTTAGATGAAATAGATCTCCATTTAAATACTGCGTTGCAAAAAAATCTATTAAAAGAAATCACAGAAAACTGGGTTCCCAATATTTGTCAGTTATGGACAGCCAGCCATTCTTTGGGGTTTATAGAATATGCAAATGCCACAGAAAATGCAGCAATCATTGACTTTGACAACCTGAATTTTGACGTGCCGCAGGTTATCCTTCCATCAACAAAGAATAATGCTGATATTTTTGAAATCGCAGTAAGCAAAGAGTTTTTAGCTAATATATTCGAAGGAAAAACGCTGGTGTTTTCAGAAAATACCGATACTTCGTTATATAATAATCTCAAAATAAAAGACACCATATTTCTCGTAGGTAGGAATAAAGCAGACGTTTTTTTCAAAACAAAAAACAACGCTAATTACAACGGTTTAATTGATCGTGATTATTTAACTGACGAAGAAAGAAATAGCGTACTAACTGCGTATAAGAAACTATATATTCTTGATTATTACTCGATTGAGAATTATTTATACCATCCCGATAACCTTGAAGAGTTCTATCATTCTAAAGGAAACGAATTCGACAAGACAGGCTATATGGCGTCAATTAAAAATGAACGAAAATTAGTCAGAGATAAAATTCTGCTTGGCATTCTCCGTGCAAGGGAAAGTTATTCATTCTTCAGAGAAGAAAAGCCTAAAGTTATTAGGACAGACGAGGAAATGATATTGCAAATGTTAGATGCTGATGATTTCGAAACATTCTACAAGGTATTTCCGGCCAAGGACTATGGAACAGGAATTAAAGAGCGTCAAAATTTAAATCCAGCTGATCTCGCAAAAACTAAATGGTTTAAAGCTAAGATTGAAGAAGTTCTTAAAAAATGATCCGCTACCTCATCCGCAAGTTTTTTTATGGCTCGGCAGTAATGCTGGGCATTGTGGTAGTGGTTTTTTTTCTGTTCAATATTTTACCGGTTGACCCGGCGCGCATGACGCAGGGGCAACGGGCGGATGTACAGTCGCTTCAGGCTATCCGCAAAGAATTTGGTTTGGATAAACCTATCCCGGTGCAATTTCTATACTACCTGAACGATCTTTCACCTATCGGCTTTCACCTTAACAACCAGCAAGAACAGCAGCAATATCATTATGTAAAATTGTTCCCGGTTTCATCCGTAAGGGTGCTGGCGCTCAAATGGCCCTACCTGAGGCGTTCTTATCAAACCCATAAGGAAGTAGCCCAATTATTGATAGAAGTAATACCCAACACGCTGGTGCTGGCTACAACGGCCATGATATTTGCCATAATTATCGGTGTTTTCTTTGGCGTATTGAGTGCGGTGCATCAGCATACCTGGATCGATAAACTGGCCATCGGGATTTCTACGCTGGGTATTTCCGCGCCTTCTTTTTTCGCGGGCATTATTATCGCCTGGATCTTCGGCTTCGAGTTATCCAAATACACCGGCCTAAATATGTCAGGCAGTTTATATACTTACGATCCGTTTAAAGGTGAAGTGATCACCTGGCGCAACCTGGTTTTGCCTATGGTTACCCTCGGCTTAAGGCCTTTGGCTATCATTGTGCAACTTACCCGAAACGCCATGCTGGACGAACTGGGAAAGGATTATATCCGTACCGCCAGGGCCAAAGGTTTAAGTGAAAACGCGATAGTTTATCGCCATGCCTTGAAAAACGCCCTGAACCCTGTTATTACCGCTATCGCCAACTGGTTTGCTTCATTGCTGGCCGGTTCCTTTTTTGTAGAATATGTTTTTGGCTATAACGGGTTGGGGAAAACAACGGTCGATGCCCTGGAAATGTCGGATTTCCCGGTAGTAATGGGCTCCATTTTATTTATTGCCTTTATTTTTGTGGTGATTAATATTTTGGTGGATATTATTTATGTTTGGATTGACCCGCGGGTGAAGCTGTCTTAGTCCATGGTCGATGGTCCATGGACCATGGTAGGAATATAGTTTAGTAATTTGATTTAATTTGACGTGTCTGAAAAAAAAATAAAAGATGGGCCGGGCATCATTTTCCTGGTTGGTTTTATGGGATGTGGCAAAACCACTTTAGGGCGTAAACTGGCAAACAGGCTGGGTTATGCGTTTATGGATCTCGACCATATCCTTGAAGCACAGGAAGGAATGACCATTGCCGAGTACTTTGCCAAACATGGCGAGGATGCTTTCCGCAAGCTGGAATCAGAAGTTTTAAAGCAAACCCAATATCCCGAACATGCCGTTGTTTCCACAGGCGGCGGCTTGCCCTGCTTTTTTGACCATATGGATTGGATGAATGCGCACGGTAAAACTATCTACATCAAATTATCCCCCAAAACTTTGGCCAGTCGCCTTGAAAACGAAAAAGAAGAACGGCCGCTGTTGCGCCAGCACCACGGCGAAGCGCTGGTTACTTTTATTGCTGATAAGTTAACGGAAAGAGAACCTTTTTATAGCCGGGCAACAGTTATTGCTGATGGATTGAGTTTGACGGCGGAGAAGGTGGAGGAGTTATTAAGAATCAAGGCCATTTAGAAGGATCCATGCGGTTATCCAAAATGGAGTTAATGGAAATTCGGCTTTTTGAAACCCGGTAAAATACAGACAATTGTTTGCTTAAAACAGCTCGCCGAATTTTCCTGCTCTTGTTAACCAGGGGATAGAGTTCCGGGAAGGGCTTTGTCGCGCGCTCGAACGTTTCCAATAAATGATAAAAGTGGTCAACTTCTTTATGCGTGAAATTATATAACAGGTAGTTTTTTATAACAATAGCATCAGCATTAGCTCTTTTGGTGTAGTGAATTGCAAATGATGAATTTTCATCCATTTTTTAAGTTTTTCCAAAATTCTTCTGATGAAATAACACGACCATTTTCCTCATCTTCTATCCCTTCATTTATGTGCTGTTTTTGCCACTCGGGCAAATTATCCCACCAATCGCCATCTTGTTCTGAGTTTCTTAAGCTATCCAAAACAGTGAGCATGTTGGAATCGGAAAGCTGTTCAATCCAGGCAATAAGATTTGATTTGGTTTCTTTTATTTCTGCTATTGACATAAAACGAAGTTTTATAACAAATTTAAATAATTTTACCTCAAATAAGCGCCATCCTCTTCACCCTCTTCATCCAAAACTACTTCTACATGTTCTTTTAATACAGTAGACAGGGCTATCCCGGCAAAATCAGTGGTGATGGGGAAGTTTTTATGGTTACGATCGACCAAAACAGCCGTGCGGAATTTTTTTAGAGGGACATCCCGGAAAACACCAAATCCATAAGCCAGCGCTTTGCCGCTGTTTAAAACATCGTCTACTAAAATAATTACTTTGTTGCTGCAGTCCTGCACATCAAAATTGATCTCTGCCTTTAAAAAAGGGCTGAATTTGTCTAATTTAATGGCAAGCAGCCTGATCCTAAATGGAGCGATCTTTTCAAGGATAGTCTTTAATCTTTCCGCAATTTTATTGCCGCCAGGTAATATGCCGGCGATCAGAATTTCATCTTCATCAAAATTATCTTCCAGTATCTGGTAAGCTATCCGGTCAATCTTTTGCTGGATCTGCTGGCTGTTTAATATCAGGAGTTGTTTATCTGGCATTTTTGTTAGAATGTTGTTGATTTTGTTGAAATGTTACAAGGTTGGAATGTTGTAAAGTTCCTGTCACTTTGTAAAGGTAAAATTAACCTTTCAACCTTACAACTTTACAACATTCCAACAAAAAAACATTACAACAAATTTATTTCGGATATGGGTAATAGATAAAGTTTGCACCCTCAGGCACCACTACAAAAACGCACATAAAATCATTCGGGTTTTTGTAGGATTGAATAAAACGTTCCTTTAGTACCTGTTTGATCACTCCTTTTTCCACAAACTCTTCCAGCGTGGAAGCATGGATACTCCATTCTGTATTCAAATCGTGGCGGTCGAGGATCAGTTCGCCTAAACTCAATTCGTGCTGGTGAGCAATAAATATGGGGTAATTGGATAATCCCTCAACCATGATCTCTATAGCTACCTCGCGTACGGACTCATGAAAAAATTTAAGGTCTCGCTCCAGGCTCAATAACGGACTATCCTTTTTGGGGTCTTCGCTATTCCTGTTTTCGTTTAAAAGTTCTTCCGGTTCCATGTTTTTGTGATTATTCACACTTGTTTGTTTTTTTAATGGCGTTCATGAGTTCGCTACGCTCAGTTACACCGATTATATTTTGTGATTGCACCGATTATATTTTGTGATTACACTGATATATTTTGTGATTGCACCGATTTTTATTTTTTTTCTGCCATGGACTAAATTCCATCAACTCCTTAACACCAGCAAAATAACATTCTCCACGTGTTGTGTATGTGGGAACATATCAACCGGCTGAATTTTAACCGTATCGTATTTCTCCTTCAATACCAGCAGATCGCGGGCCTGGGTGGCGGCATTGCAGCTTACGTATACTATTTTTTCGGCCTCAATTTCCATCAACCGGGTTACTACATCCGGGTGCATGCCTGCACGAGGCGGATCGGTAATGATGACATCCGGTTTACCATGTTCGGCTACAAAATCAGCCGCCAGTACATCTTTCATGTCGCCGGCAAAAAATTTGGTATTGCTGATGTTATTGATGGCCGAATTGATCTTGGCGTCTTCTATCGCCGAAGGCACATATTCAATACCCACCACTTCCTTTACGCTGCGGGCAATAAAGTTGGCGATGGTACCTGCGCCGGTGTACAAGTCATAAACCAGTTCATCGCCTTTAAAGCCTGCAAAATCGCGGGTAATTTCGTATAGTTTTAGTGCCTGGATGGAGTTGGTTTGATAAAATGACTTTGGCCCGATCCGGAATTTAATACCTTCCATCTCCTCGTAAATAAACTCCGGCCCTTTATAGGCAATCACGTCCTGGTCAAAAATGGTATCATTCTTTTTTTGATTGATGATATACAGCAGGGAAGTTATTTCAGGGAATTCCCCGTTGATAAAGCCCATCAGTTGTTTGATTTCCTGTTCATCAGCAAAAGCAAAAACTACGATAACCATTGTTTCGCCCGTTGATGACGTACGGATGATCAGGTTGCGTAAGGTGCCGCTGTGTGCCTTCAGGTCGTAAAACCTGTAGTCATGCGCTATTACAAAATCCCGTATCCTGTTTCGCAGGCTATTGGAAGGCTCGGCCTGCAGCCAGCAATGGTTAATATCAAGGATCTTATCAAAGCGGCCCGGTATATGGAATCCCAGGGCATTCATATTTAATGCCTCATCGGTGCGGTTTTCGCCGTCAGTCAGCCAGCGTTTGTTGCTAAAAGTGTATTCCAGTTTGTTGCGGTAGTATTTATCAGCAGGGGAGGGCACAATGGGCGTCATCCTATCTACCTCAATTTTCGCAATCCTGGTTAATGCATCAGCAACTGATTTTTGCTTGAATTTTAATTGTGCGGCATAGGTCATATGCTGCCATTTGCAGCCGCCGCAGGTGCCAAAATGTTCGCAGAATGCTTCGGTGCGGTATTCGGACGGTTTTTTGAGCTCGGTAATTTTGCCTTCGCCAAAGTTTTTTTTGCGGCGGTAAACTTCCACATCGGCAATATCCCCGGGCACTCCCTTATCTACGAATATGACGAAATCGTCTGATTTGGCTACGCCCTTGCCTTCTTCGGCGATGTCGATGATCGTGATGTCTTCAAAAAAACGCTGTTTTGCTAGCTGGTTCATAAGCGCGCAAAGTTAGTTATTTGTTGGAATGTTGTAAGATGGAATTGTTGTAAGGTTGAAAAGTTGAAAGGTTGTAAGGTTGCATTGTTGGAGAGGTTTTAGAGGTTCCCTCCCCGAAGTATGTGTCGTCATCCCCGCAGTATGTGTCCTCACATACTGCTAAGTTTAGAACGTTGAATTTTTGAGCGCGCAAAATCACTGCGGTTGATCATGTTGTGCGATCAACGCGGCAGAACGTTTAAAATATAGTGCTAAATGAACATATTCACAACGGATGTCCAAAAATCATCCGGTTCAATTTCTTCAATTTCGCCAATATCAAACTGCTCCTCTATCATGTCTGAAAACTCAATTAATTCACGGCTCATGAGGTAAATGCTTTTATATATACAAATAACGATAAAAATATACCAAAAACCAAAATGGTATTGTGAAATTTTTGTTAAATAATTTCGAAGTTTTGAGGTGGAGGATTTGGCTGCAGTAGTTTCAACTTGTAAAACCAAACGCCAAAACCAACGCAGGCGCAATTGCATGCCATTAATGTATAGGCCAAACCTGAATCTTCATTGTTAAAATCAAGTAATATTATTACCGCAACGAAAGGTCCCGCGGTTAACAAAAGGCCAGTTACGAAAATAATTATAGTCTTAGTGATTCCCGTAGTGGGAATTCTTATTACAGCCAGGATCACCCCGGTAAAAATTATCCATATTAAAAGCGAAAACACCAATTGAGCGAACACCATCCCAATATAAATTAAAAACGCCCATGGGAATAAAGCCACTGCATTTGATCGATAGGTGCTCACCCAGCAAATCAGGGAAATATAAAATAGTATTGGCGCCGCAAAAACGCTGGTTAACCATATCTTCAAGCTGTATTTGATAACGTGTGTAAGCATTTAATTGGATTTTATAAAAAGTTGAATTGCCCTGAATGATCAATTATAATTTCGCCGCCTTATTAAGTCATTCAGGTTGTAAATTTTTCTTTCAATTATTTCAGGGGTATTTGCATCATTCAACTTCTTTTCGACGGTGATCCGATCGCCACTAAGTTTGCATTGGATGGATGCCTTTTTGCTGTTGTAAGTTCCCAGGAACACCCTGAAGTTTGCAGAATCGGTCAGGTATTCCGAGGCCATATTCCCGGTTAAACCCGACCTGTAAACTTCTATATAGAGGTTGCGGTCTTCGCTTAAAGCATATTTATAATTCCCGGTGCTTCTCAGTTTCAGGCAGGTGATGATCGCAAGGATCAGCAGTATAGTGATGTAGTTTTTCATGTAATTTAAAATTGTTTAAAGGCCTCACCTGAATCCTCTCCAAAGGAGAGGACTAAAAAATATTTAATGAAGCCCCTCTCCTTTGGAGAGGGGTTGGGGTGAGGCCTCTTAGTGTTTATACCAGTTGATTTTTCGGGAGAAATACATCAGTGTTGCGATGATAATGAACAGGGCAACACTTCCAAACAGCAGGGAAAGCTCCTCCAATTGTATGATAATAAATATGAAGCCATAAAACACGGTAAGTATAAAAGCAAATAGCAGCGCCACCTTCCTGTTCTTTAGCAGCGATGAGGTGAAAATTGCTATCAGCCCGATGGTAGAGAGCGACGACAACAGATAGGCGTAATTATACCCGATCTGTTCGGCAAACGACAACAGCAGGGTATAATACACCACCATAGCCGCGCCGATTAAAGTATAGTTGAATAAGTGAATGCGCTCCTTTTTGATCATTTCGGCAAGAAACAGTGAAACAAAGGTGAGCAGGATGATAAGCGTTGAGTATTTAGTGGTGCGCAAAATTTTGCGGTACTGGTCAATAGGCAGCTGGAGCTTAACGCCTATAACGGCATCAGCCAGGGCTTTTTTATTGGTTAATACCGAGTCGCCATCGGTCCACTGTTGCGGGAACGGGCGGTTGTAGTAAAGCATCTGCCATTTTGCATTTAGCCCTTTATCGTTAACGGTGCGGGTATCCGGCAGGTAACGCCCGTTAAAATCCGGGTGCTTCCAGGTGCTGTAAACTTCCACACCGGTTGTTTTACCAATATCGAGGAAGTTAAGCGTATTGCTGCCTTTAAGGTCGAGCTGGTAACTGAAATTAAAACCGTGTTCCTTTTGCAGCGGAAAATTTACCTGCAGGCCGTTAGTAATGGGCATATTTTCGTTTTCAGATGGTTCGGGCGTATAGTTCTGCCCCTGGATGCTTACCACCGGGTTATTCTTTAACCCTTTCAGGTCCGAAATACTGAATATCAGTTTGGCTTTATCGTATTGAACAGTAGCAGGGTCGATACTTAATTCACTTAAATCGGGTTGATTAAAACTGCCTGTTACGTTTACATTTGAGTTGTAAACAATAGCGTCATAAATCCCGCTGCTGTATTGCTCTGTTTGAATACCTGCTTTCATGTTAAGCGTTTGCGGCAAAATATATAAGGTTTTGGTTACTTCGTGCGTAACCGGTTTGCCCGCGCTATTGTTTTCGGTAACCAATTTTCGGTAGGGCAGCGCCATAACAGGGCCCTGCACCAGTTGGCTGCCGGCCCATTTGTCGGCAACATTCTTCAGGTTTTCCTGCTGGTAGCCTTCGCGGTCGGTTACCAGGCTTTGGATCCAGGCCGATGGGATCAGCAAAAGCAGGATAATTATGGTAATAACGCCTAACTTAATTAAAATGGAATCCTGGGCCCAGGTACTTTGTTTTGGTTGTAGTGCTGGTTCTGATTGTTCTATCATGATTTTGATTTATTAAAAGTACTTTGTATTTCAAAGTATATGGATAAAAAAATAAGTTGATCGGTGATTAATTTTTTAATTGTTTTGGGTCGATTTTTTGAGCAAGAGGAGACTGTTTACGGCTAATAGCCCAATCAGCCCGATGGCGGATAGTTTCTCCGGCAGGGTGCCCCGGAAGCCTTCGTCCATGGCGTTGAACAAGATCCATAATACGAATACGATATTACCGCAAACAGCGGCGTACCTTAAAAGGGTAATAAGTGGTTTGGTTTCCATATCAATTTGATTTTTGTTGTTTAATTAATTTCTCCAACGCATCCAGGTGCTGTTTAAAGGCCGTTTTTCCTTTTTCGGTAGCGGCGTAAGTGGTGTTAGGCTTCCGGCCCAGGAATGTTTTATGCACCAGGATATATTCCTCTTTCTCCAGCCCTTTCAGGTGCGATGCCAGGTTACCGTCGGTGGTATCCAGCAGTTCCTTTAACGAGTTAAAGTCGTACCGGTCGTTTACCATCAGCACGCTCATGATCTGCAGCCTTAAGCGGTTCTCAAAAGCTTTATCTAATTTTTCAAAGGGGACTTTCACCTGTCGTATTTAAAGTACATCATGCTGCCGTATATAATATGCAGCACACCAAAACCAATCGCCCAAAATAACAAACCGTAGCCGGGTAAACAAGCGGCAATTAAACCCAAAGCTATTTCACAAATACCCAGGTAACGCACATCTTTGTAAGTAAAGTTGCTCGCCCCAACCAAAGCCAGCCCGTAAAAAATCAACGATGCCGGAGAAACGATGCCATAATAGTTGCGGAATAGCAAAATCAGGATCAGCAAGCCTCCGCTTACCAATGGTAATGCCATGTTAAAGATCAAAGCCCTGCTGGTATTGCCCCAGATTGGCTGACCTTTCTTTTTGGCCTTGCGGGCGGTTAAAATAAAGCCGGTTAAAAGAGAGGCCAATAAAACTGCAAGTGCAATTAGCAATAAAGTAAACAATAGGAACGAATCTTCTATATTCTCAACAATCCGAAAATGCGGGTTAAAATGGTGCCTTCCTATCCCGATGTATAATTCATAATACGCTACCCCTGCACCAATTAATGCATAAATCCCTGCCAGTATCCCCGACAACCCGCTAAGGGATATAAATTTTGAGGATCGCTCCATCAGGCTGCGGATGGAGGCCAGATCGTCCTGTATTTGTTTTTCTTCCACTTAAAAGTACTTTGTTTGTCAAAGTAAATTATTATATCTTTGATTTCAAAATAATTAGTGAAAAATAACACGATTTATTTGATTTAAACAGGATTTACATGATTTAGAACGGAAACAACGATGAAAAAACTACTTGCAGGCTTTGGGGGATACTTACGGGTTTGGCTACTTTTTATTTGATATATGGCTGGTATAATGTATTTCCCTGGGCTATCGTCGCGTTGATTATTGGTTATACCGGCAAAAACCGCAGGGACGGTATCATCAACGGAGCCATATTCGGGTACTTTTTATTCCTGGTATATATTTATGCAGGTTATAAAGGGAGAACGGATACGAGTGCAATGGCCAAATTTATTTTGTTCGACGCATTATTTAGTTTGGTTGGAGCGTTTGCAGGGGCGATAGGGGCATTTATTGGGAATTGGCTGAAAGGGAAAATTAGAAAATAAGGAACCTGAATTGTCCGGTTTTGATTCCTGATTTTCAGTGCGTCGATCTCTGATTTAATAATTTTCTAAGTAACTTAGCCTAACTATATTCCAATGAAATCAGACCTGGACTCACTTATCGAACTACTTGAAGCGGAAAAGCAATTTCTGAAGACATGTATCAAAGACAATACACAGGAGTGGGAATATTTGCACGCGCATTATCATTCAAAAGCTCTATTTAAATTAAACGGCGAACTACGAATCCTCAAAAAACTAAAGGATCCATTTTATGATGAAAAACTTGAATTGGAAAGAAGTATTGAAATCTTTAAAAAAAGAGATAAAATGGAACTCTATTTACCAGCCGATTCTTACTATGAAAAATTGATTAAAGAGTACATCGACAAATTGGAAAAACTAAATGAGCGGAAAAGTGAGCCTTTTTATGATGACCAGAAAATAGATGATGCGCTGTTCAATCTTTTGGAAAAAACAAACGTGGGCTTCGTCCTATATCTTGGCGCGAAAGATAATTTGAGTTTTACATTTGAATTATCAGCCGACAATATACTCGAGATTTCTCTTAGTGTGAAAAATGTACTCAACGTCGATTATTTTTTTGGTGATGATGCTGACGATGACGAGATAGGGCCGTTAAATAAATTTAAAGGTTTAGGATTTTCATTAAATCATACAGGCAATAAGTTGATTTACAAATATGATATGAGCGGTTTTAAAGAAGCCTCGGCGATTAAGATACTGCTTTCGAGGGCTATATATGATATTTTTACTTATGCTGAATTGGATAAACCAGCAACATTGGTTTACTATTAATATAGCCGAAACGGCCGGGCGTTTTTGATCTCATTGAAAATAAACAAATCCGAAATCGAAATTCCGAAATCCGAAATAAAGAAATCATATCGTTATCGCAGCCTTCACCAAATAAGGCAAGATGTCTTTCTGAAAAGAAACAAAGTTTTTGCGCACATCCGAATCACTCACCGAGGTAAATGCAAAGCTGAACACGATACTTTTGCTGCATTTAATTAAAAAGTGCAGCCGCTTTAAATAATTTTCCTGTTTGCGCAGTCCGCTTAACTGGCTGAACGCATTTACCAGCATTTCCTCCAGTTCGTTGGATAAGTTTTTAAGAAAAGCCTGCGAATTGGCCGATTCGCGGATGAAATCCCAGCCGATAAACTCATTGCACACGGTGTAACTGAGGCGGCAGGTTTTCATGATCAGGGTATTTAAATGCGCCTCCTCATCATCCTCGTGGGTATTGCTGTGGATCAGGTCGTTAACACTTACCTTAATGTAGTCCATCAGGAGGGAGTGCAAAACATCCTCTTTACTCTCGAAATACTTATAAATAGTGGCTTTAGCAATTTTTGCTTTCCTGGCAATTTCGTTAACACTGGTTTTATGATAACCAAATTTGCGAAACAGTTCCTGCGCGGCCCGCTTTATACTTTCTTTTATTTTGTCAGCTTCCATGTATCAATTGGATACAAATATCTAAAATTTAATGAGAATAGTAAGGGGTGAGCGGTGAGTTGTGAATGGTGCGTTGTGAATGGTGAGTAGTGAGGGGTGAGTTTGCGAGTTGTGAATGGTGAGGGCTGGGGTAAGTTGTGAACAATGCGTGGCAAATAACCAACTACTCACCACTCACTACTCACCACTCACTATTCATCAATTCAATTCGAAACAAATATCTCAAAGTTACTTACCTCAATGCTGTAGGCTTTGAGCGAGGTTACCGCCGGCGCTTTAACCGGGTTTCCGCTGGATAGGGCCCATTTGCCGCCGCTACAGGGGTCGGTAACGGTAAAGTTTCCGGCATCAAGGGTAACGGCGCAAAGTTTTGAAGGATCTACGGTGCTGCAGCGATCGTAAGCGGCGTAACTGCCATCTGCTTCGCGGTACAAAATCAGCCCGGCCACGCCATAGCCATTTACCAGCACCGCGCCGCCGGGAACATTCAGCGCGCTGAAGCGCGGGTCGGTGGTTGCCGCCTGGAAATTTACGGCAACGTTTGGTATAACGCCCCCGCTTTTTACACACGAAAGGCAGCTTATTGCGATAGCGGACAGCAGGATCCATTTCCTCATATGATCTCAGTTTTAAATTGCTTCAGAAAGCGAACATCGTTCTCAGAGAATAAACGCAGATCGCGTATCACATATTTTAAGTTGGCAATTCTTTCTATCCCCATACCGAAAGCGAAGCCGGTGTATTTTTTGCTGTCGATATTGCAGTTCTCCAAAACGTTGGGGTCAACCATACCACAACCCAATATCTCCACCCAGCCGGTGTATTTGCACATGTTGCAACCTGCGCCCTTACAAATAGTGCAGGAGATATCCATTTCGGCCGATGGCTCAGTAAAAGGGAAATAAGATGGCCTGAAGCGTACTTTAAAATCAGCCCCGTAAAGTTCCTGCACAAAATGATAAAGGGTTTGTTTCAAATCTGCGAACGATACGTTTTCATCAATATACAAACCTTCCACCTGGTGAAAAAAGCAATGCGCCCGGGCCGAAATGGCCTCGTTGCGGTAAACCCTGCCCGGCATAATAGCCCGGAACGGCGGTTTGCCGTTTTCCATCATCCGTACCTGTACCGATGAAGTATGGGTGCGCAGCGCGATATCATCCTTGCCGCTGTTCTTTTTAATAAAGAAAGTATCCTGCATATCTCTTGCCGGATGTTCTTCAGGGAAGTTTAAGGCAGAGAAATTATGCCAGTCGTCTTCAATTTCGGGCCCTTCGGCCACTACGAAGCCTAACCTTTTAAAAATATCAATGATCTCAATTCTTACCAGGGATAAGGGATGACGGGAGCCGGTGTTAAATCCATCTCCGGGAAGCGTAAGGTCAAGTCCTAAGTCTTCAGTCTTCAGTCCTGAGTCAAAAGTTTCCTTAACTTCATTGTATTTTGCTTCAGCCAGCTGTTTAAACTGGTTTAAAACTTTCCCGAACGTACGTTTTTCTTCAGTGCCGACAGTTTTAAACTGTTCAAAAAGATCTTTTATAACGCCTTTGGTCCCTAAAAATTTAATGCGGAAGGTTTCCAGTTCTTCGGCATTAGCTGCTAAAAAAGCGTTGATCTCTTTGGTATATTGGTCTATTTTATCTTGCATTTATAATTTTCTTAAAAATTGTTCGGCTGTTAAAACCGGTATGGTTGAATGTTTGTAGTCTTTAATATTACGAGTGATGATGGCGTCACAATGATAGCGCTCGGCGATGAAAAATTGCATTGCGTCTTCAAAATCCGGGAAATCGCTTGCTAATGCTATATCCACGATGTCACCTTCAAGGGGCAGAATTTTTACTGCCTTTATTAAGTCAGCTATTTTTTTTCTGCTGGCCTTTGCACCGATCTGCCTGGATAACAAATAATAAATGTTTGCAATGATCAATGCCGACGTGTTAAGCACAATATCATTTTTGAAACATTCCATGATCAAGATCTCCGAATAAAAATGAAAAGGATCTCGATTTAAAAGTAAGTCCAATAGAACATCGCTATCGGCAAATAAACGCTTAAAGACCATACTTTTCCTTTAAGTATTCATATTTCAAGTCTTTATAATCCACGTTTGCTGGCAAATCAATTTTTGTTTTTATTGAAAGATCTTTTATCCATCCAGGTATTTCTACATTCTTGTATTTTTCCAATATGGGATCGGTTGGATTTTCCTTTTTTGGAAATTCATTGATAAGCCTTTTAAATAGCCTGGATACACTGGTGTTATTTTCAGACGCCAGATGCTTTGCTAAATTTATGGTATCTTCATCTACACTTAGGGTGAGTTTTGTCGTTGCCATATCACATTAATTTATACGTGCAAATATAAATAATTTATACGTAACTATTTAATCACCCCCAGTTCTTTTCCCACCTTGGTAAACGCTGCGATAGCTTTATCCAAATGCTCCGTATTATGCGCTGCCGAAATCTGCACCCTGATCCGTGCTTTCCCTTGCGGAACTACCGGGTAGTAAAAACCGATTACATAAATGCCTTCTTCCAGCATTTTGGCCGCAAATTCCTGGGCAAGTTTTGCATCGTACAACATCACCGGTACAATAGGATGTACGCCCGGTTTAATATCAAAACCGGCCTCGGTTATCTTTTTGCGGAAATACTGCGTATTGGTTTCTAGTTTATCGCGCAGGTCGGTAGTTTCGCTCAGCATGTTCAACACCGCTATCGAAGCCCCGGTGATGGAGGGCGCAAGGGTGTTTGAAAATAAGTACGGGCGCGAACGCTGGCGCAGCATATCAATGATCTCTTTACGGCCGGATGTAAAACCGCCGGATGCGCCACCCAGGGCTTTGCCCAAAGTACCGGTAATAATATCAATTTTCCCCATCACATTATGGTGCTCATGCGTGCCACGGCCAGTTTTGCCCATAAAGCCGGAACAATGGCTCTCGTCAATCATTACCAGTGCATTATATTGTTCGGCTAAAGCGCAAATTTTGTCCAGTTGGGCAACGGTGCCGTCCATACTAAAAGCGCCGTCGGTAACAATAATGCGGTGGCGGCAGCTAACTGTTGCTTTCAGTTTTTCTTCCAGGTCGGCCATGTCATCATGTTTATAACGCTGGCGTTGTGCTTTGCACAGGCGCACACCGTCAATAATAGACGCGTGATTTAGCTCGTCCGAAATAATGGCGTCCTGCTCGTTAAACAAGGGCTCAAAAACACCGCCGTTGGCATCAAAGGCAGCGGCGTACAGTATTGTATCTTCTGTCCCTAAAAATTCAGCGATCTTTTTTTCAAGTTCTTTATGAATATCCTGTGTGCCGCAAATAAAACGAACTGATGATAAACCATAGCCATGGGTGTCCAATGCTTCTTTTGCTGCCGCGATAACCTTTGGATGGCTGGACAGGCCAAGGTAATTGTTTGCACAAAAGTTGATGACATGCTGGCCGCCCTGTACAGTAATGTCGGCGCCCTGTGGCGATGTAATTATTCTTTCCCGTTTATATAAACCTGCGGTTTCAATATCAGCAAGCTCCTGCTGCAAAACCGGCTTTAGTGTGTTATACATATTGTAGATTTTAGAGGGGCAAAATTAATAATTAAAGATTATCCGGCCGGAGTAAATAAAATTAAAGATCATATAAATCGCATTCTATCAAACATTTTACCGCCAATATTTATTTAATGTTAACACTATGAAAAAAACCATACTCTTCGCTGTTTTAGCCCTCTCCACTTTTAATTGCTTTGCACAACAATTTGCATTGTCGGGTCATATAACCGGTGGTCGGAATCTACCCATTCCGTTTGCCTCTGTTTATATCAAAAATTCAACTTATGGTACCACCGCCAATGAAAATGGCGATTATATGTTTAAGCTCAGGCCAGGCACTTATGATATTGTTTACCGGGTTGTTGGCTTTAAAGAGGATGTTGAAAGGATTAGTATTTCTGCCGGGCACGTTGAACATAATGTGCAACTGACCGCTGAACCATTTGAATTAAAACCGGTTATATCGAAGGAAACAAATAAAAACGACCCGGCGTATGATATTATGCACCATGTGGTCGATAAACGAAAATTTTATCTTAATGAAGTTAAGTCATACCAATGCGCCATATACGTTAAAGGCGTAAAAAAATCATTACTGTGCCAAAAACGCTTTTAGATAAGGGGATGGCAAAGCTGCTTGGCCTCGATACCAGCGGAAAAGGAATAGCTTACCAGTCGGAATCACTATCAACCTATAGTTTTAAACAGAAGGATGAAGTAAAAGAGATCTTCGCCGCTTCAAAGGTATCGGGTTCAAACCCGCCTTTTGGCTATAATAAAGCGTCGGACCTGCAGGTAAATTTTTATAAAAACCTGTTTTACATCAATGGCCTTAGCACCCATGGTTTTGTTTCACCGGTAAGTACCTACGCTTTTAAATATTATAAGTTTAAATTATTAGGCACGATATCGGAAGACGGAAAACAGATAGATAAAATCCAGGTGCAAACCCGCATTGGCAAAGCCTTGTCATTTACCGGAAGTATTTATATTATTGAGGGTGACTGGAGGATTTATGGGGTTGATCTGTATTTAACCAAAGCACTAAATAACCTCAATTTTGTTGATACCTTAAGGGTTACCCAGCAATACATCCCTGTTGGAAACACCTGGGAGCCCTTGTCGTTTCAATACAGTTACAACGGGAATGTTAACGGCTTAAGGTTTAGCGGTTATTACCTGGGCATAAACAATAATTACAAAATAGATACCGTATTTAAGGAAAACTATTTTAACGGTGAAATTTTGCACGTGGATACCGAAGCAAACAAAAGAAGTGCAGCATTTTGGGCGGATAAACGCCCGGTACCTTTAACATCCCCTGAAGTAAAAAATTATAAAACACGCGATAGTATTGCCAAATTGCAGGAGTCAAAAACCTACCAGGATTCAATTCAGCGTGATGAGAATAAGTTTGCCTTATTACCTTACCTGGTAGATGGCTACCTGGCCACCTATAAAAATCATAAGGATTCGCTTTTCGTTTTCCCGTTATTGCAAACAGTTTATTACAACACGGTTGAGGGGTGGGGGATTAATTTGAAAGGCAGTTTTACAAAAACATTTGAGGATAACCGGTCGTTCAGTGTGTCGCCAGCCCTTCGATACGGAACTGCTGACAAAATGTTCAGCGCAAATATTCATTCAAGTTATACATATGACCCTGATAATGTCGGCAAGTTTTTTGTAGATTTTGGCAGTGATGTGCCCGACCTGAACACTTTGGGCACCCGTTCACTTTATTTTAATACGTTAAGTACCCTTATCAGCGAACAGAACTTTGTAAAGTATTATCGTTCGGTATTTGCAAATTTCGGATACCAGCGCGAACTCACAAACGGTATTTTGTGGACGGCCAATTTATCGTATGCCGACCGGACACAGCTATACAATACCTCCTTCAACCATATTTTTACGTATTCGCATCTGCGGTATACTTCAAACAATCCTTTAGCGCCGGATGCCCCGCAGGACGACCATTCCATATTATTTCCCGAAAACCAGGCGCTTACTTTTAATACGTCATTAAGGTTTACTTTCGATCAGCAATATATTACCCGGCCAACCGGTAAGGTTTATTTGCCATCGGATTACCCGGTAATTACCGTTAATTACCGGAAAGGAATAAATAACGTACTGGGTTCGGATGTTAATTACGATTTTGTTGCCATTGATATCACTGATGAACGCCTTGCGGTTGGTTTGCTGGGGCATTCGGCATTTAAAATTAAAGCCGGTGCGTTTTTTAACAACCGGAATCTATACTTTATGGATTACAACCATTTTATAGGCAATGAGGGAACATCGTCAGATCCAACTTATGTAGGGAGCTTCCATTTTTTGCCGTTTTATACGTTCAGCACCAAAGATCCTTTTCTTGAGTTTCATTTCCAGCATAATTTCGGCGGCGCGATATTTGACAATGTGCCTTTTTTACGAAGACTTAAATTAGAAGAAATTGTCGGCGCTAATTATCTTACCGAAAAGAACAATCCTTATTATTCAGAATTCTATTTTGGCATCAAACGCTTACAATTTGGCGCCGACTATGGCGTAGCTTACCAGGGTAATAAAAAATACCTGCAGGGTTTCAGGATATTTTATGGCTTGAAGTAGATGTTTAGTGAGTGGTGGATTAAGTTAATTGAGTGGGTAATTGAACAACCAACCCAATCAACTTCATCTAACTATTCAACTTAATCAACCAAATCACTATATTTGCGCCTCATTTAACACTGTTTGAAGCAGTATCAATGATTTTATGGCAAAGTATAATACACTACTGTACTATTGTTACTCAACAATAGCAGATGCGGAGCAGTATGCGACCGATCATTTAAAATTCTGTAAAAATTTAGGTTTAACCGGCCGCATTATCGTTGCCGAAGAAGGTTTGAACGGTACTGTTTCAGGTTCTGCTGAATCCTGCAAAACTTACATGGATACGCTGCATGCCGACCCGCGCTTTGCAGGTATTGATTTTAAGGTTGATGAAGTGGAGGAGCCTTCGTTCATCAAAATGCATGTGCGTTATAAATCGGAGATCGTTCACTCCGGCCTCCGCGATCCTAATATCATCAATCCCCAATTACAAACAGGCAAACACCTTGATCCGAAAGATTTTTTGGCGATGAAAGATGATGAAGATGTGGTGATCCTGGATGTGCGCTCCAATTACGAGCACAATTTAGGCCGGTTTAAAAATGCCATTACGCTTGATATTGACAATTTCAGGGATTTTCCGGAAAAAATAAATGAACTGGCCCAATACAAGGACAAAAAAATATTAACCTATTGCACCGGCGGCATCAAATGCGAAAAAGCTTCGGCATTGCTGTTGCACGAAGGTTTTAAAGATGTTTACCAGTTGCATGGCGGCATCATCAAATATGGTAAGGAAGCCGGCGGCGAGGATTTTGAGGGGAAGTGCTATGTTTTTGATAACCGGCTTTCGGTGGATGTGAACCACGTTAACCCGGTAGTGATATCCACCTGTTTTAATTGCGGCAAAATCACCCATAAAATGATCAACTGCGCTAACCCCGAGTGCAACGAACACTTTACCCAATGCGATGAATGCGGCGACAAAATGGAAGGCTGCTGCAGCGATGCCTGCAAGGCACACCCGCGCAAAAGGGAATATGACGGTACAGGGTATTATGTAAAGGTGCCGCAGCCGGTAAATGTTGATAAAAAAAGGAAAATTGTTACTCAGATGCTTAATGAGTAGTTTGGCCCAAAAACTTATTATGAGAACGCTATTAGCCGCCGCTTTCTGTTTTCTATTGGGAGGTAGCCTGTTTGCGCAAACAAGCGACCAAAAGCTAAAGCAACTATTATCCTATTCAACCAAAACGCAAATTGACTCAGCCCAATTTTTTGCGGCTCTTAAAATTTTCGAGGAGTGCGAGGCAAATCATGAACTTGACATTTCAATGAGGGGCGAAAGTGACGATAATACATTCCATGATTCTGTGTTAAAAATATTTGGAATTATTTGCCTAAAAAGTGATGGCACTTATGCGGTAGATCAATACATTAAATTTGTCAGGCGTAATCTGGGGTCGGCAAACGAAGAGATTTCTTACGTATTTGAAAGAATCTTTGAAAAGTATCCCGGTTATACGCTCAAGAAAATCTCCGTAGATAAAGCATTGCTCGACAGTGTTGAATGGGGCTTTGTCAATAATCATTACCACGATTTAGCCTCAAAAAATTGCAAGGCCGTACTATTTAAAGCAGTCCCATCAATAAAAGCACTTTACCCGCTTTACAAAAAGCAAATCGACTACATATTAGCCAGCGCTAAGAGCGATATAAAAGAGTAATTTATTTCTTGCGTTTCAAAACCATCTTAATTATTACTTTTAACAACGTATTTTCGCAGAGATGCAATAATTTGCATCGCATTTTTGTTTTTCAGCCAATGTTTAACCGCTCCGTCTTACTTTTGATTTTTTTATCGTGTTGCCTTGTGCAGGCCAACGCAGCCGACATCAAAAACATTGGCGTTCCTTACGTGCAAAATTATACTAAGGCACAATACCAGAGCGGTAATCAAAACTGGTCGGTAACGCGGGATGAGCATGGTATCATGTATTTCGGCAATGCCGAAGGTTTACTGGCATTTGATGGTAAATACTGGCAGCTTTACCGTATGCCCAACGGGCTTATTGTCCGCTCGGCTGCTGCAGACGGAAAGGGGAAAGTTTATGTTGGTGGTTTTGGCGAATTTGGCTTTTGGGAAAATAATAAACAGGGCTTTTTAAAATACCATTCGCTAATTAGCCTTGCTCAGAAGTCGAATATCCCAAACGAAGAGATCTGGAAAATTTATGTAGATGGAGATAAGGTGATATTTCAGTCGTTTGGTTCTATTTACATTTATTCAAAAGGGAAAATCACGATTGTAAGGGCCCACAAACCTTTTCTGTTTCTGTTTAAGATCGGCAGCCGTTATTTTGTTGAACAGGTTGATGCCGGCCTTTTCGAACTTCAAAACAACCAGTTGGTATACGTAAACGGGAGCAATGTGCTGGGTAATACCGGGATCCTTACTATTCTGCCTTTTCGTGGTAATAAATATCTCATCGGCACGGCAAAAAATGGGTTGTTTGTTTATGACGGTAATAAAATTACTTCGTGGAACAACCAGGCGAATGATTTCCTGAAGACCTACCAGTTAAATAACGGCGCGGTTATCCCCGGCAAATATTTTGCGTTCGGCACGATATTGAACGGAATTGTAATTATTGACACCGCAGGCAACGTGGTGCAGCATGTCAATAAATCCAGCGGGTTGCAAAACAATACTGTTTTAAGTTTATATACCGATAACGAGCAGAACCTTTGGGCCGGTTTGGATAATGGTATCGACCGTATCGAAGTAAATTCACCCCTGTATTTTTATTTTGATAAAACCGGTCGTTTCGGAACAGTGTACTCCAGCATTATTTTTAACAATAAAATATACCTGGGTACAAACCAGGGGCTGTTTTATAGCGACTGGCTCCCCGGCGGGAATAATCAACTGCTGCAATCTTTTGATTTTAAATTGATCCCCGGTTCCCAGGGCCAGGTTTGGGACCTCTCACTGCAGGATGGTCGCCTGCTTTGCGGCCATAATGATGGCACCTACCAGGTAAATGGCGGCAGTATCTCCAAAATATCAGCGGTGAACGGTGGCTGGACCATCAAAAAGTTAAATGATCACTTGCTGATCCAGGGTACTTATACCGGGTTGGCTATTTACAAAAAGGACAATAGCGGCAACTGGGTATTTGATCACAGGGTAGAGGGATTTATCGAACCGTCAAGGTACGTTGAAACAGATAGTAAAGGGCAGATATGGGTAGGCCATGCCTATAAGGGGATCTATAAAATTGTACTCAGTAACGACCTGAAAAAAGTTGTTTCCCAGAAATATTACGACAGGCGCTCAGGCCTCCCCGATAGTTACAATGTAAATGTATTTAACCTGGATAACCAGATCGTGTTTTCGTCAGATTCGGGCTTTTGCAGGTATGATGACATCAGCGACAAGTTTTATAAATACCAGCAGCTCAATAAAATGCTGGGTACTTTTGCGTCTTCTAACAAAATAATTTCGGCAATAGGTAAAAAATATTGGTTTATTAACCATGGCCGTGTAGCGCTGGCCGATTTATCCATCCCGGGGAAACTCACCATCGATTCAAACCGCTTCAGCTCCTTAAACGGGCAAATGGTGCAGCATTACGAAAACATCAACCTTATCAATAACTCCATTTACCTTATTAGTATTGACGATGGCTTTGTTATTTTAAATGACGATGATGCATTACTGGCTGATAAAATAAAACTGCCCCTGGTATTGATCAGGAAAGTTGAAAATATAACCGATAAAATTTCGGTGATCAGCGAAAATACAAATACCAACAGTCCTGCCGACATTGAGATCCCTTTTGCTCAGAATAATATCCGCATATCCTACGCATTACCCTATTATCGCCAGGCTAAAATTAAATACCAATATTTTCTGGATGGTTATTCGAGGCAATGGAGCGATTGGACAACGCAAAGTCAGAAAGAATTTACCAACCTTGGTCACGGCGTTTACAAATTCAGTGTTCGCGCTAAAATAAACGACGAGAATGTTTCGCCGGAAACCGTTTACACCTTTACTATATTGCCGCCCTGGTACGAAACAAATATTGCCATGTTTATTTACGTGCTTTTATTGATCGTCGCGTTTTATGTATTCCGGTATTATTATCATTTAAATTTAAAAAAACACCAGGACGAGATCCACGAAAAACTTCACCGCGAAAAGGAAGAGTTTGTAAAGCAGGAAGCTATTGCTAATGAGCAGCAGATCGTAAAGATCAAAAATGAAAAATTACAGGCCGACCTGGCCAGCAAAAGCAGGGAGCTGGCAAATTCTGCGATGAACCTGGTGTATAAAAATGAGCTTTTGCAAAAAATAAGCGAGGAAATGGCTCATTTAAAAGATAGTTCGGGCAAACCCTTATCCGAAGAACAGTTAAAGCGCATACAGAAAGTAATTAACGAGGGGATGAATGATGAGCGCGACTGGAACGTGTTTGAAAGCAGCTTTAACGAAGCCCACGAAAATTTCTTTAAGAAACTTAAATCCGACCATCCTGACCTTGTGCCTAACGACCTTAAACTTTGTGCTTATCTACGTATGAATATGAGCAGTAAAGAAATGGCTTCCCTGTTAAATATTTCATTGCGCGGGGTTGAAATCAGGCGTTACAGGTTGCGTAAAAAGCTAAACCTGGAGCATGATAAAAACCTCACGGAGTTTTTGATAGAGTTATAATGATAAATTTATTGGTTAAATTTGTTTTATGGAAACAGTGATTATGCACCCGAAAAATAAGGAGCAATTGTCAGCTTTAAAGGCTGTTGCTAAGGCTTTGAAAGTTGACTTCGAGACAGAGAAAAGTCCGTATAATCCAGCGTTTGTTGCCAGGATTAAAGAAAGCTATGAACAGGCAAAACGAGGAGATGTAGTTGCTATCGAAGATCCTAAAAATATATGGCCAAGTATTCTGTAGTTGTTCAAAAAAAACGCCTAAAAGCACTTGCAAACTTATTACTAGTCTGGGGATAAGGCATCAATTAAAAGAATAAATCAAATATTTGAAGAATTGTCAGAACATCCGGAAATAGGTATTGGGCAACCCGAGCAGTTGAAATTTGATTTGGCTGGATTTTGGTCAAGGCATATTAATAGGAAAGATAGACTGGTTTATAGAATTGAAAATAATATTGTAACCGTCACCGTAGTTTCTGCCAAAGGACACTACAGCGATAAAAGAATTCACCAGCAGGTATTCCTCCTAATACGGTAGTCGCCGCCTATAGTATTTTGTATTCTCCTCCCTCGGATTTTTCCTGCGCAATTCTTAAAATGACCAGTTACAGGTTGCGTAAAAAGCTAAACCGGGAGCATGATAAAAACCTCACCGAGTTTCTCATCGGGCTTTAACGCTACATCATTACCTCTCATAGGTAGTCCGGCGTGTAGTATAACCGTATATGGCGGTGTAGTACATACGTTAGTTAATATTTTGCAATAAATAATTGATATTCAATATATTAAAAATATATAAACTTTGGTTTGAGAAAGTGTTTTTTTAATGATGTAATAATGTAGAGGAACATTATTTGTTAAAATTGTATTATCTCCCCAACTTCGGACTATTAAAAAACCAATTTAATAAACAACTTCTTAAATTTTAATTAACCACTATGAAGAGAATTTTTACGATCTCAGGGTTGGTGTTATTTTGTTTCTTATTTATTAATGCTGCATTTGCACAGAACACTACCATTAAAGGTACCGTTTCTGATGCCACTACAGGCGAAAGCCTGATTGGTGTAAGCGTTATTGTTAAAGGAACAACAAACGGCACACAAACCGACGTTAGCGGAGCGTTCACCATTACGGCTCCCTTAAACGCAACATTAACAGTTTCTTATCTCGGATATACAAGCCAGGATATTGCCCTGAAGGGGCAAACAACCATCGCCATTAAACTATTGCCTGCTTCAAGGCTGCTTGAACAAGTTGTAGTGATTGGTTACGGTACACAACGTAAAGTTGACAATACCGGTTCGGTAGTGTCGGTAAAAGGTGCGGATATTGCCAAGGAAGCCTCGCAAAACGCGCTTTCATCTTTACAGGGTAAAGTTGCCGGTGTAAATATCATCAACAGCGGCTCGCCGGGTGCTTCGCCACAGGTTACTATTCGTGGTTTAGGCACCATCGGTGGCAGTTCAAGCCCGCTATATGTGGTTGACGGTAACTGGTATGATGATATCAGCTTCCTTAATACTGCCGATATCGATAATGTTTCGGTATTAAAGGATGCATCAAGCACCGCTATTTATGGTATCCGCGGCGCCAATGGCGTTTTGGTTATTACTACCAAGCGCGGCGCCAAAGGTAAACCGGTTATCAGCTATACAGGTTATGCCGGTTGGCAAAAAGCTACCAACCTGGTAAAAATGGCCAATGGTACCGAATACGCTACCGCCATAAATGAACTCTATCAATATAATGGCATTACGCCGCCGCTGTTTTCCAATCCGGCAAGTTTTGGAACCGGCACCAACTGGTACGACCAGATCCTACGCAATGCCTTTGTTACCAATCATGAACTTTCAATAGGCGGAGGTTCGCAAAGCAACGTTTACAATGTATCGTTTGGTTACCTTGACCAGGACGGCCTGGTGAAAACGAACAAATACCAGCGCTACACCTTTCACGTTTCGGATGACTGGACCATTGTGAAACCATTGAAAATTGGGTTTACGCTAAGTGGCCTTTCAAGCGAGTCCAATGATATCAACGGTGGTATATTTCATGAGTTATTTGGCGCCGCACCTACTTTGCCGGTATATTATGCTGACGGCAAGTACGGCGACCCGGGTGATTACCACACAGGCGATGGTAACAATTACAATCCACAAGCTACTATCGACTTTTTTAATCAGAAATCGAGGAACAAGCGTGTAACCGGTAACGTATACGCCGAGCTGTCTATTTTAAAAGATCTGAAATTTAAGACCAGCTATGGCGTGGATATTGCCCAGGCAGAAGTAAGAAGCTATAGCCCGGTTTACTATGCAACTGTGGCCCAGCAAAGCACTTCGAGCAGCCTGGATGTACAACATACCGAAACGCGCAACTGGATCTGGGAAAATACCCTCACCTATAACAAAACCATCGGCAACCATAAAATCACCGGCCTGGTGGGTATGACAGCACAGGATTATACCACCTATTATGCACACGGATACGCCAAGAATGTACCTTATGTGGCTAATGGCAGCCTGACCGGATCATTCCCTGATACAGCTAAAAACGTATTGCAAACAGTGGTGCCATCACAGCAGCCACATATCCGCGACCTTTCCTATTTCGCGCGTGTTAACTACTCGTTTAACGACCGTTACCTGTTGAATGCTTCGATACGCCAGGATGGCTCTTCGCCGTACTATGGCACAAACGGCGCGAATGTGTTCGGCTATTTTCCATCGGTAGGCGGTGGCTGGGTGATCAGCAACGAAGAATTTATGAAAGACCAGCATATTTTTGACGATTTAAAACTAAGAGGCAGCTGGGGTAAAGTTGGTAACAGGAATGTACCTATCAACCTTTCAAACCTGGTGGTCACCAGCGATCCGTCGTACCTGACAGCGGTTTTCGGCAATCCGCAGGCGCCTGCTTTAGGGGCCAGCATCAATACGGTTGTACCGCCAATTACTGTTTGGGAAAATGCACAATCAACCGACGTCGGTCTCGAAGCATCGTTTCTTCATAACAGGTTATCATTTGAAGCCGACTACTATAACAGGACCACCGATAACGCAATTTTCGCTATCCCTATCCCGTCATCTGTTGGTACCTCAGGCAGTAACATTGAAGGCAACCAGGCTAAGATCCAGAACCGCGGAGCGGAATTTGTGTTGAGCTGGAAAGATCAGCCTTCAAAAAGTTTTTCTTATAGCGTTAGCGCAAATCTTGGCATCAATACAAACAAAGTGCTGAGTGTACAGTCGGGTAAAAATCCTATTTATTCAGGCGGCAATGGTATTGCCAATGGGGCCCTGGCAACCCGTACCGTGGTTGGCGAGCCTATCGGCGAATTCTATGGCTACAAAGTGGCAGGCATATTTCAGCAAGACCAAACCTCAGGCGCGCAGCCAACAGCGAAGGCCGGTGATTTTCAATATGCTGATGTAAACCATGACGGCGTGATAGATACCCGCGACCGCGTAGTTTTAGGCAATCCGAATCCGAAATACAGCTATGGCATCAATTCAAGTTTTACCTACAAGCAATTTGACTTTGAACTTGATATGCAGGGTGTTGCTGATGTGAGTATTTATAATGCAAATATTGCTTACCGTTATGGTAATGAGAACTTTACCCAGGATTTTTATGATCATCGCTGGCACGGAGCCGGTACTTCCAATACTTATCCTTCAGTAAACGTAGGCTCGAATGCCAATGCGGCCCCAAATTCATTTTATGTTGAAAGCGGTGCGTATTTCAGGGTGCGTAATGCACAATTGGGCTATACCTTCCCGGCTGCCGGCCTGAAAGCATTGGGGATACAAAAACTAAGAGTATTTGCCAACGCGCAAAACGCCTTGAATATATTTGGCTATAAAGGATTTAATCCTGAAGTTGGCGGCGATGTGTTGGGCCGTGGAATAGACGCCAACGTTTACCCGCTTTATGCTACCTATAACTTTGGCGTTAACTTAACATTTTAACATATAAATGATGACAAATATGAAAAAGTATTTAAAAGGCGCCGCGGGTATTATTTTACTCCTTGCCCTTATATCAGTTCAAAGCTGTAAAAAAAGCTTTTTGGATGTAACCGCCAAAGGAACGGTTGCTTCAACCCAATTTTGGCAATCGCAGGCTGATGCTACTTCCGCCGTGGATGCGATGTACGCTAACCTGCATACATGGAACAACATTGCTTTCGCCCCTATTGCTGTTGAAAGCATGGGGTCGGACGATGCTGAAAAGGGCAGCAGCCCCACGGATGCATCGTTTATGAACGATTTCCATTTTTTCACTGCCAATTCAGGCGAGGGTCAGATAGCCGATTTTTGGGCCGGTGAGTACCAAACCATCAATTTCGCCAACCAGATACTGGACAATGTACCGGGCATTAATATGGATGCCTCTTTAAAGGCAAGATATCTGGCAGAAGCTAAAGTTATCAGGGCCTATGCGTATTTCAGGCTGGTTAGGGCATTCGGCGACGTACCTTTGCGTTTGCATGTGCCTAAAACCGCAAGTGAATTTAATATTCCGCGTACTGCAAAGGCGCAGGTTTGGGCAGCGATTGAAGCTGACCTGACAGATGCTGCATCTGTATTGCCTCAGTCATACGGTGCCGCAGATATCGGCCACGTAACAAAAGGCGCTGCGTTGGCACTCCATGCAAAAGCGGCTTTATACCAGAAAAAATGGGCCGATGTAGTTACCTTAACAAATGCAGTTACTGCGCTGGGTTATACATTGTTTCCGAACTATGAACAAATGTTCAGGACCAACAACAAAAACAATTCTGAATCAATTTTCGAGATCCAGTGTATGCTGATCCCCAATAATCCCGGTGCGTCAAATTCACAATACTCACAGGTACAAGGCGTGCGCGGTTCAACTGGTGGCGGCTGGGGCTTTAATGTGCCAAGCGCCGATTTAGCGGCTGCTTATGAAACCGGCGACCCACGTCGTGATGCAACCATCATCTTCAGGGGCGAAACAACACCAGAAGGCGATGTGATCCCGGCATCAGGTGATAACCCGATGTATAACCAAAAATCATACGTGCCGTTCAGCCTGTATGTGTCTGGCTTTAACGAAGGTTGTCAGCAGGATAAGATCGTTTTGCGTTATGCAGATGTGCTGTTAATGAATGCAGAAGCAAATAACGAACTGGGTAACGCCGGGCCGGCCTTAATTTCTTTGGAAATGGTTAGGGCACGCGCAAGGGCTGGTAACGCTGCTATTTTGCCAAAAATTACGACAACAGACCAGGGTGCATTGCGCACCGCAATTTACAACGAGCGCCGTGTTGAGCTGGCTATGGAATTTGACCGTTATTTTGACGTGATCCGCCAGGGCCGTGGAACAGCTGTTTTCGGTTCACGCGGATGGAAAGCCGGTAAAAATGAAGTTTGGCCGATCCCTCAAAATGAAATTGATCTGAGCGCGGGTACTTTAACCCAAAATGCTGGTTATTAATTTATTTAATAAAGAAAGAAATGATGAAATCAATTAAAAAAACACTTATGGCGGGCCTGGCTGGCTTTGCTATAATTTTAACCATATCGGCGTGCCAGAAAAGCTTCGATCCAAAGACGTATGCGCCCACAAAACCGCTGCCTACGTTTGGAGGCTACAGCAGTTCCAAGGATATCGAAGCCAGCAGTTTAGTAGCTTACTGGCCGTTCAACGGCAGCCTGGCAGACAGTTTATCAGCTACTACAGGGGTTGCAACAGGAACAAGTTTTGGTACAGGTGTTATCGGCAAAGGATTACAAGGTGCTGATAACGGTTATGTAGTATCAAATACTCCTGCTGCCGTAAAAGCTTTACATAGCTTTACCATTAGTTTATGGGTTAAAATGCCTCAAAACACCAGCGCGCTCGGGCTTATAAGTATCGCCCATAGTCAGAATTTTTGGGGTAACCTTGATATATTCTTTGATAACGGCGGCACTGCAACAACAGGGGTATTAAAAGTACATGCGTTTAATAACAGTACAAGTACTTCTGGTTCAGATGCATGGGAAGGTGGCTATACAGTTGCCAATCCATGGAATACCTGGGTAAATATCGAAGTAACTTACGATGACAGTTCATCTACGGTTATTGTTTATTACAACGGAGCCCAGGCGGGTACAAATACAGCTACAGGATTTGCACCGCTTAACTGGTCAGCTGCTGACAAAATAGCTTTCGGGACTTTACAGTTCCAAACTACGCCGTCTCTTACATCGGCTACCGGTGCACAGGGATGGGCCGGTTATTTAACAGGAGTATTAGACCAGGTAAGGGTATACAATAAAGTCTTATCGTCGTCAGAAGCATCTGCTTTATACAACCTGGAAAAATTAGGAAGATAATATTTGATTGATTGAGTTTGGTTACAAGGTTGTTTGTCCGTCCGTCTGCCTCCACAGGCAGGCGGCGGATCAGGCAGCCTTTTTTGTGAATGATGTACAATTTGTTTAATTTAAAAGTGATGGGGATAAAAAACTTAAAGATCTGTTTAATTGCAGCAATATTTTTTGTTTTGTGGGGATGCAGTAAAAGTAAACAGCCAACGCCTGTTACGCCTGTTCCGGCGTCACTCAGCTTTAGCGCATTAAAGGTTAATGGCGCCTACAACGGCTTTAACTACCAGGGGGTAAACAATACGCCGGTAATAAAAGTGTCGTTCTCTGCGCCGCTCAGCCATGCGTCGGTCGCCGGCGCCATTTCATTTAACAATAAAGCAGGCTCAGGGGTAACCTTTAGTACCTCTTATCTAAATAACGACAGTACCGTTGTCATCACACCAACGGCATTGCAATCAATTACGCAGTACACTCTAAACATCTCAACCGCTTTAAAATCTGCCGCCGGTGGTGCCTTGCAATCGGCAATAGCCATCAATTTAACAACAGCAGTTGATACCACCAATAAATTCCCGTTGTTAACTGATAACCAGTTACTGGATTTGGTACAAAAACAAACACTAAAGTATTTCTATGATTTTGGCCACCCGGTAAGCGGCCTCGCCCGCGAACGCAATACTTCCGGCGACATTGTCACAACGGGAGGATCAGGCTTTGGCATTATGGCCCTGGTTGCAGGCGCTAACCGCCAGTTTATTACCCATGCACAGGCTTTGGCAAGGTTGCAAACCATTGTAGCCTTTTTATTAAAAGCACAAACATTTCATGGCGCATTTCCGCATTGGATGAATGGCGCCACAGGCGCAGTGGTGCCTTTCAGTACCCAGGATGATGGCGCCGACCTGGTAGAAACCGCCTATTTAATGGAAGGACTGCTAACCGCCCGTCAATATTTTAATGGCGCCGCCGCAGCCGAAACACAGCTGCGTACAGACATAAACACGCTTTATAATAATGTTGACTGGAACTGGTTTACCAACGGAGGTCAGAATGTCCTTTTCTGGCATTGGAGCCCCAATTATGGCTGGTCTTCCAATATGCAGATCAATGGATGGGACGAGGCCCTTATTACTTACGTTATGGCAGCTTCCTCAACCACTCATCCCATAACGAAAGGGGTTTATGATAATGGTTGGGCAGGCAATGGCAGCATGAAAAATGGTAACACCTATTTCAATACCGTTTTACCTTTGGGCCCTGCAGAAGGTGGTCCATTGTTCTTCGCACACTATTCGTTTTTGGGTATAAACCCTAATGGATTATCAGACACCTATGCCAGTTACGATGTGCAGAATAAAGCGCATGCCACCATAAACTATAACTATTGTGTTGCTAATCCGGCCGGTCATTACGGCTATGGCGCCAATTGCTGGGGTTTAACAGCAAGTGATATTGAAAGCGGTTATACGGCGAGTTCACCAACAAATGATGTGGGCACCATCGCGCCAACTGCTGCCATCGCTTCATTACCTTATACGCCGGCGCAATCCATGCAGGCTTTAAGGTATTTTTATTACAAACTGGGCGATAAAACATGGGGACCCTACGGTTTTTATGACGCGTTCGACCTGGATAATACCTGGTTTGCCAGTTCAGACCTGGCGATTGACGAAGGGCCAATTATTGACATGATTGAGAATTACCGGAGCGGTTTGCTCTGGAATTTATTTATGAGCTGCCCCGAAGTAAAAACCGGCATGAAAACCCTGGGCTTTCAAAGCCCTAATTTATAACGAACAGCCAACCCGGCCAGATTTTGCGGCGGCTGAATTAAACATACGAACAAGCTAATGAAAAAACTGATACTACTATCCCTTGTAATCACACTCACCTATAGCTGCCAGGCCCAAAACGCCGCAAAAACGGAAGCAATAGAAGGTATAAAACCCGTGGGAGTAATAAAAAATTTGACCGACAGTGCGCTGCTTGACGTAGTGCAGCGCCAAACATTCCGTTACTTTTGGGATTTTGGCCACCCGGTAAGCGGCCTTGCGCGCGAACGGAATAATGTTGCCTATGATTACGGCAACGAAGTAGTAACCATTGGTGGCTCCGGCTTTGGGGTGATGAGCTTAATAGTCGCCGATCACAGGAAATGGATCACCCACCAGCAGGCGGTTGACAGGTTACTGAAAATGGTGAATTTTTTATACCGGGCTGATGCCTACCACGGCGTATTTCCGCATTGGTTAAATGGTGAAACCGGGAAGGTCATTCCGTTTGGACGTAAGGATGACGGCGCCGACCTGGTAGAAACCTCCTATCTTTTCCAGGGATTGTTATGTGCAAGGCAATATTTTAATGGGGATAACCAAAAGGAACGCGAGATAAGGGACCGGATAAATGCCATGTGGGGTGATGTTGAGTGGAGCTGGTTTACCAGGGACGGCAGGGATAACCTGTACTGGCATTGGTCGCCTAACAATGGCTGGGCCATGAATTTTGCGATCCGTGGTTTTAACGAATGCCTGATCACCTATATTTTGGCCGAATCAGCCGACAGGTATCCTGTTGGCGCGAACGTATATCATGGCGGCTGGGCGCAGAGTAACTTTTTTACCAATGGTAAAACCTTTTACGGCCATAAATTACCATTGGGCTTTGATTACGGCGGCCCGCTGTTCTTTTCACAATATTCATTCCTTGGACTTGATCCGAAAGGCTTAAAAGATGAGTATGCCGACTATTGGGAGCAAAATACCAATCATACCCTGATCAACCACGATTATTGCGTTGATAACCCTAAAAAATACAAAGGCTATGGCGAAAATTGCTGGGGCCTGACCGCCAGCGATAATTTTGAAGGATATAATGCACACTCCCCAACCAACGACCTGGGGGTTATCACGCCAACGGCTGCATTGTCAGCATTTCCGTATACGCCTGAGTATTCGATGAAAGCCCTGCGCCATTTTTATTATGACCTGGGTGATAAGATCTGGGGTGACTATGGTTTTGTTGACGCTTTCAGCGAATCGCGTAACTGGTATGCAAAATCGTACCTGGCTATTGACCAGGGCCCGATTGTAGTGATGATAGAAAACTACCGCAGCGGTTTGCTTTGGAAACTATTTATGAGCTGCCCGGAAGTACAGCACGGCCTTAAAAAACTTGATTTTGAAAGCCCGATGATCAAGTAAAAACAATGCTGGTTTATATTAGTATGCATCACGTCACTAATAAATCGGCGTTCAGGCTTTGTCTCAACAACCTAAAAATGCCGGGGCTGGTGCAGTAAAAAAGTGTAAACCCCATTTTAATGCGAAACTGTATAAGTGGCTTATTATAAGATATTTACAAAATATTAATTTGTAAATGTGTAAACCTTTTGTAAACCCTTTTTTGTGCTTTTTGCGTCAATAAACTTGTAGATTGACGATTGGTCAATTTAAGGTTGACACCACACTGGTTTAAGTTGTTTGAACTTTGGCGAATGGTAAACGCGCCTGGTCGTTTTTTTGAAGGCTTCCTGTTATCTTTGAATGAATTTATAAACCGCGGTCATTTTGAATAAAAATCCAATAATATCAATTGATCGATACAGAAATTTGAAATGAAAAAAGCTTTTCTTTTTATAACGATTACCTGCTGTATGTTGCTGCTTGCAAACTGCTCTATCGCGCAGCAAAAACAATTAACCTATTGCAACCCGATCAATATTGATTACGGTTATACGCCGATCCCTAATTTTGCTACCGAAGGCAAGCACCGGGCCACCGCCGATCCGGTGATCACCATGTACAAAGGAGATTACTACCTGTTTTCAACTAACCAGTGGGGGTATTGGTGGAGCCATGATATGTACCACTGGAATTTTGTTTCCCGGTCGTTTTTAAGGCCCGAACATCATGTATATGATGATCTATGCGCTCCCGCAGTTTGGGTGCAGGGAGATACTTTAATGGTATTTGGTTCAACCTATTCATCCAACTTCCCGATATGGATGAGCACCAACCCAAAGGCAAACGAATGGAAAGAAGCTATCCATGAATTTGAACCCGGCGGCTGGGATCCGGATTTTTTTAGGGATGATGATGGCAAATTATACATGTATAATGGCAGCAGCAATACCTATCCATTATACGGCGCGGAGATCGACCCCAAAACTTTTCATTTAAAAGCCTACCGTAAAGAGATGTATTTTTTGCAGCCCTTCCGTTACGGCTGGCAGCGCTTCGGCGAGAATATGGACGACACCTTTTTGGATCCGTTTATCGAAGGTTCGTGGATGACTAAACATAATGGTAAATACTACCTCCAATACGGCGCACCCGGAACAGAATTCAGCGGGTACAGTGATGGGGTAGTAGTGGGCGACAATCCGCTCGGGCCGTTTACGCCGCAATCAATGCCCTTTAGTTATAAACCGGGAGGCTTCGCAAGGGGCGCTGGTCATGGCAGCACCTATACGGATGCGTGGGGGAATTACTGGCATATCTCCACGATCACTATCGCCGTAAAAAATAGTTTTGAACGCCGCCTCGGCATCTGGCCCACTGGTTTTGATAAGGATGGCGTTTTGTATTGCAACACCGCATTCGGCGATTATCCTACCTATTTGCCTGACGGAAAAGAAGATCACCTGCAAAGCCGCTTTACCGGCTGGATGCTGCTGAATTATAACAAACCGGTGCAGGTATCCTCAACCCTGGGAGGCTATATGGCCAATAATGCTGTGGATGAAAATATTAAAACCTACTGGAGCGCGGAAAGCGGTAATCCCGGCGAGTGGATCCAAAGCGATTTGGGTAAGGAAAGTACGGTAAATGCTGTTCAGATTAATTACGCAGACCAGGACGCTACGATATTAGGGAAATCAACCACTACTTTTACTCAGTATAAATTATATTATTCATCCGATGCCAGGAAGTGGCACATCCTGACCGATAAAAGCCGGAATAAAACCGATGTGCCGCATGATTATATCGAATTATCAACACCGGTAAGGGCCCGGTATATCAAACTGGAAAACGTACATATGCCCACCGGCAAATTCGCCATCAGCGGCTTGCGGGTTTTTGGTAACGGCGGCGGCAGCAAACCTGATACTGTACAGAACTTTGTGGTTTTACGCACCGAAAAGGATAAACGCAGCGCCTGGATAAAATGGCAAACGGTTGATAACGCTTTCGCTTACAACATTTATACCGGAACGGCTGCTGACAAGCTATATAACTGTATCATGGTTTACTCGGCCAACGAGTATTATTTAAAAACGATGGATAAAGAGAAACCGTATTACTTCAGGATTGAAGCTATAAATGAGAACGGCATATCCGCAGCCACAAAAGTTATCAAGGTGGAATAGACAGTGTTAATAAAATCCGGCCTCCTAATTTACCGGGCTAAGTAATTTTCTTGTACTTTAGAATCGTTTTGCCGGGGTGCCACTATGATTATCCGTAAATTACTTCTGTTTTTACTGTTATTTTTTATTGGTGGTAATTTATTTGCGGCAACTTTTACCGTTACCAGTAATGCTGATGCAGGCGCCGGAACCCTGAGGCAAGCCTTGTTAGACGCCATCGGCAATGGCACCGCCGCCACCGACTATATCTATTTTAATTTACCCGGGAACACCCTGGCCGCGCTAACAATAACCCTGCAATCTGAATTGCCTGATATTTCGGCAAATGTTGTTATTGACGGTACCACGCAACCGGGTTCATCACTTGGCGTAAGTAATGCCAAGGTGATCATTACGCCAGCAGTGCCTGCTGCAAACTTTAACGCCTTTAAAGTCTCAACCCTGGTTGGTGTTAATGACGCTGTTGAAATTTACGGTTTGTATATCGACGGCTTTTCGCCAAATCAAGCCGGCTTAGGCAGCGCAATCCTGTCAGGCGCCAATTGCAAGCTGGTTATTGGTGCGCCGGGCAAAGGAAATGTGATCAGCGGCAATGATTACGCCTTTAACGGCTTGTTTCAAAATGCGATAATTCAAAGTAATTTTATCGGTATACAACCTGATGGCATTACTGCCTTTAACAACTCATCTGTTTTTTATTCAGGGCAGGATTATCAGGGTATAATGATCGGTGGTGTAAACCCCCTGGATGGCAATGTAATATTGAGCGGTACCATCAGCGGGATCAATTTTGGCGGCGTTGCGGGTGGCGCCAATAAATTAGCAACCGTTGAGAATAATTTTTTTAATACCGACTACACCGGGACTAAATCAATAGGGGCGGCAACTAATTCATGCATCCTGGTTAATGATCCGAATACCCTGCTATTTGTAACCGCCAACGTTTTTAGCGCTACCGAAATTGCAGTAGTAGGGCTAAATAAATCGGCGATGATCGTCAAAGGGAATTTTTTCGGGACCGACAGGTCGCAGGCATTTCCCCTGGGGGCGGGTACCAATGCTATAGAAAACAGCGATGTAAACTCGGTTATAGGCGGCACCTCCGCCGCAGATCAGAATGTTTTTACCAATTACCAAAACCCGATTGATGCGTACAACAATTCCTATACAAACGTGGTACAGAATTCATTTTATTGCAATACCAATGTGCAGTTAAATGACCCCACGGGACAAAATTTTATCAGGATAACTAAGCTTACCAATAACACAGTTGGCGGCGATGCACCTGTAGGTGCAATTGTGCAATTGTACTTTACCCAAACCAAGTGTACAAGTTGTAATCCTAATTCATGCTTTGCGACAGTTACTGCTGATGCGGCCGGGCAGTGGTCATACACTGGCAGCATAACCCAAAATGTGTTAGCCTCCTCAACCGTTTTGAATAATACCATTGGTTTTCAGTTTGACGCCATCTCGCAGACCGATGTCACCATCACCAATTTTGATTGCCATCATGCCGGGTCAATCGCGCTGACCGAAAATAGGGTAGGGAATTTTCAATTTACGTGGATGGACAGTAATAATGTTCCGGTAAGTACAAGTCAGAATGCTACCGGCCTCGCACCCGGCAATTATACCCTGCAAATAAGCGAAAACGGAGGCTGCCCTTCGGTAACATCCGAAGTTTTTACGGTGATTGATTTAACCCCAAAAGTTTTTCCGTCGACTTTTACTACGGATTGCACCAACCCTACAGGTCATTTTACTACTTTCCCCAGTACCGGCCCCGGCATTACGGTAGCCAATTATTACTGGGAAGACGCCAGCGGCAACATTATTCCAAACGGAAATTCAAATACCATCAGCAATCTGGCGCCCGGAATTTACTACTTGTACATTACCGATAGCAATGGGTGTAATTCAAATAAGGCAACCTTCACCGTGAACCCTCCAACTGCGACACCGGTGATAGATGAAAGCGCTGCGGTTCCGACGGATGCCACCTGCGGCCGTTCAAATGGTTCGGTTACCGGAATAACGCTCACCAATGCAGGGAACGCTAATTATGGATGGAAAAGGGCGAACGGGACGTTGTATTCATCCGGTCAAATGGATTTGCTGAATGCAGCTGCAGGACAATACTACTTTTTCGTTCAATATAACTTTAATTGCCCCCCTGTAAAAAGCGCAATTTATACCATTAATGCTATACCCGTTATTCAGATTGCCGCAGGCACCGAACAAATTACCAGCGACCAGTGTGCCGAGGGTGTTGGTAGTATTCAAAATATCACGGTTACCGGCGGGGTGCAACCCTATACTTACAATTGGATCAATTCATCACAGCAAAGTGTCAGCACCTCGCTGGATTTGACAGGCGTAGTTAACGGAACCTATACCTTGCAGGTAAAAGATGCCACGGCATGTGGTTTGGCAACAAAAGATTATACCATCGGTAATCAAACTATTACAGTAGCAGCGCCGGAGGCAGACAATGTGCAGTTATGTTATGCAGGCGATGTGATGATTATGGTGAAAAATCCGCAGCCAGGTTACGGATATCGTTTATATCCCTCGGCAACCGGCCCGGGCTTAACCGATCAGCAAGGCAGCGGCATTTTTAAGATCCCTGTAGCCAGTTCGCAAAGTGTTTATATCAGCCAATACATCGGCGGATGCGAAAGTGCCCGTACAGAAGTGAAAATAACTGTAGGTCTCTCAGCATTAAATATACCCAACACCTTTACGCCTAATAATGACGGGGTGAATGATTTTTGGTTGCTAAAAGGCATTGAAAATTATCCCGATGCTATGGTAAGGATTTTTAACAGGTATGGCCAAAAAGTATTTGAATCAAAAGGATACACGCAGCCCTTCAACGGCAAACTTGGGAGCTCGTTACTGCAGCCGGGGGTTTACTATTATATTATCAACTTAAACTCAAACTGCAACCTGCTTTCGGGGAGTATTACGCTGGTGCGGTAAGTTTCTGCGCCATTTTGGAAACAAATATTTATTCTTCGTAGTTATTACGCCAGGGATACATTATTTAAAAAATAGCCGTTTAAAATAATCAACAACAAATTAACTTTATGATCAGGCAAAAAATTTACTTATTCATATTATTTGTATGCTTTGTTTTACCGGCAGTTACCCATGCGCAAAGCACTCAACCATTTGATAGCGGCTCATATATCGCCAAAAACGATACCATGCCTTACCGCATATTGTTCCCGCTTAATTTCGATCCTGCTAAAAAATACCCGTTAATATTTATACTGCACGGCGCCGGCGAGCGCGGGAACGACAATGAAGCACAGCTTAAATACGGGCCGAAACTATTTTTAAATGATACCATCAGGTCGAAATATGCTGCGATAATAGTTTACCCGCAATGTCCGCCAGGCGGCTTTTGGTCCAACGTGAAAATGGAGGATGATTCGGCAACAAGAAAGACCAAATTTATATTCCAGGTTAATGCGCCGCCAACCCGGTCAATGCAAACATTGATGGCTTTGGTTGACGAGTTTTTAGATAAGCCTTATGTAGACAAGCACAAAGTTTATGTAGGTGGATTGTCGATGGGAGGGATGGGCACATTTGAGATCATCGGCCGAAGGCCAAACATCTTTGCAGCCGCATTTGCCATGTGCGGCGGCGACAATACGCTGAATGCAAAAAAATATGCCAAAAAAGTCCCGCTTTGGGTGTTTCATGGCGAAAAGGATAGTGTTGTGCCCTATTCCCACTCAGAATCAATAGTTGCCGCAATAAAACAGGAAGGCGGCAGCCCCCGTTATACCCTTTATACGAACGACGACCATAACTGCTGGGACGACGCCTTTGCCGAGCCTGACTTTATGCCCTGGTTGTTTTCGCATAGTAAGTAATTTAAAAATAACAAATTTGTCCTTGCGAGGCACGGAGCAACCTCGTCGCTGACAGGTCGTCAATATGCACTGGCGTTCATGCAATGGCGACGAGGTTGCTTCTTCGCTTTGCTCATCGCAACGACAAGGTGTTTATGGCTTGACTAATTATTCTTCCGCTTTTGGAGGTATATTCTTCATGTTAAACCGGGGCTTGTAAGCCGGTTTGGGTGTAGTAGCTTCAACCGGTTTTTCTTCTGGAGCAAGTTCTTCCTCAGTCGGCTTTTCTTCAGTTTTGTCTTCGGCGACTATCGGCTTTGGCATGTTGGCAGCCTTAAATCGTGGCGTAAATCCTGGTTTTGCAGGTTGGGGTTGTGGAGGAGCTTCCGTCTCCGGTGTTTTTTCCCCGGTTTTATCTTCAGTAACTACCGGCCCGGGCATGTTAGCCGCCTTAAACCTTGGTGTAAAACCAGGTTTCACCGGTGTCGGTGCGGGTGCAGGTGCAGCTTCAACAGGTTTGTCATCAGCAACTGCGGGCTTCGCTATATTGCCAGCTTTAAATCGCGGTACGAACCCTGTTTTTGCGGCCTGGGGCGCAGCTGCGGGGTTGGGTAAGCTTTCGCCGATGGCTGGCTGAGCAAGAGGTGGAGTAACAACAGGCTTTTCAATTTTAACTTCAGGCGCCAGGTGAAATTGGTGCCGCAATTTATTGAACCAGTATTTTTTGGTATGATCGAAACTTTTTTCGCCCATCTCAAAAAAATGGATTTTAAATTCAGAAAATAATCCCGGTTCGGCTTTTTCCAAAGCCGGCAGGTCAATTCTTTTCTTTATAAAAAACTCTTCGAAGGTCATATGGAGATATTAGATATGAGATGTGAGATATGAGAAAACGCCCCATTCTAAACCTCTCATTTTTTCATATTATTTAATTCCTCATCTCAAATCTCATGTCTCAAATCTCATACCTACAATGAAACATCCAGGTTAAGCTTATTAAAATGTAAGCCTTTATCCGTTTGTGTCCAGTCTTCCCGCTCTTCATCCGTAGCCTTTTGCAATTCAGGGAACCATTCCAGGGGGAAGGCCTGCTGCTTGCCATTTTCTTTTTCAACAAAAAGCAAGCCATTGCCAAACGTTACCTTGACTTTCTTATCGTTTTTGCGTGTGCTCAGTAATGGCATAAATCAGCCCCCTCTAAATCTCCCCCGGTAGGGGAGACTTTTTGTAAATGTTTTTTTAAAGCCCTCCCTACCGGGGAGGGTTGGGAGGCGCTTACTCCTGCATATTATGATAAACCGCCTGCACGTCATCATCTTCTTCCAACCTGTCGATCAGTTTCATAATATCAGTGACCTGCTCTTCTGAAACTTCGTGGAATGATTGTGCAACCCGTTCCAGCTTTGCCGATTTAACTTCAAGGCCAGCCTCTTCCATCGCCTTTTGCATTTTGCCGAAATCTTCAAATGCTGCATGTACAACAGCAATATCGTTGCCATTTTCGTCGGCCTCAACAAATAAGTCCTCCAAACCAGCATCTATCAGTTCAAACTCCAGCTCTTCCAGGTCGCGGTCACCGGGTTCGAAAGTAAATACGGACTTCCGGCTGAAAATAAAATCAAGGGAGCCGGTTTTACCCAACGAGCCACCATATTTGGTAAAATAACTGCGGACGTTAGCCACTGTACGGTTAATGTTATCGGTAGCAGTTTCTACCAATATGGCCACGCCATGCGGCGCATAGCCTTCGTATACTATTTCTTCGTAATCTTTTTCGTCGCGGCTGATGGCGCGTTTAATGGCCGCTTCCACACGGTCTTTCGGCATGTTTACTGCCTTCGAGTTCTGTATAGCTGTTCTTAAACGTGAGTTGGTGTTCGGGTCACCGCCTCCGGCTTTTACCGCCATTACAATTTCCTTACCCAAACGGGTAAATTGCACTGCCATTTTACTCCAGCGCTTTAGTTTTCTTTCCTTACGAAATTCAAATGCTCTTCCCATATGTTTTTAGTCCATGGTCCATGGACTATGGACCATGGACTTTGCGATAAATATAATACTTCTTTTTATTTCGGACGCCGGATTTTCGATTTCGGATTTAGTCGGGGTAAATTTACTTAATAACCCCGGACCAAACACCTTTCACCTTTATCCTTTGACCTTTCACCTTTTTTAAACAAGCTCCCTTAAATTCAGCAGCATATCTGCCACTATTTTGGGCAGGTTGTACTCCAGTTGCCAGCCCCATTCATTTTGGGCATAGCTGTCATCAATTGATTTCGGCCAGCTGTCGGCAATTTGCTGGCGCGGATCGTTATCACTATAACTGATCTCAAAACCAGGGATGTGCTTTTTTATTTCTTCGGCCAGTTGTGTTGGCGTAAAGCTGATGCCCGCCAGGTTGTATGACGAGCGGATCTCCACCTTATCAGCAGGGGCATCCATCAGCATGATGGTGGCGCGTATGGCATCATCCATATACATCATAGGTAATGCAGTGTTTGCCGAAAGAAAGCATTCATAATGACCACTTTTAAGCGCCTCGTGAAAAATATGCACCGCGTAATCTGTTGTGCCGCCACCCGGGTTTGCCCGCCAGCCGATCAGCCCCGGATAACGCAGGCTCCGCACATCCAGGTTGTATTTGTTAAAATAATATTCGCACCAGCGTTCACCCGCCAGTTTGCTGAAACCGTAAACCGTATTGGGGTCCATTACGCAATATTGCGGCGTATCCCATTGCGGTGAATGCGGTCCGAAAACGGCTATAGAACTTGGCCAGAAAACCTTTTTTACGTTAAATTCCACCGAAAAATCGAGTACATGCAGCAGGCCAGTCATATTTAAGTCCCAGGCAATTTTTGGTTTTTGTTCGCCTACGGCAGATAGTATGGCTGCAAGATGGTAAACCTGGGTGGGGCGGTGTTTTTCAAATATATGGTGCAGGTTATCCTTATCCAAAACGTTGACGATCTCGTAAGGGCCGCTGTTTTTTCGTAAGTTATAGATAGGGCTTTTCAGGTCTGAAGCAATTACAGCGTCTGCCCCGTGTATTCCCCTTAATATAGCAACCAGTTCGGTGCCTATTTGTCCGTTAGCGCCAATTACCAATATTTTTTCGCTCATGCAAAGCCGGTTTGAGGCTGCAAAGGTAGGAAATTGGTTGTAAATGTTGTAAGGAGTTGAAATGTTGTAACGTTTGAAAGTTGTAATGTTGAAAAATATTTTTAGCGTCAAAATCCATGGATTTTACAGACTTTTCGGTATCATTTAACATTCCAACCTTACAACATTCCAACTTTTCAACAAAAATCCGCATATTTGCATTTAAAATAATTAAAATCAGGATGAAACTGCCGTGAGGTAGCTTCATTATTATCAAAAAACAATTTAAAAACAAAATGAAAGTCGCAGTAGTAGGTGCTACAGGATTAGTAGGCACCAAAATGTTGCAGGTTCTTGAAGAACGCAACTTCCCCGTTACAGAATTAATTCCGGTAGCTTCAGAGAAAAGTGTAGGTAAGGAAATCACTTTTAAGGGTAAGCAGTACAAGGTAGTTTCTGTTGAGGATGCGATAAAACAGAAGCCCGATGTTGCCTTATTTTCGGCAGGGGGCAGCACTTCATTGAGCCAGGCGCCGCTTTTTGCAGCAGCAGGTACAACAGTTATCGATAATTCTTCCGCATGGCGCATGGACCCTGCCAAAAAACTGGTAGTGCCCGAAGTTAATGCCAATGTATTAACCGCCGAAGACAAAATTATCGCTAACCCCAATTGCTCAACCATACAAATGGTAGTGGCTTTAAAACCATTGCACGATAAATATAAAATTAAAAGGGTAGTAGTATCAACCTATCAATCAGTAACCGGTACAGGCGTTAAAGCGGTTGACCAGTTGTTTAACGAACGTAAAGGTATTGATGGCCCTAAAGCTTACCCGTACCAGATCGACCTGAATGTATTGCCGCATATCGACGTTTTTACCGAAAACGGCTATACCAAGGAAGAAATGAAAATGGTGAATGAAACCAACAAGATCATGGGCGACGACAGCATTAAAGTAACTGCTACCACAGTGCGAATCCCGGTAATGGGTGGTCACTCCGAATCGGTAAACATTGAGTTTTTAAACGATTTTGATGTGGCTGAAGTACGCGAATTGCTTGCAAAATCGCCTGGCATTATTGTAGTGGATGATCCTGCTAACTTAAAATATCCAATGCCGCTTGACGCGCATGATAAGGACGAAGTATTTGTAGGCCGCATCCGCCGCGACGAAAGCCAGCCGAATACGCTGAACTGCTGGATCGTATCAGATAACCTGCGTAAAGGCGCTGCTACCAATGCCGTGCAGATTGCAGAGTATTTGTATGCCAATCACCTGATAGGGCAGGCGGTAGAAGTTTAGTTGATTGGGTTGAATAAGTTGGATTGGGTTGATTGAGTTAACCTTTTCTTAACCTAATCAACCACTCACTAAATAAACATATTCAACTTATAAAATAGGGATGATCGGGAGATTATCCCTATTTTTATTTAAAAATTATTTTTGATGAAAGCATTTAAGCTTCTTTGTTTACTACTTTTTATTCCCTTTATCACATTTGCCCAAACGCCAAAAACCATCGAAACAGATCTTGTTAGCGCTTTTAACAGGATTGATTATTGGTACGGGAAGCAAGGAGATACAACATCGGATATTTTAGCTGTTTCTGATTCGCTTGCAAAAGCCAATGATATTTTTGGACGAAAATTGCAGTATTATACAAGTAAATACCCATTTACAATTAGTCAGAAGTTTTCAAGCTTTGCAGACATTGGATTGGCAACCATTGAATCTGCCGATGGGCAATTCAGAATATACTCCTGGGATACATATATGGGAGGAACCATGCATGATTTCGCCAATGTAATTCAATATAAAGCCGGGCAAAAAACAAATTCCATTTTGGATACGGCGTCTGCAGAAAACGAAAAATATATTTATGCCTATGCTGATTTATATAATATGAGTGCCAATAATCATGTCTATTATCTCGCCGTCTATTATGGCGTGTTTTCCGGGAAAGACAAGGGAAAAGGGATAAGGATTTTTTCAATTGAAAACGGAAAGTTGGTTGATGCAAAGCTGATTAAAACCAACAGCGGATTTCATGACAAGCTTTATTATGCATATAACCCATTATCAGTCACCAATAATATAAAAGACGCAGATATTCATTATGATGCGACCCAAAAGACAATTTCACTTCCAATAATTACGGGCGAAGGCTATGTAACCAACAATCGTATTATTTATAAATTTACAGGACAGTACTTTGAGAGGGTTAAAAAATGAATTTCAATCCCGTAGAGCCGCAATACTTTGCGGCTCTGAACCAACATACCAATATAAGGCGTTTGTCCAAGGTGACTTGCAAGCGGGAGACGCAAAATATTACGCCTCTACAAAAATCAAAACCATCATTATAACTTTTAATTATACCGTTTTCCTTACCTTTGAAAACAGTATACGCTATGATCTCTTTCTCTCACCGTGTTTTTATGCAGGTTGCTGCCAATTTGAGTTTCAGCAAGGCGGCGCAAACACTTTTTGTTACGCAGCCGGCGGTAAGCAAGCATATCAAAGCGCTGGAAGATCAGTATAAAGTGCCATTATTTGAGCGGAAGGGAAATAGTATTTTGCTGACCGAAGCCGGGAAAAAATTAAACGAATACCTGTTGCAGGCTACCGAAATTGAACGTAAAGCGGAGTATGACCTGTCGGTTTTGAGCAGCCTTTCGCATGCTGCCGGGCATTTACGGCTGGGGGCCAGTACTACTATCGCGCTGTATATTTTGCCCTCTATATTATCAGGCTTTCAGCGGGAATATGCCAATGTGGATGTTCAGCTGGTGAACCGGAATTCTGAGTATATTTTAAATGCCTTGTTGAATCATGAGGTGGATATTGGCATTATCGAAGCCGATAATAAACTGACGACTGTATCCTACAAACCCTTTATGAGCGATGAGGTAATCCCGGTATGCTCCGCCAAAAGCCCGCTGGCCGGGAGGTCATTAACACTGAAACAGTTTGTAAAAACGCCGCTTGCTTTAAGGGAAAGAGGTTCAGGCACCCTGGATGCTTTGCTGCGCTCCTTATCGGCCTTGCACATTAAACCGGCTGACCTTTCGGTAAAAATAAGATTAGGCGGTACCGAAGCATTAAAGAATTTCCTTTTGGCCGATCAGTGCCTTGGCTTTATGCCCAGGCCGTCTATCGTGCGCCAGCTGGCCGAGGGCGATTTGGTGGAGGTACCGATTGATGGCTTAAAAATAACCCGCGATTTCTTTTTCATCCGCCGCAAAGGTACCGAGGATTATGGGTTGACCAGTAATTTTATTGAGTATGCATTGAAACATATTCTGGATTGACAGACAAATCATAAATTTTCAAATAAAAAGTAGTCCAAATAGACTACTTTTGTTATCTTTGTTTCAGTGAATAAAAAACGTGAACTCTTTTTTTATAAAGATTATTTCCGGGAATTTTACAAGGCTCAAACGTTAAAGGTTCAAAAAAAAATTCTTTGGACACTAGGAGTTGTAGAAAGCCTCGACCGGATTCCGGAAATTTATTTCAAACATCTTGAAAATTCAGATGGCATTTATGAAATCAGGGTTCAAGTTGGCAGTAACATCTTTCGTGTTTTTTGTTTTTTTGACGATGACAACTTAGTTGTTGTTGGACATGGTTTCCAAAAGAAAACACAGAAAACTCCAGCCGGAGAAATTGTAAAAGCAGAGGGGATTAAAAAGGAATATTATAATGGAAAAAAATCTGACAAGTTTAAGTGATTTTATCGACCAGGAAATTGGTGTTAAAGGCACAAAGAAAAGGGCAAAGTTTGATGAGGGCTTTGAAGCTTTTAAATTAGGCGTATTGATCCAGCAGGCGCGGCAGGAACGAGGATTGACACAAGAGCAAGTCGCTGACCTGTCAGGGACAAATAAATCTTATATTTCAAAATTAGAGAAAGATTTAAAAGACGTTCGCTTTTCCACATTGCAGCGAATTATAACTGAGGGATTAGGCGGGCATCTTGAAATCTCTATTAAATTTTAATAGGGTAATATGCTATCGGTCTATAGCGTTTTGCTCAAATGTAATAGTACACCTGTCAAAAATTTAGTGGTTTTAAAATCCTAAAACTATCCTCTCTCTCCGGTGTTTATACCATAGATTAGTTTTTATAATAAAAAATAAATAAAGCTATGGCAACTTTAAGTGATCGTAAAGTAGCAATCCTTACCGAAGAAGGATTTGAACAAATAGAACTCACCAGCCCTAAAGCGGCCCTGGAGGCAGCAGGAGCTACGGTGCATGTTATATCACCCCAAAAAGGTAAAATTAAAGCCTGGGATAAAACTAACTGGGGTATTGAAATTGATGTCGACAGGCAATTAGTTGATGTAAGCCCGGATGACTATGATGCGCTGGTTTTACCGGGCGGTGTATTGAATCCCGATAAATTACGCCAAAATGCGGACGCTATTGCATTTGTTGCCGCATTTTTAGAAGAAGGCAAACCCATAGCCGCTATTTGCCACGGCCCGCAGATGCTGATTGAGACTGATATGATCTACGGTCGCAAATTAACCTCCTATCCCTCTATAAAAACCGACCTGAAAAACGCAGGCGCGGAATGGATCGATGAGGAAGTAGTGGTTGACAATGGCCTGGTTACCAGTCGCCGGCCAGCCGATCTCGGGGCCTTCAACAAAAAAATGATAGAGGAATTTGCAGAGGGGATACACGAGGAGTATTAGTTTTTAGTTGATTAGGTTGATTGAGTTGATTTAGTGAGTGGTTGATTTTTTAATACTTTAACTTAATCAACTCAATCAACCACCCAACTCAATCCACCAACTTCTTCAAAATCCCTGTCCCCAATTCATCAGTGCTTTCCACCGCATTTGACAATACTATCACAGCAATGTTTTTTGCAGTATTAAAAGCCATAAAGCTGCTGCTGCCATTGGTGCCGCCGTTATGAAAAATATAGTCGACCCCATTTACGGTGATGATATGCCAGGCCAGGCCGATCTTTACGTCTTTCGTAAAGGTGATATGATGGCTTAACTCAATTCCCTTTCCAAGCTTGTCATTCCCCGGGTGCATATTGGCTTTGGCATATAACAACATATCGTTTAAGGTTGATCTTAATGCGCCGCAGGGTGCCAGTACATCAAAATCCCAGGGTGGGGTTGGCATGCCGCCGGCATTATATACCTGTACAAAGCGCGGCATAGCCAAAGGGTTTAAAAATTGCCCGGTGCTGTACATTCCCAGTGGTTTGCAAATAATCTCCTTCACCATTTCTTCGTAAGGTTTTTGACTGATAGTTTCTAAAATACTGCCCAGCAAACCCGCGCCTAGGTTTGAATAGGCGTATTGTGTTCCGGGTTGGGTTTTTACTTTGCAGGTTTTAAGGTAGTCGTAAAGTAGTTCCTTTGTATAATCCTTGTATGGGTTTAAAGGATCGGTTGCATGCGGGATCAGGTTATCCGGCAACCGTTCAAGCCCGGAAGTATGGTTGCATAATTCCTGTAAGGTTATGGATGCCAGTTGCGGATTAGCGGCAACTGAATCCGGAAGGTATTTGCGGATAGGGTCCCGTAAACTCACTTTTCCTTCATTCACGTAATACGCCAGCAATATTGCCGTAAACGTTTTGGTGATGGAACCCAGCTCAAAAAAAACATCTCCATTGGGGATTTTGCTATTGCCTTTTATCGTTTCGCCATAGCCATAGGTGCTGATGGCACCATTATCAATCACGCCGATACATAAGCCAACGGTATTTGCTTTTTGAATATACTTGCGGGCTACTGAATCTACCTTCCTGTCAGTACTGGTTTTTAAAGGATTGTTTGAAGGTACCAAAGCGGTTTTATCGCTAACGGGTTCCTGGTATTGCTGAAACAGGAAGAGCTCCAGTTTACCTTTTTTATCCAGGCTCATCAGCAATTGAAGCGTAATGGCGTCGAACTTAAGTTTGTAAGTGGCAACATTATTATTAACAAAGCTGATCAGCGTTGCTTCTTTTATTTCGCCCAAAGGGAACAGTTGGTTAGTGGCTACCCCGTTAAATGCATCTATGCTCAATTCTTTTTGAAACGCATCCCCGGCCATATTATAAATGGCATCGGCATTTTTTTGGTTGAAATACTTCTTTACCTGCTGAAAAACTGAATCCACCTTTTGTTGCTGGCGGCTTTGGGCTTTGGCCATAGTTAAAAGAATAAATAAGAAGAAGAAACTAAGTGATGACTTCATAACAAGATTTCAAAGGATAACGAAATAAGGGTAAAATTAATGCAATGGATCGGTAAGGCGAACGAATTTTTGCTCGTTGCGAGCCCATAATATCCTGTAAATAATAATTCCCACCAAAGCGCCTGATAAATAGGTGTAGCCTATAAAGTTAAACATGTTGGATGGATCTGCTGAAATATAGGCCATGAGATCATGTTTTACAAACGCAATAATAATACTTATGAGGAAGCATATAGCAAATCCAAAAAATATACCACCGTCAATCAACGAATATTTTATCGGACCCTTTTTTCGAATATGATCCCAGTCTTTAACAAATTTTATGTTTCCGATATCCGTTGTGGTTAAGCCTTTCCGTTTTAACTTCTTCTCGTATTCCAGTTGGTCTTTGTAACGGTAGTAGCCGGGTATAAATCCGATAATATCCATAAAGACAAACCAATAAATTATTTCTTTGTCTTTAACAATCCAAAAAATTACTAAAGGGAATATCAAAGAAAGCAGGAAACCTTTGAGGCTATTTCTTAAATACGATTTAAAAACAGGGCCCATCAGGTTTACTTATTATGGATTTTGCCCTGCCAGCAAAAACAACGCAGCCATGCGTATGGCTACCCCATTTTCTACCTGGTCAAGGATGATGGATTGTTTGCTATCGGCTACGTCGCTGGTGATCTCCACGCCGCGGTTGATAGGGCCCGGGTGCATTACAATGATCTCTTTGTCCAGCGAGTCAAGGATCTGTTTGTTCAATCCGTACAGCATGGTGTACTCGCGCAGGGATGGAAAGTACTTAATATCCTGGCGTTCCAGTTGTATACGCAGCATATTGGCTACATCGCACCAGTTAAGGGCCTTTACCAGGTTATGTTCAACCTTCACACCCAATGAGCCGATATATTTAGGGATCAGCGTAGTGGGGCCGCAAACCATCACCTCGGCGCCCAGCTGTTTAAGGCATAATATATTAGAAAGCGCCACCCGTGAATGCAGGATATCGCCCACGATCACTACTTTTTTGCCCGCCACATCGCCTAATTTTTCGCGGATGGAAAATGCATCCAGCAATGCCTGGGTTGGGTGCTCGTGCGCGCCGTCTCCGGCGTTAACGATCTGAGCCTTCACGTGTTTTGAAAGGAAGATGCCGGCGCCCGCATACGGGTGGCGCATTACCACCATGTCCACTTTCATGGCAAGGATATTGTTTACAGTGTCTATCAAAGTCTCACCTTTGCTTACCGACGAAGATGAAGCGGCAAAATTGATGGTATCTGCAGATAACCGCCGCTCGGCCAGTTCAAACGACAGGCGGGTACGGGTTGAGTTTTCAAAAAATATATTGGCTATCGTGACATCTCGCAGCGACGGGACTTTCTTAATGGGCCTGTTTAAAACCGTTTTAAAATTGTCGGCTGTTTCAAATATCAGTTGAATATCTGCCGCGTTTAAGTCTTTGATGCCTAAGAGATGTCGTGTTGAGAGTCCTGCCATTGGGTTTATTAATATCGAATATCGAATGCCGAATATCGAATGTAGAAGTGATTGAAGTTTGAATGGCGAAGGCCAGTTGCATACTTCTTTATTCTACATTCGATATTCATTGTTCGATATTATTTGGTGTTATTCTTTTTTGCTGTTTCAATGCTTTTAACAAAGATAGCAATCAGCTGATTGCATTCATTTTTTGCTGTCGCCGTTTGACTTAAATCATACATGGCTCTTTTTTCAATAATTTTTAATGAGATCATTGATTCTCGTAATTCCTTTAAAATGACTTTCATCTTGTGAATAAAATCATTTCTTGATTCGGCGGCTTGAGCTTCCCCGTAATTTAAGGACGGTGAGCAACCCGAGCGTACTAATTGACCTGCTATGTAGTTTCCCATCCTTGTATTTGGTAAGGCTTCAGTTATATCCGCTATGATAAACGCAAAATCAATTAGTCTTTCTTCTAAGTCGTATTTGATGTCTTTTGTCATGTATTAAAGTTTATATTGATTTTTTATTAACGGCACTTCAATATTCGACATTCAAAATTCATTATTCGTTATTCCTTTCCTTCCGGTTATTTTACATCAGATAAAAGTGTAATCTTGTCCTCCCCATCCGTCTCTTTCCAGCTCACTACCACTTTTTGCGATGCAATGGAATCTACTTCAATACCCACGTAATCTGCTGAAACCGGGATATGCCTTGAATAACGCCGGTCAACCAGCGTAAGTAACTCTATTTTTTCAGGTCGGCCAAACGCCTGCAGGGCATCCATGGCGGCGCGGATAGTGCGGCCGGTCCAAAGCACATCATCCATCATGATCACTTTTTTGCCTTCGATAATAAAATCTATTTTGGTTTGATTAGGCACCAGCTGCGATTCGCGGCGGCGGAAATCATCCCGGTAAAAGGTAATATCAAGGTCGCCCTGGAGGATAGTTTTACCATGCAGTATTTTGCGTAGTTCTTCGGCTATGCGTTTGGCCAGGTAAATACCTCTCGGCTGTATGCCAATAAGCACAGATTCTGAAAAATCGTTATGATTTTCAATTAACTGACGACATAAACGCTGTAATGTAATTTGAAATTTGGGACCGTCGAGCAGTGTTGGGTTTTGCATCGTATGGGTGGATTTGGGCAAAGGTAATTATTTTATTTAAGTCAGGAAAGTCCGAAAGTCCGAAAGTCCGGAAGAAAAATTTACCGAGTTGGCAAATATGTTCTTTGTGAGCCTTATTTATTTGGCTGCCGTTATCGCGGACGCGTTTTAGCTGATTGCGAAAGGGGTTATAAGAATTCAGGCTTGATATGTTGAACTTCAATGAATATTTGGTGCAGATGATTAAAATCAGCATCTGTAGTTACGAGTTTCAGACCGAGCAATGCAGCAGTTGACGCGATCCAGAGATCGTTCTTGCCCATATTTCTTGGCTTATCAAAGGAATAATTTGCATATGACGGGTTTCTGCGTTGAGAAAAAGCATCGATCTCGGCATAAGTGTCGGTCAATCCTTCGTTTATTTCTATAATTACGGCCTCGTCCAATATTGCATTAACAACGTTCCATTTTCTTATGCCCCATTTATTTTGTACGGCGATGGATTTCAATTCTGAAATTGATACAACGGAGATGAAAATTTTTTGATTGTCAGGATTGATAACGGTTGTTAACAGTCTGCGGCTTGTATCTTTGGCCAGATGAATTAGAATATTGGTGTCAAACAATAGATTCATTTGCTTTCATTCAGCGTCTCTATTGCGTCTGCAGCTTCGTCTTTAGTTAAAAAAGCATCTTTAGGCAATTTCTTTAACCGGTCTTCAATCGACTCCGGAGTTTTGCCCATTTTACTGGCAAAAGCAGTTGCACCACCAGCGGCTAATATTTCGGCTATGGAATATGATTTACGGCCAGGAAATGATGCCTGGATTTCATCTGATATTTTGGTGTTTCTGTTATTCATTTACCAATATGCTTCCGTTTAAACAAATTTACTGAAAATTTATTTAATAGTTCTAAGAGTAAAAATCATTCAAAAGCGAACATTAACTATTGAACTCTTCAAGCACCTGCATCGCCTTTTCAGCATCCTGTTTCGCCACAAAAATATGATCATGATAATAAGCAGCTATCACATTACAACCTATGCCGGCTTTGGCAAGTGCATTGGAGAATGCTGCCGTAAATCCAACGCCTTCCAGGGACGAATGGACGGTTAGTGTTATCCACGCAGCGATATAGGTATAGTTTAAGTTTAAGTTATCTGCGACGTTTTTATCAAGGATAACGGTCAGGCCTTCTTTTTCCTTAAATGAGCCTATGATTTGGGAAGGATCAATAGTTTGTGAAGCCGGTATTGTGCAAAAAATATAGTCGCCATCATTCAGGGTGGGGCGCATGGTTTTTAGTAATTCGTTGAGGTTAGTTTCGCCGGGCATCGTTCTTTTTATAAAGGATCTTCTATGCATTTAGCCTCACCTAAATCCTCTCCAAAAGAGAGGACTTTTGACTAGCATATTTAGTTATTTATTGGGGCATTTCAAAACCCTCTCCTTTGGAGAGGGCAGGGTGAGGCACAAAAAAGCCCTTCCGAAATAGTTCCGGAAGGGCTTAAAGGGAAATTTATTTAAAGCTTATTGAGCTTCTTCTTCAGATGCTGGTTTTTTTACAGCCTTGCGGGCTTTATTTTCAGCGCCTTCCATTTGCTCTTTTAACTGTGCCAATACGCTCAGATCGCCTAAAGTTGATTTTTCAACCGAATCTTTAACCTTCTTCACTGCATTGCTGGCAGATTTTGCTTCCTTTTTACGGGTTTCAAATTCCTGTACCCTTGCTTCTGCACGGGCTTCTTCCCAGATGCGTGAATGAGAGATAACGATACGTTTGTTTTCCTTGTTAAATTCAATGATCTTGAACTCAGCAGCTTCTTCAGCTTTTAAGCTCTTGCCATCTTCTTTAACCAGGTGTTTGGTTGGGCAGAAGCCTTCAACACCATAAGGTAAAGCAACAATAGCGCCTTTGTCAGTTACTTTGATAACGGTACCTTCATGTATCGAATCGATAGTGAAGATGGTTTCAAAAGTATCCCAGGGATTTTCTTCCAGTTGTTTGTGACCTAAGCTTAATTTGCGGTTGTCAACATCAAGATCCAATACGGACACATCCAGTTTTTCACCAACTTTAGTGAATTCGTTTGGATGGTTGATCTTTTTAGACCATGAAAGGTCGCTGATGTGGATCAGGCCGTCAATGCCGTCTTCCAATTCAACAAACACACCAAAGTTGGTCATGTTTTTAACAGTAGCGATGTGCTGGGTGCCTACGGCATATTTTTCAGCAGCATGTTGCCATGGATCAGGCGTTAATTGTTTAATGCCTAATGACATTTTGCGTTCGTCGCGATCTAATGTCAATACCTGTGCTTCAACTTCGTCGCCAACTTTCAGGAATTCCTGAGGGTTGCGCAGATTCTGAGACCATGACATTTCAGATACGTGGATCAAACCTTCAACACCAGGGATGATTTCAAGGAATGCACCGTAATCGGCAACAGTAACGATCTTACCTTTAACATGTGATCCCACCTGAATTTCTTCAGAAAGGCTTTGCCAAGGATGAGGAGTTAATTGTTTTAAGCCTAAAGCGATACGTTTTTTCTCATCATCAAAATCAAGCACAACAACGTTGATCTTTTGATCCAATGATAAAATTTCGCGCGGATGCTCAATACGGCCCCATGAAATATCAGTGATGTGTAATAAACCGTCAACACCGCCAAGGTCGATGAATACACCAAAGTCGGTAATGTTTTTAACGGTACCTTCCAGAATCTGGCCTTTTTCAAGTTTGGCAACAATTTCTGTTTTTTGGTTTTCCAAATCGTCTTCAATCAGCACTTTGTGCGATACCACTACGTTTTTAAACTCGTGGTTGATCTTAACAACTTTGAATTCCATTGTTTTGCCCACATAAACGTCATAATCCCTGATAGGTTTAATGTCGATTTGTGAACCTGGTAAAAAGGCTTCAACGCCCATTATGTCTACGATCAGACCACCTTTAGTCCTGCTCTTAACAAAACCAGTGATGATCTCATCATTGTCGAGTGCAGAATTAATACGTTCCCATGATTTTTGAGTTTTAGCGCGTTTGCGTGATAATACTAACTGACCGTTAGCATCTTCCTGCGATTCAACGTAAACCTCAACAGTGTCACCGATCTTCAGATCAGGTGTATCACGGAACTCAGATACAGATACCAAACCGTCAGATTTAAATCCGATGTTCAATACCACATCTTTGTTATTTACATTTACAACAGTACCGGTGATGATCTCGCCTTTTGTGATAGAACTGAAAGTTCCGTCGTACATTTTTTCAAGTTTCTCGCGGTCTGAGTCGCTGTAATTGCCGAATTTTTTTTCATCGGCGTCCCAATCAAAGTCAACATTTGAAGATGTAACATTTGATTTGATCTCTTCGATCGAAATTGAATCAGCCTCTGATTCAATAGTTTCCTTTTCCTGAGTAGCTGTAACTACGTCGAGTTCAGCTTCCTTAGCTTTAAGTTCTTTTTCTGCTTCCTGTTTTTTTGCCATTAAATAAATTTTCTCCTTTTCCCAATTTTCTAATTGGGACTGCAAAGGTAGAGATATAATTTTGTTTGATAAAAATTTATTTGAAGTTAAAAAGGGATATTTGGTTGATTTTGACCGTTTTTTCAGCTTTTTTTGCTATTTTTCAGGAGAGAAACAGCGATGAGCATCGAAATTGTACCAATCGAAGTGGATTTCAATTCATTTACCTTATTGTAAATAACACCAGGCAGCTAATAGGAAAAACTCATTTTGTTTTCTATTTCTTCAAAAATCGACATGAAATCTTCAGCAAGGCAAGCCCGGTAAGCCATTAAAATGCCGTTCATCGCCGCCTCATTTTCAGCCGTAAACGGGTCTTTCCATACCCGCATGCAAATTCTTTTCAAGGCATAGGCAATTTGTTTTGTGTCGGCATAATTGTACAGGTATTTGCTCTTTTTAAAATCATCGTAGAATTTAAAAAATAAACCTGTGTTTTTTAATCCTGACGATGTTAAAAATTCATCAACAACAGGTGTCTTGCAGCCGTCAAGGTGATCATAAAAGCCATCTGCTGTTACTTTTCCGGTGGTTAGCAGCAGGTTGTCCAGGATAAGCTCGAGCGCAATATGGCCTAAAAAGAATGGCTTTACCGGCGAACCAACCATAGCGGGAAGCAGTTTTATTTTTAACTGGTGCGAGTGGGTTAAAAAAAAATCTGAAGAATGAAAATAGCGGTCCACCAGCAAATGTTTGTTCCATCCGTTGATGATGGAATTTACGTTGTGATCGTTGTGGCTAAGCTTTTCGGGATGAATGATCACTGTTTTGTCGGCATTTTTTAACAGATCGGGCATAACGGTACCTAAAACCATATAGCAGTTGGCAGTATCCCGGTCGAAATAAAAGTGCGACAAAAAATTCATAGGCCTTTTTTGCAAAATAGTAAATATTTAGGATTTCACCGATTATTTAAAAATGATTTCACTGATTTGATTTGGAGATTACACTGATTTGATGTCGGGATTACACCGATTGTTTTTTGGGATCTCACCGATTTTTAAAATTGATTACACCGATTATGATTTTTGGATTATACTGATCATGCGTTTTCTGCAGATTTTAAATTCGTTATGGGCAGTTCTATTTTTTAAATATTGATGAGACTGGAATCGGTGAAATCATTTTTCCAATCGGTGAAATCCTATATCAATATTCTTTTATCTTTGGCGTCCCGGTAATTACCGGCTCAGGAAAAGATATTGATATGAACTTTGTTGAAGAATTACGCTGGAGGGGCATATTGCATGATATTATGCCCGGTACTGAAGAACTGCTGAATAAGGGTATGGTTTCGGGCTATATCGGCTTCGATCCCACTGCCGATTCGCTGCATGTAGGCAGCCTGGCACAGATCATGACGCTGATCCACTTTCAGCTGGCGGGGCATAAACCATTTGCCCTGGTTGGCGGGGCTACCGGTATGGTAGGTGATCCTTCGGGAAAATCAGCTGAGCGTAACTTATTATCTGAGGAAGCTTTACAGCATAACCTGGCGGGGATTAAAGGCCAGCTGGAGAAGTTTTTAAACTTCGACTGTGGTGCCAACAGTGCCCAAATGGTAAATAATTACGATTGGTTTAAAGAATTTACCTTCCTGAATTTTATACGTGATGTCGGCAAGCATATTACCGTTAATTATATGATGGCCAAAGATTCGGTGAAGAACCGCATCAATGGCGATACCGGTATGTCGTTTACGGAGTTTACTTACCAGTTGGTTCAGGGGTATGACTTCTACTATTTATGGAAAAACCATAACTGCGCTCTCCAAATGGGCGGCAGCGACCAATGGGGTAATATTGTTACCGGTACCGAACTGATCCGCCGTAAAGATGCCGGCGAAGCTTTTGCGTTAACTACCCAATTGATCAAAAAATCAGACGGCAGCAAGTTTGGCAAAACCGAAGGCGGCAATATCTGGCTTGATGCTGAAAAAACTTCACCCTACAAATTTTACCAGTTTTGGTTGAATACCAGTGATGTTGATGCTAAAACCTATATCAGGATCTTTACCCTGTTCAATAAAGAAACTATAGAAGGCCTTGAAGCAGAACAGGACGCAGCACCGCATTTGCGTACATTGCAAAAAGCTTTGGCAAAAGATATCACCATCCGCGTACATGGCGAAGCTGAATATGAAAAAGCTATTAAATCTTCCGAGTTTTTATTTGGCAATACAGGTATTGAGTTTTTAAATGAATTGAGCGATGCAGAAGTGCTTGCCTTATTTGACGGGGTACCTAATCACACTGTTAAATTAGCTAACCTGGAAGAAGGTATTAACATAGCGGATCTTTTAGCAGTGCATACCACGGTATTTGCTTCAAAAGGGGAGGCCAAAAAGATGATACAGGCTGGCGGCGCATCTATCAATAAGGCTAAAATTGCTACGGTTGACGATATTTATACTACAGATACATTGATAAACGGCAAGTACCTGGTAGCCCAAAAAGGAAAGAAAAACTACTTTTTAATTATTGCTGAATAATTTGCAAATACGACAAATGGTACTTATATTTGTACTAATGTCGTATAAAAAAGCAAATATCAAAAATATTGCAAGTGAACCAATGGTAGCTTATGTTACTGCTGGTTCTTCAAATCCGTTTTATAATTTATTGGGCGGCAATAGCGTAAGCCTCTCTAATGATCTGGATATCATTAAGCTTGCGCGGCAGGGTTTTTCCAAACGGGTATTAATGTCGCTTGCTAAAAAAATATCCTTAAACCTGCAGGAGTTAGCTTATATCCTTCATATTTCTGAGCGCACTTTACAGCGTTATGATGACAACGAAATTATAAAAACTGAGTACGCCGAAAAGGCTGTTGAGCTTGCCCGCCTGTATACCCGCGGCGAAGAAGTATTCGGCTCCATTGATAAGTTTAAGCTATGGATAAAAGCACCCAGCCTTGTTTTTAACGGCGAAGCACCAGTTGCCATGCTGGATACCTCTGCCGGTTTTGATATGGTTTTCAAGGAGCTTGGCCGTATTGAGCACGGTATTTTTGCCTGATGGTACTTTACCGCATCACCAAATGTAATTATGCCAATGACCTTAGCGGTACCGGCGCACGTTTATATGGCGGCCGCTGGAACAGCGAAGGTAAAGATGCCATCTACCTCGCATCATCCCGCTCCCTGGCTGTATTGGAAGTTTTGGTTCATCTGCCACCCCTTATGATCCCCGACGGCTATTGCCTGGTAGAAATAGAAGTGCCCGACAATAGCATAAAACAAATCTATATTGAAGCCATGCCCGCTAACTGGAAAGACGTAGCAGGCCCCGTCGCCTTAAAACGCATTGGCGACGAGTTTTTGAAAGATCAGCAATATTTATTAATGAAAATGCCTTCGTCCATTGTGCCTATGGAGCATAATTACCTGCTTAACCCGCAGCATCCGGCGATGAAAAAAGTGAGGATATTAAAATCGGAATCGTTTGACTTTGACGAAAGGCTGGTTTAATTGGTTCATTAGTTCAATGGTTCATTAGTTCAATGGTTCATTAGTTTATTGGTTGCATGTCAGCCATAACGTTTTACCAATGAACTAATGAACCATTGAACTAATAAACTTTCCTACAAGTCGCTCAATAAATCCAGTTTCTTATGGTTATATTCTTCCTGCGAGATGAGGCCGTTATCAAACAGCATCTTTAATTTTTTCAATTTTTCGGTTAACTCATCTGGTTTTGGTGCTTCCTGTACAACGGGTGCAGGAATATGTACAGGTTCCGGTTCTGGTATCGGAGCAACGGGAGCTATTGGTTGCTGCGCGATGGCACGGGCGGCATTATCAAACTGAACAGCGCCCGATTCTGCACGTTTCTCTTCCAGGTCGCGCAAGCGGCGGGCCTCACGCTCGGCTTCTTTGCGTTCCTGTGCGTATTGGTATAGTTTGCGGGCTTGTACTTTTGGCAGGTAATCAACCCCCATTTCGGCGCCGTTTGTTGTACGCACACTGAAGATAGCGCCTATGATCTCTTCCTTAGTGAAAACATCAATAATATCTTTCCAAACAAAATCAACAAATTTTAATGTAAGCCCCAAATTGCCCGGGGTGAATATCAGGATGCGCTTGTTGGTTAGCGCCACGCAATCCGGAAATAAATTAACGATGGGCTTTTTTTGAACTGCTATGTATATGATCTCTTCGCCTGTAGTTAGCAGGTCGTTAAGGCGCGAATAAACTTTTTCAACTGCTTTGGGGTCCTGTTCTTCTGTCAAAAATTTATCTATCATGGTTTTATTTTAATGCTTTGGGCAAAAATAAGAATATTATGTTAGTTGCAAGTTAAGTTTTAGGCGATCAGTAAATTACATCCCCTGATGTCGGAATTATCAAACCGCCCTAATACTTCAAATGAGTTATCAGCATAAACCCTGCCAAGGTCCTGCGTGGCGATAAAGGCGCATGAATTGATGTTTGCCAGGTCGATAACATTGATGCCGCCAGCCTTGCCACCTGTGACGATACTCATCGGGTCGTTGGTATCGCGGGTAATAATGCGCATCCATGGCGGGCAATTGAATATGCCTTCTCCTTTTGAATAGGCCTGTGATAATAATTCCGTCATGCCGTACTCCGAGTGTATGGCATTAACACCAAAGCCCCGGCACAATTGTTCGTGCAGTTCCTCGCGGATCATTTCTTTTCTGCGGCCTTTCATGCCGCCTGTTTCCATCACGATCAGTTCAGGAAAATCAACTTTATAGGCTTCAATAAAATCAAGCAGGGCAAAGGTTACGCCAATAAGCAGGGTTGGTTTATGGGCATCCTGCTGCTTTTTTAATTGCTGAAACAGTTGATCATGATCGTACAAAAAGAAACCGCTATCCGGGTTATTTGATTGTTTGATGAGGTCATCGGCCATGTAAATTAACGACGATCCTTCGCGCTCCAGGTAGGAGGGCAGCAGTGCCAGGATGGTGTATTGCTCAATGTCGCCATAAAACAACTTAAAAGCGGCCCTGAAGCTGTCGGTATACCAGTTTACATCGCTTACATAATGGCTGCTGGTAATCATTCCGGTAGTGCCAGAGCTGGTAAATATAACGTCAACCGGCTCGGCGGAACTTAAAACAGCATGCGATTTAAAAAACTCAATCGGCAAAAAGGGAATATCGTTTACAGCATTAACTGCTTTTGGATCAATATTCAAGCCCTTAATAAAACTCCGGTAAACAGGACAGGCTTTTGCCTGGTATTGAAACATTTGTAAGGCGGCATCATTAAATTGTTGCTCATTACTGATAGAAAATACCTGCTGCCTGTTCATTGGGACAAAGATAGGGAGGTTTTGATTTGAAAATTGATGAATTTGAAGATTTGAAAATTAGGTGAAGAAAAGGTTAGCAAGTTCCGGGTTTTTGGGGGTGTTTTTTATGTTGAATTTTGATCCATCAAACAGTAAAAAACATGAATAAATTTAAAATTGTACCATTATCCCAAGCTTATGCACAAAGGATAAGGCAGACGATGAAAGATGATTTCGGACACCAGGTAACTGAAAAGGTGGCTTCAGGAGCGGGGCCCTGCAGGGTGTCATTAAAACCATTTGTTAAAGGAGTTGATAAACGTATGGTGTTTACCCACAGCCCTTTCGCTATTGATAATACCTACAACCAGCCCGGCCCGGTTTTTATCAACAGCGAAAATGTAGAGGAATATAGCGATATCCACCGCTTCCCGCCCGAAATTAAGGCCAACAAGAAAAGCTTCCCTTTAACGCTTATTGGTTATAATAAAAACCAGCAAATGGCTTTTACGCAATTGGTTGGCGATGCTGACGTGGATGAGCTGATTGTAGCTATTTTTGACACCCATCCGGAAGTGGAATACCTGCATGCCCGTAACGCCGAGGCCTGTTGTTATATATGCCAAATTGAAAGATTTAATTAAAATGGAGGCCAATAAATGCAAACATCTGTTCGTTTACAGGGTTATTACATCGATATAAAAATTATTTTTGCACCCGAATTTTAATAAAAATAACCCATGAAAACGATTAGATTTTTGCTGATGCCAGCCTTGCTGACACTGTTATTTGTAACAGTATCTGCCACAACAGACCAAAGTAAGGAGGTTGAAAAGATACACAGCGCAACCAATGTTTTAAAAGATTTTGACCAGATGAAAGAAAGCATCCCGCACGACCTGATACAAGATTGCGAAGGGATCGTTATCGTACCCGAACTGTTAAACGCCGGCTTTGTGGTTGGCGGTAAACGTGGCCGTGGTATTGCCATGGTTAAACTTGGCAATGGCAAATGGAGCGACCCTGTTTTCATCACGCTTACAGGTGGCAGTTTCGGCTTCCAGATTGGTGTTCAGTCGGTTGACCTGGTGATGATCTTCCGTCATAAAGGCGTACTCACCAAAGTGAAAAATGGCGACTTTACCATCGGTGGCGATGCTTCGGCGGCAGCCGGCCCGGTCGGTCGCAGTACATCGGCCAATACCGACTATGCTATGAAAGCCGAAGTGTATTCCTACTCGCGCAGCCGCGGCCTGTTTGCCGGTATCACTATCAATGGCTCAAATTTGGGTATCGATAAAAAAGCCAATGCCAATTTTTACGGATCAGACATTAGTTCCGAAGATATTTTTGGAATGGAGAAGAATGATTCAGACGCGGTTAGGGAGTTGAAAAAAACCCTAAGAGGGATGGAACAAGACTAATCAGCCTGTAAAGTTTTACAGCGATCCCGAATCGGGCCAATTAGTCCAGTGTGTATTTGGTGCTAACGTTGGCTTGTAATGAGAGGTATCCCCCGTAGCAATAACTTTTGCCAGCATAGGCCAGGTTTCGTAGGAGCCTGGCCTGTTTTCTTCCCACTGTTGTATGTTGTAATCTGTTTTACTATTCTCCTGCTGACGGGTCATAAAAGTCAATGTTTCCAATGTCATCCCCATGATCTCATAGTTTTTGCGGTTGAGTTCCCAAATTAATTTTAGTTGCTCATCAGTCATAGCCGGTTCGTCTATCTCGTTAAAATCCTTATGGTGCCATTCATCCAGCACCAATATTTTTTTTAGATCTGCCGGAATAGAGGTGTAGAGTTCTTCGTCAGTCGCCCTAAAAGTAACCCGATGGCTAATTATTACCAACCTGCCTGCTTCTTCAATATTAATCTCCCCTGGTTCGTATTCTTTTAACTCAATATCTTTATCCAGGTAATCCTGCTTATTAGTGCTTAAGGGTACTTTTAAGCCTCGTACCAGCCAGTGTGTTGCATCGGGTTTAATGCAGGGTTCCTCAATGCTATCAAAATAGCTATCATCGTCAATAGGGTAAAACCTGTGCGTGTTTGTCAGTTGCCCGTTATCTTCCTCCTGGTTTACCAGGCAATTTCCAAAATAATCTATTTCGAGGTCAATCCTTGCGCCGCGTGGGTTGTAACCCAATCGTTCAATAGCAATAGCCCACCGGTCGTTATCTCCCTTAAAAACATTGAGCCGGCAATCTATTAAATAGGAGTATGGATGACCAAGCGAAGTAAAATGTGAATAGTAACCGCTTGAGTTGGAATAGTCGAGTGTTGTAATGATTTCTTCTTCAGATAGCATAGGGAACAGGAGTTTTATTGATCACTTTTCGACACTGCCTTTTTTAATAATACCCCCGATAAAGCTGACATCCCACCAACCAAACCACCTATCACAGCTGTTATTATTAGCAACCAGATCCAGTTATGGGGTAAAGGGAACAACAGCACTACCCGGCTGGCCAGGATATGGTCATTGGGGATGCTTTTAAACAGGGCAAGCACCGTCCACCCGATAAATACGGCCGCAAAACCCGACCAGAAAGACCGTGCAGGGGTTTTACCGATAAAAAAGGCTGCGCCAAAGGCCGCTATGGCCACTATCCACCAGGGTAAAAAATAACCGCCGGCAAATGATAATATCAGGATGATCAAAAAAAGCATAGAATCAAATTTTATTGGGTATTGTAAATCACGTTATACAACTATCATTTTTTAATTTTAACGCAGCGATACGGCGGAGGCACAAAGAGCGCTGAGTTTTAATAATTTTATCGCTCTGTGCTCTTTGCGTCTTCTTAGCGCCCTCTGCGTTTAAACATTATTTTGCTAATTATTAATTGTTACCGAAGCGTTAAAGTCGTTTTTATCCGTTTAGATTTTTCCTCAGCCGAATTTAAAAATAACAATTCATTCAGCTTGCCATCCCGCCAGGTGGTAAACATATCGTTATAAAAAAAGCTGCCGGGATTGCCCGATTCACCACCGGGGAATACACCATAGCCCTTTACCGTTGGCCCCATTTGTACCACCATGCGCCATGATGGGCCGTTGTTATTCCTCAATGCGTTAATAACACCGCCCGTACCGCCGGTAAAAAACTGCCCGGTGCCAAAGCCTGGTAAGCTGGCCAAATGGTCAATAAAGGTGTCTTTGACGTTGCCCCATTGCCATTTTGCGCCGGGGCTGCCATATTTGTGCAGCATTTCGTCGATGGTGGCGGTAAATGCCAGGTTAACAATATCGGCACAGGTTTCTTTTTGCGGCGTAGCCGGATTATCAAACCATTTGGAGATGGGCTCAGTGAGCAGTAGTTGCTCGGTACGATCGTACGACGGCATTTTTAAATAAACCTTGTTATCGTCAAAATTAACGGCCCAGGTGGTATCGTAAAATTTGTTCCACCATTTGTTAAATATGCTTGCTCCTATGGCATTGGCGGCATAGTGTTTATCCCATACCTTAATTATGTTATAGGCCTTTAGCTGGTCGGCATGCAGTTTTGTTGGGTCGATGTATTTCAGCATCGCAGGCAATACATCCTGTGCTAAAATGCTGTAATTATCCATCTGCATCAGGCGCATACTGTCAACTGTGGCATGCTGCATGGCGCTTAGCTTATCGCTGATGCGCTTGCCCCGGTAATATTGCTCGTAGCGCCAGTTGATATAGTATGGGTAGGATGGGTCGGTAGGCGACTCATTCGCCGAGCGTACAAAACCCTGTGCCGGATTTTTAACCGTTGGGTTCTGGTCGTAGGGGATCCAGCCGTGCCAGTCGTCGGCAGGGTCGCTGCCATCCAGCACAAACTTGCCCTGGTCCTTATATTTTAAGGGAAACTTGCCGTTTGGTGTTATGGCGATGTCCTTATCGCTGCTTGCAAAAATAAAGTTTTGTGTGGGCGCGGTAAAATAGGTGAGGGCCTTGCGATAGTCGTTATAATCCTTACCCCGGTTAAGCAGGTAAAAACACATAAACTCGTCCGATTCATCGTGCGCTATCCACCTTAACGCATCGCCTACAGGGATATTTTCATGATGACCCGCAGTTTTTTCGGTCGAACTATCATAAACTACCGGGCCGTGTACCGTGTACAGCACGGTATCAATTACTGTCTTTTCGCCCAATACTTTTATCGTTTCAATACGCTTGTTAACCTTGTTCCATTGGTTGTTGTACCAATATTCTTTTTTGGTGTTGTCCTTAAATTTGATCTGGTACCAATCCAGCACATCGGCATCCACATTGGTAACGCCCCAGCTGATCTTCTGGTTAAAACCGATCACCACCCCCGGCGCACCCGGTAAGGATACCCCGCAAACATTAACCGTTGGCGACGACATTTGCACCTGGTACCAAATAGAAGGGAAAGTTAAATTGAGGTGTGGATCATTGGCTAAAATAGGGTAGCCGGTAGCGGTTTTGCTACCACTAATGGCCCAGTTATTACTGCCTATGCCCGGCACAATTTCTTTTGTTTTGATACCTTCGGTCATCTGGGCCGTAAAGCCTTTGGATGGCTGCGGAATAGGCAGCGGTTTAAAGTTCCATTTGGTGCCTGCCGGGATGATCGGGTCCTCGTGGAAGGGATAATCCGGGAATAGGTCATTCACATCTTTGGCCCCAAAGCGTTTCAGGTCGTTGGTCAATCCAAACTGGTCCGAGCCGCCAGCCAGCGTTTCCGACATCAGTTTAAGCAGGAAAACGCAATTAATGGGTTGCCATTCCTCGGGTTCGTAATTCAGCAGTTTAAACTCCAGCGGGTAATCTTTTGGCGCAAGCGAATGGATATAACTATTCACCCCTTCGGTATAGGCCAGCACTACCATTTTTGATACCGGGTTCTTCATGATGCCTTTCAGGCTGTTTTCGGCGCCGTAAACCATGCCCATACGGCGGTGGTAGCGGTCGATGTCCAAAGCTTTTGGCCCCACAATTTCGGCAAGGCGGCCTGATGCACTGCGGGTTTGGATGTCCATTTCCCAAAGACGGTCGCGGGCGGTGATAAAGCCTTGCGCCAGGTAAAGGTCGTGGTCGTTTTTGGCGAAGATATGCGGGATACGGTGATCATCGTACTGAACGGTAACCTCATCCAGCAAACCGGTGATCTTTAAGTTTTCGGCAGGCAGGATGTTTTTGCTTTCGGCATTTTGCCAGAAACCGGTTGAAGGGTTAAGGAACGCGCCGAAGGGCGGACCGCCGAGAACTCTGACAGCCGAAAGGAACCAAATTAAAGCTATGGTTACAATTAACGAAGAAAAAGCCCAGAAAAACTTCATTGCAGGAATTTTATTGAGCCAAGATAAGGAAAAATGGAGATGGTTTTTTGATGAAGAGGAAGATTTTAATTTGATGGGTTAAATAGAGAGATAGGTTTACGAAAGTTTTTTTCCGAGCTATCCCGCTTGTTCCATCCCATTTTTGAGTGGCTGCTATACCGCAATTAATGATGATACTGATAAATAATCTGTTAGTCGATCTTGCATCAAATAGTTCTTAATTTATGTAGTAAAAGAATAAAAATTTTGCTAAAAGTTAACTTATTTAGGTGATACAGTATATTGATCAATTATCTGAATAATTATTAAACAATACTATTTGCCTTTTGTTGAAGAAACTTAATTTAGTTGTAATTAAAAGCATAGATACACTGAAAGTGAAGACGTTACTAATTTTTGAGAACGATACAGACACGGTTGACATTATAACATCATTGTATGAATACTCGACCTTTAACGTGGTGAAATCAGCAAGAAAATTAAGTATTGACGAAATAGCCCATATAAACCCTAATATTATTATTTTGGATCATTTACTGGATGACGGATTCGGCGGCGACTTGTGCCTCGAGATCAAGATGAACAGTTCAACAAAACACATTCCCATAATTCTCTATTCGGCAAGTAATCATGTCGAACAGCTGGCTACGACAAACTTTGCTAATGCCTTTATTTCCAAGCCATTTGATCTTTATTATTTTATTGACATGGTTAATTTGCTGGCCTTGTAAAATAAATTATTGTAATGCCGCGGCTTGCTTTCTTATTAAAATTATTTATAAAGACAGGTGATAAATAAAAAAAATCAATAAGTGACCATTGTCATATAAGCTAATACATATTTATTGATAAATTTCGCCGATATTTCACCACCAATTTAAAAACCCTTAATACCCTGATCAGTTGAAAAAATTACTCCTTGTAAAAAATGATGAAGACACGATCGAGATCATCGAAATCATGTATCAAAATTCAGGATATGAAGTAATTAAGGCACCGGAGCAGGTGAATGCCGGAATGATCACCGAAATTAATCCTGACATCATTGTACTGGATCATTATTATAATGACGGTTACGGTACAGAACTTTACGCCGAAATAAGGGCCAACGAACAAATAAAGCATATCCCGGTTTTGATATGTTCGGGCCATTATGATCTTGATAGCCTCGAAAAAGTTAGCTCGGCAAACGGTTTTATTACTAAACCTTTTGACACCTATAGTTTTTTGAAGCTGGTTGACAACCTGGCGCTTTGAGTTTGGCCGCTGATGCATACATGGAAATTCAGTCTGGCACCCGTTGTTCCGGGTGTTTCCAACTGTTTTTACCTTTAGGGCAAAAACAGTTGAAATAAAAAAGTGCACTAACACTTTTTAGGCAGCCAGAGGGTTACGAAACAGGCTTTTATTCCATTTATCCCGCGCAAAAATGGGATGGGAAAAGTGGGACCAGCGTGACAAAAACAAAATGCTATCCTTATTCCTTGTTAAGGTTACAAATGAATTTTATAAAAACCAATACAGCCATTTTGGCGGCAATCTTTTCGCTGTTTGCGCCCCAGCCTCAGAATGATATCCCCCAGTACGATCATGTGGTTGTGGTGATTGAAGAGAACCATGCCTATCACGAGTTGATTGGTTCGGCCAACGCCCCGTATATTAATCAGCTGGCTAAAGGCGGCGTGCTATTTACCAATTCGCATGGTATAGGGCATCCCAGCCAGCCTAATTACCTGGCACTGTTTTCGGGCAGTACGCAGGGTGTTACCGGCGATGAATGCCTGGAGGGAAAGACACCTTTTAAAACCCCCAATCTGGGCGAAGCTTTAATAGATAAGCACCTTACTTTTAAAGGATACGCCCAAACCATGCCAAAGGCGGGCTACCTGGGCTGCACTTTTCTGAGCAGCAGTGTTACTATTGGCCATTTGTATGCCCGTAAACATACGCCATGGGTAAATTGGCTGGGAACTGGTGTTAACTGTATCCCCCTGTCATGCAGTGTGCCGGTGACTGATTTTCCGAAAGATTTTACGAGGCTGCCCACGGTTGCTTTTGTGGTGCCCGATATGGATTATGACATGCATAATATTGGCCTGTCGGGCGATGCCAATGCCATACGCCGCGGCGATACCTGGCTAAAGGAACACCTGGATGAGTATGCCCAGTGGGCCAAAAAGCATAACAGTTTACTGATAGTTACTTTTGATGAGGACGACTATGTAAGCAAAAATGAAAACAGGATCCCCACCCTGTTTTATGGAGCGAAGCTTATACAGGGTGAGTACAAGGGCCAGGTGAATCATTACAATATATTGCACACGCTGGAGTCGATGTACGGTTTAACAATTACGGATAATGTAGTTGCACCGCCGGTTGGGGGGATTTGGGGGAAATAATTTTTATTGTTTGATATGTCTTTTGACTTTTGTTAATAGATCTAATATTTAGTAATAAATAAAATATTTAACATAAAATAAATATTGTAGGTTTGACTTTTAACATAAATGAAAAAACTATTGATTCTTGAAGACGACCCTGCCCTGGTAGAGTTGGTGGAAACCATGTTTTCGGAGTCGGATTTTACCGTCTTAAAATCATACAAAAGAATACCTTTTGACGAAATAGCAAGGATAACTCCCGACATTATTATACTTGACTATTTTTTGGGCGGTGACCTTGGTAGCGAAATATGCCTTGAACTTAAGGCGTCACCTTTAACGCAAAACATCCCGGTGATACTTTATTCGGCATTTAAAAACCTCAAGGAACTGGCTATAGAAAGCTGTGCCGATGGCTATATCATAAAGCCCTTTGAGATTGACGAATTTATGAGCATGGTATACAGCTTAGCGCTAAAGCCTTCAACAATACGCTTTAACCCGTCTTAACAGCCGTTTGCCGTCCACAATAATTTTAAACGATTTAAAATAATTCGGTAAAGTTGTTAAATTCACCTCAATTATAAGCAATAAAATTATCGCCATGTTTTCATTAAATCGCCGGGTTTTAAAACGACATTTTTTATCTTGTCTTAAATTAAGCAAAACATATTTCAACTGGTTTGCGCTGTTATTATTGCTGGGCGGCAGCTCGGCCTACGCGCAAAAGACCACTTTTTTCCCGCATAGCCTGCCCGAAACCGAAGGTGTATCCGCCGGCGGTATAGATAGTTTTTTAACTGCGGTGAGTCGAAGCACGCATGAATTTCACAGTATCATGATATTGCGCCATGGCAAAGTGCTGGCAGAGGGCTGGTGGAACCCGTACCGGCCTGATCTGCGGCATAGCCTTTACAGCTGCAGTAAAAGTTTTACTTCAACCGCAGTAGGTTTTGCCATCAACGAAAAGCTGCTTTCAATTCATGATAAGATAACCTCCTTTTTTCCTGAAAGCCTGCCTGATACGGTGAAACCATACCTGGCGAAGCTCACTATCAAAGACCTGCTGACGATGAGTGTCGGCCAGGATCCTGACCCTACTTCCATAATTCCGTTCACCAGCGCAAATTGGGTAAAATCTTTCCTGGCTACGCCCATTAAAAATGAGCCGGGCACCAAATTCCTGTACAACACCATGGCTACTTATACGCTATCGGCCATTATTCAAAAAGTTACCGGGCAAAAAGTGGTAGATTATCTGAAACCGAGATTGTTCGACCCGCTGGGTATTACCGGTATGGATTGGGAGGCAGACAAACAAGGCATTAATACCGGAGGATGGGGCCTGCGTGTAAAAACAGAGGACCTGGCAAAAATGGGCCAGCTTTACCTGCAAAAAGGCATCTGGAACGGTAAACAAGTGTTGCCAAAAGGATGGGTTGAGGAAGCAACTACTTTTAAGATAGACCAGGCGCCGGGCGCAGCACAAAGTAAAAAAGACTCAAGCGACTGGATGCAGGGGTACTGTTACCAGTTTTGGCGCTGCCGGCACAATGCTTTCAGGGCGGATGGGGCCTTTGGCCAGTACATTATTGTAATGCCCGACCAGGATGCGGTGATAGCCATCACATCAGAATCAGCCGATATGCAAGGAGAGTTGAACCTGGTATGGAGATATTTACTGCCTGCTATGCATAAACAACCATTAACAATTAATAAAAAGGCTGACGAAGATTTGAGCAACCATCTGGCAAACTTAAGCCTGCCCCCGGCGGGAAAAACTGATCCAAAGATTCCAGTTCATGAAGGTACATTTGCGCTCAAGCCCAATAGCCTGCATATCAAATCTATATCGTTTCACTATGATGGTACGGTTTACAAGCTGGGCCTGAAAATTGATTCAACTACGTATGACCTTGATTTTGGTAACGGAAAATGGCTGCCCGGCGAAACCAGCATGAACGGGCCAAGCCTGCTTAACGGTGCAAAGGAAGATTTTTCGCTATTGCTGCCTTATAAAGTTGATGGCAGCTGCACTGCGGTGGGCCTTGACAGCGCATTACAGTTTAAACTTCGTTATATCGAAAGTCCGCATACCGAAACCATAACCTGCCATTTTAACGGGCAAGCGCTTAACGCAACCATTGAATATAGTTTTAACTATGGCAAAAGTAAAATGGAATTACAGGGTGATGCTGTAAACGATGGTAAATGACCAGTGTACCGGGTGTTATTTGTCGCTTAAAATAGCTTCCTTTTTACGCTGTTTGTTAACGCTATGCGGTTTCAGAAAGTTGTAGGTTAAATTGATGCCGATATATTGGCCGTTGCGGTTGCTGTTGGTGCCATCAAAAAATACGTAGCCCTGCACTATAGCAATGGCAAACGTGGTACTTACGTTAAAATTAATACCATTACAAATTTCGGACATTAACGCTTGTTTGGCGCTTAGTACATACCCGGCACCAAGGCAAAGAGATTCAGCAAACCGGCCTTTGGAAAATACGTTTATTGTCGGTCTTAACTCAATATACCGCGCTGAATCATTACCCCTTAATTCGTTTAATTTTCCTGTTGCCAGGCCTATATCAAAAATACCATAAGTTCGGCCGAACTCTACAGCCGGCGCAAACCTTTTGGCGGCACCACCTTTTGTGTTTACAAAAACATTTGTAAAGGCCGAAAGATAAAAATATTGTGGCTCTTTGTTCTCTTTTGAAGTGTCAGATTCAATGGTGGTGTCCCTTTTACCCAGGTTGCTAAAAGCATAGCTCAATTTTGCCGGCTGAACAGTCAATGGCTTTTGGGCAAACCCTGAGATCCAGATCATAGAAAGTAGAGATGTAACAATAGTTTTCATTTTGCTTTACGGTTTCGGACAAACCCTGCTTTCAGACAGATAATGAATTAAATTGTTTTAAATAAAAACAGGATCACCCTTTGTTAAGGCAATCCTGTTGTTATTTTAATTTTATGGAGGGATCCTAGTGGTGCAGGCGGGTAACCAGGGTAAACCGGTTGCTTCCGTATGAATTGGTATCTGTGGTCATGTTAAACAAATAAGAAGGATAGTGGCGAAAATCCAGTGAATCCTTTTTAAATTTGTCTATCAGCCATATATCATAATTTGCCGGAATTGCCTGTATTTTGGTGATGGATAATTTATACTCTCCTTTTTTAGTGGCGTTTACCACCAATTTTACACTTGTTCCGTGGCTTGCCATGGGTAATGTATTAATAGATAAAGGTACATTATCGCTTGACAGGCTTGAAAAACTTACTATCCCGAATCCCTGCATAAAACGGGCGTCTTCCGCGCCGGAATAAGCTGCTGTTGATTTTGGATTAAAGGAAATCATCAATCCATCGGTATTGATAGAATCTTTCGCTAATTTAACGCAAATGTATCCCTTGGTACTATCGGCTTTTTTGCCTGAAGTGTCCTGGTTCAGCACAATGGTTGTTGACGGTAACTGTTGTGTGCCCTGGGTAGTTGCTATAAACGGGTTTACAGAAGCTTCTTTATGGCATGACGAAAAATAAAGTGCTGCAATGATGATAATTGCTGATATCCTGGTTTTCATTTTATTGATTGTTGTAAAAGCCTCATTGGCTTCAATTTATCTTTGTAATGCTTGCTTTTACGACAGCAGCGAATAAAATGTTCAGGTATTAATAATATTTTTTATTTATGATGGGATATTATATCATGAAGAACTGGTTTGATAAATATATATTAGGCCGGGCCGCGGGCGAGCGGATGCAGGAATCAGTATGCAGAAGCGCAATGCATCATAATGAAAAAAATTTGAGGGATTTGAAGGGTACCCTATAATAAGTGCATAGCGTATCAGGTCTTCAAATCCCAAAAACCGCCTCAGGACTGGTGGAAACTCAGCACGTTCCCGTCAGGGTCTTTAACCGCCATAAATTTGCCCCACGGGGTCTCGTCGATTCGTCCCACATGGATGCCTTTTGCAGTAAATTCTTCAACATCCTGCTCAAGGCTATCGGTTTTAATAACAAAGCCATGTATACTTCCTGGTGGCATTTGCGGAAACCAGGTGACCAGGGTGACGGAGGTATCGTGCCCGTTAAAACCCAGTTGTACCCAGGTTTGGCCATCGCCGGTGGGTGTTTCGGCTAAAATAGTGAAGCCAAGTTTTACATAAAATTCCTTTGACCGTTGCTGGTCGGTAACGGGGATAGAGATAATTTCAATCGATTTCATTATTAGGGTTTATTTGGTTTAATAAATGCTCGAGGTTATGCAGTTTGTCTTTCCAGAAATTGTCGAAAAAGATAAGCCAGTTTTTTATTTCGTCAAAGCCTTCGGGCTTTAATTCGCAATAACGTTCTCGTCCCTGGTCGTTGATCAGGATCAGGCCTGCTTCATAAAGCACTTTTACATGTTTGGATACTGCCGGGCGGCTCATTTCAAAATTGCCGGCAAGTGCATTAATGGATAATTTATCTTTTGTCAGCAGCATCAGTATCCCGCGTCTGCTCGGGTCGGCAATCGCCTGGAAAGTGTCCATGGTTGCTCTCATGTCATGTCATTTAAAATACTTAAAAAACGCCGGGTAATATGCTTCTTCCATCCTGTCCCCATAAATATACTGGTAAGGTAATTTTTCCAGCCTTTAAACCCGGTGTGCTCAAGCACCAGGCGGGTGCCGCCGGCATCAGGGGTCAATGTCCACGTTAGTAATGTATCCAGGCTGATGACACCCGGCTGCGGACCGCCTTTCCATGTGTAAACCAGTTTTTGGTTTGGGATGATCTCCATTACCTCGCAATAAACAATACCATCAAAGCCCATTTTAGGGATAGGTTTGGTATAGAAGTTAAAGCGATGGCCCACCGATGGCTTAAAATCATTTTTCATTAACCACCGGCTCAAAAGTTCAGGATTGGTAATGCACTCCCATACCTTTTCGGGCGGGTGAGGCAGGTACCATTTAATAACAAGGTCGCGTTGCATAACGTGTAACTTTAAGGTTACGTAAATGTATGCGTAACTTTTGGGTTACGCAAATTTTATTAAAGTTTTATCCCGACTTGTGATGCCGGTCATATTTCCGGCGCTAAACATTGCATAATTTCGCCGCGTTAAAAATAACTGGTATTGAAAAAGAACAATATTGAACTGCTGTCGCCCGCTGGCTCATTTGATAGCTTACAAGCTGCGATAAATGCCGGAGCTGATGCAGTTTACTTCGGGGTAGAACAGCTGAATATGCGGGCCAAATCCGTTAATTCCTTTGGCGTAGATGATATTGCAAGGGTGGCAGATATTGCCAGGGTAAATAATATAAAAGCTTATTTAACACTAAACACTATCATTTACGGGCACGACCTGCAATTACTGCGCAGTATTTTAACGGAAGTAAAAAAACACGGCATAGATGCTGTTATCGCATCTGATTTCGCGGTAATTGAACAGTGCAGCCAGATGGGGATACCCCTTCACATCTCAACCCAGGCCAATGTGAGCAATATCGAAGCCGTACAGTTTTTTTCGCGCTTTGCCGATGTTATTGTGCTGGCACGTGAACTTACCCTTAAACAGGTACATGATATTTGTAACGAGGTAAGGCGAAAGGGCATTAAAGGAGTGTCCGGCGACCTGGTCAAAATAGAAGTATTTATTCACGGCGCTTTATGTATGGCCGTTTCCGGCAAGTGTTATATGAGCCTGCATACGCAAAATGCTTCGGCCAACCGGGGTGCCTGCACGCAAAATTGCCGTCGCCCTTATTTGGTGAAAGATGCCGAAACGCAGGAAGAACTGCTGATAGATAATGAATATATTATGTCGCCGAAAGATCTGTGTACGATTGGTGTACTTGATCAGATCATCAGATGTGGTGTAGATGTATTGAAAATTGAAGGCAGGAGCAAAGGCGCCGACTATGTGCATGTAACCACCCAATGCTACCGGGAAGCATTGGATGCCCTTGAAAGCGGGAACTATACTGCCGATAAAATTGAGGCCTGGCTGAGGCGACTATCCACTGTTTACAACCGGGGGTTTTGGGAGGGCTATTATTTAGGCCACAAACTGGGCGAATGGACAAGCCAGCCGGGTTCGGCGGCTACCGAAAAGAAGATATACGTTGGCAAAGGCAGTAATTACTATCCTAAAACAGGTATTGCCGAATTTACTGTTGAAACGGGTAGTATAAAACCCGGCGATACCCTGATGATTACCGGTCCGCTTTGCGGAATGGTTAAAGAAAAAGCCCAAAAACTGGTTATAAACGGTAGGGTAGGTACTGAAGCGGTTAAAGGCGACAAGATCACCATTCCATTCGGCATAAAAGTAGGCCGGCAGGATAAACTGTATAAGATAGTGGAGGCTGCAAATGGCTAAAATTATTCATTACCGCAATAAATGTATTGGCTGCAATATCTGCTTTGAACTGCAGCCCGAGTTATGGCGCATGTCCATGAAGGACGGGAAAGCCACCTTATTGCGGTCGCAGGAAAAGAGAGATACCTATATAATTTCGGTAAGTGAATGTCACCTGCAGCAAAGCCGCGACGTAGCGAAAGCCTGCCCGGTAAACATTATAAAAGTATTATGAACGAAGATATTATCAAATTTGCCCGCAGGCAAACCTGCGCCACCATCAGCTGCATCAACGGGAACAACAAACCTTATTGCTTTAACTGCTTTTATGCCTTTAACAGCGAGCTGGGCCTGCTTTATTTTAAATCATCGGCGGACACCCGGCATTCAAAACTGATTAAGCAAAACCCGTTTGTCGCCGGAACGATATTGCCCGATAAATTAAAAACCCTATTGGTGCAGGGCATACAATTTGAAGGCGAACTTTTAGCAGGCGATCATCCTTTAGCTGCCCATGCCTCGGCTAACTATCATAAAGAACATCCGATGGCATTAGCAATGCAGGGCGAGATCTGGACCATTCAGATCAACCATATCAAAATGACCGACAGCAGCAAAGGTTTCGGGAAAAAGATTGCCTGGGACAGGGAGGGAAAGTTCGAAGTTGTTGAAATTTGAAGTCGCAATTAAAGTGAAATTTCTTTCTGTTGTTTCAAACCTCGTCACCAAACTGGGAATTTCGGCTGTCGTGTATACTTTTTAATAATCAAGATAATAATGCTTAAATTTGATATTTATAAACTAAGCACAGGGCGTTTTAAAAAACAACTAAATAAAAATATAATGTACACGACATATCATTTAACATCTGCTCAAGAGCTAAATTCTGATATTTTAGATTCGATTAAAGCTACATTTAAATCAAAACCAATTACTATTATAGTGGAAGAAGATGAAGACGATTTTGAGCTTACAACAGAAATGAAAGGCGTTTTGGATGAACGGTTAAAGGAAGACGAGAAAACTTATCTTACTGCCGGGGAATCTATAAACCTGCTCAATAAAAAATATGGCTTATAGCATTATTGTTTCGCCCAGGGCTCAAAAAGAAATAGAAAATGCGATTGAATACTATGCGCTGTACAGCATAGATGCACCACTAAACTTCATAACCATATTAAAGATCACTTATGGTGTTTTAGAAAATGACCCATTTTTAAGAATACGATACAAAAATATCAGGGCTATAAAAATTAAAAAATTCCCGTATTTGCTCTATTTTGTAATCAACGAAACAAATAACACTGTCAGAGTACTTTCTTGCTTCCACAGTAAAAGAAATCCCCAAAAGCGGCCAAACTTATAAAAAAAATGCCTGCGGTTTAAAAGTGACCTGCTACGTTGTGACACGAAATATCCGACTTATTGCTAAATCCGTTTATTTGATTTACCTTGGTATGCCTGATCAATTGTCGCTGTTAAATAAAAATGGAAGAAACCAAGCCTTTAGAAACAATTACTAAAGCCAGCATATTAAAAAGGATAATCTTTTACTTAAATGTTAGCTGCTTTAGGATTTTGATGTCGAAATCTGATCCCGGTAACAGTATTCGTGACCGATCAACCAGGAGCTTATGTGCAGTAATAAATGTGATGACCGAATACATCATTATTAATTATTTTTTTCCTCATTTGGCATGGGCCTGGTTAAGAGTAATATTAGGAACTGTCACGGTATTTCACGGGATTATTGCATTCGCTTGCGAAAAGGAAGTACTGAAAATGGCGACGAATTATAACTCCAATTATAACAAGTTCCTTTTTTATTTGTACGTTCCTTTTTTTGCAACAGCGATTATCGGTGTTTTGGTGATGTTGAATGACAGTATCGGTCATATACCGAAATAAGTTGCACATTGATAACACTGAATTTTCTTCCGGACTTTCCCGACTTTCGGACTTCCCCAACTCCAACCTACAAACATTTTAATTTTTTCCTTTATCCTATCAATTTTATTTTAAATTTGACACGCGGTTGATAAGGAGAATTGAAGCCGCCCAATTATTTTTCAGAGAGAACCTGATATGAAAAAAACCTTACTTTTTACAGCCTGCTGCCTGTTGCTGGCGATGGGCACATTCGCGCAAATTCCTGCCCTGGAACGCGTAGAGCCCATGTTTTGGTGGGTAGGTATGCATAATCCCAACCTGCAGCTGATCGTCCACGGCGACCATATTGCCTCCCGCAAAGTGGAGCTCAGCTACCCCGGAGTAAAGGTGGTTGCAGTGCATAAAGTTGAAAATCCTGATTACTTATTCATCGATTTACGCATTTTTTCAGGTACAGTACCGGGAACGTTCCCGATAAAATTTAAAAAAGCAGGCGAAAAGGTTATAACATACAACTACGACCTGAAAAAACGCGATGCATCTTCGGGCCGTGCCCAGGGTGTGACCGATAAAGACCTGATCTACCTGATCATGCCTGATCGCTTTTCAAATGGCGATACCTCCAACGATTCATTCGCTAATATGCGCGAACAAGGGATCCACCGCGACGCCATGTTCGGCCGCCACGGCGGAGATATACAAGGGGTGATGGATCACCTTGATTACCTGAAGGACCTGGGGGTAACGGCCATCTGGCTAACGCCGGCCGTTGAAAATGACGAACCTCACGCCTCTTATCATGGGTACGCTGTTACCGATCATTACAAAATAGATCCTCGTTACGGCACCAATGCGCTTTATAAACAGTTTGTCGAAAAGTGCCACGCCATGGGTATGAAAGTGGTAATGGACCTTGTGCATAACCATGCGGGAACCGAAGGCTATACCATCAGCGATATGCCGATGAAAAGCTGGGTACACCAGTGGCCAAAATACACCAAATCGAATTTCAGGGACGCTGCGGTGATGGACCCGCACGCATCACCTGCCGACCGCAAGCAAATGCTCGACGGTTGGTTTGACCAGCGTATGGCCGATATGAACGAAAATAATCCGTATGTGCAGAATTTTTTAACGCAAAACCATATCTGGTGGGTTGAATATGCCGGGGTTGACGGCTTCAGGCTTGACACTTACCCTTATAACGACCCGGTTTATATGTCAAAATGGGCGGTGGATGTAAAGAATGAGTTTCCGCATTTTTCCATATTTGGCGAAACGCTGGTATGGTCAGCGGCAAACCAGGCTTTTTTTACCGAAGGTAATACGGTTAACCGCGGATTTGATACGCACTTGCCCGGTGTAACTGACGGTGTGTGGAAAGAGGCCGTTTACGATGCGTTGAATGCCAATGAAGGATGGACCGAAGGTGTAAACCGCCTTTATGCTGTTATGGCACAGGATTTCCTGTACAAGGATGCTACAAAAAATACCATCTTCCTTGATAACCACGACATGAGCCGTTTTCTTTCGGTGGTGGGTGAGGATATGAATAAATACAGATCGGGCATGGCAATGCTGATGACGATGCGCGGAGTACCGCAAATGTATTATGGTGATGAAATACTGATGAAGAATTTTTCAAATCCGGATGGCCTGGTTCGTTCGGACTTTCCGGGTGGATGGAAAGGGGATAAGTTAAATAAGTTTACCGCCGCCGGCCGTAATAATGCTGAAAATGAAGCATTTAACTATGTGCGTAAACTGGCCAACTATCGTAAAAATACCACCGCATTACAAACAGGCAAGCTGATGCAATATATTCCGGAGAACGGCATCTATGTGTATTTCAGGTACGATGACAAAAAAACAGTGATGATAGTTTACAATAGCAGGGACAAAGAGCAGGCGACAACAACTACAAGATATGCCGAACGGATAAACGGCGCTAAAACGGCAAAAAACGTTATTACGGATGAGGTGGTAAATGTGGCGAACTTAACAATCCCGGGGAAGTCAACCCTGGTATTGGAGTTGATCAAATAAGCGGATAAAGTCTAAAAATCAGGCGTATAAGTGAAATTATTATTTACATAGACCCCTGATTTTAAGGAATTATCAATGATAAAGGTGTTTTGGATTGATTATTTATGGAATTGATAAAAATAAGTAGTAGTGCGCGGCACGTAATCAACTAATACCTAATTAATTAAATTTGCGAATCATATATGAGTATAATTAAGGCCTGTATTTTTGACCTGGATGGAGTGATTGTTGATACTGCGGTTTATCATTATAAAGCCTGGAAGCGACTGGCAAATGAACTGGGTTTTGATTTTTCGGAAGAAGCTAACGAAAAGCTGAAAGGCGTCAGCCGTGTGCGGTCGCTTGAACTGATCCTGCAATGGGGTGGCATTGCCAAAACAAAAGCCGAACAGGAGGAGCTGGCGACGAAAAAGAATGCATGGTATGTGGATATGATCAGCCACATGACACCGGCCGAAATTTTGCCCGGGGCAAAAGAGTTTGTAGAGGCCTGCAGGGAAGCCGGTTTAAAGATTGCCCTGGGTTCCGCAAGCAAAAACAGCGGCATGATACTGGAGAAAGTGGGGATAACCAACCTGTTTGACGCGGTTATTGACGGCAACAAAGTGAGTAAAGCCAAGCCTGACCCTGAAGTCTTTTTAAAGGGCGCCGAAGCATTAAACGTTCCCCCTGCAGAATGTGTGGTATTTGAAGATGCCATAGCAGGTATCGAAGCCGCCATAAACGGAGGCATGAAGTCGGTTGGGATCGGTTCGCCGGATGTGCTCGGAAAAGCCGACCTGGTGATTAGCGGTTTAAATGAAATGAGTTTAGAAAAGCTAAATACGCTTTAAGCCTCACCTACCCCTTTCCCAAGGATAGGATTTTAGCAAAAAGCGAAATTAAAGTCCTCTCCATGGGAGAGGATAAGTGAAGGCTTCGCCGTTTAGGTGAGGCTAAAAAAATTGAAAATATTATTACAATTATAATGAAGGAATACATCGAAGTTGATGAGTGGAAAATCATAGAACGTGGCTTTAATCCGCAACATAATAAAATATCCGAAAGTATTTTCAGCCTGGGTAACGGCCGTATGGGCCAGCGGGCGAATTTTGAAGAAGCCTACAGCGGCGATACGTTGCAGGGAAACTATGTAGCGGGAGTATATTATCCCGATAAAACCCGGGTAGGGTGGTGGAAAAACGGCTATCCTGAATATTTTGCCAAGGTATTAAATGCCGCTAACTGGATCGGGATTGACGTACTTATTGACGGCGAACAGTTGGATTTGGCAAAGTGCCAGGTAAGCAGTTTTAGCCGCGAATTGAATATGAAGGAGGGTTACCTTAAAAGAACTTTCACGGCAAAAACAACTGCCGGTAAAATGGTTGATGTTGAAACTGTCCGTTTTTGCAGCATGGCAGACGATGAAACGGGCGCCATTAAATACACCATCTCCCCGGTTAATTTTAGCGGCAAAATAACCCTTACTCCCTTTATTGACGGAGATATCGCAAATAAAGATTCCAATTACGACGAGAAATTTTGGGATGAAGTAAAAAAAGAAATATGGGGCGATGGGGGTTATATCCAGCTTCGCACTAAAAAGACTGGGTTTGAAGTTGCCACAGGCATGCTTTTTACAATCCTGCAAAATACAGTACCGGTACATCTTTTTTCCACCACTTTTGAAAAGGAAAAATATGTCGCAGCGAAGGTCGAATTAACTGTAAAACAGGGAGAAAGTGCCTCAGTAATCAAGTATGCAGCAAATCTTTCTTCACAGAACTACCCCGCCGCTGAGCTTTCAGTTAATTTGAAACAGACATTAACCCGCATCCGTAAAAAAGGGTTTGAAACCATGCTGGCCGAACAGGCGGAAGCCTGGAGCGGGAAATGGAAGCATAACGATATCATTATTGAAGGGGATGCCGCAGCGCAGCAGGCTATCCGTTTTAATATTTTTCAGCTTAATCAAACGTATACCGGCGAGGATGATCGCTTAAATATCGGCCCTAAAGGTTTTACCGGCGAAAAATATGGCGGTTCAACCTATTGGGACACCGAGGCGTATTGTGTGCCTTTCTATCTCTCTACTGCCGATCAGAAAGTAACTAAAAACCTGCTGCTTTACCGTTATAAACAATTGGGTAAAGCTATTGACAATGCAAAACTGCTTGGTTTTAAAAATGGAGCAGCGCTTTACCCGATGGTAACCATGGACGGTACGGAATGTCATAACGAATGGGAGATCACTTTCGAAGAAATACACCGTAATGGAGCCATTGCCTATGCCATATTCAATTATGTAAGATACACCGCTGATGAGGCTTATCTCGCTGATTATGGCCTTGAAGTATTGATAGCGATTGCACGTTTTTGGTCGCAGCGGGTTAATTGGTCGGCTGATAAACAGCAATATGTGATGCTGGGTGTAACCGGGCCGAACGAATATGAAAACAATGTAAATAATAACTGGTATACCAATAAACAGGCTACCTGGTGCATGCAGTATGCAATGGACGCTGTTGAAAAGGTAAAGCAGGCAGCGCCGGCAAAATATGCGGCCCTGGTAAGTAAAATCAACTTTAACGAAGCGGAAGAAACCGCTAAATTTAAGGATATCGTCGCCAAAATGTATTTTCCTTATGACGAAAAGGAGCGGGTATTTTTACAGCAGGATGGCTACCTTGATAAGGAACAGATTTTAGTAAAGGACCTGCCGGCAACTGAAAGGCCTATTAACCAGAAATGGAGCTGGGACAGGATCCTGCGTTCGTGCTACATAAAACAGGCCGACGTTTTGCAGGGTATTTACTTTTTTGAGGATCAGTACGACCTGGATACTATCCGCAGGAACTTTGATTTTTACGAGCCGCGAACCGTACACGAATCTTCGCTTTCACCTTGTGTGCACGCTATATTGGCTGCCAAACTGGGCGATGAAGCGAGGGCCTATGAATTTTACCTGCGTACCTCAAGGCTTGACCTTGATGATTATAACAACGACACCGAAGATGGCTGCCACATTACCTCGATGGCGGGTACGTGGATGTCGGTGATTGAAGGTTTTGGCGGGATGAGGGTTAAGGATGGTAAATTATCATTCCAGCCGTTCCTGCCGGGCAAATGGCGTTCATTCTCGTTCCATATCGGCTTCCGCGGCGCTTTGCTCAATATAAAAGTGAGCAAAGACGGTGTGCAGATCAAAAATCTATCCGGCAGCGAAACTACCGTTTGGGTTTATGATAAAGAGCAACTGGTAAAGCCGGATGACGAATTATTGGTTGAGGCGTAATTGATCGTAAAATGTTGCATGGAAAAATCTCCGGTATTTTTTGTATCATCATGGCATTATTGATGCCTGACTATTTATTTTCCCAGGCACCGCAATCAGCACAAAAAAGAGCAATGGAACAATCGTCCCAAAACCATAAATTAGTTATCTATCAACTGCTTCCCCGGTATTTTGGCAATACAAAAACCCTGAATAAATATTATGGGTCCATTAACGAGAACGGTTCCGGGAAGTTTAACGATATCACTGATAAGGCCCTGCTTGAAATAAAAAAAATGGGCTTTACCCATGTTTGGTTTACCGGGGTAATTGAACATGCCACCATGACGGATTATTCGTCCTATGGTATAAAGGCAGATGATCCGGATATTGTAAAGGGGAGGGCAGGCTCGCCTTATGCGATTAAAGACTATTATGATGTTGACCCCGACCTGGCGGTTGACGTTAAAAGCAGGATGACAGAATACCAGGCCCTGATAGATCGCACTCACAAAAATGGCCTTAAGGTAATCATGGACCTGGTGCCCAACCATGTGGCACGCACTTATGCCTCGGATGTAAAACCGGCCGGTGTGCATGATTTTGGCCAGGATGATGATAAGTCAAAAGCTTTTGATGCTAAAAACGATTTCTATTATATGCCGGGGCATCCTTTTGTTGTTCCTCCCGGGTATAACCCCGGTGGCGACGAATTCAAAAGCCCGCTAAAGGACGGTCATTTTGATGAAAATCCCGCAAAGGCTACCGGGAATGATGTTTTTACCGCTGCACCAGGCATAAACGATTGGTTTGAAACCATGAAACTGAACTACGGCGTGGATTACCGGAACGGCCGCACGCCGCATTTTGATCCTATCCCGCCGCTTTGGAATAAGATTTATGATATCCTGAAATTCTGGAGCGCAAAAGGGGTGGATGGTTTCAGGTGCGATATGGTGGAGATGGTGCCTTTTGAGTTTTGGGGCTGGGTAATACCAAAACTGAAAGCGGAACATCCTGACGTGATCTTTATTGGCGAAGCATATAATGTCGATCTCTATTCGAAATACATCAACACCGGGAAATTTGATTACCTGTACGATAAGGTAGGTTTATACGACGCCATCAGGCGGCTAACCTGCAATGATCCGCACGCAACAACCTGGGACATAAACCAGGTTTGGAACCGGGATTCCAAAGGTATTGATCAACACATGCTGCGCTTTATGGAAAACCATGATGAGCAGCGCATTGCATCTGCACAATTTGCAGGCAACCCATGGCTGGCCGTGCCGGGGATGATCGTTACAGCGACGCTTTCAACAGGGCCGGTGATGATTTATAACGGACAGGAGGTAGGCGAACCGGCCAGGGGTAGTGAAGGTTTCAGCGGTGATGACGGCAGAACAAGCATTTTTGATTATTGGGGTGTGCCCGAACAGCAAAAATGGATGAACAGCGGTAAGTTTGACGGTGGCCAACTGTCTGAAGATCAAAAAAAACTGCGCGGCTTTTATAGTTCGCTGCTAAATATTGTTCGTACTAGCGACGCGTTAAGTTCGGGGGATTTTTGGGAGTTGATGATCGCTAACGAAAAACAACCGGGCTTTGATCAGCATTTATATATCTTCCTTCGATATACCGATAAACAACGTATATTAGTGATTACCAATTTTAACCGGAGCGAAAGCCAGATACAAGTTAAACTGCCCGATGACCTGCTTCAGCAATTAAACCTGAGCGGCAAAAAGGATTTTGTCGACCTGTTAAGCGGCAATAAATTCAGTACGGATAATATTGCGGAAGGTGTTAAGGTATCATTGCCGGCGTCAAGCGGGATGTTACTTAGCTTTTAGTTGTCTGAATCAGAATTTACAGGATTTTGGAATTAACAGAATTCTGAAAATTCTTTAATTCTGCAAATTCTGATTCAGACAAAGTGAACAATTGAACTAATGAACCAATTTAAACTATTGAACCAAATATAAATTATGGCAACCAGCGGCGTCGTTCAAAAACCGAGAATGAGTTTTTGGCAGATCTTTAACATGAGCTTCGGCTTTTTGGGTATTCAGTTCGGCTTCGCCCTGCAAACGGGGAATGCCAGCCGGATCCTGCAAACCTTTGGCGCTGACGTCGAGAATTTGTCGCTGTTTTGGTTGGCTGCGCCGATAACCGGGATGATTATTCAACCCATTATCGGTCATTACAGCGATCGTACCTGGACAAGGCTGGGCCGCAGGCGCCCCTTCTTCCTAACCGGCGCGCTTTTATCAGGCCTGGCATTACTTTTTATGCCCAACTCATCTATGCTGGCCGCTATTATACCGCCGATTGTTGTTGGCGCGGGTATGCTGATGATCATGGACGCTTCCTTTAATGTCGCGATGGAACCCTTCAGGGCCCTGGTTGCTGATAACTTGCCCGACAGCCAGCACAACGATGGCTTTTCGATGCAAACCTGCCTCATCGGCGTGGGCGCGGTAGTAGGCTCATGGCTTCCCTATGTTTTTGCCAACTGGCTGGGCGTGTCAGATACGGCGCCAAAAGGCCATGTGCCAAATAACCTGTTATTTTCATTTTACATTGGTGCTTTAACGCTCATCGGCTCTATATTATGGACCGTAATTAAAACAAAGGAATATCCGCCGGAAGAATATGCCAAATTTCATGAGCCGGAGATGGAAGAAAAGGAAAAAAAGAGCGGACTGGTTCAAATATTTTCCGATTTGTTTAGTATGCCAAAAACCATGTGGCAATTGGGCATCGTGCAGTTTTTTTCGTGGTTTGCTCTTTTCTCAATGTGGGTATATACTACGCCGGCCATTGCTGAACACGTTTATCACATAAAAGCCGGCGACACTTCTTCGCATGCCTACAACACAGCGGGCAACTGGGTTGGCGTTCTTTTTGGTGTTTATAACATTGTTTCTGCGGCATATGCATTGTTGCTTCCACGTATTGTGCGCAGGTCGAGCAGGAAAAAAACGCATGCATTTTCTTTAATAATGGGTGGTCTGAGCTTGATATCGATATTTTTTATTAAAAATGATTACGTACTCATACTGCCAATGATAGGGATAGGATTAGCCTGGGGTAGTATCCTGGCTATGCCTTACGCCATTTTATCAAGCGCAATACCCGCAAAAAAAATAGGCGTTTATATGGGTATTTTCAACCTTTTTATCACTATGCCTCAAATTGTTAGCGGGATAAGCGGAAAGTTTTTGATGAAATATGTTTTTTCGGACCATGCCGTTTATGGCTTAATAATGGCCGGCGGGTTCATGGTGTTAGGCGCAGTTTCGGTGTTATTTGTGCAGGACGGAAAAAAGATTCAAATAATAGATACACCACTAATACAGGCCCCCTGATTGAAATTGTTGAATAAACGGTTTTAAGCTGCACGATTATGGTTTTTAATAAAGCGGAATGTTGTATATTGCGTTATAGATACACAATGTATAATTTGGGGGTTAGACTTATAATTTTTAATGGAAGACAATATATTAAATCAGGAGCTGATAGCGAATAAATTAATTGATGAAGAGGAGGAGTTCCATCACCTTAATAACCCTGCCGACGGGATAAAGCCGATCATTAAAAAATATCTTGGCGTGCCTAAAAGCGCGGATCAATCGGGTAATAAATTCTACTTTTCTGACGGAGATGCCAAAGTTGAAGTGGTTGTTATTACGAATGAGATCATCAGGGTAAGGCTTGCGCCTCATAGTGTTTTTTTAGACGAATTTTCGTATGCGGTACCAAAGCTTGAACAAAGAGCGATTGATTTTACCCTCACAGAAGATGAAAACGAATTCAAAGTTTCAACCAGCGCCGTAAATTGCCATATCCGTAAAACTGATTTTTTATATCATTTTCAGATAGCAACGACTTTGTAACCAGCTCAGATGCTGTACCCATGCATTGGGAAGAGAATGTGAAGTTTGGCGGCTACTATGTTTTTTGCACAAAAACCTGCCATGCCGAAGAAAGTTTTTTTGGCCTCGGTGATAAACCTACAGAATTAAACCTTCGTGGTAAAAGGCTGAAAAACTGGAACACTGACGCCTATTCTTTCGCATGGAACCAGGATCCGCTGTACCGCAGCATTCCTTTTTATATTAGCGTAAATGAAGGAATTGCCCATGGCATTTTCTTCGACAACACGTTTAAGGCACATTTTGATTTTGGCGCGGAAGATCCCACCAAAACAAGTTTTTGGGCTGACGGCGGCGAGCTGCAATATTATTATATCCACGGTCCGCATATGATGGATGTGGTAAAAAGTTACCATATTTTAACAGGTACACACCCAATGCCTCCGCTTTGGGCTTTGGGTTATCACCAATGCCGCTGGAGTTATTATCCCGAAGCAAAAGTTAAAAAGATAACCAACGGTTTTCGCGAAAATAAGATCCCCTGCGACGGGATCTATCTTGATATTGACTATATGGATGGCTACAGGTGCTTTACCTGGAACCGCAAATATTTTAGCGATCCGAAACGGATGATCAAAGAGTTAGCCGCCGATGGTTTTAAAACGGTAGTGATTATTGACCCGGGAATCAGGGTTGACGATAACTATGCGGTATTTAAGGAAGGGAAAGAAAAACGTCATTTTTGCCGTCGCAGCGATGACTATTTTATGGAGGGCCATGTATGGCCGGGCCGTTGCCAGTTCCCTGATTTTACAAACCCCGAAGTAAGGGAGTGGTGGGGCGGTTTGTTTGACGAACTGGTTCAAATGGGCGTAGCAGGTGTTTGGAATGACATGAACGAGCCTGCTGTATTTGGCGCAGGAACTTTTCCGGACGATGTAAGGCATCAATATGATGGTTACCGGGGCTCGCACCGTAAGGCACATAATGTTTACGGTATGCAAATGGTTAGGGCCACCTACGATGGTTTGCGTAAACTAATGAAAAATAAACGCCCTTTTACGATTACCCGGGCAGGTTATTCAGGCGTTCAGCGTTTTTCATCCGTTTGGACGGGTGACAATGTGGCTTCATGGGAGCATCTGAAGCTGGGGAACATCCAGTGCCAGCGTTTATCGGTATCGGGGATTTCTTTTTGCGGAACTGATATCGGTGGTTTTAGCGGCGAGCCTGACGGCGAACTATTTACACGCTGGATCCAGATGGGTACTTTCTCGCCGTTTATGCGTGCGCATTCAGCCGGCGATACCAAAGAGCGTGAGCCATGGAGCTTTGGCGAACCATTTACATCAATCAATAGAAAATTTATCGAATTAAGATACCGTTTATTGCCCTACCTGTATTCTATCTTCTGGGAACATCATCGCTACGGTTTTCCAATATTAAGGCCTGTAGTAATGCAGGAGCAGGAAGAGATCACCAACCACTTCAGGCAGGACGAGTTTACCTACGGCGATAAAATATTGATCTGCCCGGTGCTTGAACCAGGCGCCACAAGCCGGAAGGTTTACCTTCCAAAAGGGAAATGGTACGATTTCTGGAGTAACCTGGTGATTGAAGGGGGTAAGGAAATTGATGTGCAAACCCCGCTGGAAACCATGCCGATATTTATTAAGGCAGGGTCAGTAATACCTGAATACCCGGTGATGCAGTATGTAGGAGAAAAGGAGATTGAAGAAGTGAAGCTGAATGTTTATTTCAGCGATTATGAAGTAAACTCATTCCTGTTTGAAGACTATGGCGAGACGTTCGCCTATGAACAGGATATTTATCTGGAAAAGAAATTTGTAGTGAACGGCAGCCGCGCTAAATTAACCATCCAGCAAAGTATGGAAGGTTTATATACGCCGAGATATGAGAATTATGAATTTAATATTATCGGCCTGCCGTTTAAACCAACGAGAATTATAGCCGATAATAAGGAGTTTAAGGATTTTACCTTTGATAAGGATAAAATTTTAAAATTAAAACTAAGGAAAAATTTTACGCAAATAGTTATTGATTAGTCCGGAAGTCAGTAAAGTCCGGAAGTCCGAAAGAAACTACGACTGACGCTTCGGCAAAATAGACCAAGGCACATGAAATAGTTTTTCGCCAGGAACCGGGAATTAAGATAAAAGAGCCAGGAAATAAAAAAAAAGAATCTTGATTCCCGGCTCTTGATTCTTGGTTCTTCACACAAACATTGTATTTTTATAATATTATTTTACCAATATAAACCGGGGCATCCCCTTACTAACGAAATGACCGAACAAGGCTTGCAGAGAGTTATTGTTGAACATGTTACGCCTGAAATTGACGCCGGGCGCTTCTATATAAAAAAAGTTGCCGGCGAAAGTATTGAGGTAGAAGCAGACATATTTACAGATGGACATGATCATATAGGAGCAAGATTATTATACAGGCACGAAAACGATAAAACCTGGTTATATGTGCCAATGCACATGGTGAATAACGACAGGTGGCGGGCATCGTTCGATCTTGAAAAAGCCGGATTTTATTATTATACAGTTACCGGCTGGGTTGATCATGCAGATACCTGGCATCATGGTTTTTTAAAAAAATACGAAGATGCCCAACATCTGAATGTCGAGTTGCTTATCGGCGCTGAATTACTGGAAGCCATGCTTCCGGCAGCCACTAAAGCCGATCAAAAAAGGATCGGTAAACTGATAACCCTGATGCGTGATGAAAAAAATTACGAACAGGCAGTAGCTGAAGTTTTAGGTAAAGAGATCCACCATTATATCAGCACTTACCCAAATCTTGACAACGCCACGATTTACACGCCGCATTTAAAGGTTTTGGTTGAACGCGATAAAGCGCTCTTTAGCAGTTGGTATTGTTTTTTTCCCCGTTCAGCATCGCGGATTGAAGGAAAGCACGGAACCTTTAAAGACTGCGAAGCTTTATTGCCGCGCGTTGCTGAAATGGGTTTTGATGTACTGTATTTCCCGCCAATCCATCCCATCGGCCATAACTTTCGTAAAGGGAAAAACAATGCGGTAAATGCCATGCCCGGCGATGATGGTGTACCTTACGCGATAGGTTCGACTGAGGGAGGGCATAAGGATGTATTAAAAGACCTTGGGACATTACAGGATTTTAAACATTTGATCAAAGAAGCCGCAAGTCACGGGCTTGAAATTGCCATGGATTTTGCCATTCAATGTTCGCCTGATCACCCTTACGTTAAAAAACATCCCAAATGGTTTAAATGGCGGCCTGACGGAACAGTGCAGTACGCTGAAAACCCTCCCAAAAAATACCAGGATATTTTACCCATCAATTTCGAGAATGACGACTGGCAAAACCTGTGGACTGAACTAAAAAGCATTCTTGATTACTGGTGCGAACAAGGCATCCGGATTTTCAGGGTAGATAACCCCCATACCAAATCCTTTCATTTTTGGGAATGGTGCATTGCCGAAGTACAAAAAAAATACCCCGGCACCTTGTTCCTGTCCGAAGCTTTTACCAAGCCTAAGGTGATGAAACAACTGGCCAAACTTGGCTATACACAATCCTACACATACTATGTTTGGCGCAATACAAAGCATGAACTTATTGAGTACATGAATGAGCTGACGCAAACAGAAATGAAGGACTATTTTCGACCTAATTTCTGGCCGAATACGCACGATATTAACCCTTATTCGCTCCAAAACGGGAACGAACCCGGTTTCATCACCCGGTTTTTTATGGCGGCCACTTTATCCTCCAATTACGGCATCTTCGGGCCGGTTTATGAACTGATGTATCATGCGCCCTATCCCGGAAAAGAAGAATACCTGAACTCCGAAAAATACGAAGTACGCTATTGGGACTGGGAAAAACGGAATAAACTGATAGATGTAATTACCCGTGTTAACGCCGCCCGTAAAGTAAACCCCGCTTTGCAGCACACCAATAACATTACATTTTGCGAGATACATAACGACCAGTTGCTGGCTTATTACAAAAAAAGCGGCGATAACCATATTTTATGCGTGGTAAACCTCGATCCAAATAACAGGCAATGGGGCCTGGTACAAACCCCGCTGCATGCACTGGGCCTGTACCCCGGCCAGGATTTTATTGCTTTTGATATATTAACGGGCAGGAGTTATAACTGGAACCAGGAGTGGAATTATGTTGAACTGGATCCGCATGATATGCCAGTGCATTTATTTAAGATTGAACTACTATAATCATGAACTTAGGGAATATGGATATCGCCGGGCAAACCGCTTCATTAGTGTTGAAAAGGCCGTGGGTTGAATTTCCCTATGATAAAGACGCACTTACCTGGCTGGAGGAAAACGTTTTTTATAATTATATGCGTAAATGCCGGTGGTTTGCAGGCAAGGCGCGCATGATCAAGTTTTTGAAGATCCAGCAATTGCTTTGTATGCCTGTGGAGGACGGGCTTTCCTATCTCATTATACTGCATTTGGGCTATACTTATGGCGACGAGGAAAAATATGCCATGCCGGTTTCATTTATGCCGGATGATTTTGAATTGATAGGTCACGTTAATCACAAAGCATTTATTACCCGCATAACCGTTGAAGGCAAAGCAGGCTGGTTGATTGACGCTATTTATGATTTTCGTTTCCAGGTGCAACTGTTTGAGAATATATTTACCAATACCAAAACGCCGCAGGAAAAAGGCTACCTGGTTTACCATAAAGGAAAAGGCCTTGCATCTACAGACGAAAACATGAGCTATTTGTGCGTGGTGCCCGACCTCGAACAAAGTAATTCGTCTTTGGTGTACGGCAATAAGTATTTCTTTAAACTTTACCGTAAACTCTTTCGCGAAGTGAATCCGGAAGTGGAAATGCTTCAGTTTTTAACAGAAGAAGGCGGATTTAAAAATATACCTGCCTATTGCGGCAGCATGGTGCTGGAGCGCCCGGGAATACCGCCGGTAACGCTCGGGTTAATGATGCAGAAAGTTGTCAGCAAGTCCGATAGTTGGGTGTCAACCGGCGATGATCTGAATAACTTTCTTTTCATGATCGTTGATAAAGTATTCGGAATAAACGAAGACGTTTTTGAAAAGGTTGAATTGCTGGGCAAACGCACGGCCGAGATGCACCTGGCATTGCTTTCAGATAAAAAAAGCAAGGAATTTAAGCCCGAACCTTACGATGATACTTATATCAACCATTTGCAAAATCACCTGAATAACCTGCTGGATAAGCGTATCAAGCTCTTAAAAGAAAACTATTCGCGGCTGGATAAAAATGCAAAATCGCTGGCGGATGATTTTATAAACTGCGAAAACAACATCAGGCATTTTTTCGAAAAAATTGGCAGCAGCCATCTTAAATCGCAACGCATCCGCATACACGGAGATTATCATTTAGGCCAGGTGCTGTTTACAGGTACCGATTACCTGATCATTGATTTTGAAGGCGAACCAGAGAGCTCCATAACAGACCGGAAAATAAAACATTCGCCATTAAAAGATGTTGCAGGTATGATCCGCTCGTTCCATTACGCAGTATGCGCCAAACTTTACTTCAGCAGTGAGACCAGGGAAATAAATCCACTGAAACTGCAAAAATCAGCCGATAGGTGGTATAAATTGATAACAGACGCATATTTAGATGCTTATATGCAAACCATGGGTGATATATCGGCTATATTTGGGAGCCGTACCGAACTTAATTTTTTATTGCAACTTCACCTGCTCGAAAAATCGGTATATGAATTGGGATATGAATTAAACGGGAGACCCGATTGGATAAGAATCCCTTTAAAAGGAATACAGCAAGTACTATTTGAATTAGATAAATTTAACAGTTAACGGGCCCGCGGGCTAAAACATATGGCGAAAAAGAAAATTGACACCGCAAAAGATGCACCTGTTGAAATTGCAGATGTGAAAAAAGCTAAACCAGCAGCAAAAACAGCCGCTGCGGATAAAGCAGAGAAGCCTGCTGCATCAAAAAAAGCTTCGAAAGCAAAAGAAGCTGAGCCAGGGATCCCGCAGCTTAAAAACGTTGAGCCTTATAGCCGTTTTACTGATTTTGATATCGCATTGTTCAGGTCGGGCAAGCATTATAAACTATACGAAAAATTAGGTTCGCACGTAATTGAATTTAATGGTATTACCGGAACTTACTTTGCTGTTTGGGCGCCTAATGCTCAATTTATTTCCGTTATCGGTAATTTTAATGGGTGGAACCGCAATTCGCACGCGCTATACGTCCGCTGGGATGGATCAGGCATTTGGGAAGGTTTTATTCCTAACGTAGGCAACGGCGAAACCTATAAATATTACATCAAATCCTCCACCGGTACTGACCTGGAAAAGGCAGACCCGTTTGCGCTGCGCTGGGAAGTAGCGCCCCGTACAGCATCCATAGTGGCGGACACGTACTATGAATGGAGCGATGGCGAGTGGATGAAGGAGCGTTATAAGCACAATGCCCTTGATAAACCTTATTCGGTTTACGAGATGCATGTTGGCTCGTGGGCGCGCAGTCCAGAGAGCCCTGACGAATTTTTAACGTATACCCAACTGGCAGATAAGCTGGTGCCTTACATTAAAGAAATGGGCTTTACCCACGTAGAGTTTATGCCGATAATGGAGCATCCCTATTATCCGAGCTGGGGTTACCAGATCACTGGTTTTTTTGCAGCCTCAAGCAGGTATGGCTCGCCACAGGAGTTAATGGGCCTTGTTGAAAAACTGCATGAAGCCGGGATTGGCGTTATACTGGATTGGGTGCCTTCTCACTTTCCGGGAGATGCGCACGGGCTTTATAATTTTGACGGCACACACTTATACGAGCATGAGGATTTACGCAAGGGCTTTCACCCGGATTGGAAGTCGTATATTTTTAATTATGGGCGCAATGAAGTTCGTGCTTTTTTAATCAGCAATGCCTTATTCTGGCTGGACAGGTACCACGCGGATGGTTTGCGTGTAGATGCTGTGGCATCCATGCTTTACCTTGATTACTCGCGTAACCATGGCGAATGGGAGCCGAATATTTACGGTGGCAATGAGAATTTGGAAGCCATATCGTTTTTAAAAGAATTTAATGAAGCAGTTTACAGCCATTTCCCTGATACGCAAACTATTGCTGAAGAATCAACTTCATTTACAGGCGTAAGCCGCCCGGTTTATACCGGCGGACTTGGGTTTGGGATGAAATGGATGATGGGATGGATGCACGACTCTATAAAATATTTTTCGGCAGATCCAATCTATCGAAAATACCACCACAACCAGATCACTTTTAGCCTGATATACGCTTTTACCGAAAACTTTATGCTTCCGTTTTCGCATGATGAGGTGGTTTATGGCAAAGGCTCGATGCTGCGTAAAATGCCCGGTGACGAATGGCAGCAATTTGCCAACCTGCGCCTGCTTTACAGCTATATGTTTACGCATCCCGGTTCTAAATTGCTTTTCATGGGCGCTGAGTTTGGCCAGGGCACTGAGTGGAACTTCCAGAACTCATTAGATTGGCATGTGCTTGAATATCCAAACCACCAGGGTATAAAAGAAGTTGTGAAGGCATTGAACCAGCTTTATAAGGACGAACCAGCTTTATATGAAAAGGCCTTTGATTACAATGGTTTTGAGTGGGTTGACGGCGGTAACTCAAACGACTCGATATTGATATATAACCGAAAAGGTGTTGACGAAGCCAACGAACTGGTAATTGTTTTGAACATGACGCCAATGGTGCATCACGACTTTAGGGTTGGAGTACACGCAACCGGTAAATGGGTTGAAATATTTAACTCGGATGCTAAAAAATTCTGGGGCAGCGGTATTGATAATCCCAAACCTGTAAATACCGAAACAGTAAACTGGCACGGAAGAGACCAATCTATAAAAATTACCATCCCGCCATTGGCTGCTATTGTATTTAAAAGAGAAAAAACGGTACCACCAAAATATGAATTGAAAAAGTAATTGGATGATATTAAAAAGAAAGGTTATATAGTTCATAACCTTTCTTTTAGCATCGCCGTAAAAGGTAGTATTATTTATATTAATCGTTTACGTCATGAATCCAAAATACCGTTTAATTTATTTAGTGCTGGGCTTTGCCGGGCTGATTGTGCTCATCTATCATCTGGCTACTAACCTGTTTGAATATCCGGGCGAAATTTTAATGATAGCCATCCCCGATATGATCGTTTTTTTCTGTGCTTATAAAACTTATCCTGCTGAAGCCAGGATGGAAGTGGAAAGATAATTTTATTACCGGTTAATTTGCCTTAACTTTGATAAAGATCCAAAGTTTAAAGTAAACGCCGGAAAATGTTACCCCGTTTTTAAATTATTAAATCGGGGTGCCGGGGATGGATGATTATTAATAAACTAATAAATCCTTTATATGAACCCCAAATTTCTGATCCTTTACCTTATTGCGGGAACGCTTGCACTTATCCTGATTGTTTTTCAAATCGTTTTTGAATATCCTGTGCTTAACTTCACCGGGATAGGATTGAATTTGATTATGTGCCTGTTTTTTTACTACCTGGCGTACAAAACCTACCACGAGAAAAAGGATAGGGAGTTGATGTGATTTTAGGTGAAAGCTGAAAGACCAAAGCTAAAAGCTTTTTATTTTCCGATTTTGGGTTAAAGCTTTCTGCGTTTCGCTTTCATCTTTCTGCGTTTCGCTTTCATCTTATGCTATTTCAATTGCCGGGTGTATTTTTCGATCACCTTCCACGTACTTTCATCCGAATCAAATACCGAATTCAGGCCTTGTTCTTCACCGCCGGGGTCGCCCATAAATTCATCGCCATCCTTCCAGAATGTCTGACCGGGTATTGGTCTTGCTATGCCAGCGAAGGCCCAGAAATTGCAGCCGGCAATGCCCGGGTTATTTAATACCTTGCTGAAAATAAAGTTGTAAAAATGATCACGGTTATGGGTTGAAGTACCTGGGGTGTAAACATGCAGATCGCGTGGTAAGCCAAATTCCTCTATCACCATTGGCTTATTCATTTGCTTTGCAACCTGTAAGTGCTTTTGTATATCCTTACCGGCGCTGTCTAAAATAACCTTGTAACTGGCGTTGATGGCAGTATCCTTAAACCAGCTCCAGTTTTTTGGCCAGATGTGGATGGTGAGGTAATCTATGTTTTTATCCGCGTGGATCTTTTGGTAAACCGACAGATCAAAATCTGAGGCAATATCCCCCTCGCTGCCTGTGGTAAGCAAATGGTTTTTATCGATTGATTTTACCAATGCGGAAACGTGACTCATCCATGCTTCAAAAGCGGGTACTGCTAATTTTTCCATTGGGCGCGGCTCATTGATAATTTCCCAAGCCATAATTGCGGGGTCATCGGTGTATTTTTTCCCATTGAGCTTGTTGGTCCGGTGCAAAACATATTTTATATAAGTATCCAGTTCATCCATACAAGGCTTACAGATATAAAACTGGCTGATGTATTGCCTCAGCTTATCCCAGCTGTAATAGCCCCCCAGGCTTTTTGGATAGGGTTGCTCGCCATAGCCGTTCCACTTTAAATACTGGGCTATGCCGCCGCTCCATTCCCAGGTATTGGTAAAATGCAGTACGGCTTTCATGTTGCGTTTAGCCAGCTCATTCAGCAGGTAATCCAGGCCGGTCATAATGTCCTCATTAAACTTTCCAGCTTCAGGCTCCAGCACTTTCTCGTTTGGCGTGCGGTATTTGTAATCGGTGAGTCCCTCGGCGCCCACCATCACCCTAAGGTTAGTCACCCCATGCTGCTTTAAAAAGTTGAGTTCGGTTTTTAGTCGCTCTTTGCCTTGTTCGCCGTTTGTAGCCAGCAGGCCGCCGTACCAATAGTTGGTGCCGATATAGCGGTAAGGTTTTCCATCAATGGTAAATCGGGTTCCTTCAACTTTAACAAAACCTTGTTGGGCAAATGCCGGCAGCGCCATTACGAGGCTTAATAGGAGTAACTTAAATATTTTGTTCACTATGGTGTTTTTGATCCCTAAAAATAGGAAACAGTGTAACCGGTGGTTAATATTGTTTTAACAATTGATTGCTAAAATGAGGTACTTATTTAGCAAAGACTGGGGACAGGCAAAAAATGGAAATAAAAAAAGCCGACCCCATAGAGGTCGGCTTTTTTGCAATTTAGGATATTGGGATTTAAAATTTGCCGATTTCCTGTACCAGGTCGATCAACTTGTTGGAGTATCCCCACTCGTTATCGTACCATGACACTACTTTTACAAAATGGTTATTAAAGTCGGTTAATTTATTTTCAATATTAAATAATTAGTTTGAATTAACCTTTATTTCATTACAAAGCGACAAAAATGAATTTAAAGATGTTAAGTGGTTAGTGCCGTTTATTCTACTTATGAGTTCTGACAGATAGTGCTTTTCTCCAACATCGCCGGGATTTTTTTTAGTGTATGATACATTTCTTTCACTTAGATTTTCTTTCAAATACGAGTGGTGGAATTGCGAAATAGTCAAAAAATTTGAATACCCAGGCATAAGTTCGGGGTCTGAACTTCTAACATCATAATAATTCACATATGAGATTAACGGTTGTTTGGATGGATTTCTTTTAAACGTTTTCCTATTTCCCAAAAACCAAGTTTCTATGCATCGATTTTGAACCACAATGGCTAACTTGCATTTGGGATTAAGCTCGAGATTTTCTTTGGCCATAAAGTCTAATACCTCGCCAGTCCTTGACTCAACTGTGGACTCATCTGCATCCAAACAAACTATTAAATAATCAAATAGCATTGTGCCATTTATCTCTTCTATAGAATTTCTCAAATGGTTATTAAGTAAAGATGGGAATCCCTCACCACTAAATAAATAATAACATTTTTCCGTAACGCCGCTAATAGTCCTCACTTGAGTTAACTCCGGCAAAAGTACTTGCAACCACTTTGGGTAAACTTTTCGTTCTGTATGACGGCCTTCTACTAAAAAATATAGATTCATCACTCTTGACCAGTTTGAAATTCCTCTAGTTGAAGTAATTGCATAAAGGCTTCGTGTTTGGAATCCCCAATATTATAGTCTTGTGCGTTTTTGGTTTTTACGATTCCCGCTTTTCTTGTGACTAGTTTCCAATTGGAAAAATGTATATTATTAATTATGTAGGGATGGTGGCTGGTGATTATAAATTGCAATTGTTTGGAGGATTCAAGAATGTCCGTGGTTAGTTCATCTATACAATTAATTCCAAGGCTGTTTTCAAATTCGTCAATTAGAAATATTGTTCCTTCTGGACTCAAATACAACTCACTAATGTGTATTAGAGTTCTAAACATACCAGATGAAATTTTCGTTTGCTGAATCCACTTGTCAACGCCAACTTCCTTTATTTGAATAAAAGGTGAATCTTTCAGAAAGGAAAAAAAACGATCCCCCATAAGGTCTTCCTCAAGGGGTTCGACTTTTATATCTTCAACATTTGGAAAGATATCAATGAATCTGTCTTTTATTTGGAAAAAAACTTTGTCCTTAATTTGATAACAAAAAAATAATTTGTCGATTATTTGCTCATCTGATTTTTTAATTTCCTCAATCGTTTCATATTTATTCAATTTAGTTAGATTGGGCATTCTAAAAACTAGATTTACAGATTGAGAATCCGATTGGTCGCTAAAGATTATCTTGTTGAATGCGTTGTAAGCTGCGCCTATTACCTCTTCTTCTTTTAATAAATATATTATACTTTTTTGCTGGGGTAATTTTAAGGTCTTTTCACCTTTAAAGAATAATTCCGATTCGGATCTATTCACAATTTCAATATCGTTTCTAAAAATCTTTTCGCGGATAATACTTGGTGGGTTCTTCTGAGATTCCTTTGAATCAAAATCGGGGAAAATAAATCGTCCCCTATTTTCGAATTCCCCCGTCCATTTATAATGGATGCCTTCTATTGTCATGAACTCGACTTCCCATTCAATACCATTGTTAGATTTGCCCAAAGCAACGTCTTTAAGATTATTGATTGCTTTAAGAATTAAAGTTTTTCCAACGCCTGACGCTCCTACTAAAAGGGTTAACTCATTGAAATATGATTTTTCAAGTTCCCAGTTAAACGACACATCCTTATATGATAGGCTCAACAATCTCATAAGATTAAATACAATTAACTGCTACTAAAATAAAAGAATATAAATTAGACCTTGATTGAAGGTCTAATTTATGATAATTAATCTAAAGTTTTCCTATTTCCTGTACCAGGTCGATCAACTTGTTGGAGTATCCCCACTCATTATCGTACCATGACACTACTTTTACAAAGTTATCATTTAAAGCAATGCCTGCTTTAGCATCAAAAATTGATGTGCGTGCATCACCTTTAAAATCTTCAGATACAACTTCGTCTTCAGTGTAGCCCAAAATGCCTTTCATATCGCCTTCAGATGCTGCTTTCATAGCTGCTTTAATATCAGCATAAGTAGCCGGTTTTTTCAGACGAACGGTTAAGTCAACTACTGATACGTCAGGAACCGGAACGCGGAATGACATACCTGTTAATTTACCTTTAAGCGCGGGTATAACCAGCGCTACCGCTTTAGCTGCACCTGTTGATGAAGGGATGATGTTCTGGTAAGCACCACGGCCGCCTCTCCAGTCTTTGTGCGACGGGCCATCAACTGTTTTTTGAGTAGCAGTCACGGCGTGTATAGTACTCATTAAACCTTCTTCGATACCGAAATTATCATTTAATACTTTCGCGATAGGAGCAAGGCAGTTGGTAGTACATGAAGCGTTTGAAACAATAGTTTGGTCAGCCTTCAGATCTTTATGGTTAACACCCATAACAAAAGTAGGGGTGTCATCCTTTGCAGGTGCACTCATTACTACTTTTTTAGCGCCGGCGTCAATATGTTTTTGAGCGGTTTCCTGGGTTAAAAATAAACCGGTTGATTCAATTACAACTTCTGCGCCTACTTCACCCCATTTAAGGTTTGCAGGGTCTTTTTCAGCAGTAACACGGATGGTTTTTCCGTTTACCACCAAATGACCGCCTTCAACAGCAATAGTGCCTTTGAAAGGACCGTGGGTCGAGTCGTATTTCAACATGTAAGCCATGTAATCAGGCTCAACAAGGTCATTAATGCCAACGATCTCAATGTCGGGTCTTTCAATTGCGGCCCTGAAAGCCAGGCGGCCGATACGGCCGAAGCCGTTTATTCCTATTTTCATGATTCTTTAATTTTTACTTGAATAATATGTTAATAAATTGTTTATGGGCTCTTTAATAACGTTCGCGATTTTAAGATTTACCTCGTCAGCCGCCTCGTATAAGTAGTCCTGAAAGCCTGCTGCAACTAACCCTGCAAAGTACAAAAAAGCTTCGGGATGTTCATCATGTAATGGTAATAAATAAACGTTAAACAGCTGATTAAAACCATTCTTAATTATACTTTTTATATAATTATCTTCTTTATTTTCTATATAAAAGTCCGTGAATGAACTTAAAAAAAGTGCAGGTTGTTTTTGGCGGTAAACTTTTTCAAGGAGGGTTTTCCGGTCGAGGTCATACCGTTGAACAAATTTTTTATGAATATTGGCAGGCAGGGTTTCACTCATATAACCTTTTATCAATTGCCGGCCCAGCCAGTTGCCAGAACCCTCGTCCGCCAAAATATAGCCCAAGCCATAATTGTTGGGTTTTATTTTTTTGCCGTCGTACCAGGCGGCGTTTGAGCCGCTGCCGAGAATACAAACTATCCCTGGTGTGTTTTTACAACAGGCTATAGCCGCCGCCACCAAATCGTGTTCAACACTTACTTTGCCATATTTAAAAAATGCCGAGAATGCTTTGTGCACAACATCTTTTAATTCGGGAGACGATGCGCCGGCGCCAAAAAAATAAATCTTTTTAATTTCCTCGGCGTGATGAATCAGGTTGATGTTTTTGCTTAATAGCTGCACGATACTTTTTTCGTCGTTTAAATACGGATTTATCCCACTGGTTCTGAAAGATGCTATTACCCTTTCTTTATCGGCAAGCCTCCAATCAGCATAGTGTGATCCGCTATAAACAACTGCAATCATTTTTTTTAGATTGAGAGTATTTCGGCCATTTTCATCAAATCTTCTTCCAGTTTAAATTCGTGTTGCGTAAGCGCTTCTTCAAGGCTGGTTATTTTAATATAATTTGCTTCAAGGCCAACCATCATTTGGGTTTTGCCGGCAATTAAGGCGTTTACAGCAGCGAAACCCAGGCGGCTGCCTAAAACCCTGTCAAATGCCGAAGGGCTTCCGCCGCGCTGCAGGTGGCCTAATATGGTTACTTTTATATCGTAGTTTTTAACCTGTTTTTCAACCAATTTTGCAATATCGTAAGCGCCGCCATGTTTATCGCCCTCGGCAACTATCACAATGCTCGACGATTTTTTCTTGCTTTGCCCGCTCTTAAGGTTTTCAATCAGATCATCTATGGCAGTCTCTTTTTCGGGCAATAATATAGCCTCGGCCCCGCAGGAAATTCCTGCACGCAATGCTATGGCTCCCGAATCGCGCCCCATTACTTCAATAAAGAACAAACGGTCGTGTGCATCTGCGGTATCCCGTATTTTATCAATAGCTTCAATTACGGTATTAGTAGCCGTATCAAAACCAAGGGTATAGGTTGATCCATAGAGGTCGTTGTCGATAGTCCCCGGTACGCCCATTACGGCTACATCAGGATAGCTTTTCGAAAAACGCAGTGCTCCGGTAAATGTTCCGTCGCCGCCAATGACTACTAAAGCGTCAATACCGCGTTTCTTTAAATTTTGATAGGCGATTTCCTGGCCTTCGTCAGTGCGGAAGGGTAAGCAACGCGCCGTTTTCAGGATTGTACCGCCTAAATTTAATATGTTACTAACAGATCGTGTACCCATCGGGAACATGTCATCTTCAATAAGTCCCTGGTACCCGCGCCTGATACCTACCACTTCTAACCCGTTATATATTGCTGTCCTTACAATTGAGCGAATACACGGGTTCATTCCCGGTGCATCCCCGCCCGATGTGAGCACTGCTAGTTTCGAAATTTTATGCATTTTTATACTGCTTATTTACAGCCACGAATATAGTGTGTGAAAATTACACCATTAAATTTAATTTATTTTTTTTTACATTAGCGGTTAACCATTAAATTTAATTTATTTACCTAAAATTATCAAGGTTTTGGAAGTAAAATTACCTTCGTTTGATTCAGTCTTTTCAGTTGACTGCGTAATATTCGGTTTTGAAGCAGGAGAACTGAAAATATTGCTCATTGAACGAAATGAAGAGCCATATAAAGATTGGCTTGCTTTGCCTGGCTATATAGTAGAGCAGGACGAAAGCATTGACGACGCCGCTGAACGTATTTTATACGAGCTAACAGGCCTTCGCGACTTACACATGCAGCAGTTTCACACTTTCGGCGAGGTGAACAGGCACCCGCAGGGAAGGGTGATTACGGTGGCTTATTACGCGCTGATACGCATTAACGGGCAAAAGGAATTGCGCCCCATAACGCAATATGCGCGTAAAGCTTTCTGGCACCCGGTGAATGAGCTGCCTAAATTGGCGTTTGACCACACCGAGATTTTTAAAACTGCATTTAATAAAATACGCAGGCGGTTAAATTATCAGCCCATCGCTTTTGAACTGTTGCCCGAGAAATTTACCCTTACCCAGTTGCAATCGCTTTATGAGGCGGTAGAGAACAGGAAGCTGGACAAAAGAAATTTCCGTAAAAAGATGCTGAGCTATGGATTTTTAAAAGAACTTGACGAAAAACAAAAGGGGGTATCCTATCGCGCAGCCAAGTTGTATAAATTCGACCGCCGGAAGTATGCGAAGATATTTCATAATGATATGAACCTGGACAAATAGTTTGCAGTTTGTAGTGGGCAGTTTGCAGCAGAACTACGAAAAGGATAGCTATATAGAAACGAAGAGAGCTGCGATGATTTTTACCGCAGCTCTCTTCGTTTATTGATTATTAGACTTTATTGCAGACTGCAAACTAAAAACTGCCAACTCAAATTTGCAGATGCGATAATTCCAAATGGAACTTAACAAGGTTATCTATCGGTGAGCGGATAATATTGCCCACAGCCATGCCATTTTCAACTACCAGTTCTTCAAGCACATTCCTGAAGTTATAACCTACCGAACCTATGCAATTGAAAGTGTATTTCTGGTAATCCGGGTAATGAGTAACCAGGTTACGGAAAAAATCCTCGAATGAACTTCTTACAATGTTGCGGGAATATTCCAGGTTCACGGGGCTGTCATAAACAAATTTGCTGAAACTGGCACAAAAACGGTTGGCCCGGGGTTGAGTGTACACTATCTCGTTGATGTCATCAGGCGTCAACTTATAAGTATTCCAGAAGTTTTCGCGAACAGCCTCCGGCATATAGCCCCGTAAATAATCAACTAAAAGCTTTTTGCCAATATAGCACCCGCTGCCTTCGTCACCCAGGATATAAGCGCCTGAATCGATGTTATGAGTAACTTCGCGGCCATTATACAAACAAGTATTTGTGCCGGTACCCAATATGGCTGCAAAACCTTCAGTGTTTCCCAACAGGGCCCTGGCAGCCGCCAGCAGGTCGTGCCCGATAAAAACTTTCGCCTTTTTAAAAACTACCTGCATCGCCTCCTTAACTAAGTTTCGCATTTCGTCGGTAGAGCAACCTGCGCCGTAGTAATTTACTTCGGTGATCTCATCTCTTTCAAGATCGGTTGGCAAAGTTTCATCAAGGGATTTAATAATATAGTCCTTTGGCGCAAAATAAGGGTTGTAACCTTCGGTGTTAAAGTACACCTTTTTACCTTCTTCGGTAACCAGGCACCAATTGGTTTTAGTTGAGCCACCGTCAGCAATAATGATCATAAATTAGTTTATTTTAGAAAAATCGGATAAAAGTATGATTAACTTATTGTAAAAAAAACACTTTATGGTTTTAAAAAGTAAAATTCTGCTTTTTGATGAAAAAATGTTGTTTTTTTTGGACAAATTAATGATTTATACCCGCCGGTTTTCGTGGTTTATAAGTATGTCAATAGTATTAATTAACCTGTTTAAATATAAAGTTACCCCCTTTAAAGCGAGTGGTTTATATTTGATTGCAATTATATGTATTATTTGGCAAATAATTGTGTAACAAAAAATGTTTGCGCGGGATAGTTTTTTTTTAAAATAATGATTTCTGAAAAATGATGTTGCCTGCAGCCTGAAAAATTCTTTTAAAAAGATTTGATAAATTATTACCGCGTTTGCCAGGTTCAAAAAATTTAATTTCCGAAAGCAAATTCTCTTTTGTTTTTTATTAAATCGGAAAATTGCGCGCCAAAACCAACATTATTCGCCCATAAGCCTTTATTACAAGATATTCAAAAAATATTTATCTTCACGGCACAGTTTTAATGCTTTAATATAAGCTGTTTGATTTGAATAAATTAGTTTCAATTGTCTTTTTGATAATTATTTCAGGGCAATTAAGGGCGCAGAACAGTGCCCCGCAAATTACTTTTGGTGCGGGCGGCGGAATTGCCACAACGTTTAGCGGTACCGTACTGCAAAAAACACCGTGGCTTTTTACGGCGATGCTGCTTATTACCCGTGGTCTTTCTTAAACGTATATTTAGAGGTTCAGGCCGGGACGCTATCCGGTGCGTCATCCGGTAAAAGAAACCCTAAAAGTTTTAACAATAATTTCAATGCTGAAACCATCAATGGAGAATTGAATTTGGGTGTAATTGTAAAACCTGATATCAATGTTTTTTTTGATGTTGTAAGGAATATTTATGGAGGGGCCGGTTACGGTGTAATTAATGGCGACATCACTAACGTTAATCTATTTAAGCCTGCAATAGTTGATCATATAAAAAATACCATTCACATCGTCCCGATAAAGCTGGGTTACGAACTCACCATCGTTCGAAATATATACGACGAACCTCTGTTGCGGTTGAACGGATGCCTGAACCTGAATTACGTTAAAGGCAAGGGGGTGGACGGCTATTACGATAAAAATGCAGCATCACATAGCTTTTATACCTATGCTTCCCTTGGTTTAAGATACGCCATCAGCTTAAGGCATGGCAAGGCAAGAGATTATAACAAGTTTGACTAACAGCATCTTTGGCGGTCGCCAATTAATAATTTTGCAGGGGACCTGTAAAAAACCTTAAAGTATGGGTTGCCAATTTTAACAGATTTTTGCATCTTTGCAGCGCTTTTTGTTAAAGTCAGCAGCCGTAAGTCTTAAGTCGAAAGTGGGTTTTGACTTTGAACTCAAAAAAAAGGTCCCATAGCTCAGCTGGATAGAGCAACAGATTTCTAATCTGTAGGTCTTAGGTTCGAATCCTAATGGGATCACAAAAACAAGTCAGAAGTCTTTAGCCGAAAATCTAAAGACTTTTTTCGTCTACTGCAAATTAAATGAATAAAAAAGCCCCGTTGATCCGCTGGGTTTTGCTCCAGAGAGGCTGCATGCGTTCCATTTTTGCACGCGCGGAACACCCCGGAACAGTGTGAAACACGTTCATTATCAGCGTGTTTCATCTTTTAATAAATTATCCAATTTAGCTAAGTGGTTGATAATCAACTAATATTAAATTTGCTTTTTTGTCAATATCGATTCAATTTGCTGATAATCAATTATTTCCTGTTTCAGGACTGCGCCCAGGTCCTGAAATGGGTTTACACTTGGGATACGTCAGCGGGACGCTGACAGGGGTTTGGGTTGAAGTGGGACACTTGAACCGGCGGGGCAATACCCGGTTTGGTAACATAAACGGCTCCAATAATGCCGGGACGAAATGCAGCCAATCTTTCCGGCTGAACTGGTATTCCGGCCGGGTTAATTTCAGTACATAAAAATAGATAAGCGGGCCAGGCGCCAACGAAAACTGCAGCGGCAACGTTGTATCGATGCGCAGGATACGGACTATCCACAAAACCATCACCGCCAACGCCACGGCCAAAAACCTGTTTGCCGGCCGGTTTAGCTTTTTGGTAAACCCCAACAACAAAGCAAAATTCAGCCCGGTAAACACGATGCCCAGCGCGGCTACGTCGTAAAAGCTAATATGGGAGGTATATATATTCACGTGGATAAATATCGGGAAGATTTTAGGATAATTGGTTTTATGGGTGGTTTTTGTGGGGGTGGGCTGGTTGTCCGGGATTTACGAAATTCGGACGATTATGATCATAGTCTCCGTCTATGGTAAAAGCAAAAAAACCTTCAACATTTCGCTGGTCGTTTTCAGTAGCCCGTAGAGGAAGCTTTTCGAACCCCTTTTTGAGGTTGATAACGGAATTGAGCCAATGCTGGACAATTCTCGAACTGTTTTATAATTGACTTATTGTTTTCTTATCAAGCTCGTACTTTCGCAAAGAGGCAGTCATTAAACATTTTTCCTTTTTCTTCCACTGTTCATCTAAACACTCGCAAGACATTTCAAATTTTTGTATTACATCATCATTGTACAACAGGCTGGAACATTTCTCATACAACGGACATTTTCGATTTTTCGAAGTAAATCGGTTAATTACTAATTCTAATGCTCTTAAATTAGCTATATCCAAATAATCCCTATCATCAGGATTAGGACTCCTTGGCATTAACGTAAGATTGTTCGCTTCTATTAATGGAAGTCCATAATAATTAGTTAAAGCAATGATAGATTCTTTTGAGTTTATTTCAGTTTCGTAAAGTAAATTCAATAAAAGGCATTCATTATTTCGAATTTCAGATTTACAATTCTCAAATACCTTTGAAAAATAAGTTAATTCACTACAAATTGCAGCTTCTATGTTAGTTTGATATTCATCAATTAAATAACAGAAAAGTTCACTTAAAGTGCTACAATATTCGTGTTTAATCTTTGAAAGTAATAAGTGCTTATATAATTTGATCCCATTGTAACTGGGGTTAACTTCCAAAACATTAAGTACATCAAAAAATCCTACAGCGGGATTGCTAAACATTAATGAACATAAACAAATACTAAAAATTAGTTTTTTATCAGTAATGGGGTTTGGAAGGTTATTCAATATGATTTCAACGTTGTGATATGGAACAATGGGATGTCCCGGTAGGTTCTCATCAAAAAATGACTGAAAAATTAAAGCCATGTTTTCAATAATACTTAAATAGCCAAATTGGAAGTAATGTGATTCTCCATTTTCTGAATTTATACCTTTTACCTTAATAGAAGTAAATTCTGACTTTGCTAAATCAATATCACTAGGCTCTATTGCGATTTTGTCTATTTCAATTGAACATGTTTCACTACCCTTTAATTTTAGATATTTGTTAATGAGACTATCAAGTGTAGGTTCTTTAGAACGAATGTTTAGCGGTATTTCTATTCTTTCGTTCTTTGAAAAATGGTCACCGCAATAGGAAAAATAATTACTATAAATCGTTCCATACGAAACCCCAAACACAGTATTTACGAATTGAATATAATGTAAATATTCATGCATGAAAGTTCCTTTTAAAGAATCTTCATATTCAAAAAACTCAGAATTAGGCAAATCTTTGTAAACATAAATGTGAAAAAAATTCGTTTCGCATCTACCTAAAACACTTCCATTCTCTAAAAGATCCCAAAATCCCATCATTATTTTAAATTGCCCTCATAATTATACCAACAGTTCGTATTATTGGGCGTGCCAACTACTTTTAGAAAAGTAGTCACTTCCAGACTTTTGATCAACCCTTTTTACAGTTTCAATGGACAAATTTAAGAATTGTTCATCCGCTTTACTATCTTTAAAATTCACAAACAAACCTCTTTCACGTGTACCAGCAGTTACAACCCCAGTTAGCGCAATATTTACCGGAGGCTAGGAATGTTTACATTGCTACGGCCCTCATTAAAAACTATGGTTACCGATTTATTGAGCAGCGGCTACCTGCGGCAGCTAAGCGCTATTACCTGATTGGCTTGAACCTGCCCTCTGACGTCGGTGTATTTGAACAAATGCTCCAGGTTCCTGAAAGCCGAGGCTACACTCGAATCTTCACTGGAAGACAAACTTTTCACCCAAAAGTTTACCTGATCGAACGCCTATCCGGAAAATGGATCGCTTTTATCGGTTCAGCGAATACGACCAATGGCGGCCTACAAGCCAATGTTGAAATGTCTATTGCATTGGAAGATCAGACTATCTGCCTAGCGTTGTACGATTGGTTCATGAGTTTCTTACCCAACACCGGCGTATTAACGGCTGAATTTGTGAAGGCCTGGCAGCGTTCGGTTTTACGTATTAAAAGCCGGCAGGCTACGAATAACGCCGACTTGGCCGAAGCCCGTTCCTTATTAAAACAGGAAATGATCATTCCTTCTGTGATTACGCCGAGCGCGCTACAGTTTTTTTCAGGCAGTGATTATGTTGCTTTCAGCGATATCTATTGGACGGATGAATCCGGCGCAGCTGACGCGCTACGGCGTAAAGTTTGGTTTAGGATGGCGGACCTGGACGCTAGAATCTATACCCAGTTTCCCCAATATGCGTTGACGGAACTGGGCAGTCACTACTGGAAAGCTAGCCGCATATCCCACTATCAGCACCGAAAAGGCTTTAATAATACTTACCTTAAATCTATCTGGCTGCATTATGGCTATCCAAACCGATTCGTTCAAAAAGATTTTACAAAACATCCTCGGATGCAGGTTATCCTTCATCAGCATGATGTGGGGATATGGTTGGTAATTGGTGTGGAAAATTCCAGCCTTGAGGAACGCCGACGTTTTAAAGAGAACTTGCGCAACAATCCAATTTTCGCCGATTTGGTGTACCGAGTCATGATGGATCTCGGCGGTGCTTATTGGTTAGGCATCAACGGGAAGTCGCCGGTTCATTTGGACCATTTCGATATGGAAGAAAAACTGACTAAGGCATTGCTTTCGGAGGAAGTCCATGATTATATGATCATCGGGCGCAATTACCAGCCGGACGATCCAAGCCTGAGCGATATAAATATCGCTGAAACGGTGTTGCTGGAATTTCAACGCTTATACCCGTTATATTTACTTTTTAAGAACGGGAAATTATAAAAGCCACTTAACTTTAAACAAAAAACACGGATGACTTTACGTCGTCGCAGGGTCTCCAACGTGACCCTGCGCTGTATTTTCGCTTGCCCCCGGCAGCCTAGGCCCGGGCGGAAAGCCAAACTGCACGGATAGAGACGCCTCTCACCCAAGCACGCGGCGCAGGGTCCTTTCGGAGACCCTGCGTGGACAACAAAGTCGAAAGTCTTGAGGCTTTTGTATTTCTGTTCCAATATCGAAAGATTTCGCCGTAGCGATCTGGAGTAAAATTAGCATAACTAGAGGTGGCTTTTTTGGGATTTCCATTTTAAACTCGTGGTGAATTTATGGATGGTTGGATCTCGGTTTGGCTATAAATTATCTTGATGGCTTAACTAAATCTATAGTTTTTCTATAGCATTCAACCAATTATTAAACCTGGGACTCTTATTTCGTATCTTATCCAAACCAATGGCTTCTGCGAAGTAGTGCCCATATAATATTTTATTATAACCTTCGATTATTCGCTTCAATCTATGAGATGGCGAAGTGTTTTTGTTGTTATTTATCATTTCTGGATTATCATAATCTTGAAACGTTTTAATCAATTCACTTTTACCTACTAATTCATTTTTTGGGACTTGCTCGTAGAATATTTGAATATCGTTGAATAGTAAACCTTCAAATTCGTGTAGTTGTAAATACGGCAAAAATCTATGTTGAACGGCATCTCTCAGATCTTGTTTCATTGCAGCTTCTAAAAAATCCATTCGTGTATTTTTATCGACTATTTTTTCGCCGTCTTCCCAACTTGGGAAAGCATATTTATTGTATAATCCATAATAATCAATTAACATTGTCACAAGAACATCGTCCTCTTGGAGATAAGTGTGTATTTCTTTTTTTAGGGTATTCCATTTTACAATTCCACCCATCGACCTTTTAATTAGAGGTGATTGAATAAAAATTTCTTTTTTAGCAAAATATGGCGCAAGAATATGTTTACAAAATTCTCTTTCAGTTTCGCCCTCACAGATTATTATGACCCTTTTCATTCACTAAAATTTGGCTGGCCGCCCATAATAATATTCCTTTTCCATAGGTCATCAATTGTATAATCCTCTAACCATTTATTAAGCGTTGTACTATTTAGCCTTTCAAATTTGCTTTCTCCATCAACTTGGTCAACGGTAATTATATCTTCAGGCATAAAATGGCTTAACAGATCAGTAGATTGTGTAGCAACAATAACCTGGCATTTTCTATCGGCTACGGACTTGATCATAGCAGCCAATTTAGCAATAGATGCCGGATGTAGTCCTAATTCGGGTTCGTCAATAATTATTGTATCCGGTAATTTAGGTTGTAAAAATAGGACAGACAAAGCAATAAAACGTAATGTTCCATCAGAGAAATCATTCGCACCATATATGACATCACTATACTTATCTGTCCATTGCAGCCTCACTAAGTCTTCCTTATTCGGTGTCAAGTAAAAATCAGAAAAGTACGGCGCTATAGACTGGATGTTCTTTATGATTCTATTATAAACGATTTTATTGGTTTGATGTATATCATAAAGGAACGCAGCCAAGTTCATTCCGTTTTCGTAAAGGTAGTATATGTCATTTTCAATATGGCTCAATTGCGTAAAAGGCGAATTGGTGCTTGTATCATGAAAATGGTATTTACGAAACCCATTAAGATATTTAATTACATATTTTGCTCGAAAATTATCTGTTAATTTTATATAAGCTTCGGCCGATGATCTGCTTATATCCGTCCCTTGATCGCTTCTATAAATAAGCCTCTCATCTGTAAAAACAAAGCCTTCAGTCCCTGATTCTAAAATTGCGGAATAGCCATTCTGTCCATTGCCAAATTCAAGTCGGAAAGAAATTGTATCGGTAGATTTTTTGCCCTTGTGAAGAATTTTATTATCTCCTCCGTTTAATGCAATGTAATCGTTTAATTTTCTGTTATAAAGCCGATTCAAAAAATCAAAAAATGAAATAAAATTACTTTTACCACTACCATTCGCACCAATTAGGATATTGATTGGCGCAAAATCCACTCTTACGGATTTTATTGACTTGTAGCCTTCTATTTCGATGTAATCCATTTTTTTATTTACTCTCTCAAAGATAGTTCGACAAACCTATCTACAGTGCTTTTTTGGGGAAATTACATCAATAATCGTAAATTTTCTAATATTCTGTTTAAGACTCGTACTTTTGTGTTAATATTCTAAGTCAAAAACCTAATGTTGAAAAGAATTTCCTAAACACTTTTTACATTATGCGCAGCTTCGGCCAAACTTTTTAATCTCCTTCGGCTCTTTAATTAATAAATCGGTTCGAACAAAATCCAATAGAGATCACGGAAAAAGTCAAAAGCCTCAAGTCGAAAGTCTTGAGGCTTTTATATTTATAAATAATTATCTGAATTTCCGTCGAATCAATTAATTCCCATCCCCGGTCTTGCTGGTTTGTTGCTGCTGATCTTTCTTATTAACAAAAGGTAATTTTTTCCAGAAGGGTTGCTGGCTGTCAGGCACTGCAATGCCTTCGTTCCAGGTGGTAACCGAGGTGAGGTCGCCTTTGGCGTTCCATGTTTTCCACTCGCCGTCTTTAAGGCCCCTTTTAAAATAGCCTTCTTCTTTCAAATTTTTATCGGGGTAAAAAGCGATATAATGCCCGTTCAGTAACTGTCCGTTATACCCGCCCTGGGTTGAATGGATCCTGTTATTAAAATACCAGAAATAATAACGGTCGTTTTTTAATTTTGGTTCGGTTTTAAATGGCAATATATCAGCGCGGATTTCCTGTGTTGTATCAATGATCCTGATCTGGCTGTAATCGCCATCGTCCGTAACTTTGTTGTTGTCAATAACCGCCCGTTTGTCATTGTACTTTGCGGGGCTGCTGTTGGTATAATCGCCGGTGCGCTGGGCGTAGGCTTTACCAAGAGAAAATAATAAAATAAACAAGGCAATTTTTTTCATGCGGATAATTGTTGCAGGTTTGACAACATTTGCCCGTAAAGGTTTAATATGAGCGATGATTTTAAATAGCTGTAGCGTAGGCGGGTCATTAACGCCAAACTATTAATTCTGTTAAATGGCCCGACACCTCATTTTATCTTTTTAAAGCGAAACCTGGTTTTAACCTCGCGGTTTAAAAATGCTCCTTTTGAGGCCGCAGCCACCATTTGCCGGTACACATCTTCGGGCACGTTTTTGTAGTCATAAACGCTACCCGAAACAAAAATAACCTGCAGCGTTTGCCTGCCGGGATTATATTTAAAGGATGTTATCACAGAAGATGGCATATTGATCTGCAATCAATATTTATGCCGCAGGAGTGCCGCTTGATGATGCGCCGAAAGAAAGCGGGAAAAACAGTCGTTCTTTTTATTTGACCATTTATAGCACGTTATAAATGGCGTTCACTATAGCCCGCAAAACTTACTAACAGGAGGAGCCGCCGGAAATTTGATTTTAACAGTGGCCGGGAGGATTATGCCTGAGAATTTAGTCGATCTTTTTTCCGTATTTACTGATGTAGAAAAATACACCGCCCACAAATACCATGATGATGCCCACAAATATAGGCCATTTAGCTACCATATCACCGCTTGGGCTAATCGTCATTGAATCGGAATCAACTACATTAACTACCGATTTGTAATAGATAATTAAACCGATGGTTACGATTACGCCTAGTATAAAAAGAAGTATGCTGAATTTTTTCATTGTATTATGATTAACCGCAAGGATGTTGATTATGGCGGTAAAGGTATAAAAATTTCAAATTTTAATTTATCAATCGCATAAATTCTTTAAAATTTTATGGCTTATTTTGAGATACCATTGTTATTTTCAAAACAGTATAGCTTCAAATCAACAAATTGTCAAAGTAAAAATTATGGAAAGAAGAACGTTTATTAAGCAAAGTTCAATTGCTGCGGCAGGTTTAACATTATTGCCGGCTGGTAGCCTTTTTGCATCCAATAAGGATAAAGTGCGGCTGGGTTATATTGGTGTGGGCCTTCGTGGCCGCAGCCATATCGGTGAAGGTTTGCTGCGGGACGATGTGGATATCGTAGCGATCTGCGATACCCAGGAAAGTTCATTGAAATATTGCCGCGAACAATTTACAAAAGCCGGAAAACCTTTACCGCAGGAGTATATCGGCAGCCTTGACGCTTATAAACGATTGCTGGACCGTAAGGACATTGACGCCGTTATCATTGCCACGCCGTGGCAGTTTCACCATCCCCAGGCTATCGATGCCATGAAGGCCGGTAAATATGTTGGCTGCGAGGTAATAGCCGGTTTAAGCATGGAAGACCACTGGGAGCTGGTGCATACCTCCGAAAGTACAGGGATGCCTTACATGACTTTGGAGAACGTTTGCTATCGCCGGGATGTGATGGCTGTTTTAAATATGGTGCGGCAGGGCCTGTTTGGCGAAATGATCCATTACGAAGGTGGCTACCAGCACAACCTGCGCGAGGTGCTGTTTAATGATGGTAAGCATTTTGCGGGTCACGGGGTTGAATTCGGGCCGGATGCTTTAAGTGAGGCACAATGGCGCACACAATTCAATATTGACCGCAATGCAGATATTTACCCAACGCATGGCGTAGGCCCGCTGATGCATTATGCGGATATTAATGCAGGCAACCGCTTTACCAACCTGGTATCTTTCAGCTCGAAGGCCCGCGGTTTGGCCGCCTATGTGGAAGAATTGGCGCCTGGCAACAAAAATGCCAAGATCAATTACAAAAATGGGGATGTGATTACTACGATGATTAACTGCGCCAATGGCGAAACCGTTTTGCTTTCGCATGATACCCATTTACCAAGGCCGTATTCGCTCGGTTTCAGGGTGCAAGGCACCAAAGGGCTTTGGATGGATGTTGCCAAAAGTGTTTATATTGAACACCACAGCAAGGAAGAAGACGAATGGGACGGAGAAGATGATTGGTTTAAAAAGTACGATCACCCGCTTTGGAAAAAATACGAAACCAATGCCGAGGGCGCAGGTCATGGCGGTATGGACTGGTTTGTATTTAACGCTTTTGTGCAGGCCGTAAAACAGGGCAGGCAAACACCAATTGATGTTTATGATTCGGTTACCATGAGCGCTATTACACCTTTATCAGAAAAGTCAATAGCCGAGGGCAATATGCCGCAGGCTTTCCCCGACTTTACCAGGGGTAAATGGCAAACCCGTAAAAATTCTTTTGCGCTGGACGACAGCGGGTTTTGATTTTTTTATGAAACGGGCTGCGGAATACGAAACCAATGTGCCCCTGTAAACGTATAAAGGCAAAGATTAAATTTTTGCCTTTTTTTATGCATCCGGAGATAGAAGAAATTATTATGAACTTCGACTTTGAGAATCCGCTTCCCAAAGCCTTTGTGCTGCAAAATGTGGAGCGCATCCTCAATTATATGGATGATATTAATATTGAAAGAAAATCAAAATTTGAGTACACTCCGGCAGAAAGCTTCTACATCTTGTGGGAGGTTGAAGGCCTTGAATTTCACATCGAGAGCCTCAAAAATGGCCTCATACTTTATACTTTTCGCAATAAGGCGTTTGGAAATGTTTTTGGTACAGAGACCATCAGCAAGTTTATTCCCCGGCTGGAAAGTTATTTGCTGGCCGGCATGTGCTGATCGTAAAAATCTTACTTAGTATTCCATTTAAACCATTTTATCCCCAAAGTTGTAAATATAGTAATGTATGCTATGGTTACTAATAGCGCCATGGAGGCATGGTTGTTCCACTTGTCTGGTTCCATGCTCATGGACAGAATGGTTTTAACCGCACCATAGGGCGACCATTGCACAGCTTCATCCATTGTTTCGCCCAATTTATTTAACTCACCAAACATTCCAACCATTATAAATGCCAGGTAGATCAGCCTGGTGGTAGAGTTAATGGTTTCAGGATTTTTTATCCATCCTACAACCATTTGGCCCAGGCTTAATGACACAGCCCCGCCGATTATCGCAGTAAAATAAGTAAATACATAAGCCGCCGGGCTTAGTGTTATTCCGTCATATTCCTTGCCGATTACAAATACAGCAGTGGTAATGATAAGGATCATGGCCAGCTGGACAAGGAGGCGACTTGCCATAATGGCCCAGGATGGTACCGGCGCAACGCGTAATCTTTGAAATATTCCTTTGTCGCGGTCGCGGGCAGTGGCATTGGCATAGCCCATTAAACCCGAAGCGAAAAGGCCGATAGTAATGCTATTAGCCAATACAAAAGGGCCTCCAACTATACTGATTAACCCTTTCCATGATGTTAATATAATGAGCGGAACAACCAGCGTTAACACCACCGCCCGCCGGTTACGCCATTGCGTAGTAAAGTCAGCGCGCAAAAGCGAAGTAAGTACTGTGGATGTTTTGGGTATTAGGGTAGCCATTTATTAATTATTAAATTATTGATCTATTTTTTGTGAGTAGTGAGATGTCAGGAGTGAGTTTTTTACCCTCGCTCACCATTCACTAATCACCATTCACTACTCACTACTCACTATTCACCACTCACCACTCACTACTTCCCACTCACTGACGCACTGCTTTCCCGGTAAGTGCTATAAAAACGTCTTCTAAGGTAATTTTGCCCCTGCGGGACACGCTGATTACCTCCGGGTCATCGCGGTGTTTATCAATGATCTCTTGCGGCGTATCAATGGCGATGATCTTACCATGATCAATGATCGCTATCCTGTCGCAAACAGACTCCGCTTCCTCCATCGAATGCGTAGTGAGCAATACAGCATGCCCTTTTTCGCGGATCGCTTCAATGCGTTCCCAAAGCTGCCGGCGCGATTGCGGATCGAGGCCGGTTGTGGGTTCGTCAAGCAATACCAGTTTGGGATTGTGGATGGTTGATATCACCAGCGAAACCCTTTGCTGCTGCCCGCCTGAAAGCTGGCCGAATTTTTTAAACGCCTGGTCTTCCAGGTTGATGTCCCTTAACAGGGCCAGGATATCATCTTTGCTTAGCGATAAGCCATAAACGCCGGCGTAAAGCTGCAATACCTCTATCACAAACAACTCCGGCTGGAAACTGGTTGACTGCAATTGAACCCCGAGGGAGGCCCTGGCATGTAATGGTTTTTCGATGGAGTTGTACCCATCAACAGTTACCGCGCCCGAATCTGGTTTCAGGAGGCCCTCAATCGCGCTAAGGGTGCTGGTTTTTCCCGCGCCATTTGGTCCAAGCAGTCCAAAGATCTCGCCCTTACGCACATCGAAGGAAATATTTTGTACTGCCTGAAAATTGCCATAACTAACACTTAACCCGTCTACCGTTAATATATTTGCTTCCTGCTGGTTCATTCAGTATTTTGATTTAAGATGACCGGTAACAAGTGGTGTTACACGTTTCGGCCCAAATTTCTAAATAAAAATCACAATAAACCCTAGTTTGTTGTATTTCCCCAAAAAGGCAAATTGATATTGCAATAGCGTTCAGGCTATTTAATTCTTTCGCGGATCAGATTGGCTTTATCACCGATAGCTTTATCAGTTTACTGAGCACATGGCAATGATTCCCTGAAGAAAAATCAAAGTTTAAAATTCTGAATAAACAGCGTTTTTTGCATGGTTATGGTTTATTAAAACTTAATAGGATTAGTCAACCTTGTTTAATTTATAACCCGGTTTCAATAATAAAAGGTAGGGGATGATCAAAAAAACGCCCCCGGCGGTTATCAGCAATGCCGTTTTTCCGCCATAGGCATACCACACCAGCCCGGTTATTGAACTGGCCAGCAGCGTACATATACTTTGAAAAGATGTGTACATGCCAATCGCGGTGGCCGTGTCTTTTTCTTTGCAGATATTAGTGATCCAGGCTTTTGTTATCCCTTCGGTCGCAGCAGCATAAATGCCGTATAAAAAGAATAGAACAAAATAAAATAATTCACTTTTGTTTATTGCCATGCCGGCATAAACAGCAACAAAAAACAGCAGCCCGGCAATTAAAACGCTTTTCATCCCTGTTTTATCGGCAAGTTTGCCCAAAGGGTAGGAGAATGCTGCGTATACAAAATTGTAAAAAACATAAATACCGATAACCGTGGTATCGCTAAACCCGTTTTCTTTGATCTTTAAAAGCAGGAATACATCCGAACTGTTTAGCAATGCAAAAAATAATAAGGCGATAAGCAACTGCCGATAAACGGCATGACTGACTTTCCAGTATTTAATAAAATCTAAAAAGCCAGGTTTCTTAACCAATGAAGGAACGGTTTTTTTCTTTTCACGGATTAAAAAAGTAATACCGATTGATAGTATGCCCGGAATAAATGCAATGAAGAATAAAGCTTTGTAATTCCCCGGATGAAAGACAAGGTACAAAAGGGCGATTAATGGGCCAAACACCGCTCCCAAAGTATCCATGCTCCTGTGAAAACCAAAAACACGTCCCTTGTATCTCGATGTTGTTTCGTCCGAAAGTAAGGCGTCCCTGGCGCCCGTCCTTATCCCTTTGCCAAGTCGGTCTGTGGTGCGCGAAAAGAACACCCATAATGGATATTTAAAGAGGGCCATCATCGGTTTTGATATAGCGCTAAGTGCGTATCCAATCCGAATAAAGGGCGACCGCTTGCCGGTGGCATCGCTTAAATTGCCGAAATAACCTTTGCTTAAGCCCGCTGTTGCTTCTGCAACGCCCTCCAGGATGCCTATCAAAATGACAGAAAAGCCAATGGCACGCAAATATACCGGCATCACCGGGTACAACATTTCACTGGCAATATCTGTAAAAAGACTCACCATTGACAGGATTAGCACATTCCTGGTGATTATTTTCATTGCAGAATTTATAAATTATCTGTCAGTTATAGCTACCGCAAGCGGTTTTTTTTAACGGGTCCCCTGGCATGTGAATTTTTTTGCCTGATTTTTGCAGGCATGTCAAAAAGAGTTTAATGCTGCAACAATACTTAATCCCCCAATAATATTTGAAAGTACGTAGCGGATAAGGTATTGCTTTGGCCGCTATAATTATATTTTTATTTGGTTACGGGCTGCCTGATGATAGTTTTCAATTTTTCGGGTGCGGTTCTGCGCATATCGTTCAGGTATATTTCCCGGTGTTTGCCGTGCAGTTTATAACCATTTTCTTTGATGAAAGCATGCAGTTTTAAAATATTTGGCCCTTCGGCGCTATATGGCCCTATATGCAGTAATTGTGCGCATACCCCTTCTTCCATGCTCTCAAGCCTTAAATTATTGAGCATAGGAAGGGCTTTTCTCCCGGCGGCCAGCTCTTTGGCCTGTTCAATAATGGGGCTGGTTATAAAATCGGGCTGCATAATCATTATAGTCCATTTCCAGGCGGCCTTATTCTCCATCGAAAAGCTGTTCATGTCATCGGTCCACCACAGGCCTTCCAATGGCATTACACCATAGTCAATTTGCTGCTCGCTTTTTTTTAACATAAATTTAAGCGTGTATGAAACGCTGAACAGCGCATTAACAGCTTCCTGGAATTGTACGGAATTATTGGGGTCGCCATGCCCGTCAATCATCAGGTAATTGAGTTTGGGTACGGTTACCAGGCTGATTTTATTGGCGGACACTTTATAAAGCGCTGCAAAGTCTTTTTTTAAATCTATCCTTTTCATTGTATTTTAGCCTTAGGTAGTTACCGGAGCTTTAACATTCAACTTCTTTATTTCTTCCATCAAGTTTTCAGGAATTTCGCGGCAATGGCAATGTTTAACGTGCTCCAGGTGCCAGGCTATTCGTTCTTCTTTGTTTGCGTTTTTTGGCATGGGATGTGCCAGGTGCCATTCTGTGTTCATTTTGTTTAAGTTTTAACTGTTTGTGAATTATTATGAAATAATCTGGCTGCATAAATCATGGAAAGCGAAAAAGTTACTATCCACACTGAGCCTATGAAATAAAAGAAGGGGTTAAAATAGGCAGCTATAAAAATCAGGATCAGTAATCCGTTGATCAGCATCCAGGTATATAAGTTTTTGTATTTTTTGCGAAACGCAAACGCAGCAAACAGGGAGGAGAGGCTCATAAAAAAATAACCCAGGCAGTCAATTGCAAACATGAAACTACCATGTTTAAAAGCAAGCGGGTAGGTTTCATTTATTTCGCGTCTTATCAACGCCGGCACAATTACAGTGAGCTGGGTAAAGTAGTTCATGGTTGCAAATGCGCAGTAAATAACTCCAAAACTGATTGCTATCGCTGTCCAAATTTTTTCATGCCCGTTTGCTGCGTAATGCAGGCAGGCTATCAGCACCATGAAAGCCGGTGCCAAAAATAGCGATGGCAAAAAAAGCCAGAACAATTCGTGCGGGTGCTGCAGAATATTAAGCCATGATAATAATTGTGCAACAGCATAACCCATTGCAAAAATCAGCGACAGTATAGCCGACCAAAAGCCGAGCCGGTTAATGTTCATTTTCTTCTTTTTTAACTTCTTCCCTTTCAACATTGATGGTGCACTCACCAATTAAGGCTGCCATTGCGCCAACTGCAGCCAGTACCGGTGCAAGCAATGCGCCAACCACGCCGACGGTTAAAGGGAGTGAAACCAATTCTTTGCCCGACTTATCAATAATGGTAATCTTTCTGACATTGCCTTCGGCTATCAGCTCTTTTATTTTCTTAAGCAGGATTTCTCCATTAATGGAGAATGATTCTTTGGTTGTCATGGTCGTATTTGTTTAATATTGATTGTTTTTTTTGATCCTCAAAAGGAGTTTTGGCAGCCAATCAATTAAAGATTAGCTGCCTTTAATCTCCATGCTAATCAGGCATGCACAGGTTCTTTTTCTTTATTAAAATACCTTTCAAAAATGTCCGGCACTTTTTCCACCAATGCGCCAAGTCCTTTTGACGTACGGGTCGGGATGAACTGGATTTCGCCGCCGTTGGTTACTAAAAATCCAACCGGCCCCATACCGATGCCTGCCCCGCCACCTGCGCCAACGCCTTCACCTTCGCCTGTTTTTTTTGAGTTGCCTTTGCCTTCGCCGCCGCCGGTGCCAAGGCCAAGCCCTACATTTATAACAGGCACACAGGTAAATTCGCCTAATTGAAATTGCTGACCGATAATCGTTTCGGTCTTTACTTCTGATTTCAAAAACTCAGTTAGTTTTTCCAGTACTTCATTTAAGTTTTCCATGATGTTTTGTTTTTATAGATGAATAGATATAAGCGCGAATCAGCCTAGCCATATTGTTTTCTATTTCCAGGTCAATCTCGTTGTGGTGCAAAAAATTTATGGTGATGGGTTTGGCGGTGTAATCACCCAACCAATAGGCCATAGGATACAGTATCCCGTTTAACCGGACGTCTCCTGTGTCTATATTGAGATAGCACTTTTTTATTTTAAAAGTTTTTAATAATGCTTTTACCAGCGCTAAAGAGAACCGCGACTTTTTTTTCTTTTTTGATGAAACAGGTTTAGTTTCTGCTTTTTTGTTTTTTGCAAACGGGTCTATTAACCGGTGCCAGCCAACCGCTTTTATGTTAATTTTTAAACGATTATCAACTAAAACCAGGTTCGCGCTTGCCAGGTAATGAAACTTGATGCCATAAAAACCACTGGTGCTGTTTATCTCAAGATAAAATGGCGCAAAAAGCAAATAGCTGAAAACGGCAATTAATATTAGTCCAAAAATCAGCAGCCCTGTCATTTTTAAACTGTTTACAGGGTAAAGCTAAATGTGTTGATGCGTGAATGAAATGATGGCTGTCAATTCATTTAATGATAGTTATCAGATCAAAAAAAAATTAACATAACGACCATTAAGTGTGAATACAAGGGGCATTTTTAAAACCTGATTGCATCAGTATCCGGGGGAACATGCCCCAGCAACCGGCACATCGTCATGATCTGCCCTTTATGATGGAATTCATGCGTGGTAACATGGGTGAAAAGCTGAAGGGGAGTAACGCTTACCAACCCGGCACGGTTATGATGGCCTTCAAGGAGTACTTCCATATTTTCTTTGAAACTTTCAAAGAAAATGGCGACAGTATCATCAGCCCGGGTGTATAATTGGCGGATCAGGTCCATATTGTTGAAATCTTCATTATTGATCAGTTTGGCAGGCTGTTTCAATGCAAAATAAGCGAGCCAATGCAGGTAACAATCGGCATTATGCACCAGGAAATACCGGATAGGCTGGTTGTTAAAAGCCGGTACCGGTGTATTCAGATCATTACCAACCTGTTTGTCAATAAAGCTCAAAACTACTTCCCTTGAGCCTTGAACCAGTGCGTATTGTTTTTGAAGAATATCTGTCATAGCTTTTCCAACTTCACCCCCCTCAAAAACTCCTCAATTCCCATTTGTTTTTTACCTTCCAGCTGTACTTCTGTTAAGCAGATGAACCCATCGGTGGTGGCAAATTTTAAAAAGGTTTTGTTATCGGTCAAAAAATGGCCTGGTACAAAATCATGCTGCTCAATTTCATAAACTGATTTGTACACTTTAAGGATCTTGCCATTTAAATGGGTGTAGGCGGTAGGGATGGGACTCAATCCGCGTATTTTGTTGTAAATAGTAACAGTAGGCTGGTTCCAGTTAATCAGGCAATCTTCCTTAAAAATTTTAGGTGCGTGCCTTAGTTCAACCCCTTCAGTTAACTGCGACTGCGGGTGCTCATTATACCTGCCGCTTTCAACGCCTTTAACGGTTTTTACCAGCAGTCCGGCGCCTTTGTACATCAGGCGGTCATGCAGTTCGCCGGCCGTTTCGTGGCCGGTAAGGGTCACTTTTTCTGTAAATAATATATCGCCGGTATCAATTTCATGCTTCAGGAAAAAGGTAGTTACGCCGCTTTCATGCTCGCCATTAATCAGTACCCAGTTAATTGGGGCCGCACCGCGGTATTGCGGCAGTAGCGAAGCATGCAGGTTGATGGTTCCCCTTGCGGGCATATTCCAAACCACTTCGGGCAACATCCTGAAGGCTACTACTACCTGCAGATCGGCATTAAATGACTTCAGTTCTTCTAAAAATGCAGGGTCTTTTAATTTTTCGGGCTGTAATACCGGTATACCATTTTCGACGGCGTATTGCTTCACTGCCGATTCATGGAGTTTTTGCCCACGCCCGGCGGGTTTATCAGGCGCGGTTACAACCGCCACAATATTACAACCAGCGGTAATTAATGCATCTAATGATGTAACAGCGAACTGGGGCGTACCCATAAATATTATCCTCATAGCAGCTAGTAGTTCTAAAAAATTAATATATCAACCGGTCCCCACTGAACCTCCTCCGTGGATCGGCGGAGACACTTTCGGATTCCCGCCAAAATCCAAACCCGATAGCTATCGGGTCGAACATCCCTGCCTGCCGCAGGCGATATCCGACATTCACTCACGGGTACAATAAATACTTTTTCCGTATCATTTTATAGTGGCTTAAAGCAGGCTCCCAGGTTTTTCGGATCTCTTTTTCGCTCTCGCCGGCCGCTATTTGTTGTTGTAATTTTTCTGTACCCGCAAGTTTTGTAAAATAGGCATTAAAAAAATGCTGCTTGTCCGGGAAGGCTTTATATAGTTCGATCAGCCAGGTTAAATTAAGCGCTTTGCCGGCACGGATAAAATCAGTATTGTAAGCCTTCAGATCGATGCCATAGCAAATTTTACCCTTTTGTGGCGGGTCTTCACTCATGCCGGGGATGCTTACCGGTTTAAAGGAGTAAGTATATTTCCCCACTAAAGTTGGGTGCCCGATTTGCAAAAAAGGGTACATGGTACCCCGGCCAAGGCTTAAAGTTGTCCCTTCAAATAAACAAACGGACGGGTAAAGAATAACCGATTTATCTGTATTTAAATTTGGAGAAGGGTTAACAGGAAGCTTATAGGCGTTGCTGTGCTTATAGTTTGCTACTTTAATAATACGCAGTTTGCATTGAACATGGTTTTTAAGCCAGCCTTCACCATTAATCATTTGCGCGTATTCGCCAATAGTCAGGCCATGGGCTATGGGTATAGGATTTAACCCTACGAAGGAGCGATAAGCTGTATCCAGCACGGGCCCGTCAGTATAAAAACCATTGGGGTTTGGCCTGTCAAAAATCATCAGCTCAACATTGTTTTCGGCACAGGCCTCCATTACATATTGCAGTGTTGATAGGTAAGTATAAAACCTGGCGCCAACATCCTGTATGTCAAATATAACCAGGTCTATTCCCTCCAGGTCGTCCGGTGTAGGTTTATAGTGTTTATTGCCATACAGCGATATTACCGGGATGTGCGTCGCTTCGTCAATGGTGCTGTTAATTTCAGCCCCGTTACTTGCGTTGCCCCTGAAGCCATGTTCGGGGCCAAATATTTTTTTTACAGAAATACCCAGTGCTACCAGGCTGTCAACGCTAAGGGTGAAGGTCTTACCGATGACGGAAGTTTGGTTAATCACCATCCCGATATTTTTTCCCTTAAGATAGTCAATATAAAGGTAGGTTTGGTCAGCTCCCGGAATTATTTCTTTGTTTTTTGCCCAAAAGGCTGTTTTATAAGGCTTATAATGAGTTTTTTGCGCGGTTGCCGGACTTACAATGAGGTAATTCACCAGTGCGAAAAGTAAACAAAACTTTATCCTTATCATAAATGTAAATACGGTACAATATAAAAGTACCAGTTTTAACGTTAAAACCGCATCTTTGCGAAGATACAAAAAATCTCTGTTGCATTGAATTTCGCCTGGTTCGTAGCTAATCGCATAACATTTAAGTCAAAGCGTACATTTTCAAAACTGATTGTACGGATAGCCATTATTGGCATTATGCTCGGCCTGGGCGTAATGATACTGTCGTTGGGAATAGTGCGCGGTTTTAAAAGTGCGATCAGGGAAAAAGTGCGGGGCTTTTCAGGTGACATGGTGATTGTAAAAAACGATCTGAACGGTTCATTGGAAAACTCACCTTTTAAAGCAAATCCTGACCTGGAAAAAAAGGTGAGTGCGAGCCCATTAATAACCAGGATGATGCCCTATGCCACCAAACCGGGTATCATAAAGGCAAAGGGCGATATTGAAGGGATCGTATTAAAAGGGGTTGATAAGACCTACGATTGGTCGGTATTTAAAAAAAACCTGGTATCCGGGCATATCCCTGATCTTGCTGATACAGCCACGGGGAAAAAGCAACTTTTGATCTCAAAATTTGTTGCTAACCGTTTGCAGTTGAAGCCAGGTGATAAAGTATTGATCTATTTTGTGCAGGAGCCGCTTCGTGTAAGGCCATTTGTAATTAGTGGCGTTTTTAGTTTTGGTATTGATGAGGTGGACAAAACCTACGTGGTAGGTGACATCTCCCTCATAAACAGGTTAAATAATTGGGCGCCTGATGAAATTGGCGGCTACGAGTTGAAAGTGGCTGATTTTAACCGGTTGAATGCTGCCGAAGATGCGGTAAACGACCTTTTGCCTGCCCGATTAAAAGCTTATACCATAATGGATAATTACCCTGCAATATTTGCATGGCTCGACCTTCTTGACGGGAACACCAGCGTGGTTTTGTCATTGATGATCATCGTGGCGGTTATCAATATGATATCTGCCTTATTGATCATGATATTGGAGCGAACAAACATGATCGGCATATTGAAAGCCATGGGGGCCGCTAACTGGACGATCCAAAAGGTATTCTTATTCAACGCGCTTTATCTTATTTGCCTGGGTATGCTGCTTGGGAATGCTTTTGGTTTAGGAATAGAGATAATACAATATAACACCCATATTTTCCAGCTCGATCCGGCATCCTATTATATGAATTTTGTTCCGATACAATTTAAATGGACAGATTTACTGTTGCTTAACGCAGGAACTTTTTTGGTATGCCTGCTGGTAATGATTGGCCCATCGATGTTGGTAACCAAAATTACCCCCGTTAAAGCAATAAGATTTAAATAGATGAGGTAAAGGGTAGGAAACAGGTCATATTTTCTTTAGCGACGCTTGTTACTTTTTCTTCGTGATATCGTTTTTATGTAATTTATTTAATTTCCTGATCTGTCGGTTTTAGCTAAAGCCATCGTTTGTTTATATAATTGATTACCCGTTGGCTGAAGCCAAACGGCAATGAGTTTAGCGCCGAAAGGCGCTTTCTCCTTTCACCTTATACGATAGGCCAAACCCAAACTGATCAATTGGCTGTGCGTATAGTAGGCGGTAGGTGAATCGTTAAACAGATGGTTGCTGAAATTGGTTAAGCCCTGTATAAAACCGGCGGTAATGCTAAACTTGTTGCAGCTTACCGTTGCACGGAAGCTGAACCTGAAATCGGCCGGGAATTTCCCTCTGTCCTGGTCAGTTTTGTAAAAATTCCCACCCATATCTGTTGCTTTGCCATATTCGTGAGTATTTAAATTAAAAGCAACATCGAAACCAGGCGTCAAATCAAGTTTTACTTTTTTCATCTTCAAACGATAACCGATGTAGGGGTTAACGTTAATATCCTGGCTTTGTAAATAGGTTTGCCCGGTAACCGGGGTAGGGGCGGGGATGGTGAAGTCGATACCTGATTGATTAAGATCGCTTCGATAAACACCGTTTAGATCAACCTTGCTTCTTAAGATTTGATAGCCGCCCTGCAGGCCAAAAATAAAACCTGAACGGCCAACGTGCTGTACCTGCACCCCGCCGCCATAACTAAAACCAAATTTATTTCCATAAGGATTGTTGGTGTAGCCCGTTTTAGAATTTGCCGCTCCGCCATTAATAAATGAAGTAGAGGTGGTGTAATTCCCGGTATACCGAAATAAGCCGGTATTACCCAGTAGCGATAACTCTATATTTTGGGCATGAAGCTGTATAAATGCCAGGAAGGCAAATAAGGTTAAAAAGGTTTTCTTCATTTTTTATGGGTTGTGAAATTGAATTTAAGGTTTACGCCACCCGCGCCAAATTTAATATCCTGCGAACCCAGGCCCTGGAGCGGGTATTTCAGGAAAGGCTCAAGCACAATACGGTTTTTGCCAAGGGGGTATCCCACGCCCACTGCAAAGTTGAGCATTTTGCCAACATAAAAACCGTTAAAACTACTATGCGTGCTCTCATTCTTTAGTTGTTGCAACCCGGGCGAAGCCAGAGCAGGGTAGTTATATTGATAAGTATAAGTTTCGTTGATAAAAGTGCCGGAACTAAAGCCTGCCAGCATATATAAATCGGTTTTCTTCGGATTAAATTCATATTTCAGGTTCAGCGGGATATCTAAACCAACCAGGTTTGCATTATAGTTTTTAAAACTTGGCACAGAAGCGGTGTTGATCATCCCCGTTGAAAATAATGCCATCTGGTTTAAATTAGATGAAGGGGCGCTACCTGCCGCGATGCCGGCTGCATTAGGCGAAAATTGCAAACCGGAAACAGGGGCACTGTTATTAAAAGCCAGCGAATTTTGAGCAATGGTCATGCCTGTAACCAGTTTTAAGTTTTTCGTTATGGTTATTTCAGCGGTAACACCCGCGCCCAGGTTTGCCTGGTTGCCGCTGCCTTTGGCATAGTTAAAATAGGTGGCTGCGTAAATACCAAAAAGTATCTTTTTTTGCCCGGCAGTGTTTTTATCTAAAGGCTGATGGTCTTCAGCAAACATAGCTGAAATTGATTTTGATGGAGGGGCAGGTTTGTTCACAGGCGTAATGTTTTTACCTCCATCCATTGTGCCCGGCTTATTTACGCTGGTAACCGGGTTGTTCGTATTCGTTTGCGCAGTGGCAGCAAACTGGTCCGGCTGAGATAGTATTTTGTTGTGCAAAATACTATCCCTGGTTTTTACTGCATGAGCCGTTTTGTTGCTTGTATCAGTAATAGCAGGTAAAAAATCGGGGTTGTTAGCGGCAGCAACGGGTTTGCTTTGTACAGGCCTTAAATCTGCAGCAAGAGCCGTTTTGTTGCCCGCATCACTAACGCCGGGAATAAACTTAGGGACAGCAGGACTATTAACAGGTTGGCTATGTGCAGGCATTGCATGGTTTACACTGCTTTTTGCAATACTTTGGGCAATGCTTTTATGCTCACTTTTTATAACGGGGGATGGTGTGCCGTTTGTTGTTTTTTGGTTGCTTTTCTGTGCTACAGCATTTCGATGTGCGGCAGGGCTGTATTTTTTAATGCCGGTGAGTTCTACCGGCGAATTATTCTTTTCAATTTCAAATAATCCAATACTTAAAAATAAAAGTAGCAGGGCGGCTGCGCTCCACCATAGCCATGCGATAGCACGGCGCTTTTTTTGTTCGGGAAATTTTTCCCTCAGCAGCAACCAGCCTTCATCAGCAGACGGGTCTTCGTAATTATCGAACACCTCGCTAATGCGGTTCTTAATGTCCTTATCTAACTGATCGTCCATGTTTTAATGCTTCAGTTCTTATTGCACTTCTTAATTTTTCTTTGGCCCTGCTCAGGTAAACTCTTGATGAACTTACCGGAATGGCCAGCAGTATAGCTATTTCGTCATGGCTATACCCGTCTATTTCATATAAATTGAAAATGGTAAGCTGTATTGGCGGCAATACGCTCATCATTTTTATAATATCCTGCGCATGCAGGTCGTCTAATGCGCTGGCGTGTATGGGCGGGTTAGTAGTGTCAATATCAACATTCAGTTGAAGTTTCAAGTCCTTGCGCCGCCGGTCGATACTTGTATTCACAATAATGGTACGCAACCAGGCTTTAAAAGGTCTGTCGCTGTTGAAATTGCTTATTGAGTTAAATACTTTTATAAATGCGTCATTTACAACTTCTAAGGCATCATCCCGGGTCAAACAATAGCGCAAACCAATACCCATAGCGTAGCTATAGAATTGTTTATACAGCAATTCCTGGTACTTTAAGCTGCCTGTTTTGCATTGACTGATAATTTCTTCTTCAGCAATACGCCGGGGTTGATGCATTAAGTGTGTTTAATTCAGCCTGAATTTAGTTAATTTATTAACAATACGGAAAGGCGCCGGTTAACGCTACATACAGTTTGAATTTAATTAGTGAGCGGTCAGTTGTGAGTAGTGAGTTGTGAGGCAATGTCGGGTCATCTTTTTACCACTCACCATTCACCATTCACCATTCACCACTCACTAATTAACCTTCTTTAAATTATATTTCAGAACGAGCGTGTCCAGGTATGAATGATAACCAATCTGAAGCGTTGTTCCGTCATAGGAATAGCTATATAAACCGTTTAAATGGACTTTTGCAGCTGCACCTGCTGCCAGGTAGGTATCGTGGTCCTGGAAATAAATGGTATTATTTGCCTGGTAAACAATAAAACCTCCATAGCTCCCTTCGTGTACGGTTGCAGTATCGCCGGTAATTTTATAGCCGGTAGCGGCCTGCATCTCCAGCGTAATATTTGCTGAAGCTGAATCAATGGAAACTGACCTATGGTGGATCACTTCAAAATGCCCGTTAAAGGTTCCAACAGGGGCAAGTGCTGTCGGGTTGGGGTTGTTACTTTTGTTGCCTGAGCAGCCGTACACAAGCAGCAGGAGGAATAGCAAAAAATATACTAAAGGATTTTTCATGAAATATTTATTTATCAACCGTACGAAGATTTTTATATAAACGATACATCATGTGTATCTATTAATTTCTTTTTGCCTCTTCCCAAAAAATATCCATTTCGGCAAGGCTCATATCATGCAGCTGTTTGCCGCTTTCTTTTGCCTTGCTTTCAAGATACTGGAACCGCTTTATAAATTTACGATTTGTTTTTTCCAAAGCATCTTCGGGGTTAATATTTATAAAACGCGCGTAATTGATGAGCGAAAACAGCAGGTCGCCAAATTCGCCTTCCGCTTTTTCCAGGTCAATGGCGGTATTATCCTCGGCATTAAATTCATTTCTGAATTCCTGCATTTCTTCTTCCACTTTTGCCCATACCTGGCTTTTCTCTTCCCAGTCGAAGCCAACACCCCGCGCCTTCTCCTGTATGCGCGAAGCTTTTACCAAAGCAGGCAGAGATGCCGGTACGCCTGCCAATACCGAACGGTTTCCCTCTTTTAGTTTGATCTGCTCCCAGTTGCGTTTTACGTCGGTTTCATCCTTTACCTCTACATCTCCATAAATATGCGGGTGCCGGTTTACCAGCTTATCGCAAATGCTGTTTAACACATCGGTTATATTAAAATCATCGGTTTCCGATGCAATACGGGCATAAAAAACCAGGTGCAGCATAATATCACCAAGTTCCTTTTTAATTTCGGGCATATCCGCGCTTAATATCGCATCCGATAGTTCGTATGTTTCTTCAATAGTCAGATGGCGAAGGCTTTCAAGTGTTTGCTTTTTATCCCATGGGCAGTTGAGGCGCAAATCATCCATGATAGTTAACAGCCGGCTAAAGGCAGTTTCGGGAGTAGCGGCGGTGGAAGGAGGTATTAATGGCATGGTGTTTATTTGCTGTAAAAATAGGGTTTAAGTCCGAAAGTCCGAAACCTGCCTGTCGGCCATAGCCGTTAACCTAAGAATTTTTTTTTGATAATGTTGTAAGGCGGGGCTTCGCCGCCGGGCAAAACCACTTAGATTTTCCCATATTTGTATAGATTTTATTTTATAAAAAAGGCGGTTGTTTTCCAGACATTTTACCGCCTTTTTCTTATATAAAGATAAGGTTTTTTTTGAAGCAAACACCCTTTTCTTAGGGGAAAAGCGCCATTTATTTTCAAAAAAAGCACATTTATTGCAAATTGTGCTTCCAAATTACAAACCGGTATCACCGCTGCCTTTGACGCGGGTAAACTTTCTGCATTGGCACGGCAAAGTGGTTTTTTGCAGCGTAAGTCCAAGCTTAAACCAGAGGAATTTGTTGATACACTGATGTTCAGCGGGTTTAATCACAACCAACTCAGTTTACAGGAATGCTGCAATGATCTGGCACAACAGCATGGGAAATCTTTGAGCAAAGTTGCCTTGCATAAGCGGTTCAATTCAAGAAGCCAAGATTTCCTGAAGTCGGTTTTGGCAGCGCAGATAGCTTCAAAATTAAACCTTGACCAGGCAAACTGTTGGCAGTCGTTTGGCCGGGTATTAATCGCTGATTCGAGCAAGTTCTCCCTGCCCGAACAATATATGGAGGATTATCCGGGCTTTGGAGGTTGTCGTGGTGGATCAGCCCTGATGAATATACAGTATGCTTTTGACCTTAAGCACGGCGACTGGGAGAACCTGGAGTTCACAAAAGCTACCCAAAATGACCAGAGCCATTCAAAAAAGACATTACAGCATATCTGCAAGGGCGACCTGCTGATCCGGGATCAAGGCTATATTACGCAGCAGTATCTGTCGAAGGTGGTCCAGGAACATGCTTTTTTTCTCAACAGAATGCCTCCCAAATGGAAGCCGGTAGAGATCAATACTAATAAGGTAATTGATTGGGCAGCGCTCTATCTGCAAATGGAACGTGGTAAGGATAGTCATTTTGAAACTATGGTTACCATTGGAGCTGGTAAGGATGCCTTTTGCTGTCGGCTGATCGCTATTGTCATACCTGAACAGATATGGACTGAACGGATACGCAAGGCACAGAAACAAGCTAAAAGCTACGGTTTTGCCCTTTCCGATGACTACAAGGAACGCTGTCGGTTCAGTGTATTCATTACCAACGTGGGCGCAGAAAAACTCAAGGCTATAGATGTTGTCCAATTATACCGCCTGCGATGGCAGATCGAACTGGTGTTCAAAACATGGAAGTCGCTCCTGGGCATCCATCAGGTTAAGGCCGTTAAAAAGGAAAGGCTCGAATGTCAATTGATTGCCAGATTCATTTGGATATTAATCAACTGGAAGATATTTCAGTGCATCGACAGTTTTATCAAAAGCAATTCCCCAGGCTATGCATGTTCCATCTGGAAGTTCTTTAAACAAGCCAGGCAATACAGCTATGCTCTACGAAAAGTACTGGCAGGCAATATGAATTTAAGCGACTGGTGTGAATTGTTCGTTTACCCCATTATAAAAAACCTGCTTGTCGAACACAAAAAAGGAAAAAAACCTGCTTATGCTATCGTTCATGACATCTTTAATCCTTAGGTTAACGGCTATGGCCTGTCGGCAGGCAGGGACCGAAAGTCCGAAAGAAAAAAGTTTTGAGGTCAGGATTTATGGATTTTTATTTAATTTTATTTGAAAGTCATATTCACTTAAACAATGCCCGATCAAACCAAACTCCTTTACGCCATCGAAGTACATTCCGTTGAAGGGATCCGGCAATACTTTGCCGAAGGCGGCAGCCCGAACGATTTGTTGCCTGACGGCATGCCGGTGTTCACGATGATGATAGAAATGTACACCCGCACACCCAGGTTTAAGGATTGTGTTAAGGCTTTTATAAATGCCGGTTTGTTGTTTGAAGATAAGGCCCTGCTGGCAGTTTTAATTGATGATGCCGAACAATTAGAAGAAATTCTTAAAAGTGACCAGTCAATCATAACCAAAACATATTTTCAATACAAAAATACATACACTCCGTTAACCGGGGGAACGCTGCTCCATTTTTGTGCTGAGTATAATTGCATTGCCTGTGCTGTTGTACTGGTTAAATATGGTGCCGACGTAAACGCAAAAGCCGCTTATGACGAATACGGTTTCGGCGGGCACACGCCCATTTTTCATACAGTAAACCAAAATAGCAATAATTCTATTGATCTACTGCATTTCCTGCTTGAACAGGGGGCTGATCTAAGTATAATGGTTAAAGGCTTGATATGGGGCCGGGGCTACGGGTGGGAAACTTTTATCCCTGCTGTAAACCCCATAAGTTACGCCATGATGGGCCTGTTGCCGATGATGCACCGCAGGCAGCAAACGGTAGCAGAAGTTGTATCGCTGCTCATTAAACACGCCTATGGCATTGATTACAAACCTTCAAATGTGCCAAATGCTTATTTGAAGGGTTCGGGTTGAAAATTATTGAAGGATAAAAAGCGGCTGCTGCCTCCTGATGTTTTAATTATTAAAAATTTAATAATAACATTCCTTTCTGTTAATGCAAAAGTGATCTTAATTTATTTTTTTGTTACTAAACTTATTACTTTATGGTCAGGAAAATCTACTTCAGTTTATTCTTATTTCTATCAATAAGCTATATTGCAAAAGCACAGTCCTTGGATGACAGTGCAGGCGGCGGCTCCATTGCACAACCACAGCCATTTTTGTACACCATAAATTCGCTTAACCCCGCTGCGAGGCATTGGAGCCTGAATTATTCGGGCGGTTATGGGCAGTACACTGTTACCCCGCTTGGTTTCGACGGCGTAAATCAGAATGTTGCGGTGAAAGGCTATTTAGGCAACCGTTTTTCTATGTTGGCGACTATGGGTATTGGTTTTGGTAACGGCGGAAATACAAAAACATCGCAGCAGGCTGAGCTGTTTAAAGATTTTATCGGCGGGAGAACGCCATCGGGCTTCAGATTAGGCACAAGTTTAGGTTTAATAAGGGAGTTTAGCAGTGATATTGTCGCGCTTAGCAGGCTTAATGCTGCCTATGAAAACTTCTCCTGGAAACTGGCTGCAAATGTAAGAGTGGAAAAGGCATTTTCTGCTAACAGGGATCAATTTGACATGATCTCGAGTTTTGGCATATTAAGAAGAATTAACGGACAGTTTTTTGGAGGAGTTGAAGCCGTAGGGCAAGATTTGGAGGGATTATGGGAAAGTGAAACTGAAGGTGGTGCCAAAGTATTGGTTGGCCCTACTTTAAATTATGTTCCTGTTGGTTCAAGGTTGTCATTTTCGCTTTGTGCAGGCCCGATCTATTATGTTACCCATAGTCCGGTAACTATGTTTGATTCAGCAGTAAGGGAGTTGCCTTCAAATACCGGTTTTACCATAAAATTTAATGTAGGATTTAATTTTCTATAAGATTTTTATGGCCCTCAGCATTTCCCGTTTTCCGGGCGCTCCGGGCGCTTTCTCTACTTTACATCCCAGGGATTTTAGGGCCCGCTTTAAATTTCCTGTAATAGCATAGGTAACAAACACTCCGCCTGGTTTTAAAAATCCTATCGTATGGGCAATCGCTGCCTCGTCCCACATTTCGGGCTGGTACGCGGCGGCAAAGGCGTCAAAATAAATAATGTCGTAATGTTTTGCAGATGCAAAATCGTGTAGTTTGCAGTGGGCTATTTGCAATTTACACTGTGTACCTATGCTTATCCCAGCCTTTAAGCTATCGGGGTATTTTTCAATAAAACTGTTCCATGTTTCCGGCTTTAAATATTGCGAATACCCGGTTTGACTGATCATTTGAGCGCTTAAGGGATAAGCCTCAATGCCGGTATAATTTAGTTCGATGCCTTTTTCGGCGCAAAGTTCGGCGCTTAGTAAAAAGTTCAGGCCGGTGCCGAAACCGACTTCCAGGATAGAGATACAAGCCCCCTCTAAATCTCCCCCGGTAGGGGAGAGAAAATACTTCAGTCCCGAATTTACAAACACATGCTGGCTTTCCTGCAGGGCGCCGTGTTTTGAATGGTAATTCTCACCAACTTCGGCATTATAAATGGTGTTCGAGCCGTCCGCTGTTTTTATTATTTCGAGCATCTTAATGGGTTCCGGCTTTAATGACTGATAATAGCGGTTGTTTTAAAAAAAAGTGACGGTTTCAATGCCCGACATGTTTGCCGCCGATCACCAGCACAGCTTCGCTCAGGTCCAAAACAGGTACTGCTGCTATTTTTGCAGCAATAATACTGGCCGCTGCCGCCGACCGGTATCCGGCAGCGCAGTGCACCACGATGGGTTTATCTTCCGGTATCTCGTTTATCCGCTCCCGCAATTCAGGTAAAGGAATCAAAAGTGCACCTTCAAATATCAAGCCGCCCTCAGTTTCATTTGGGTTGCGTACGTCTACAATAGTATATTTTTCCGGATGGGTGGCAAAACGGGGAAGATCAAATTCCCGTTCCGGCAGTTCAGGGTACCGGGGGGCCAAAATACCAGCAACCAGGTTTCTTTCATAGCCAATCTTCGCGGCTTTTACAATAACTTCTTCTAAAGCTCCGGCGGTATCAGCAACCAGGTAATAGCGCTCCTTCGGGCCTACAATGGACCCCAGCCATGTTTCAAATTTCCCGCCGTTCTGTAAATTGATTGCACCTTTTTCATGCCCTTTTTTAAATTCAGCATTCGGGCGGGTGTCAATAACTACCGCATTTTTTTCAAGCGTCACATTGCCGGTTAAGCGCGTAATGTGCGCAACGCTGGCTGAAAAAGCAGGCGCTCCTTTTTTATTCAACTCAACATCACTGCCAAAATACTTCGGAATAAATGGTTGGTCGGCTATGAGTGTTTTTACAAAATCAGCTTCCGCCATCAACTGCAATGCATAATTCTCGCGCAATTCGCGGCCTATAGTGCTTTCCAGATCCGGGCTCATGTTTTTTCCGCAGAGCGAGCCGGGGCCATGGGCGGGATACACCTTCACGTTATGCGGCAGTTTCATTAATTTATCCCGGGTTGAGTGATACATCTGCCTGGCTAGCTCCTCTTTTTTAGCAGTTATATTCCCCACGTTTTCGCGCAGATCCGGACGGCCAACATCCCCTACAAACAAAGTATCCCCGGTAAATAATGCCTGTTCTTTACCATCTTCATCTTCTGCCAAAACACATATCGAGTCAGGCGAATGCCCGGGGGTATTGATGGCTTTAAGTTTAATGTCATTTAATTTAATAAAATCTCCGTCATCAAAACTTTCATGGGGGTATTCAGCGCCTGTTAATTTGCTTGCATAGATGATAGCACCGGTAGTCTGATGGATCTCCAGGTGCGAGCTTATAAAGTCAGCGTGAGGGTGTGTTTCAATTACGCCAATAATATCAGCATCGTGCTGTGCCGCAAAATCATAGTAAGGTTTTGGGTCGCGGGCCGGATCGATCACGACCATTTTTCCCGTTCTTATTACTGCGTAAGAAGCGTGTGCTAAACCCTTGTCGTAAAATTGTTGTATGATCATTGTATGCAAAGATAGTGGTTTGGTTGATTTAGTGAATGGTTGATTAAGTTAAGTAAGTTTGATTACGTTAAAATGAACATTCAACTAATAACGACTATTCATTCTCCCTTTTTACCAGCAGAAACTCATCGCCCTCCAATGGTAAATAACCGTATTCATAACAAAAATGGTAGGTTTTGCCGTTTTGGGTTTGATAGCTGCGGGTGTGATATTCAAAGTCAAAACCTTTTGACACTAATTTTTTACGCGTTGTTTTTGTTTTTCCACCGGGGTTTAACTCTTCCAATATCCGCCGGTTACGCTTCAGGATATTATTGATATTGCGCACCAGGTTATAACTGCTGCTGTTGAGCTGGTTGTTATAATTATTGCGGCATAGGTCGTTACAAAACTTTTTGTCGGCACGTCCATGTAAGGGCTCTCCGCAGTCAAGGCAGGTCCTTTCTTCAATCATTTGATAAAGATAAATATTATTTTATCCGTTTGCAAACGTTTACAAACGGAAATTGTCGACTATAAACGGTTATTAACCGGGTAATATTTACATCGCGCTACAACTTTGGATCGTCAATAAAAACAGAAAATTAAAATTTAAAAAGCATGAACTCATTAAGAAACAGCGTACGCCTGGTAGGTAACCTGGGTATGGACCCCGAAGTAAAAAGTTTTGACAACAACAAAAAACTGGCCCGTTTATCGTTAGCAACCAGCGAGAGCTACAAAAACGATAAGGGCGAGAAGGTAACAGAAACCCAATGGCATAATTTAACGTTATGGGGTAACCTGGCCAAATTTGCCGAGGACGACCTGAAAAAGGGCGATACTATAGCAATAGAAGGCCGTTTAAAAAACAGTAACTATGTGGATAAAGACGGTAACAAACGCTATTTCTGCGAAGTGGTAGTTAACGAATTTATTAAAGTTGGGGGTAGGGGTTAGGAGTTGGTGATTAGTGAATGGAGATCAGAGATTAGTTTTTGTCGGAAATTTATGCCGTTTTCGAGTGTGCTTCCTTAAAAAACTAATCTCCAACCTCTAATCACTCTTAACTTTTTAAACTATATTTGTTATGTACTTAGAAGCAAAAGAAACAGCCCGGCTTTACAAACTGCTTAGTGAAAAATTAGGCAGCGATACCACCGAGGCCATGTTTAAATATATCGACAACAAAACAGAGCGTTCCGTGGAAGCAACTATCAAAACATTGGCTACGAAGGATGATATTGCAAGTCTTCGCAGTGAAATGAAAGACGATATCGTAAACGTTCGGAAGGAAATAGCCGAAAATAAAACTGAAACGATTAAATGGATGTTTATTTTTTGGGTCGGCAATATCGGCGCAACATTGGCTATGATGTTGTTGCTTGTAAAAAAATAACCTCTCGGCCCTCTAAACCGCTTAGCGAAAAATCAGGCGCGACACCGCCTGTACGATGTTTAAATATATCGACAACCAAACCGAATGATCAGTGGGCGCAACTATTAAAACATTAGTTACGAAGGAGGACCTCGCGAAGGTTAAAGATGATCTTACCAAAGAAATAAATACGTCTGTTAAGTGGATGTTTGTTTTTTGGGTTGGTCAATTTGGCGTGACTATTTCAATATTGCTGTTGATACTCAAAAAATAAATACGGCTCCGTGCAAGCAGCTAAAAAACATTGACTACGAAGGATGATATTTCTAATGTCAAAGACGAAACTTGCAAAGGTTAATCTGGACTTGAGCGATAGAATGGGTGAGATAGTGAACTGGATGTTCGTTTTTGGATTGGGCAAGTCGGCGCCACCCTGGCTATAGTGTTTTTGTTCCTTAAAAAGTAAACTTTGGTCCCATTAGGATGAGTTGCCAAAAAGTTACGCAGTAATACCACAGAGGCTATGTTTAAATACATCGATAATAAAACTGAATGTTTAGTGGAATTACACCCGGCTAAAATATAACGCATTTGAAATAATATAATATCGCCTCACTTAATAAACCTAAACTAACCCAATCAACCTAATCTAACCCAATCAACCAACTCCCCACCTACAACTCATCCTTCAAGTGAATAGTTTTTTCAACAATCGTATGGATTACGCTGTCTAATTCCTGGGCTGTTAAATCAATATGGCCGATAATTTCCCTATTCATCGGGGTGTCCATATTTTTTTTATCAAACAGGTTTACCAGCCCTAAAATAGTGGCCACCGGGCGCCTGATTTCGTGAGAACTTATTGATGCTATTTCCTGCAATCTTTTATTCTGGTCCTTTATATTATCCTGGTTCCGTTTATTTTCCATTAAAACACGCAGTATATTTACTGTACGTTCAATCATATTTAACTCATCGCCTTTAGGTTCCCGTGCCGTTGTATAATAAACCGCGAATGTGGCCAATACATGCGCCCCCTGCGAACTGATCACCGGTGTAGACCAACATGCTTTAAGCCCGTACGGGCGGGCTATGTCTCTGTAATCATCCCATAAAGGGTCTTTTTCAATATCACTTACAATAACCTGGCTGCGGTGATAAACGGAAGTACCACACGAGCCCACTTTTGGGCCAATTGCCGTTCCGTTTATTGAATTGCAATATTCAACGGCTAACCTCGGTGCGGCAAGGTGGTAAACTCTTTCCTGCGCCTCATCAACTTCAAGCACCGAGCAGATCATATCCGGAAATATTTCTTCAATGCCCTTTAACAGTTCGTTGATGGTTTGCTGCAATGACTGCGAAGATGAGGCATTTAACTCGAGGATGTTTTTTTCAAGGGCGAGTATGAGTTGCTGAATCTTAACGGCGTTAATATCCCTGATAAAAACCATTACCTCGTGTTTAAACGGGTAAATATTTATTCTAAGCCATCTTTTAAAATACTTGTTGAAATATTGTGCCTGGTCGGTAGTGTTACCGCTAAAAGCAGCTTCAAACTTGGTAATTACTTCATCCGTTATTCCAAGGCTATGCAATTTTTTTAAGCTGATGTTTTTAAGCTGTTTGTTGTTTAAACCGGTAATAGCCAGGAAGGCAGGGTTGTAAGCTGTTATTTGCCATTTGTTATTGATAATAAAAAAACCTTCGCTAAAGCTTTGTAAGATATGCTGGATGTTATCCGTAAGGTTATTTTGGTTGGGACCGTTTAATTTATTGGTTAAGTTTGTTCCGGACGCATAGATCAGGTCATCGTGGCTGTTAAAAAACAGCGACCACTTGATATTGTAATAACGGCCGTCTATCCCTTTAATGCGTGTTTCATGTCCCGATATTTCCTTTTTACGCAACAATAGCGTGGCGAGCTCTTCTCTCCTGCGCACATCGGCCGGATGCGAAAGGGTATTAATCTTAACATTGTAGAGTTCGGCTTCTGAATAGCCCAGGGTTTTCCGGAGTGCTGAATTTGTATGTTTTATGATGCCGTTTTTGTCGAATACACAAAAAAAATCGTTTGATTTATCAAATAGAAAGGAGAGTCTGGCATCCATATTTGTATCGGCAAGTACTTATAATATCATATAATAAAATTAAAGATATTGTTTGCACAACACCAAATATTATTTTAGGGGGTGCTTGCAGCTACCGGCAATACCTTTCCGTTGTAAAAACGGTGCCCTGTGATAGCGAAATCTGCAATGTATTTACCCATCTCAAATGCCATAACCGGCGATTCATATCCAGGGAACGCTTTTTCGAGCATTTCTGTTTGCGCCGAACCGATAGCAAGGCAATTCACTTTTATCTGTTGGCCGGCCAATTCCACCGCTAAGCACTCTGTTAGTGTATGTAATGCAGCTTTACTTGCCGAGTAAGCTGAAAGGCCTGCAAATTTTGCGCTTCCCTGGAAGCCACCCATGCTGCCAATATTTACAATATGAGATCCTTCGGGCATAAGGTCAACCAATGCTTGTATGATACGGACATGGCCTATAAAATTACTTTGCAGCATTTCAATAAAGTCCATTTCTTCCAACGCCTTAAATGGCTTATTGATTAATACGCCGGCATTATTAATGAGGATGTCCACGTGGTTATCAAAATTGCTTTTGATAAAACTTTTCAGGTCAGCGTAATCGTCATGCACAATATCAAAAGCAAGCGCGTAGATCTCGGCGTCGGGATTTAGCCCATGTGCAATTTCAAGCAAACGCTCCAGCTTTTCCTGCGAGCGGGCCAGGGCGATTACCTTATGTTTCCCTGATAGTATTAATTCCAGCGCGGCTTCAAAGCCAACGCCGCTACTGGCTCCTGTAATAATGATATTCATGCCACTAAACTACCAATTTTTGCTCAACAGGGTGTTTTATCAGATAAAATCCATCATTGATCAGTTTTTTATATTCAGGCTCAGCAGCAGCTTTTTGCTCCAAAAAACTCCTGATCTCGTTTGCCAATTCAGGTTCAACTTCTTCATGCTCCAATATCTCCAGTATTTCTAAAGCGCAAAGCCAGTCGTCATGATGGTTTTTTTGCAGACGCAGCCAAACATTCCCTAAAAAGCCATATTCGCCGCCATTGTGCCTGCGATCCCGCACCTGCTGGTAGAGTTTGTGCAGCTCTAATGTACGGACATCGTAAGCCGGGTGGTAAGTGCCCGAAGTTGATTTATAAGTAATATCTTCAAATGCATCCTTATCTGCGGCACCGCAAAAAACCGAAACGATCTTTTCGCCCACTGCCATATCATAAACACCCCATGATGGGTCGAAAAGTATTTTACCTTTTTTATCTTTTACCGTGCAACCGGTAAAGGTAATCAGTTGCGTTTTTTCATTGTCCGTAAGGATGTTATTTACCAGGCCGCTAACGGTTATACCACTCTCAAAAGTTAATGTGGTTTCTTTCCCATTTTCAATTCCAAGATGACAAAGCTCACCATGGCCCAGGTTCTCAAGCGGCTCAGCGTGGCCTTTTAGCCTTCCAACGGGCGAACTATAGCCGCTTTTATGGTGGTCTTTCCCATGGCCGTTTATCTGTTTGTTGTTTATCGCTAAAGCCGACGGCCCGGTTGTCCGTACATAAATCGGATCACCATTTTCATCATTTTCAAAACTTTTAAAAGTACCTGCCAGTTGCAGTCCCGAACTGTAAACCGCAGTGCAGGTGTTTTTACTTTCAATCGCTTTTTGCAGCCCATAAGCGCCGCCACGCCTGAAGGCCATGGTATCTGCAAATGTTTCCAGTACATCAATCAGGTTTTGGAAAGTTGGGGTTACAAATAGTTGGGGCTGGGTTTTGGTGATATCGTAAGTGTAATTTACCGCATCAATGGTATACGGTAATTTTTTGATATCGGCTTTCATGCAACTTACACTCTCACCTATTGACGATAACAAGCCGGCACCATATATTTTTGGATTTTCCAGCGTACCGATCAACCCGTATTCAACCGTCCACCAGTGTAAACGGCTTAAAAGTGACATTTCGGAAGGCTCGCCCATGCTTTCCTGCCTGTGGGCCAAAAGCGCTTCTGCCTTTTTTATTTCGGCTTCATCCGCATCAGGCATTTCTTTTAAAATAGATAGGGCTCTGATGGCCTCGTACAATTCAAAGTCCTGGGCCGAAAACATGGCTTTTGCGCCAATTGAACCGAAATAACTCAGGTATTCGTGATAATCTTTATCTGCGATAATAGGGGCATGGCCCGCTGACTCATGGATAATATCAGGTGCGGGTGTGTATTCAATATGCTTTAACTGGCGGATATCGGCGGCAATTACTAAAACCCGGTAAGCCTGGTATTCCATAAAAGCTGCCGGCGGGATAAAGCCGTCAACAGTAACTGCACCCCAGCCAATTTTACCCAGCGCGTCGTTCATTTCCTGCAGGCTCGGGATCTTTTCGATAGTTAAGCCGGCTTTTAACAAGCCGGGAATGTAAGGATAGTAGGCGACATCCTTAAGGTAACTATAGTTTTGACGCATTACATAGCGCCACACAGCATGGTCAACCGGTGTATAGTGTTCATAATGCTGATCGACTATAAATTGCTTTAAATGGCCGGGCAACGCAGCTACCTGCGGATTATTAAAATTATTAAAATGGCTCATTGCGTTCAATAGGTATATAAGAGAACGCAAATTTAGAAAATAAGATTGCTATTCCTTAATTTCTTCAGCCGTTGGTAAGCCTTCCTGCAGCCGCTCCGGGCGTAGCAGGTAGTAAATTCCGGTTAATGCTACCAGCAGTGATATTAAATAGAAGGAGATACTGATGTAAATGCCAAGCCCTGCATCGATGTGGAAAAAATCGGCTGATTTTTGGAATACCAGTTCGCGGGCGCCCGCACCACCAATGGTTACCGGTACTACGGCGGCGATAGCCGACACAAGGAACGCCAGTAAGTATGGCGCAAATTTCCCGCTAAAATCCTGGCCCAACAGCACCATGATAATGGTTAAAACCTGGAAAGTTTGCACTAAAACGGCTTTTGCATGACCTTTAAAAAAATGCTTTGCAAACTCCTTGAAAAATTTTTTAACAACAAAATAGTAAATAATTGTGCCGGCAAAAAAAATACCCGCCGGTATAGCTATATGGATAGGTATTTGAGGGATAAACACTTTTAAACACACGATGATTAAACCTATGGCCCATAGCCCGCTCAGCCTGTCAAACAATATGGCAGTAAAAACCTTTTTAGCGGGTAGTTTATAAGTTTTATTTAGCAAGTATATTTTGTAGCCATCTCCGCCTATACCTCCGGGGAGTAAAAAGTTATAAAATATGCCCAGCAGGTATAACCTGAAGTTGAAACGAGGATCGAGCCGGAGATTTATTGATTTAAAAAAACTCAGCAACCGCCATGAGGAGGCGATCATCGACGCGAAATAAAAACATACCCCAGCCGCCATCCACCAGTAGTTGGCATGTACCAGCCGTGATTTTACGTCGCTGAAATGTACTTTGCTAAATACATAATAGAGCAACGCAGAGGTAATGACTAATTTTAACACCAACTTGGTGACGTTCCACAGCCGCTGTTTCCAGGTTTTGGGTTTAACATCGTCCTCAACTTCGTGTACTATAGCGTCTTCAATTTTTGTCATTTCGGGCGCAAATGTAATAAAAACCACATAGTTGTTGTGTCACCAAAAGTTAAATAGCGTTAAGTTGACCTAAAAATTACCGGCGTCCGCCAACGGGCAACTAATTTTCTGATCAAACAGTTTCTCATCTCTAACCTACTTGCAGTCCATTTTTTGCAGGATAGCCAGGATCTTATCCAGTTTATCAATTTCAATGGAATTAAGCCTTTCCATTAATTCTTCAATTTCCTTTTTTGCTTCCACGTTGGTTTTAAAGTCAGCTTCGGCATGAGCGCGGTCGCGTTCATTCTGGCGGTTTTGGGCCATCATAATGATCGGCGCCGCATAAGCTGCCTGGGTTGAGAATAAAAGGTTCAGCAAAATATACGGGTAGGGGTCCCAATGTTGTATAAATGCAATAACATTCAGCATCATCCAACAGGCAACGATAAGCGTTTGAATAATAATAAACCGCCATGAACCCATTCCATTGGCTACCGAATCAGCCAGCTTTTGTCCAAATGAAAATGATTTTTTGTGTGTTGTATGCCAGTTTTCGCCGTGTTCCATTTTAAGTTTTTTTGGGTTTGATTAAGTGCTAAATATAAATTTTTTGTCCGAAATGAATAATTCTTTTTTACTACAAACTTTTATAGTTTAAGTTTGGGGCTACATCCGAAAGCAGCGTAACTGTTATTGTTTGCCGGATTCAACAACGACTTTTATCAAAATTAAGCCATATGCAAAATGAGATGATCCTGGAGACTATATCTGTGACCAAAAACTATTTTGGCGACAAGTCTACAGGCATAAATAATGTAACTATATTAATCCCCAAAGGGAAAATAACGGCTATCGTTGGTGAAAGCGGCAGCGGAAAAACCACGTTGCTCAACTTGCTCTACGGACTGATCCGGCCGGACGCGGGAGAAGTGTTTTTCAAGGAAGAAAGGGTGCTGATGCGCGAGGAGAAATTACAGCCCGCTCATGAAGCCATGCGCCTGGTGACCCAAAGTAACCAGGATATGGACCTTAATGCAACGGTTTGGGAGAGTGTGCGGTCGGGTTTAAGGAATGCAGAACTTGGTTTAGCTACCGAACACAAAAAGATCACCGATTCGCTGAATATGCTGGATGTTTTACCACTGAAAGATATGCCCTTTGGTAAACTGAGCGGCGGCGAAAAGCAAAGGGTAACCATAGCAAAAGCGCTCATCAGCAAACCCGAGGTGCTTTTACTGGATGAACCCTTTAACCAGGTGGATGCCACTTACCGCGAAGGATTGCAGCATGATATCCGTTACATTGTTAAGGAATGGGGCGTAACGGTAGTGCTGGTTTCGCACGATCCTGCAGAAATCCTCTCCATGGCCGATGAACTCATAGTTTTAAAAGAAGGGGAAATTGTAGAGAACGGTAGTCCCGAGGAACTCTACAATTCGCCCAAACTGTTGTATACAGCGCAAATATTGGCCAGCAGCAGCCAGCTTAACCTTGAAGATGCCAAAAAAGTGGGTGTTAAAACAACCCGGGGGACGGTGGTGATTTACGCCGAACACGTTAAGATCACTAAAGGCTTCGGCGCTAAATGGACAGTTAAACAGGTTTTATTTAAAGGCTTTTATGAAGAACTGATTATTGAGCGGGATAAGGTTTACCTGAGGGTAACCAACCATTCAAAAGGGAAATACCCCAAAGGCAGTAAGATCACCGTCAGCATTGAGCATTTTTACGAATTCGGCCGCTGGCAGGCGCCTGTGCGCAATTTGCCAAAAGAGATGGATTAGTGTTGGTTGATTAAGTTGATTGGTTATTTTCAATCAAATCAATCAACCATTCACCAATTCCACCGCCTTCTTCTCCTTCCTGTACTTTGATAAATTGATCAACAGCACACTCAATAAAATAACCGCCAGGCCGCCGATTTGGGTGAGCGAAATATGCTCGCCACCAAAAAATATACCCAATATTACGGCGATAACAGGGTTAACATAAGCATAAGTGCTCACCTGCGTAGCCGGGCGCACCTGCAACAGCCATACATAGGCGCTAAAGCCGGCGATAGATCCAAAAATGATTAAATAGATCAGTCCCATCCATCCGTGGGGTTGGATGTTTTGTAAGTGCAACCCCTTGTATTCGCCGTGCAAAAAACTAACCGGTACGTAAACAAGGCCCGCTGCAAGCATCTGCCAGGCTGAACTTACAGTTGTTGAGGATGTTGATTTCCTGTTTTTTGAATAAATAGATCCGCCCGACCATGAAATAGTGCCCACAACCAATAACAACATCCAGGGCAGTTTTGCCTGCGCATCCGCACTTTTAAAGATGTTGCCAATTTGTTCGCTGAAGAGCAGGATCACCCCGCCAAAACCGATGATCAAACCAATGATGGTAGCCGTGCTTCTGAAATTAACCGACCAATGAGGCTTATCCAGCACAACAAACCAGATAGGGGCCGAGGACACAAGGATCGCCACCATAGCGCTCGGCAATGTTTGCTCCGACCAGATCACGATCCCATTGGCTACAAACAGTAACAAAATACCTGTGATCGAGGCGGTGATGATATCTTTTTTGTTGAATATTTTTTCCTTTTTAATCACACACCAGGTCATCATGATCAGGCCGGCAATAATAAAACGGACGGCGCCTAAAAAAAATGGCGGAAAACCACCCTGCATGGCAAACCGGATGAAAAAATAGGTAGAGCCCCACACCAGGTACACCGTGGCGAAGGCGATGATCACCCATAAAGGGGAAGCTGTTTTAGTAGAGGTTGAAGGCATATCAGGTTTATTTTTCGGGTATTACCAATTGTTGCTGTTCCTTTACAGTTTCCAGTACGATGGTTGTACGGGTACTTAAAAGGTTGGGGATTTTACTGAATTTGCCCCGCATCAGGGCCATCAGCGTGGCTGAATCGTAGGTGCGTACTTTTACCAGGTAGCAGTCTTCGCCGGCTATATGGTGTACTTCCTGTACTTCGGGTATTTTGGCCAGCTCGCGGGCGGTATCATTACAGCCGGGGCTGTCGGCGGCTTTCATGAAAATAAAGGCCAGCATTTTTTGCTGTAATGCATCCGGATTTATGCGGGCAGTGTATTGCAGGATAACACCCTTTTGTTCCAGTTTTTTCACCCGCTCCAAAACGCCTGATGGCGCCATGCCCAGCTCCCTTGCCAGGTCGGCATTGCTGATGCGGGCGTTGTCCTGCATCAGGTTTAAAATGTGCAGATCTGTTTTATCCAGTATGATCTCTGTTTCGTTAATCATACGGTAAATATAAATAAATGTCGAATTAAATTCAAATATGTATTCAAATAAATGAATTTAATTCGACAAAAGTAGGAGGGAAGTCCGAAAGTCGGAAAAGTCCGGAAAGTCCGAAAGTGGATGCAAGATGGTTAGTATAATTCGAAATCGAACAAAGGCGTAGCTTTATTGAATGCCCTTGAAAATAGGAAATGGGAAAAAAGCCGGAATCAAATTTTGATCACTTTATCTTTTTTTGTTTTGGGTTCATGTTCTTCCGGCTTAGGGATATGCTTTACAATAAATATTAGGGTTTTGGCAACAACCTTGAGCGCTTTTACTGAAAAGTGTACAAAAGGCTTCATCACCCGCCAGGTATCATGCAGGGTATCCGTAAGTGAAACCTGTTCTTTTTCGGGGCGTTTGCCTATTTTGTTTTGATTTGATGGTGCCATGGCAGATGATTTAGGTATAATTAGCCTAAATCGTGCCAGAAGTAAAAATGGAGTGGCGAATTTCGGGAGGGGACGACTACTGTTTATAATTGTAATAATCTTTGTCTATCAAAAGGAGTGAAAAATAGAGATCATTATTTTGCTCTTCTTCGCTTCTTTTATCGTCTAAGACGCTAAAAGCATAAAAAACCGGATTCTCAGATTTGACATAATTATCCCAAGCTTTTTCTCTAAAAGCGCGTAAGTCAGCAAGAATTGAGCTTATTTCTTCTTTATTGTGATCGAAATGTTCACCTTGCCCTTTCAGGAAGTCAACGACGGATTTCGTAATATCATCCATTTCCTTTTTAAACTCCGAAAATTGAGGAAACATTGCTTCATTTGTGTGCTTTAGCAGTCGTCTTTTTAGGGTATTGGGTTGAAAACCACGTCTATGCCTAAAATGATTGGCGATGATCGTTCGATGTTTTTCATCCAGATAACTCTTATATTCTGCTTTCAAAAAATCATATTTTGTATTTTGCGGATCCCTAACCGATAAATGGTTGTTAAATTTCATTAAAATGGCCGGAAGAAAATTGTATTCAAGATATTTGATTTCTTCCTCATCCCTTTCAATTTCTTTTAAGGTGCTGTTTAAATTATCATCGTCAATTAGAGATTGCTCGTATTCATTTATCTTTTTATCCCGTTCATAAACATATAGGGCCAATTGGTCGGGGTTTAATATGCTGCCGAATATATAAAATTCGTAATCCCACCTTTCCCAATAAGATAGGTTGCTGCTAAGTACGCCGGCGCGCTGTTCCCTGTCAAAATAAGCTATTTTTTGAGCTTGTTCCAGCATAAGATTAAGGTGAGACCATCGGGTGAAAATCCAATTGACCCTGTGTCTTTTGTTTTGATCGTCCATCTTTTAAAGATAACGAACTTTATAATGAAAAATAAATCCGACATCGAACATTCGAAATCCGAAATCAAGCCATCCTCTTCTTCAACGTTATTACCGTCACTTCCGGCCAGATTCCCAACCGTCCCGAAAAGGCTAAAAAGCCAAACCCTCTGTTCACATACAGGTAGCGGTTTTTTTCGTTGATGAGGCCGGCCCAATCCAGGTAGCGGTATTGCACCGGACTCCAGCGCAGGCCGGCCGTTTCAACCCCGAACTGTGCGCCATGCGTATGGCCCGCCAATGTTAAATAGATAGTAGTTGGATGATAGCGCACTTTTTCTTCCCAATGGGTAGGGTCGTGCGAGAGGAGGATTTTAAAGGCATCTTTATCAACGCCACGCAGCGCTTTGTCCAGGTCGCCGATCTGTATAAAACCGCGGCCCCAGTTTTGCACGCCGATGAGCGATAGTTTTTGGCCGTTTTTTTCTATTTCCACATTTTCGTCCAGCAGCAGGCGGTAACCAAGTTCTTTGTGCCGTTCTTTTAATTTAACCAGGTTTTCCGCTTTTTCCGCTTCGCTGTCCCAGTGGATATAATCGCCATAATCATGGTTGCCCAGGATGGAGAACTGCCCATAGGGCGCGCGTAGCTGGCTGAAATGGCCGATATAAGGGCCGATCTCCCATTCCGCATTGTTCACCAGGTCGCCTGTAAAAACAAACAGGTCGCTTTTTTGTGCTTTGGCCAGGTCGATGCCGCGCTGAACTGCTGCCGTATTATCAAAACTGCCTGAATGGATGTCGGAGATCTGGGTAATGGTAAAACCGTCAAACGCTTCAGGAAGGTCGTCAAAATAAAGGGTTTGTTTGTGCAGCTTGTAATCATATTTACCCTTCAGCATCGCATAAACGAAACCCGAAAAAGGTACCGCCGCTACCAGCAGGGCCACCTCGCTGATGAACTTCCGCCTCGCAGGGAAAAATGGTTTGGCTGTTGCGCCTTTGGGTTTTACAAAATAGTTAACAATGCTATAAAAAAAGCGGCCGATATCACCCAAAAATATGATCAATACAAAAAATAGTTTGGTGAATAATAAGGTGAGGAAGATACTGAGCACCCATTCATGCAAGGGCGTCATCCCTTTTGCTGTGCTGAATGTTTTAAAATCCAAAAACAAGGCTAAGGTCGACCCAATGGAAATAATCAGATATCCAAAAGTTACCAGATATCTTTTTTTAGTAGAATCCCATTTTTTGGTTAATGTTTTCAGCCCGGCAAAAACATACCAGTCAAACAGGAGGCTGATCGCCGCAATGATCAAAAAAATCGTAAAAAAACCGCCTCCGTGCATATTTTGTAGATAACACCGCAATATATAAAAGGATTGGTAATTAGCGGGTAAAATTTAGAAGGGAAGATTGATAACTACTATCATACCGTGCAACCGGCAAATTCCTGCGCGTACATGCGGAATATAAAAATGATTAAAAAAAGTGTATTTTTGATCAGTATAATATGTGACGTTAAGGGCTTTTAGGAATGAGATTAATTCCATTGGCCGAACTAAACCTCTCATTTCCCCTGATCATGTTTAATTATTGCACTATTTTACAAATACGCCGGCATTTTAGCGATATTAAACTTGTACGTACTTTTTTAATTTGGGCTTTATTTATTATAAAATCCATGGCTGTTTTCGGGCAGTCGCCGGTAATATCGTACGCCGGCCCCAAAAGCTACGCGACAAATACACCTATTGCTACATTAATTCCTACAAATTCCGGCGGGGCTGTGCCGGCAACTGTTTATGGTTCGATATCCACATTTGCAGGAAACGCCTTAGGTTTACATATTGATGGCCAGGGTACAGCGGCATCGTTTTCATCTCCATTCGGCATCGTCACTGACATTGCAGGCAATGCATATGTTGCAGACGCTGGGGAAATCAGGAAGATTACCCCGGCTGGTTATGTTTCAACTTTTTCCGTCGGTTTATCAAATTTAGGCAACCAAAGTATTGCAATAGATATTAAAGGTAACTTGTATATCACAGATTCATATAATTACACAGTCGACAAAATAAGCCAGGCTGGAGTTGTAACTATTTTAGCTGGTAACGGGAAACAAGGTTATGCCGATGGCCAAGGTACAAATGCCAGCTTTTCCGCTTTGGGTGGAATAGCGGTCGACGCTTCAGGAAATATATACGTCGGCGACGGCGGCAGCAATCAAATGATAAGAAAAATTTCACCTGCAGGGTATGTTTCCACGTTGGCTCGTGGGGGGTAGGTATATCGGTAAACTTTAATAATCCTGTCGGCCTTGCCACGGATGCTGCTGGGAACGTATACGTTTGTAATGCTAATAATAACCTGGTTAGTAAAGTTACCCCGTCAGGAGGTGTAAGCATCTTTGCCGGGACTGGAATAGAAGGATCAGTTAATGGTCCGGCGTTATCGTCCAGTTTTTTTTATCCGACCGGTCTGACTTTTGATGCTCTGGGCAATATATATGTTGCTGATACTGGAAATGGGTTGATTAGGGAAATAAGCGCCGCAGAAACCGTTAGTACTGTTGCAGGTAGCCTGATTAACCCTTCATTTGCAGCAGCGGAAGGCGTTGCGTTGGACCATAAAGGTTATCTTTATGTGACAGACGTTGAGGCGCGGGAGATCAAAAGAGTTTGTTTGATGGGCTATACTATAGACAAAACTTTGCCTGCTGGTTTGAATTTTGACAATACAACCGGAATTATTAGCGGTACACCCACAGTTGTAACACCCGCTACAAATTACACAATTACTGCTTATAATGGAAGTGGGAACAGTTCAACAATAGTAAGTATTGCCACGATTGGCTTGATTCCGCAAACTATTACTTTCGTCCCGTTTGAGCAGAGATATCTGGGTGATGCGGATTTTGACCCGATGGCTATCAGTACTAATAGTAATATTCCTGTTGTGTTAGCAAGCAGTAACAACGCAGTCGCAACGATTGTAAACGGCAAAATTCATATTACAGGAATCGGAAATACAATTATAACGGCCTCACAAACTGGTGATGGTACCTATAGTGCAGCGGCATCAGTAGCACAGATACTTGATGTGCTACCCAAAGCAGATGCAACCAGTTCCGTTATAATTACGCCCAAAAATGGGCCGATTATCTTACCGCTGGATAATACCGGTAATATAAATGTAACCATAGATAAAGTTGCAACTGTGACAGGAAAGGCCAACACTCCGATAAAAACAACGTTTAGCCCCGCCTCTTTTAATTGCTCATCCGTGGGGCAGCAAAACGTAACAGTAACCGCCAGCCAGCCGTCACCGGTTGAGTTCAACGGCCCGACAGGTATAGTTGCTGATGCTTCCGGTGATATCTACATTGCCGATCAGGGGAATTACTGTATTAAAAGAATAGCGCCCAACGGCGAAGTAACAACTTTGGCAGGAAGCGGATCACCTGGTAACACTGATGGAAAGGGGACTGCCGCAAGTTTTGGGAAATTAGGCAGTATGGCGATTGATTCATTTGGTGACTTGTTTGTGACGGATTATGACCAGCACAGTATCAGGAAAATTGCCCCCGATGGCACTGTGACAACTTTTGCTTCAGGGATAAACGTAGGCGGCATTGTACTGGACCGTTACAATAATGTTTACGTATCTACACAAGTGTCTATAAAAAAAATAACACCGGATGGTGCCACCTCTTATTTCGCCGGCATTAACGCGAGTGGAGATTATGATGCTACCGGGTTAGACGCGAGGTTTTCATTCATCAATGGATTAGCAATTGATGAAAAAGGCGATATTTATGCATTGGATTATGGGAATGCGAAGATCAGGAAGATCTCTCCTGCCGCAGTAGTTACTACGATATATAGTTTTACGCAATTTGAACCTTTTGGTTCAATAAATGTAGATGCAAGTGGAAACGTATTTGTTGCTTATGAAGACCAGGTATGGGAACTTCCCTTAGGTGGGAATGCAATAAACTTTGTTGGTGGTTACTTTTTGGATCAGGGATTTAAAGATGGTGTAGGAGCGGCTGCTGAATTTAATGACCTCACAGGGATGACAATTGATCCTTCGGGTAATTTGTATGTTAGCGATTTCAACAACAATGCCATAAGGAAAATTACCCCGGGCGGTGTTGTAACAACAATTGCAGGTGGGATACAAGGGAATGTAAATGGTAATATAAATTCGGGTACTCCTACAACCGCCCAAATCCCCGTCACCGTGCAAAGCTCCCTTGCTATTACATCAACTTACCCTGATGTTGTCATTCCTGCTAATAGCTCATGCCCGATAACTTTGCCCGATTATACAAAAACAGCCTCCGCAACTGATAACTGCAGCAATAATATAAAATTTACCCAGTCGCCGCTGGCTGGTACCGTTTTATCATCTAACACGCCCGTAACGGTAACAATTACCGCGACAGATGACCTTAACGCTAAATCTTCGGTAAATTTTAAAGTGACCGCAGATAACAATGCCCCGACGCCGTCTTTGAGTATTAGTGGTCCTGCTGTGGCCTGTGCAGGCACTGCGTTAACATTCACGGCTGTACCTGCGAATGTTATTGCATCGACGTATCAATGGCAGGTGAACGGAACTAATGCAGGTGATAATAGCCCATCATTCACAACTTCCACCTTAAACAATAACGATGTGGTCAGCTGCAATATCTTAACAGGACAAAGCTGTTTAACCCCGGTTACGTCAAACCCACTCAGTATAACAATTAACCCCTTAATTACTCCTATAGTTAACATACAGGCCGATAATTTAGCGCCCTGCGCAGGTATGCCCGTTACTTTTACAGCAACGCTAAATAATGGCATTGTAAATCCGGCTTATCAATGGATGGTTAACGGGATAAATACTGGTACCAACAGCGCAACCTTTGTTACAACCACTTTAATAAAAACGGATATCGTACAATGCAAAGTAACAAATAACAGTTCGTGCCCTACAAGTGCTATATCAAACCAGGTAGCTGGTATCGATCAGGTTGCTTATGTAACACCTTCTATTAAAATTCAGTCATCTTCTACAGGCGCCATTTGCAGCGGTACCTTAATTACGTTTACAGCAACGGCAATCAACGGGGGCAATAACTCAACCTATCAATGGCGGGTCAATGGGGTAAATGCCGGTACAAATAGTCCTGCATTTAGTAGCAACAGCTTTGCGGATGGCGACATAGTTAATTGTGTGCTTACCAATAACGGCGGCCAATGCATTACTGCTTCACAGGCAACGTCTAATAATGTTGAGATTAGCATAACCCCACCGTCAATCCTTGTACCAACGGTTACCATTACGCCTGATAACTATGATGGATGCAATGGTATGTCGTTAACTTATACAGCAACGACTACAAACGCTGGTAGTAGCCCGACTTACCAATGGCAGGTGAACGGCCAGGATGCGGGCACCAATACCGCTACCTTTATCAGTTCGACGTTGAACACAGGTGACAAAATTACCTGTAAAATAACCAGCAGTGTTGCCTGTTCCGTTGCTACGGCCACCTCTAATACCGCGTCGTTAACGGCCGACGCGTATACCACAAATTCAGTAAGTATAACCTCAACAGCTGTTAACAATATTATATCCCCAGATCAACCGGTAACTTTTACAGCTACAACAGCTTATACCACATCCGGTACAATAACAGTTGCTTATCAATGGCAGGTTAACAACATAAATGTGGGTGACAACAGCCCGGTTTTTACCACCAGCAGTTTAATAAACCACGATGTAGTGGCCTGTATCATCATAACAACAGGCAAATGCGTCGCGTCGCCGGTGATTTCATCAAATCCTATTGAAATGATAGTATTCACCCCTGTAATTATTGTTAACACCTTTACGCCTAATGGCGATGGAGTAAACGATACCTGGGACATCCCGTCACTTGCTGCTTATACCGGCTGTACCATTAATATTTTTAACAGGTATGGCATATTGGTTTATAACTCCGTTGGCTACGCTAAATCATGGGATGGAACAGTTGAAGGGAAACCTTTACCTTCAGGCACTTATTATTATGTTATCGACCTCAAAAACGGTAAAAAGCCATTGTCGGGTCCTGTTACAATTCTTAGGTAGGAGGCTTTAAATACCGGGAATCAGGCCACTTTTAGAAGTTGCTGGATTTGTTTGACCCTCTCAATATACCTTCCTCAACTTTATGATCCTCATCCAGTGCATTAACTTCATTACCGGGTAAACCGGGTCGAACTCAAACCATTTTACACCAAAGTTGGCGCTGTTGGGGTGTCTGTGGTGGTTGTTCTGGAACAATTCGCCCAGCAGCAGGAAATCAAAGGGCGTGGTGTTTTTTGATTTATCCTTGTTATCAAAATTGGTATAGCCGTATTTATGCCCGCACCAGTTCACAATGGCGCCGTGTATCGGGCCCATCATAAAATGTATTGGCAGCAGCAAAAATAGCCACCAGTGGGTGGCAAAAATAATGTAAAAGCAGGTATAAGCGGCGCCAAACAATAACCGGGATAACAGGGATGAACCCATACGGTCAATCAATGGCCACTCCGGGTAGTTGCCTTTCAAGCGTTCTTCGGTATCACTGCCTTTTTGGATGTAGTTTTTAAATGTTTTAACTGTGTAACTCATCATTTGAAATACATCAGGAAAAAAATGCGGCGAATGCGGGTCCTTTGCGGTGTCGCTGTAGGCATGGTGCTCCCTGTGCATAAGGGCGTAGGCGCGGGGATTTAAAAATGAAGCGCCCTCGCACAGATAGGCCATTAAATAGAATACGCGCTCCCAAAATTTACTGGTAGTAAACATGCGGTGAGAAGCGTAACGGTGCTGAAAAAATGTTTGAAAAAACAAAGAGAGGAACCAATGTGCGATAAAGAAAATAAGTATGATCATGTCGAAAAAATTAATGTAATTAAATAACAGGCATGATCATCTTCTTTGCGATAAGGCATGAATGTTTGTTGGGTTAGTAACAGGGATAGTTTTTTCCTTGTCGGCCTGAATCAGCCGGGTTGGTTGCGCGGATCCATTTCAATGCGCGTTGTCAAACAGGTAATATTTTACTGGTTAAAACCAATAAAATCAGGTGCTTTTGGTAATTATTAAAAACGTATACTTATCCAACGGGGAACTCAACTATTTGTTTTGCTGCCCGGATTATAATTGTTGCAATTGCTAAACTTATTAATAAATTTAAGCAGACTAATAAAAATAAACCAAACACAATATGGCCTTCGGATTTTCCCCTAAATACGTTCAAATACTTCCCATTGATCCATTAACACCACAGGAATTCCTGGTGCTTGCAATTGAAGCGGCAAAAATCCTCGACTGGAATATCGCTTTTGAGACCGAAACCGGGTTTATAGCCTACACTAAATTTTCAATGACGTCATGGAGCGAAGAAGTAAAAGTGACAATTGAGGGTGACCAGGCTACTTTAAAAAGCGAATGCACCGGGAATCAATTGATGGATTGGGGGAAAAATAAAGGGAATATTGAATCGCTTGTCGCCGAACTCGAGTTGTTAAAAAGTACTGTCACTCCGGAAGATATGGCCCGGCAATTTGAAGAACTTAAACCAACATTTGCTGCCAATGAAGAAGACAACCATCTCCCGCCGGCGACAAAGGGAAAGTTCACAGGCATATTGTCGCTTTTCTGGCCATCAAAAGGCTATTTTATTACGCCGATTATCGTCGACCTGAATATCCTCATCTATATCTTAATGGTAATATCCGGGGTTGATTTTATGTCCCCCAATACGAAAGATCTGCTCAATTGGGGAGCTAATTTCAGGCCTTCGACATTAAATGGCGAATGGTGGAGGTTGTTAACCAATGTTTTTCTTCATATAGGGTTGCTTCACCTTTTATTTAACATGTACGCCCTTGTTTATATAGGGTTGCTTTTGGAGCCCTATTTAGGTAAATTAAGATTTTTGGCGGCGTACATCCTTACCGGTATTGTTGCCAGCACAACAAGCTTGTACATGCACGACGCAACGGTAAGCGCAGGGGCATCAGGCGCGATATTTGGTATGTACGGCGTTTTCCTGGCCATGCTTACAACAAATTTCATCGAAAAATCAGCACGTAAAGCGATGTTGACCAGTATCCTGGTTTTTGTTGCTTATAATTTGATGAACGGAATGAAGGGCGGGATAGACAATGCCGCGCATGTTGGCGGTTTGTTAAGCGGGTTTATTATTGGTTATTTGTACTACCCCAGCCTTAAAGCACCGGATAGAATGGATCTGAAATTAGGCATCATATCAGCTGTTTTAATTGTTGTACTTCTTGCCTGCTTTACCGTGGGTAGACGAATCCCGAACAACCTGGGCCAATATGATGAAAAAATGAAAAATTTTGCCTCAATGGAAAGTATGGCGCTTGAAGTTTATCAAATGCCTAAAAATACGCCCAAAGACACACTGCTGAAGGAAATTAAGGACAGGGGCCTATATTACTGGAACCAGGATATTGAATTGATTAATAGTATCGATAAATTAGATTTGCCTGATGCACTTCATAAAAGAGATAAAATATTGGTAAACTACTGTAATCTCCGCATAAAGAGCTATAATTTAATCTATAAAGCGATTAACGAAAATTCAAATAGTTATAAAGATAGCATCGAATTTTATAATAAGGATATCGGGGAATTAATTGACAGCCTTAAAGGTAAATAAACAGGCAAATAATTGAATTTGCCGCTGATAAACATTAAGTGAACAGGTAAATGTGGCTTTTAATCTCATGAATTTACCTTGTAAAATATCCAATAAATACCAATTACCATGAAAGAATTTATGCTCCTTATCCGCAATGAAGCCGACAGCAAATCGACCTTTTCGGCCGATCAAGACAAAGCATTTTTGAATGCCTGCAAAGTTTATATCGAAAAACTACAGGCGAACGGGAAGCTGATCAGTGCGCAACCCCTGGTTCGTGAGGGTAAAGTGATCTCCGGTTCAAACGGTAGCTGGAGCGAAGCTCCATATAGCCTGGATAAAGAAGTTATTGTGGGGTATTATCACATCCGTGCAAATAACCTGGAAGAAGCCACCTCCATTGCAAAGGGTAATCCCGAATTTGAATTCACCACAACCGCCAGGGTTGAGGTGCGCCCTATTAAAATGAAAGAAGAATCAACCGCTTACGTTTATCCCAAAGGCTAACCTTTTTTGCAGGTATTGTAGTTTCTGAAAGATCTTTTAAAAACGAAAGCCCTGCATGTTTTTACACGCAGGGCTTACTCAATTAAACAGGGGATTATTGTTTTAAAAATTCCACTATTTTATCGCGTTCAGCTTTGGTAAGCAGCGCGCGGGTTTGCATGTGCATGCCAACTGTTTCCCATTGGTCCGGCGAAAAGGTGGCAGGAGATGGCATATTATGGCAGCGCTGGCAATTTTCGGCCCATAGCTGGGCGCCGCTTTTTGCGGCTACTTTTTCACTTACAAAGCAGCCGTTGATGGATAAAAATATCAGGATTCCAACAAGGATCACCACTATACCCATTAAATTCTTTTTATTTAAAGTTTTCATATAGCTGTTTTTTAAAGTTGAATGGAAAATTGTATGAACCATGAATTGGATCTTGAAATTCCGGCATCCGGAAAAATGGCTGTATTGACGGTACCATTGGTGTTGACGATTTCATGAGATACTTTTAATACAGTTCTCCAGTTGATCCAGTAAGCAAGGCCAATAGTTGATTGATCTGTTTTTGCTCCCCATGCCGACATTGCCGGCGAGGTGTAATTGGCGTAACGGTAAGCCAGTTCAAAATTCTTTAAACCGTTATCTAAAAAGGCGGGCCTTACGGAGATTTGCGCAAAACCTGATGTTGAATGGTTATTGTAGCCATAGGTTTGGGTTGAATCATTGGGGTTGATATAATTCTGCCTATCTACATTTACTACATTATACTGGGCTTTAATGTTCACCGAAAATGGCTTTATTGCCTGGATATAATTCAGGTCCAATGCGTACATATTGGTCTTAATATCAGCATTAGGTGCGCCTGTATCGCCAACTTTGCCGGTTAATGCGGAAACGCCCAGCTCAAGTGCAGAGTTGGACAGCGGAAGTATCGCTAACCTTCCGGAAAAAGTTTTATTGATATTGTTATCCGTAATACCTATGCCCTGTAATTCTCCATCGGGGAGTAACTGCATGCCATTGGTAACTGCCAGGTCGTAACTCCATTTCATATCGCCGAGCGGCAGCCCGCCTTCAACTTCAAATCCGTAATCGGTACCTGCGGGTATGTCTAAACCGATGGGGTCGGTAGCAAGCTTATCTATCCAGCCGGCGGCTAAACGCTTGTTATAAATACCGAAAGGGATGACCAGGTAACCGCCCCTGATGATAAGGCCCGGTGCGGCAAAATAGGATACGTCGGCCCAGTTTACACCCAGTCCGTCGTTGTTAAATGATGGTTCAAATTCCATTAAAAATTTGTCGCCATGGCGCCAAAGCAGCATTGGGCTAAATTCGTAAGTATCGGCATTGCCAAAGGTACTGGTACGGCTGGTTGTGCTTACGCCACCTATCGTTGTTTTTGTTTTGTTGGTAACAAGGCCAAAGGTTAACAAGCCCGCTACCATAAAATGGTCCTCACCACGTTTTTGCTGAAATACCTGCTGTTCAAGGGCTGTAATTCTGTCGTTCAGGGTGTCCTGAGGGGTTGGGGCCTGTTGGGCAAACAGCATGTCTGCCTGTGTTGTGAGCAACAAAGCGCCAAGCCCTATTGCAATTTTTTTAACTATTGATTTCATAATATCCTGTTTTTAAGTTTTTTGGATTAATCCATTAATAGTTATTTTGATTTGCTGAGACTGCGTATGTAATCGATCAGTTGCCATCTCTGTGTTTCGGTCAATATTTTTTTATATTGAGGCATCGGGGTTCTTCCTTCAGAAAGTTTCCAGAATAATGAGCCGTCCGGTTCATTACGCAGCGCAGCTGAAGTATGGTCAGCAGGGTGTGGCGTTAATGAAGCCGCAGCCGGGCCGTCTCCTTTACCTTTTTCGCCATGGCAAGGCGCGCAGTTAGTTATGTAAAGTGTTTTCGCGGCTTTCAGCACATCCGGTGTTGAAGCAACTGGATTTTTCATAGCTTGTGCAACGGCAGGCGCTATCCATGGTTTTGATTGCGCACACGCAACTGAACTGGTTAATGCAGTAATTGCTACTGCTACAAGTAAACCTAAAAAAATGCTTTTGGGGAATGGTGATTTCATAATTTTTTACTTTAGTAATTGTTTCGTTTGTCAAATTGGTTATCATAAAAATATCACGGTGATATTTTATGTTAAAGTTTCACTTTAAAACAACCACTTAGTATGAGGATAGTCACGTTGAAAAATGATATAAGTCATATTTGTGATAAAAAATATGCTTAAGCATGCGGTTTTAGATAAGCAGGTTACAGACGTAATGCCCCGATTACCAGAAGGCATCTATGTGTTTTGAGGCATTTTTATCGATTTAGTACAGCCCCCCTGAGAGAGAAGGTTGAAATGAAAACATAGCTTTCGGGATTTATCGCTAGTTTATTTTACTGCCATTTCCCTGTTATATTTATTTCGGTAACTAATAGGCGAAAGCCCGGTTATTTTTTTAAACATCGTGCGAAAGGCCTTGCTGTCTGAATAACCAACCGAATACATCACTTCATTAATGTTCTCGCGGCTTGATTCAAGGCTTTTTTTGGCGGCTTCAATTTTTACCCTTTGCAGGTATTCAACGGGGGTATTGGACGTGGCTTTTTTAAACCGGCGCTCAAAATTCCGGCGGCTGATGGAAAACATATCCGAAAGCTGGTCGACAGAAACTTTGCTGTTTACATTGTTTTCCATAAACAATTGTGCCTTTTTTATCGGCTCGTCTTCGTGTGTTTTTTGCCCGGTAAAAATGGCAAATGGCGACTGGCTTTTACGTTCAATCTCAATTTCCAGCATTTTTGAGCAATATACTGCCATTTCGCGGCCGCAATATTTTTCAACCAGGTAAATCATCAGGTTTAAAAAAGAATAAGCGCCCCCGCTTGAGTACATGCCCAGTTCGTCGGTTATAATTTTTTCGGGTTGTAATTTTACATCCGGGAAGGCTTGCCTGAAGGCGTCAGCCGCAACCCAGTGGGTCGAGCATTTTTTGCCTTTTAATAAACCCGTTGAGGCCAGTAAAAATGCCCCGGTACAAAGGCTGGCAACTTCAGCCCCCTGTTTGTACTGTTCAGTTATCCATGGAATATAATCCAGGTTCAGTTTTAGGCACGAAGAAATATCCCCGTTAAATGCGGGTATTACAATGAGGTCCGTTTTAGATACTTCGCCTATCAATGCCTCGGGCCGCACTACAAACAGCCCGTCATACAGCGATGTTTCTTTACTGAGCCCTACCAGCTTAATGTTAAAAAACGGCTTTTTTCCCTGCTTTTCAAGAGTCATATTTACGGTGTTAAATACCTTAAAGGCGCCAATTACGCTGCTTAATATGCAGGGGCTGTTTGGCACTAAAACCGATACGTGTTTCATGGGCCTGTGATTTATAGTATTTCGGGATGATGGCATTAATAATGACAGGTTTTAATCTTGTTTCGTATTAATATCAATCCAAACCTACAATAAACATTTGTCGCAATCAACCCCTAACGTTGTCGTATTTATACACTATTAATCTCTTAAATTGCCACTATGTTTGAATAATAAACAACCGGTCAAATTCCTAATCATTGTATAATGATAGCTTAATAATTAAATTTTAGCTTTATAAATAAATTAAAAACCGAAAACTATGGATGCAACAACAAATGCTTTAAACTGGTTCGAAATATCTGTTGGTGATATGGCCAGGGCGAAAAAATTTTATGAAGAAGTTTTTTCGATTGATTTACATGAAACCGAAATGATGGGTATGAAAATGGCATTTTTCCCGGGCGATGGCATGACCGGAAAAGTTGGCGGAGGCCTGGTTGAGGGCCCATTTCACAAACCATCTGCTGACGGTGCTAAAATATACCTGAATGCCAACCCCGATCTGGATATTGCCTTAGGCAAGGTTGAAGCTGCAGGCGGAAAAGTAACTATGCCAAAAACGAAGATAACCGATGAGATTGGTTACATGGCTTTTTTTATTGATTCTGAAGGTAATGGTATGGCCATGCATTCAAATAATTAAAAAATTAGTTAGCCTCACCCTGCCCCCGCCAATGCTATTAAGTTAAGGGAAAAGGAAGAAATTTAATATCGAATAATGAATGCCGAAGTTAATTACTTCATTATTAAAAATTGGGCTTCGGTGTTCGATATTAAAATCCTAAACTTAATAGCATTGCTGCGCTCGCTGTAGTACAGTGTGTTGCAATATTTAAAGATTTTGCGGCCTTCTCTCCAGGATCGGTTGGGTGGGCCTATAATGGCTCCTATTGCCGCCAAACGTTATTCGCTTTATTTACATCGGCGTCAAAATCTCCGCCAAGTACAAGTGTTTTTATTTTTTTATTGGCTGTAAAATTTAGCGTGAATGAAGTGTTGCCATCTTTCCAGCAGGCAATGCTTTGATGCATATGATAGGTGCTACCGTCGGTATAAATAGCAGTCAGGTCTACCGGTACAGGTTTTTTGCCGATATTATTGATAGTAACCGTACAATGGCTGTCGGCTATTTGAACATTACCTATGGCCAGGTCGGGTACGCCATTATCAAAAAACCAGCTTTTCCAAAACCAATTTAAATTTTCGCCTGCACCCTCATTCATACAATTAAAAAAGTCATAAGGCATGGGATGCCTTCCATGCCAAAGGCTGATATAATGATGCAATGCTTTGGTAAAAACCTCGTCTCCAAGCATATCCTTTACATAAAGATATCCAAGGCCGGGTTTAGGATACGAATTGGTTTCGTAAGCTACGCCCTCAAGTAAGGTACTTAAAGTGATTATGGGCGGATCGCTTTCAGTGCCCGCATTGTTCTCATATCCTTCAATAGCAAAGGTGTCCGTCACCTTCGGATCGATCATCGGACTGATCAGCCATTCGCCAATAGTTGCCCAGCCTTCATCCATCCAGGCATATTTAGTTTCATTTACACCCATATAAAAAGGGAACATGGTATGAAAGATCTCATGATCCGTTAGTTCAATACCGTCTTCGGCTTTTGTTTCAGGGTTATCATTAACCATCATCGGGTATTCCATCTGGTCAAGCCCGTCAAAAACGGTTTCGTGCGGGTAGGGGTAGGGCCATTTCGGGAACCGGTAACTCATGGACTCCACCGTTTTTCTTGCATAATTGATCACCTCAAAATAATCTTCATGATGCTGGTTAAAAACGGCGTCAACCCTGGTGCGCCTGCCTGTGGCAGGGTCAACCACCAGGCTGCTTGATTTCCATAAGTAATGGTTGCTTATTGCAAATGCAACATCGGTAACGCTGTCGGCCTCAAACTTCCATGTATTGGCTGTTTTATTGGCGGTAATGTTGCCCGCTCTCAGGTCGTCTTCAGTGAAAATATCAGTGACCTTATCTTCCTTCGCAGCTTCTGTTAATCTTTTTACAAATTTATCCTTCAAAACCTCATCAGCGTTTTTCAAATTACCGGTGGCCCAAACTTCATAGCTGCCGGGAACAGTGATCTCTGCATTAAAATGGCAAAAGTCATTATAAAACTCCTGAGTGCCCTGGTAATGCTGCTGGTTCCACCCGTCAATATCATCATAAACGGCAATCCTCGGAAAAAAATAGGCGATAAAGAAAGCGCCGCTATCTACCTGCCCGGTACGTATATGCGATGTTTTGTTAAGTGTGTAAGCATAGGCAATGTCGAAATGTATGGATTGCCCTGGTAAAACGGCAGGCGTTTTTACCGTCATATTTGTTCCGTCAATGATCCATTTTTTTTCATCCTGCTTTTGCTGATTGATACTCAATTGTTTTATCCGGACACCATCTCCTACATCCGCAGGTAATACCGGCATGTTACGAACAGATCCTTTTTTATATAAATTAGGATAAAGCTTAAAATCAACCTCTTTTAAAGTATCGGGGCTGTTATTCATATAATCAACAGATACGGTGCCATTCAGTAAACGGCTGTGCGGGTCGAAATTTATTTTAAGGGTATAATCGGCATGGTTTTGCCAGTAATTTTTACCGGGTTCGCCGTTAACGGATCTTGTGCCTTTTGAATACGAAGCCTGGATGTTTACCGGTACCGGCAAAGTAGTTTGTGCATAACAATTGATGCCTGCGAAAACGGCAACCAGTAATAATTTAATACGGGGTATCATCAATATAAATTTTTTGTTTAATAAAATATCAAATCCAGCATACTTCCGAAATCGAAAATCCGATATCCGGAATAAAAAAATTACCATCCACCCTTAAAACCTTCTCTCAATGCAGCTTCATAGTTTTCAAGGTCGAAAGAATAAAGGTAAGGGGCCTTATGCGCGCCGCCTTTTCGCGGTTCGTCTGACCGGGTTAAAATACCAAAGCCAAGCATACGCCGCTGAAAGTTTCTCCTGTCGAGTTTTTTGTCAAGGATAGCTTCATACAGTTTTTGTAATTCGGGCATGGTGAATTCTTTTGGCATCAGGTTATAACCTATCGGCTGGTAATTCAGCTGCAGCCTTAAAGTATCCAGCGCGGTTTTTAATATCAGCGCATGATCCAATTTAAAATCGGGCAGGTCGTCAAGCCCACGCCATTGGCACGACTCTGCAAACTGGTCGGGGTTAGGGCTTGTTTCAAAAAAATCAACCAATGCATAATAGCCGATAGTTAAAAACCTGTTTGCAAACCAATTTTCTTTAGCCGGAAGCATGTCCTTGTACATATCAAAATGCTCTTTTGAACGTTCCGGGTCGCCAAATACATGAAACTGCTGCAAAAAAATCTTATCAAGGGTGGTGCGCTCCTTCAATATCCGGTTAGCGGCCTTTTCTATAGGCTCATTTTTTAACATAAAACCGCCAGGCAGGTACCATTCGTCTTCGTTTTGAACTTTTAGTACCAGTACTTTCATAATGCCCTCATGAAAGCCAAATACCACACAATCAATAGATATGTGGGGTAAATAATTTTCGCGGGCATCAGCGCAAAACTCTTTAAGTCCTTTTTTGGTTAACATTTTGGCTATTCTACAAAAATACTTTGATTATTTAAATTATAATATTACAATTGTGTCATTAATACACTATGATTTTTTATAGTAAGGCCAATTATAATCATTATTATTCAATCGTATAATACCAATAAACTGCAATGGGTGCCTTCCTGTTTATTAATTTAATGCAATTTATTAGTGTTTATTAAACAATCACCAAAAATGAAAACACTATTTTCATCGGTTAAAGCGCTTCTGCTTTTTTTATTTACGCTGCCATTTTACAATGCATCGGCGCAAAAAAAGGGAGATGACCCTAAAATGAATGCCTTTGTCAGCAGCCTGATGAGCCGGATGACGTTGGACGAAAAGATCGGCCAGTTAAATTTAGTTACAGGCGGCGTACCTACAACGGGATCTGTAGTTAATAAAGGAATTGAGGAAAGTATAAAAAAAGGAAATATCGGCGGGATGTTTGGCATCTGGGGTGCTGATAAGGTAAAACAAGTTCAGGATATCGCCGTAAAAAACTCCAGGCTGCATATCCCCATGATATTCGGGCTCGATGTTATTCACGGGCATGAAACTGTTTTTCCTATACCCCTGGGTGTATCAGCTACCTGGGATATGGGGCTTATTGAACAATCGGCCCATATTGCAGCAAAAGAGGCTACCGCCGAAGGTTTAAACTGGGTTTTTTCGCCAATGGTTGACATCGCCCGCGACCCGCGCTGGGGAAGGATCTCTGAAGGCGCCGGTGAAGACCCCTGGCTTGGCTCGCAAATTGCAAAAGCAATGGTGAAAGGCTACCAGGGGAGCAGCATGATGAACGCTGACGCGGTGATGGCATGTGTAAAACACTTTGCTTTATATGGAGGCGCCGAAGCCGGACGCGAATACAATACTGTTGACATGAGCCTGATAAAAATGTACCAGGATTACCTGCCACCCTACAAGGCTGCAGTTGATGCCGGTGCAGGTAGCTTCATGAGCTCGTTTAATACCATAAACGGCGTACCCGCAACCGGCAACCGCTGGCTGCTTACCAAACTGCTGCGCGACCAATGGGGATTTAAAGGTTTTGTTGTTTCAGACTATACAGCGGTAAATGAATTAACCAATCATGGTTTGGGCGACTTGCAAACGGTATCGGCACTTGCGCTAAAAGCCGGCCTGGATATGGATATGGTTGGCGAAGGGTTTCTAACCACACTTAAACAGTCATTAAAAGAAGGCAAAGTTACGCAACAGGAAATTGACCTGGCATGCCGCCGGGTGCTGGAGGCGAAGTACAAACTTGGTTTGTTCAATAATCCTTATAAATCGATCGACCCGGCAAGAGAAGATAAAGATGTGCTTACCCCGGAGAACCGGGCATTTTCAAGAAAAATTGCTGAACACTCTTTCGTACTGTTAAAAAACAACAAGCAAACGCTGCCCCTGAAAAAATCAGGCACAATTGCACTGGTTGGGCCACTGGCTGATAATCACTCAGAAATGCTGGGTACCTGGGTTGTGGCAGGCGATCCCAAAAAATCAGTAAGTGTGCGTGAGGGGATAAAAAATGTTGCAGGCAATGATGTTAATGTTTTATACGCAAAGGGATCAAACATAACTGAGGACTCACTTTTAAATGCCCGTTCGTTTTTCTTTGGTATGAAACAGGAAAAGGACAGTCGCAGCCCCCAGCAAATGATAGATGAAGCAGTTGAAACAGCCAAAAAGGCCGACGTGGTAGTTGCGGTGGTTGGTGAGTCAGCAAATATGTCCGGCGAATCTTCCAGCAGATCGGATATTAATATCCCTGAAAGCCAACGCGATCTTTTAAGAGCACTGGTTCAAACCGGCAAACCATTGGTTATCGTGTTGTTTAATGGCCGCCCGCTTACCCTGGTTTGGGAAAATAAACATGCAGATGCCATTTTGGATGCCTGGGCGCCGGGTACCGAAGCTGGAAATGCTATTGCTGATGTGCTTTTTGGTAATTATAACCCTGCCGGAAAAATTACAGCAACATTCCCGCAAAGCGTTGGGCAAATACCTATATATTATAACCACAAAAACACCGGAAGACCTTATGACCCGGCAGCGCCCGCCAAATTCAAATCGGATTATATTGATATTTCAAACGATCCATTATTCCCATTCGGTTACGGGCTTAGTTATACTACTTTTAATTATGGCGATATAAAATTGAACAAAACCAACCTAAAGGGTAACGAAACCCTAAAGGCAACGGTAAAGGTAACCAATACCGGAAAATATGCAGGTGAGGAAGTAGTGCAGTTGTATATAAGCGATCCTGTGGCGAGTATTAGCCGCTCTGTAAAAGAATTAAAAGGCTATCAAAAAATATCCCTGCAACCGGGTGAAAGCCGGATGGTAACATTTGATATCAACACAGCTGCACTTAAATTTTATAATGACCAGCTGGTATATGATTGGGAACCTGGCCAGTTTATCATTCAAATAGGTACCAACTCGTCTGATATCCATTCAGCTTCGGTACAATGGCTTAAATAAACAAAGTTTCCATTGCCGTTTTTTAAGGCCGGCAGGTTTAAACCTGCCGGCCTTTTTTTATTTATTAAAAAAATATAACAGCGTAATTTTCCAGGCAAATTTTATAAAAAATTAAATATAACATAAAAAAGACCTAATAATCCCATAATAATTGTTATAATGACATTTTTTTTGAATTAATGATGAATTTTTTACATCCTGATTTTTTAGCCAGCCCGGTTTTACAGAGGTATATTATAATTAAAAAATCAGGGCACAAATGTCATCTTTAATGCAAATTAGCGCCTGGTAGCTTTTTTTGGCCGTTCATACGCTTATATAACAACAATATTACATTGCCTTTTTTTTAATATTATTATTATTTTGTTAATAATTTGATAACATTAAGGCTTCAATGCGTTGGTTTTGTTAGTCTAAAAGCCAAATAAATAATTAATTTATAATTCTTATAAAATTACTTGTGTAAACAGTACACACTATTTACATTAGTATCAACGCCAATAAGGATTTTTACGTTGGCCAACAATTATATAAAACCTAATATTTTTATAACATTTATTGATTTGGTGAAGCTCCTTTTTTAGGGTATAAGCCATAAAGTGAAGTAGTGATAAGTTTAAATTTATTATCGTTATTAGTGCATATTAAATGATAAAACGTTTACATTTTTTCTTTTTAAATCATTTAGCCATTGGAGGTCCTTCTCACCAGGACCATTATCAATTTCTATTGGCTAAAATCAATTTCCGACCGCCGGTATAAATAAATTCAGTTTTAATTCAAAGTCTTAAAATCAAATAAATTAATCAACTAAATCTCAATCTCATGTTTAAAAGTTTACTCCTAAAGGGAAGAACATTGTGCCTGCTGTTATGCTGCATGGTTTCTTCATTGGTAGTTACAGCCCAAACAAAACACACAGGTAAAGTTATCGGAGCCGATGACAAATTACCTGTTGTTGGTGCGTCCGTAAGGATAAAAGGCACCAACACTGGCGCAGTAACTGATGTTAACGGTGACTTTACCTTAAGCCTAAGTCCCGGCAATGTACTTGTGGTAAGTTACATTGGTTATGTTTCTCAGGAAGTAACTGTAAGAGGCAGCGAATTTGTTACTATTTCGCTTCAGCCTGCTTCAAGTTCACTAAATGAAGTGGTGGTAACAGGTTACACCACACAGCTTAAAAAGGACATCTCCGGATCAGTTTCCGTAGTAGATGTGGCGGATGCCAAAAAAATACCTACAACCAGTTCCGAGCAATTACTGCAAGGCCAGGCTGCAGGTGTTACCGTTGTAAATAACGGTGCTCCGGGCGCCCCAAGTAACGTTTACATCCGTGGTATTGGTAACTTCGGTAACACCAGCCCTCTGTATGTTGTTGACGGTGCCCAGGTTAGTGATATTTCATTGATCAACCCTAATGACATCGAAAGTATCAGCGTGTTGAAAGATGCGGGCGCAGCAGCCATTTATGGTGTTGCCGGTGGTAGCGGTGTTGTTGTTGTAACAACCAAAAAAGGTAAAGCAGGCAAAACTACTATCAGCTATGATGGCTGGTATGGTGACCAGGAGCCTTTGAAAGGAAACGTTTGGCACCTGATGAACCCTGAACAACAATCAGAACTGGCTTTCAGGGCTAATGACAATGCAACTGAAGGTTTGTATCCGGGTGGCCCGGGTGTTATCCCAACATATGGCTATCATGGTTCATCTGCCGCTGGTTCTTTCGGAACTGCCGGTGTAACCAACGATTCAGGCATTTTACAATACTACAAGTTTGATGCTTCTAACCCAGGCAACGACTTCCTGATCCAGAAATTTGCAACAGGTGCAGGTACCGACTGGTTCCACTCTGTATTTACTTCAGCTCCTGAAATGCAGCACAACATTACTGCAAGCGGCGGTGGCGATAAAAGCACATTCCTGTTTTCTTTAAATTATTTAAATCAAACAGGTACATTATTAAATACTTACGAAAAAAGGTACCAGGCCCGTATGAACTCTAACTTTAAAGTTAATGATCATATACGCTTTGGCGAAAGCGGTTTTGCTACTTACAGGGAAAATCAGGGTGGTTATCCAGGCTCGCAACAACAGGAAGGTGGCTCAATTGCCTATACTTACCGCGAAATGCCTATTATACCAGTATTTGACGTTGCCGGTAATTATGGCGGTGGTTATGACGGTCCGGGTGGTGAGCCACTGGGTAACGGTAGTAACCCATATGCTATTGCTGTTAGAAACGGTAGCAACCATGCAAGGTTTGTGTATGTAGAAGGTAACATGTTTGCTGAAGCTGACATTGCCAAATACTTTACTTTGCATACCAACTTCGGTGGTCGTTTGTACAACCAGTACTATAACGATGTTACTTACAACCCTTACGAAAACTATGAAAGCCACGCTAATCCAAACGGAATAGACGAAAATGAGCAATTCAATAGTAACTATAACTGGACAAACACTATCCAATACAAACAAACTATTGGTAAACACAACATCCAGGTGTTAGCCGGTTACGAGCAAAAATACAGCACCGGCCGTTATTTCGGTGCTTCTAACACCGGTTTGTTTTCACTTGATCCTGCATATGCGCAGTTAGGCGATGGTACTGTTAGTTCAGCGCCTTATAGCACATTGCAACAACCAGTTGGTATCGAATCTTTCTTTGGTAAGTTAGATTATGTATACGATGGTAAATATATCTTAGGCGCTTCTGTTCGTCGTGACGGTGTGTCCTTGTTTTACCCAGGCAAACAATGGGGTACTTTCCCATCAGTTTCACTGGCATGGCATCTTTCTCAGGAAGATTTCCTGAAAGGGGTTAGCTGGATCAATGATCTGAAACTTCGTGGTAGCTACGGTGAAGCCGGGTTCTATGGTAATACTCCGGGTGGTAACCCTTACAATGCATTTAGTTCAGGTGCAGGTTCATCTTATTATGGCATCGGCGGTGGTTTAAGTCAAACCCAGCAAGGTTTCTACAATAGCTATATCGGTAACCCTTCCACTACCTGGGAAAATGATAAGTTAACCAACATCGGTTTGGATGCGTCGTTATTTAATCATTTAGATCTGACCGTTGAATATTACAAAAAAGAAAGTTCCGGCCTGTTATTTCAGGCATCATTGCCCAACACTGTTGGTGGAGCTACTGCCCCTGTTGTTAACATTGGCGACGTTCAGAACAAAGGTATCGACATCTCTGCCACTTATCATGACAGGATCAATAAGGACCTTACCTTTAGTGTAGGCGCCAACATAACTACCTACAAAAACAACATCACCAAAGAAACCGGCTTGTCAAATTTCTTTGACTCTGGTAACAACCGTGATAACCCGATCGTAAGGAACCAGGTTGGCCACCCAATCGGCGAGTTCTTCGGTTACATCGTATCAGGTGTTTACCAAAATGCTTCACAGGTATCAAGCCTGCCTGGTTATGATGGTGCTGCTCCTGGTTCATTCATCTACAAGGATGTTGACGGCGATGGCAAGATCACTCCAAACGACCGTGCTTTTATGGGCAATCCAAACCCTAACTTTACTTACGGTTTAAACCTTAACCTGAGTTACAAAAGGTTTGACTTTACTGCAGTATTATACGGTTCACAAGGTAACAAGGATTATAACTACACAGAGTACTGGACAGATTTCTACAGCACATTCCAGGGTGGTAAAAGCCTTAACCTGTACAACAAAGCGGCAATCGTGTCAAATGGTGTAGTAACCAACCCTGGCGCAACCTTGTCAGCAGCTTCGTTCTCTCAGGCCTTAGGTTCAAGCACAACCAGTTCATACTACGTACAGGATGGTTCATTCCTGAAATGCCGTGTGCTTTCTATCGGTTATGCATTCGATCCTTTGTTACTTAAAAAGATCGGTTTTGATAAACTGCGCGTTTACGTTCAGGGTACCAACTTATTTACAATCACCAAATATACCGGCTTAGATCCTGAATTGGTTTCTTCATTAGCTAATAATGGTGGAGCTGCTCCCCTGGGTATAGATTATGGCGCTTATCCAGGCAACCAGAAACAATATATTTTGGGTGTTAACTTAACATTTTAATTAATTAAAAATAAAAAATTTAGAGTTATGAAAACTTCTTATGGTAAATTCATCGCCCTGGGTTCGCTGGTTGCGCTTACACTAACCTATTCGTGTAAGAAGCTCCTGAACCAGGCACCGGTAGGGTCGCTAAACGGCGCAGTACTGGCCAACAAGGCTGGTCTGGATGGCCTGCTGATCGGCGCCTACTCCATGCTGGATGGCTATGGCCAAACATCAACTGAATGGGAATCAGGTATTGATAACTGGGCATATGGCGGTATTGGCGCCGATGATGCTTTTAAAGGATCAAATACTACGGATCAGCCAACAGCTGTGCCGGTGGAGAATCACACTATCGACCCTTCAAACGAATATATTGCTGAAAAATGGTCGGTGTTTTATAATGCTGTTCAGCGTGCAAATGACGTGATCCGCGAAATTCCTTTAATAAAAGATGGTTCCGTATCAGCAGATTATGCAAAAGAAGTAACAGCCGAAGCGAAATTTTTGCGCGGCGTGTTCCACTTCGAACTGGCAAAAATGTTCAGGAATGTACCTTATGTAGACGAATCTATCACTTACAGTGCAGGTAACTTTAACGTGCCCAACCCCGGCCCGATATGGGATAAAATTGAAGCAGATTTTACTGCTGCAATGGCTGGTTTACCAAAAACACAGGGACAAATTGGCCGTGCCAACTATTACGCCGCCGAAGCATTTTTAGCAAAAGCATACCTGTGGGATCACCAGTATGCCAAAGCCAAAACAGCCCTGGATGACCTGATCACCAATGGCGAAACTGCCGGCGGTGCAAAATATGCATTGAGCGCTAGTTACGAAGATAATTACAATGCTGTTAAAAAGAACGGCCCTGAATCAGTATTCGCGGTTCAGATGACTATTAATGACGGTTCAAACGGATCAAATGACAATCCTGGTGAGGCCTTAAACTTCCCTGCCGGTACTTACACAGGTTGCTGCGGTTTTTACCAGCCATCATACACTTTGGCCAATGCCTTTAAAGTGGATGCAAACGGCTTGCCTTTGTTAGGCACCACCAGCATGACTGTTGCTGATTTTACCGGTGATAATAAAACCACTACCAACGTTACTGCAAACATTCCCAACTCAAGTGTTACTAACTTAGGTAACGACCATGGTTTAGGCGCTTCGGATGCATTCACACCTCCGACAGATGCCTTGGATCCCCGTATCGACTGGACCGTTGGCCGTCGCGGTATCCCATATCTTGACTGGGGCCTTTGCGGTGGTGAACAATGGTCACGTGGCGACCTTTGCCCATACAACCCGATCAAAAACGTTTTCTACCACTCTCAGCAAGCTTCAACCGCTGATAACAACGGCGGATGGGCCAGTAACCAGGGTACAGCTGATAACTACAACCTGATAACACTTGCCGACCTTTATTTATGGCGTGCAGAGTGCGAGGTTGAATCAAGCGACCTAGCCGGTGCAATGGCTGACGTAAACGTAGTTCGTGCCCGTATGCAGGATCCTGCTGGCTGGGTTCACACCTATGTTGACGACAGCAACCCATCTGCTGGTTTTACCACCACTCCTGCTGCCAACTATAAGATTGGTTTGTATACCACATTCCCTTCACAATCATATGCCCGCGAAGCAGTTCATATGGAAGAGCAGTTAGAATTTGGTATGGAAGGTCACCGTTTCTTCGACTTACAGCGCTGGGATCCTATTTATGGTGGCCCTGAGCCTGCAGGTTACATGGCTGGCGTAATTAACGGCCATATTGCCGCTGTTACCCGCATTGCTAACCCTGTGTTAGACGGTCACTCATTTACCGCAGGTAAAAATGAGCTTTATCCAATACCTCTTCAACAGGTTACACTGGAAAATGGTCAATTGAAACAAAATCCTAAATACTAAGGATAAATACTTTAAAAAAGAGGTGGTGATGTATATCACCGCCTCTTTTTTTTTAACTTAGCGTGCTGTTTTTGAGGTAAAGCAACCCATTTCAAAACTATTTTGGATAGCAGGTTTGCTGTACACTAAAGCAAAAATGATTGAGAAGAAATTTTGTCCCTTAAAGGATATCATATACCCCTAAATGTTTATGTTGATGAGAAATAGCCTTTATCTTTTGTTTGGTTTATTTTTTCTTTTAATAGTATCATGTAAAAAAAAGGATACACTTTTTGAAAGTATCCCATCATCATTTTCGGGCGTTAATTTTAATAATAAGATTGTTGAAAATGATTCGATCAATCCTTTAGATAAGCTCAATATTTACAATGGCGGCGGCGTAGGAATCGGCGATTTTAACAACGATGGCTTACAGGATATTTATTTGGTTGGTAACGCTGTGCCCAACAGGCTATATATCAATAAGGGTAATTTTAAGTTTCAGGACGTGACCGTGGCGGCTGGTGTGGGCGGCAGGGGAGGCTGGGGAAGAGGTGTGGCTGTTGTTGACATAAATAATGATGGTTTATTAGATATTTATGTGTGCAATACCTTACTAAGTGATTCCAATAAACGGACGAACCTGCTTTACATTAACCTGGGGCCCGATAAAAATGGGGTTCCCCATTTTAAGGAAATGGCTAAAGAATATGGCCTTGATATAAAGTTACATTCTACAATGGCCTCATTTTTCGATTATGATAATGATGGCGACCTCGACATGTACCTTACCGTAAATGATGCAGAATCATCAGATAATACAAGCACATTCAGGCCTATTATAAGGGATGGAACCGGAAAAAGCACCGGGCATCTTTACCGTAATGATTGGGATCCCGTTTTAAAACATCCTGTTTTTCATGATGTATCAAAACAGGCGGGAATCTTGATGGAAGGGTATGGTCACGCTACCACCACGGTTGATATCAACAGGGATGGCTGGAAGGACATCTATGTAACCAACGATTTTCTGCCCGAAAATATATTATACATCAATAATCACGATGGTACATTTACTGATCGGTCAAAGGAATATTTTAAACATACTTCAACCAGCTCGATGGGGCAGGATATTGAGGACCTGAATAATGATGGCCTTGCCGACGTTTTTGAGCTCGACATGTTCCCCGAGGATAATTACCGTAAAAAGATGTTCATGAGCTCAAACTCATACCAGGTTTTTAAGAATTATGATTATTACGGTTACCAGTACCAATATAACCGGAATACTTTACAAATTAACCAGGGGCCACGCCCCGGGCAGAATGACTCAATTGGTGAGCCTGCCTTCAGTGAAACCAGTTTTTTAAGCGGGGTATCGCAAACCGACTGGAGCTGGTGCCCTTTGATAACCGATTTTGACAACGATGGTTTTAGGGACATTGTTATTACTAATGGCTATCCGCGTGATGTAAATGACCATGATTTTACAACGTTCAGGGCTGAAGCTTATATGGTAGCTTCGAAAAAACAAATACTTGACCAAATACCAATTATTAAAATCCCAAATTATGCCTTTAAAAACGGCGGCAACCTTCAATTCGCTGATGTAACTAAAAGCTGGGGGCTTGATGTACCAACATTTTCAAATGGCGCGGCCTATGCAGATCTTGATAATGACGGTGATATGGACCTGGTGATCAATAATATTAATGATGAAGTGCTGATCTACAAAAATACAGCAAGAGAAAAAAGTAAAAGCGATAGCCATTACCTGAACATAAAATTTGCCGGTGGCAGCCAAAACAAGGACGGGATTGGCGCATGGGCCGATATTTATTATGGTAATAACAAGCACCAGGTGTATGAAAACACACCTTTTCGCGGTTATCTTTCTACCATACAAAATATAGCACATTTTGGCGTTGGCAGGGATAGCCTGCTTGATTCGGTGGTGATCAAATGGCAAAATGGTAAAAAACAATGCCTCACAAAAGTTAAGGCCGATCAGTTGCTGAAAGTGAAAATGGCAGATGCAAAAGATAATTTCACCTTCGATCTGCCTAAAATAAATACACAATCTTTATTTAAAGAAGTAACCCGCAATGTTGGAGTTACCTACAAACATCAGGAAGATGACCTGGTTGATTTTAATATCCAAAAGCTGATCCCTCATAAATTGTCGCAATATTCTCCGGCGATAGCTGTAGGGGATGTTGATGGCAACGGGTATGACGATATGGTGATTGGCGGTACCTCAAAATATCCCGCCCAGTTACTGTTGCAGCAACCCGATGGCAAATTTATCCAACGCGATCTGCTTGCTAAAGGGGCAGATAACCCTAAAGATCATTTTAAAGATGAAGGGTTGCTATTGTTTGACGCCAATGGAGATGGCCACCCCGACCTGTATATTGCAAGTGGTGGTTATGAAAATAAGCCGGGTTCGCCATATTACCAGGACAGGCTTTACATAAATGATGGTAAAGGGAATTTCAGCGCGGCTGTTGATGCACTACCTGAAAACTATACCAGTAAGTTATGTGTAAAAGCAATTGATTACAATAAGGACGGTAAGATGGATTTGTTTGTTTCAGGCCGCGTTGAGCCCTGGAATTACCCGAAACCAGTGTCAAGCATGATCCTTCGCAACGACAGCAAGGATGGGAAAATAAAGTTCACCGATGTTACGGCAACTGTAGCAAAAGACCTTCAAAACATTGGGCTGGTTTGTGATGCGACATTTTCTGACTTCGATAATGATGGCTGGCCCGATCTTATACTTACCGGTGAATGGATGCCGGTAACATTTTTAAAAAATGACCACGGTGTATTTAAGAATGTTACGGCCAATACCGGGATAAGTGATAAGTTGGGCTGGTGGAATACCATAGCAGCCGGCGATTTTAACCATGACGGGAAAACAGATTATATTGTTGGTAACACCGGGTTAAATACTTTTTATAAAGCTTCTGATAAATATCCGGTTTATATTACTGCCAAAGATTTTGATAATAATGGTAGTTATGATGCTTTTCCGTCGCTGTTTTTAAAAGATCAGAGTGGAGAGATGCGGGAGTTTCCGGTTAATACGCGCGATGACATTATCAAACAGATGATTAGTATGCGGGTGAAATTTCAGAATTACAAATCATATGCCGTAGCGACAATGGATTCGGTTATTACGCCCGAGATGCAGCAGGGAGCTGTGCGGCTAAAGGTTAACACGATGCAGTCATGTTATTTGCGTAATGACGGAGATGGCAAATTCACGATGACCCCTTTACCGCTTGAGGCCCAGGTTTCGCAGCTTAATGGGATAGTAGTTGATGATTTTGACGGGGATGGCAACCTTGATATTGCTTTAACCGGAAACGACTATGGAACGGAAGTCGGAACCGGCCGCTATGACGCCTTTAACGGACTGATGTTAAAGGGCGATGGGCGCGGAAATTTTATACCGGTTACACTTCAGAAGAGTGGCATTTATATTCCGGGGGATGGAAAGGCTCTCGTAAAATTAATGGGTGCAAAAGGCAACTATTTGCTGGCTGCAAGCCAGAACAGGGATGTACTTAAAATATTTGAACTAAAACGGCCGGTACATCCGGTTAAAATTGAACCCACAGACGCTTACGCCGTAATAAAATATAAAAATGGGAAAATAACCAAATTGGAATTTTATAATGGTACATCATTTTTGTCGCAGTCGGGCAGGTTTTTTAATGTTGATAATACCATGGAATCAGTAAAAATTACTGATAATATGGGTCGAGGTAGGAATGTTCCGTTAAACCAATATATGAAATGAGAAATGTTAAATTAACAGCAGTTTTGCTTTTAGCATTATTTGCCGTGGGTTGTGCCCACAAAAACAAATCAGCACTATTAAATGATGCTGATGTGCTGCATGAAAATGAGCACCAGTTAACACAGGTAATTATTTACGATGTGTTTACGCCGCCTGTTGCGTCACGTATTTATGGGTACACGGCACTTGCATCGTATGAGGCGATGCGTTATGCCGACCCGAAATATAATTCAATTATTACCCAGCTTAAAGGCTTTGGCAAACCGCCGGTACCCCAAAAGGGCAAAGACTACAATTTTGCCTTAGCTGCAACCAAGGCATTTTTTACGGTGGCACATAAGGTTACCTTTTCTATAGACTCTTTAAAAAAGTATGAAAATGGTGTTTACCAGATGTACAAAGATAATCTTGACGACTCCACCTATGCCCGTTCAGTTGATTTTGGTGAACAAATTGGCAAATTAATACTAAAAAGAGCCGCAGTTGACGATTACCCCCAAACCAGGGGGAAACCAAAATATTTAGGTGAAACCAGCCCGGCAAAATGGCGTCCAACGCCACCTGATTACATGGATGGCGTTGAGTTTTGCTGGGGTGATATGAAAGTTTTTGCGATTGATTCGTCAAAACAGTTTTTTCCGGGCCCGCCGCCGGCTTACAGTGAGGATAAAAACAGTGCATTTGTTAAACAATACATGGAGGTATATAATAAAAACAAAAGCTTAACTGATGAAGAAAAGCTAATTGCCGCCTATTGGGACGATAACCCGTTTGTAATTCAACATAGCGGCCATTTAATGTTTGCTGATAAAAAGATCACTCCCGGCGGCCATTGGATAGGTATTACTACCATTGCCTGTAAGCAAAGTCATGCTAACGCAGTTAAAACTGCACAGGCCTATGCGCTTACTTCAATAGGCCTGTATGATGCATTTATATGCTGCTGGGAAGTGAAATACAAATACAGTTATGCAAGGCCGGTTACTAACATTAACGAGAAAGTAGATCATTACTGGCTGCCTTTATTACAAACTCCCCCGTTCCCTGAATATACAGCCGGCCACTCTACCATCAGCGCTGCGGCAGCAGTTTTGTTAACGCATGAATTTGGCGATAATTTTGCCTTCCAGGATACAAGTGATCTCCATTATATAGGCAAACAAAGGCATTTTGATTCCTTTATTAAAGCATCTGACGAAACTGCCCTGAGCCGGTTTTATGGCGGTATCCACTATCTTAACAGTTCACTGGTAGGTGCAACGCAGGGGAAGCAAATAGGCAATTTTATCTGGAATAAATTAAAACTTACCAACTAATCGATTTATAATTTACAATGAACTTTAAAAAACCGTATTTATTTATATTCTACCTTCTTTTATTGGTTGGGTTATTCTCAGGAACTTTATTAATCAACGGTTGCTCTTCAAAAGAGCCTGAAACATATACAATTACAGGTGATACACTTGTTGACGGAAAAAAACTTGTGGAGATTAATTGTACCAAATGCCACGCGCTTGTTCCGGCAAATGCGCTTAATAAAAATGTTTGGAGCCACCATACGCTACCACATATGGCGCATTACCTTGGCCTGTCGTCTTATCTTGGCGGATATTATAAAAGTGAAAAAGATACAGGAGGCATGTCATTGGCCGAATGGCAAATCATTGCCGGTTATTACCAAAAGATGGCCCCTGATACGATACTATCTATCCCGAAGCCAACCCCTTTACTCAATGATTGGGCTGGATTTACGCTGAAAAAACCTGGCCAGGCAAAGTTTTCTACTTTTACTACCATGGCAATGGTGAATCCGTTTACCCATAAAATTTATACTTCAGATGCTTTGACGGACAGGTTGCTTGAGTGGGATGGCAATTTTAACCAGCGAAAAGTAACCACGCTGCCATCAACAACTGTAAACGCCCTATTTAAAAAGGACGACAAAGGAAATAACATCGGCATTTTTTCGAGTATTGGCCAGATCCAGGCTGTGGATTTTCCGAACGGCCGCGTATTAAATATTAACCTTGATTCAAAAACTGATACAACCGCGAACCTGGTTGCAGATGACCTGGCGAGGCCTGTTCAGACACTGGAAGGCGATTTTAATAAAGATGGCCTAACCGATGTGGTTATACTTGGACAGGGACATTATAAAGGTGGCGTTTATCTGTTTAAACAAAATCCTGACCACAGCTATGCCCAATCCAATATTTCAAATAAAGCCGGGGCCGTTCAGGCTGTTGCGGGGGATTTTAACAATGATGGCTGGCAGGACCTGATGATATTGTTTGGCAGCGGCGATGAGGGTTTATGGTTGTTTTTGAACGACCATAAGGGTGGTTTCACTGAGAAGAATTTATTGCGCTTTCCGCCTGTTTATGGATCAACCAGCTTTCAGCTGGCTGATATGGACCATGATGGCAAACCTGACCTGATTTATACCAGTGGTTATAACTTTAATGATTCGCGAATATTAAAGCCTTACCATGGTGTGTATATTTTTAAGAATATGGGTAACTGGGATTTTAAACAAAAATGGTTCTACCCGTTGGATGGGTGTACCAAAGCTATCGCAGCCGATTTCGACGCCGATGGCGACCTGGATATTGCTACCAGTTCTTTTTACACCGACCTGCAGCACAATCCCGGGGAAGGGTTTGTTTATTTTGAACAGGTAAGCCCATTTAACTTTAAAGCCCATGCCGTCCCGGTAAGTAATTACGGCCGCTGGTTTACCATGGACGTTGGCGATTTTAATAACGACGGCAAGCCTGATATTATTTTAGGCAACTATAGTACCGGCTTTATGATACAGGGGATTAAACCATTCTGGGATGCAAAAACTCCTTTTATAGTGCTGGAGAATAATTTCAAAAAGTAAACTTAAATGATAGCCGGTAAGTTGGATCAATAATTCAACTTACCAGCTATTGAACCGCTTTCAGGGCCCTTGGTGGATAACGAAGATGAATTGGCGCGCCCCTATTTTGATCTTAAGATCAAAAGGTGTGCTTGTTTTTTGTCCTGTCGTAAATTTATAGCTGCATTTGTAAAGTAATGGTGGCGCTCAAAAAACAAGACCTGCAATTTATTCCATTCACCGATGTTTTTTACTACGCCGGCATCAACAAATTCATTATAAAGGAGATCACTGATCTTGAAAAAATCGTCCCGGCCAAGGTAGTCAAGATCCGCATCGGCTAAAATCTGTTCTAAAAGGTTTTTCGGCGTTTGCGGTAGCCGGGTTGCCATAATCATACCGCAGATTTTTTCAATATCACAAGTGTTAAAGTCGAAGTTTGGTAAGTACAATTGTGCTATGCGGCATGAGCCTTCTTCATGATTAGTTGCTCCTTCAATAAATCCGGAATCGTGAAATAAAGCTGCAGTAAGCAATAATTGCATATCATCATCAGTAATATTTTCGAGTTTGCCTAAATTTTCAGCAGCCTGGTAAACATCCATTACATGATCATAGCTATGGTAGGTGAAGTGAGCCGGCAGCTCCCGTTTAAGTTTGTCTGATATAAATTTTTTAGCTGATTGAAATTGCATGTTATACCGGTCAAAGCTTTTATTTTACTTATGTATAATAATGACGCAGAACGTATGTTTTTTTCTGCTGCATCTGTATTTCTTTAACGTTATTCAGGTAATAAGGTTCGTCCAAAATAATACAATAAAACGGTAAATTAGTACAGTTTCTCCTTCGTTTTAGTTGAGTAGATTTACTGCCGTCAAATATGTGTAGATGAAACACTATGCATGGCAAGGTTTAAAAAAATTAAACCGGTTGATGGGTAATTTCATCTTCAATAAAAAATAAATTATATCAATGAAAAAAGCCTTTTATTCGGTTGCTTTTGCTTTAATAATCACCTCTTTTATACCTGCCTGTCTATTTGCGCAAAGCGTAAGTGTTAAGCAAGTCAAACTTACAAATTTTGATTTGCAATCGTCATCCCAGGTAAATGCTTCAGGAGAGGAGTTGTCCGGAAGCAATTATCAGTACAAGGGTTATTGGTTCCCTGTTAAAGTACCCTCAACAGTGCTTACCGGCCTGGTTGCCAATCATATTTATCCTGATCCTTACCAGGGCCTTAATAATATGTTGATTCCGGATGCTTCTGATCAGTTTAACAAAGAATATAACCTGGAGCAGTACAGCTATTTGCCCAATGAACCCAATCCATGGAAAAAGCCGTATTGGTACCGGACCACTTTTAAAGTACCTGCGGGTGATAAAGGCCGTCACTTCCAGCTAATTTTTAAAGGAATAAATTATCGCGCAGCGGTTTGGGTAAATGGAAAACAAATAGCCGACTCCACCCAAATGGCAGGCATGTTTGCTGAATATAACCTGGATGTAACCAATGCAATAATAACGGGGGGCGAAAATGCCCTTGCAGTAAAAATTTACCCGCTTGACTATGCAGGCTATCCGGCAAAAGAACAATTGCAAGCCCTGGGCCCATTCTTTGAAAACGGGGGGCCAAGTGGTGATATCGGCAAAAACGTAACCATGTTGTGTTCGGTAGGGTGGGACTGGATCCCGCCGGTTCGTGATCGGAATATGGGGATCTGGCAGCCTGTTTACCTGCGCACGACTGGTGCGGTAACAATTGGTCGCCCCAAATTAGTTACTGAATTGCCAAATCTGCCAGATACAAGTGTAGCCAGGTTATCATTAAACTTATCACTTTTAAACCATAGTTCGGCTTTACAAAAAGGAAAATTAACGATCAGCATAAAACCGGAAAATTTTGCAGGATTACCCGTGCAGTTTACCCAAGACGAAACAGTGGCGGCAAACGGTGTATCAATAGTGGATTTGAATGCTGATAAAATCAGCCAGTTACTTATCCATCAGCCGCACCTGTGGTGGCCCAATGGCTATGGAAAGGCTAATTTGTACCGTATCCGCCTTCAATTTGCTGATGGTAATGGTATCGCTGACGATACATCGTTCGTTTTTGGTATCCGCACAGCCAGTTCCACCGCTACAAATGTCAGGGGTTTTGTGAGGCGCGATTTTTATGTTAACGGCAAAAAAGTACACTTGAATGGTGGCGCCTGGGTGCCTGATATGATGGTGAACCGCGATTCGGCGCGTTATGATTATGAAATGCACCTGTGCCGTAATGCCAATGTTAACCTGGTACGGATTTGGGGCGGGGGCGTAACACCGCCGGACGCGTTTTGGAATGCTGCCGACAAATATGGTGAGATGGTTTGGTCGGACTTTTGGGTTACCGGCGATACCCAGGGTGAGTTTAAAGGCTCGCCAGACTGGCCGCTTGAAGGAAATGTCTTTATAAAAAATGTGGTAAGCACTATTTATAGGATCCGCAACCACCCCAGCTTATTGGTGTGGACAGGCGGCAACGAAGGCCACGCCCGTAAAGAATTATACGATGCTATGCGTGATAATATTATAGCCCTGGATGGTACACGGCCTTTTATACCCAGTTCATCGGGCTATGCCAAATTGCCCGCCGGATGGAAAGGTTCGTACCCGGATGATATGCCATCGGGTGTTTACAGCGGTGGGCCCTACCAATGGGAAGATCCCAAAGTATATTATAAAAAGGCGGATTTTGGCGGCGACTGGGTATTTAAGGATGAAACAGGTATCCCCTCGCAACCCCCTTATACCACGCTCGCAAAAACTATTCCCGACCTGGTTTGGGATACCAAATTGCCATACCCTTTAAATAATAGCTGGGGCTACCATGACGCCTGTACCGGCGCGGCCCAATACGACAAATATTATAACGAAATGGTAAAACGTTACGGGCAGCCATCAACATTGGTCAACTTTTCTGACAAGATGCAGTTAATGAACTGGGTGGGTTACCAGGGTATTTTTGAAGCTGCCGGGCATAAACTGAATGAGACGGGCGGGGTAATGTTATGGAAATTAAATTCGGCCCTGCCAAGTGTGGTATGGCAGATATATGATTGGTACCTGGAACCGAATGCGGGTTATTATGCTATGCAAAACGCAGTTGAACCCTTACACATCCAGTTTAACCAGGATGATTCAACCGCGGCTGTTATCAACCGTTTGCACCACGCTACAGGTTTGTTGACCGCAAAAGCTGATATTTATGATATCAACAGCAGGCTGGTAAAAACATTTACCGTAAACCATATCGGCCTTGCAGAAGCAGGCACGCAGGAGGTGATCCCGTTAAAAGGTATTTTAAAAACTGCTAAGGGTGTAAGTTTTGTTGTGTTGAATTTAACGAATGCCGCTGGTAAAACAGTGTCGCACAATGTTTACTGGATGGCGCCCGGTGATGATTTGACCGGCTTTAACAGCCTGCAACCTGCGCAGGTGCAGGTAAAAGTAATAAAAGCCGAAAAGGGTACCGGCGAAAGCAAATGGACACTGCAATTTACCAACAATACAGATAAAATAGCGTTTTTTGTACGCCCTCAGCTGATGGAAAACGGAGAAGAAGTTATGCCAAGCTACTGGACAGGGAGTTATTTCACGCTGGCGCCCAATGAAAGCATTACGGTATCAGTAAGTGCGCCGCTTGCAAAATTAGGAAAAACGCAGCCAACTGTTTTATTAGAAGGATGGAACCTTCCGAAGCAGGTGATCTCTCTAACTGTTAAATAGAAATCAATCAATCCAAATAATAAAGTCAGGCAAGGCCTCCCCGAAACGGGAGGCTTTTGTTTTACGCAGGGTTATAGGCTGCAAGGCATTTGATGGCAGCGTATCTTCCAAGTTCAACCATTTCTTCGGCCCTGTAAAAATCAAACGTACCACAGGAGTGCCGTGAAACATCTACCAAAATATCAGGTGAATAGTTTTCCAGCGTCATCTGTGTGATATGATAGGTCATGAAACTGAGTGTTTTATTGATCAGGTTGAAGTATCCTAATTTTTCTTCGCCATTGGATTTTTCTTCGTTGCCCGATGGATGCAAAATATGCAGCTGGTTGTAAAAATCCCGGAGTTTTTTTTGATAGGTGGATTGTGTGGCCGCCGTTTCGGTTTTTTCAACCGGAGGCTTTTCAACAGGGATATCGGCATTTACATTCACAGCAATCAATATATCGCCAGGCGTTCTTTTTATACGATTGATAGGCATATTATTAATGATGCCGCCATCGATAAGCAGGCCGTCATCAAACTTTACGGGCGTAAAAACAGTGGGTATAGCCATGGATGCCCGTATGGCCTCAAATAAACTGCCTGTGGTAAAAACAACTTCTTTTTTATGTATGATATCGGCCGCTACCGCTGCATAGGGAATTTTCAGGTCTTCAATATTTGCATCCGGGATAAATGTTTTTACAGTATTAAGCAGTTTGTCGCCTTTAACCAACCCCTGCGAACTAAGCGTAAAATCAACCAGGCTAAAGAGTTTTATTTTATCAAGGGTATAGAGCCAGTTTTTATATTCCTCCATTTTGCCGAGCGCATAAACCCCGCCAACTACCGCACCCATAGAGGTTCCTGCAATTGAGGTGATATCAAATCCCTTCTTTACCAATTCTTCAATAACGCCAATGTGGGCTATTCCCCGCGCGCCACCTCCTGATAATACTAATGCCGCTTTCTGTTTCATGTTATTTGTTACCGGTGCCTATTTGTTCCCGGTGGTTAAATGAAGCCCGGGTTTCCGCGCTTTATCGTTTCGTCATATAAATCCGGCGGTAATTTAATTTAAATTCATCATTAAAGATCAATCTTATTGTTTATTGCCGGTGGTTTTCATCCGGGCAGTAGCGCGCGTGTTTTAAACGTAATAAGTTGTAAAAAGTAAGTTGAATTATGCCATTAAACTGTCTAATGTTCCGTAGGAACATCTCGTCGGTAGAAAAAAAGGTGTATTATTTTCTCGTTCCATAGGAACGATTGGTGTTTTTCGCTAATTTGCAAAGAGCAGGAATAGCACGAAGCGTTCCGATGGAACGCAAATTCCCACATTTTAATTTCTACCCACCAGATGTTCCTACGGAACAAAAGAATGTTGCCTGAATAGTTTTTATCAGTAATCAGAAGTGAAAAAGGATTGGCATTATCGTCGTTCCAGATATGCCTCCCCCGAAATAACAGGCGACATATGTGCTGCCTCCTCATCACTAAAAAGCCTCGACCGGATCATAAACCGCAAACCGAGGGGGATTTCGAGCGAAAAACTTGAGCCCCGGCCCTTGGTAACATCAAGGGTGAGGTGGGTATGCTGCCAGTATTCAAACTGATCGCGGGCCATAAAAAAACCACAGCCGGCCACATCGCCCAAATAAACATCGCTTTCGCCAACCCTGAATTCGCCTTTTTCAAAACACATGGGTTGCGAGCCGTCGCAACAGCCGCCGCTTTGATGAAACATTAGCTCACCATATTCATTGCGTAAGCGCTCAATCAATTCAATTGCTTCCGGGCTTGCTGCTATTCTTGCTGTGTTGTCCATTGCTGCAAATAAAAAAGGGCATCACAGCCTCCGCTGTAATGCCCGGTAAATAAACCTTTTGTTAAAAAAATCCTAACTTTTTCTTGTCGTATGAAATAAGCATATTTTTATTCTGGCGGTAATGGTTCAGCATCATTTTATGAGTTTCGCGACCAAAACCTGATTTTTTATACCCGCCAAATGGTGCATGCGCAGGATAAGCATGGTAGCAATTTACCCAAACACGACCGGCCTGTATGGCACGTGGAATTTGATACAACTCGTGTGCATCCCTTGTCCACAAACCTGCTCCAAGCCCGTAAAGCGAATCATTAGCGATCTCAATAGCCTCTTCGGTAGTTTTAAAAGTTGTAACGCAAACAACCGGGCCAAAAATTTCTTCCTGGAAAACACGCATTTTGTTATGGCCTTTCAACAGCGTTGGCTGGATATAATAACCTTCGCTCAGGCCCGAGCCGTCAAGATATTTTGCACCGCCGCCTGTTAATACTTCCGCGCCTTCTTCTTTGCCTATTTCGATATAGGAAAGGATTTTTTCGTACTGATCCTGCGAGGCCTGTGCGCCCATCATGGTTTCAGGGTTAAGCGGATGCCCCATTTTGATCTTCTCCACACGCTCAATTACGCGTTCGATAAAACGATCATAGATAGATTCATGAATTAGCATGCGCGAAGGGCAGGTACATACTTCTCCCTGGTTAAGGGCAAACATAGCCGATCCTTCCAAACACTTGTCAAAAAACTCGTCATCCGCGTCCATAATACTCGGCATAAATATATTCGGCGATTTGCCGCCCAGTTCCATTGTAACCGGGTTAAGGTTTTCTGATGCATATTGCATAATCAGTCTGCCAGTGGTGGTTTCACCGGTGAAGGCAACTTTTGCTACCCTTGGAGAGCTTGCCAGGGGTTTGCCCGCTTCCAGGCCAAAGCCAGTAACAATATTTACAACGCCCGCAGGGATCACCTCTTTAATCAAATCCATCAGGATCAATATGCCAACCGGTGTTTGTTCGGCTGGTTTCATCACCACGGTACAACCTGCTGCAATGGCAGGAGCCATTTTCCAGGCCGCCATCAACAATGGAAAGTTCCAGGGGATAATCTGCCCGACGACGCCGAGTGGCTCGTTGATGTTAAGAGAGACGGTATTTGCGTCGAGTTCAGTAACGGTACTTTCCTCCGATCTTATCACTCCTGCGTAATACCTGAAGTGGTCAATAGCCAACGGCAGATCGGCTGCCATGGTTTCCCTTATTGGTTTACCATTATCAATGGTTTCTATTGCAGCCAGGTAGTTAAGATTATCCTCCATCACCTGTGCAATTTTCAATAATACGTTGCTCCTTTCTGTGGGCGATGAATTCGACCAGGTGGCAAATGCTTTATGTGCAGCATCCAGGGCAAGCTCAATATCTTCCTTGCCGGAACGGGGCACTTTAGTGAAAGCCTGCCCGTCGATAGGCGAAATGCTGTCAAAATACTCGCCTTTTACCGGCGATTTCCATTCGCCCCCAATAAAATTGTCATAATGATCTTTAAACGAAGGGCGCGCAACCAGCCTTTCGGTTTCCAAAAGTGTTTCCATAAAATAATTTAGTTTAGTTATAAATTGGTGATTATAAAAATAGGTGCACAAGCAGGTAACTGTTATGCACTATTGTATCAGGTTTATGCATTAAAATATTAATAATTTAGAAACGTTATTTATAAAATAACTCGCTATCTTTATTTTAACCAATTAGCTGCTTTAATTGCAGCAGCATTACAAATCCGCATCTACTTTTTATGCAGCAGAAGTTTAAACCTCAGCTAGTGCCCCTGCAGGCCGAAAAGGACCTGAAAACCCTTGTGGAGAACAGGTCTGTTTATACCATGCAGCATTGTGAGCTGAATGTGTTTGAGACCAGGCAGCAATCAGAAAAAGTAAAGCTTGTTTTTGATGACATGGTGCTCACTACCATGTTGCGCGGTAAAAAAGTGATGCACCTTTTTGGTTCCGAGCATTTTGATTATTTGCCGGGCGAATCGGTAATTGTACCGGATAAGGAGGAAATGATCATCGACTTCCCTGAAGCAGACCTGCTAAACCCTACGCAATGCATTGCCCTGGCTGTTGAGGCAACTATGCTGAAGGATACGCTGAACCTGCTCAACGAAAAATATCCCAAAACCGAAAAGCAGGAGAGCTGGAATATTGATATCTCCTGCTTCCACCTCCAGAATTCATTGGAAATTACTTCGGCAGTAAACAGGCTGATCAACATCAGTACCGAAAATATTGCGGGGAAAGACGTCTTGGTTGATTTTACGCTGAAAGAACTGCTCATCCGCCTGATGCAAACCCAGGCCCGTAAACTGATCCTCGACAGCTATAATAACTACACGGCCACCAACCGTTTTGCATCTGCGGTGCAATACATAAAGGCGCATATCAGTGAAGAAATTACCATAGATACGCTTAGCAACCTTTGCTGTATGAGCAAGCCAACGTTTTTCAGGTGTTTTAAACGTGAATTTGGGATAAGCCCGGTGGATTTTATTTTGCACGAGCGGATAAAAATTGCCTGCACTATGTTACGCGACCAGAATGTAACCATTAGTGAGGCCTGCTACGCAGTGGGGATAAACAATTTAAGCTACTTTTTTAAATTGTTTAAACGGATTGAAGGCAAAACGCCAAACGAATTCCGCAAGGGGTTGAATTAACAACCTTATTCTCTAATTTTGGACTTCTGTTAACTAATCAATTTTTCAGTAAACTATTTATCATGAATTTTCAGCCGGACAGTGCCCAGTTGACAAAAGCACAAGCTTTTAAAGATCTGCATGAGCGTGCAGGTATTTTTGTTGTTCCAAATCCATGGGACGCGGGTTCGGCAAAAATGCTGCAAAGTATCGGGTTTAAGGCCCTGGCTACAACAAGTGCAGGTCTTGCCTTTTCATTGGGGAAAGCTGACGGAGAAGGTTCCGTTACCCTTCAGGAGACGTTGGAAAATGCCAGGAGCATCGTTGCTGCAGTAAATGTCCCTGTTTCAGCTGATCTTGAAAATGGCTACGGTATTGATCCGGAAGTTTGTGCAGAAACTATTTTGCTTGCCGCCCGGGCGGGTCTGGCAGGTGGCTCAATTGAGGATACCACGGGTCGCCCGGAGTATCCGATCCTGCCTTTTGATCTTTCGGTAGAGCGGGTTAAAGCTGCTGTAAAAGCTGCAAAAAGCCTTCCCTTTCCGTTTATGTTAACCGCCAGGGCCGAAAATTTGATCTATGGCAGGCCGGATCTTAAAGACACTATAAAACGGCTGGAAGCATTTGCTGACGCGGGCGCGGATGTGCTTTTTGCACCGGGCATAAAAACGCCAGAAGAAATTGCTTTAGTGGTAAAAGCGGTGGCCCCGCGGCCTGTTAATGTTGTTATGGGGTTAAATAATTGCAATTTATCGCTGACGCAGTTGGAAGACCTTGGGGTTAAGCGCGTTAGTCTTGGTTCATCGCTTGCAAGGGCAGCCTATAGCGCCTTTATTAATGGTGCAAAAGAGATATTGCAGCATGGAACCTTTAATTTCGCCAGCGATACCATACCATATGACGAAATCAATAAGCTATTTAAATAGGTCAGGGCTAAAAATGTCAGTTTACTGTTTTTACCTGCATTATGAATAAGGTGGACGTTTTAATTGCCGGCGCGGGCGCCACGGGGCTTATGGCCGCCTGTAAGCTGACTAAAGCGGGCAGAAAGGTACTATTGCTGGAAGCCCGCGATCGTTGCGGGGGGCGTATTCACACTATTAACCCGGGCGGGTTTTTAAAGGATACAGAACTTGGCGCCGAATTTATCCATGGTGACCTGCCGGTAACGCTAAGTTTGTTGAAGGAGGCGGGAATAGCATACCATCCAGCCTATGGCGAAATGGTGCATTATAAAAACGGGAAATTTGATAATGATGGGGGTTTTGAAGGATGGGACATGTTGATGCAAAAACTCCAAACCATCGACGAAGATATTAGCATTAATCAATTTCTGGATAAAGAATTTGCCGGTGATGAGTTTAATGAACTAAAGCTGTCGGTACGCCAATTCGCGGCCGGGTATGATTCAGCAGACCCGGATAAGGCCAGCACTTTTGCATTGCGAAATGAATGGTTGAATGATGACGAAGAAGCACAGTACCGGGTTAATGGCGGTTATGTAAAAATGGTTGATTATTTGGAGGGCAAAATAAGAAATGCCGGAGGCAACATTGTTTTGAATTCGATTGTAAAGGAAGTTTATTGGGAACCCGGCAACGTAAAAGCAACTACGGATAATGGTACCGTTTACGAAGCAGGGCAACTAATTATCGCTTTGCCTTTAGGTGTTTTACAGGCTGATAAAGATCAATTTGGGGCGATAACTTTTAATCCATCCATCCCCGTACAAATGGACGTTATTAATCATATGGGCTTCGGCGCTATCATTAAAATTCTGCTTGAATTTGATGAGCCTTTTTGGACAGACAAACAAACGGAAGCGTTGGCAGGCAGGAGCCTGGAAAATATGAGTTTTTTATTATCCGATGAAGAGATCCCCACCTGGTGGACACAGACACCTCAACAAAGCCCGGTAATAACCGGCTGGTTAGGTGGCCCGCCAGCTGCGGCTAAGAAAGATGTTCCGGATAGGGAAATTTTACGACAATCGTTGCAATCGTTAAGCAATATATTTAAAAGGAACATCGAAGAACTAAAAGCAAAGCTGGTTGCATCCCGCATTGTAAACTGGACCCATGATCCGTTTACGATGGGGTCTTACGCCTATGATACCGTTAATGCTGCAGCTTTTCGCGAAATATTGAAGCAGCCTGTCGGTAATACGCTTTTTTTTGCAGGTGAATATCTATATGATGGCGCTGCAATGGGAACGGTGGAAGCGGCATTAACGAGCGGGGAGGAAGTGGCGAAAAAGATGATCACATGATGCTAAACTTACTCAACCACTCACTTAATCAACTCAATCAACCGCACGCCAATAATTCCCTGAAACGATGATCATATCCATCAGTTTGATCGTATTATCGTAATAGTCAAAATCCTTCATTTTAAAAGCGATCATATAATCCCAAACTTTGTTTAACCATAGCTGGTTTTTTGAGTCGACAGCAGCAGAAACGGCAAAAGGGGCTATAAAACTAAGCGCTTCAAAATTCCTTGTTTTGATATCAGTGCCGGCCAGCGTATAACCTGCTGCCAGGTTGTAGGTATCATTATTGGTTGTTTCCCTTATCCAGCGGTTTATTTTGGTCACCATTTTTTTTGAACGAACATCTCCCGATAAAAGATAATCCAAACCAATACGCCATGGATCACGGCAGGCATTATAATTATAGTAGCCATCGTACGGCGATTCGAGGAAGTGAGAAGATGCCGGCCTGGGGTTTTTATTGATCGCTACAATAAAATCGGGTAAAAGACCAGCCTCCGGGCTGTATTTGTTTTGAAGGTTTGAAAACAGACTGTAATTTTTATCAATCACTTTATTCCACCTGTTATCATGCGTAGCCCGTGCAAATGCTTTAAAGTGTGATGGCATAAAGTCAGACGATCTCGTATCAAAATAATCCCGGCTTTCTGATTCTATGCCATCACACAATAAGATCGACCAGGTTTGATGATTGATATCAAGCTTCATTATTTCAGCGATCATTTGTTTGGCTGACTGCAGGTAATTAATTGGCCCCTTGCTGCCCCATTGTTTATCGGCAAGCAACAATGAGTAGGCAATATCCATATCGCCGTCGGTGGCTGATGTTCCATCTGCACTTTTGCCATTGGTATATTGCGCCCATGCCATTAAATACTTACTCCTTTTATCCGGATACGACTTAAAGTACCGGTATAAGTTATCATAAGTGGTTTTTGCCGTAGGGTCAAAGCCTGCCATTAATGCCGTGATGACCATCCCGTATCCCTGCCCTTCCGATACGCATCGTTTGCCGTCCTTGCCCCCGAACCAAACATAACTTTCGGTATTGCCGGGAAGTGTTTTTATATAACGTTTCTTCCACTGCGTATAAAAACCTGTTACAGAATTATCCAATTGAGTTTGAGAGATGTGATCCGGTTTTATACTGCCAGTAAAATATTTGTTGTGCTGTGGGAACGGCCTTTGAAAGTTTTGTGCCTGCAGGTGATTAACAAATAAAAATAAGGTTGAAAATAATACGATCTTATTCATTTTCATCTCAAATCAATCTTTTTTTTCCGGAGTACCAACATCAAATATATTGGTCGATAACATTAAGGTATTTGAAAAATCATTTTCAGCTTTTGATTCAGGTCAGTGATCTGGCTGTTATCAATCAATCCAATTTTTCCTTTAACTAATATTTTATCAATCGTCGCTATTTTACTTAATCGGACCAGCGACGTTTTCTTAATACCATTTGATAAACTGGGTTGTAATAAAATATCAGTGGGTTCCTGCCATTGAAGTTAGGTAGTAATAAATGACACCGTTACGTCAAGCGGCATCTCCGCAAGAATTAGCGCGGGTCTTAATTTATTGCCGGCCAAATTGGTAAACGGGAATGGGATAAGTACAATGGTCCCCTTTGGCATTAGTGTTTTTCCTTTATGTCTTCAACGGAATAAAGATCTTCCTCGTCATTTAAAAATTGAAAGGCTTGTGATTGTTCAATCAAACTTTCAATCCCATTTTTTAACATATTTTCTTCGTGTTTTTTAAAAACGTATTCGGCGAAATCGGAAATCTCTTCTGCCTTTTCAGCAGGTAACGATTTTAACGTTCTTACTGTTTTTTGAATGATTACTTCTTTGGTCATAACTAACACGTTTATACAAATATAATTAAAATAAAAAACGGATTAATTAAATAGGCATTGCTTTTTCAATTAATCCCTGTTTTTAACATAATGTATTATTCATGGCAATCCCCAAATCTCATTTCTAAATCATTTTTTTCAATACGGTGCCAATATATAATTTTATAATTAATGTAGTATGTTTGTTTGTGGTTTCCTATAATTGATTGATACAGAGCTGTGTTTTAAGCCATTTTTTCTATTGAATAGCCATATTATTTATAAGCAGGCTTAATAGCTTTTTATTAAGTAACAGTTATAATACTTTTGATTGTGTCATTTATACACCTGCAAGTTTTAATTTTGCTCATCTCAGAACTACAACGTATGTTAAAAAAGAATGTTAAGTTTTTCATCATAGTTTTGTTAACCTCCACTTTTTTAGAAGCGCAAAGCCAGCAAAAGGTTTTGGGACTAAAAGAAGCTGAGCAAATAGCACTTGCAAATTATGGTTCTATTAAGGCAAAAACTAACCAGTTAAATGCCTCAAAAGCATACCTTACTGAAACCAAAACAGAACAGTTGCCGGATGTAAATATTTCTGCCCAGCAGGATTACGGAACTGTAAATTCTCAGTTTGGCCCTCTTTATGGGTATAAGGGGTTAAGTGTAGCGTCATCGGGCCCGATAACAAATACACAGAATTGGAATGCAGCTTTCGGCTCTCTTTACCTCAGTAACGTAAGCTGGGATTTTTTCTCCTTTGGAAAAGCGGTTGAAAAGGTTAAAGTACAAAAGTCGACAGTCAACCTGAATGAAACCGACCTGGTACAGGAGCAATTTCAGCACCAGGTTCGAGTTGCAAGTACCTATCTGAATTTACTGGCCGCCCAGCAATTGAGCAAAGCCCAGGAAGATAACCTTAACCGGGCGATCGACCTGCAAAAAGTGGTGGTTGCCCGTGTAAAGAATGGACTAAACCCCGGGGTAGATTCTTCACAGGCAAATGCCGAGGTATCAAACGCCAGGATAGCCCTTACCAATGCGAAAGAAACTGAAGCTGAACAAAGCAACCAACTGGCCCGGTACCTGGGCATAGCGCCGCAAAATTTTAACCTGGATAGCACTTTTGTTACTAAGGCGCCTTTAAACATTGATCTGCAGGCACAGGTTAACCTTGTCGATCACCCTACATTGCGTTATTATCAAAATCGTATTAATGTGAGCGATGAAGAGGCAAAGTATTTAAACACATTTAGTTACCCCACTTTTACCTTGTTTGGGGTTTACCAGGGGAGGGGATCAGGCTTTAATTCAGGTTACAGTAGTTCAAATTTGGGGTCTTACAGCAGTAGTTATGGTGCCGGGGCTGATCCAACCCGTTTTAATTACTTATTTGGCGTGGGCCTGGTTTGGAACATAACCAACCCGTTAAGGGTGCATTACCAGGTTAAATCGCAAAAATATACTTCGGCGCAATACCAGGAAGAATACAACCTGGTTAGCCAGCAACTTACTGACCAGCAGGCGTTGGCCGAAACAAGAATAAGCAACGCCATGAAAAATTTCCGCGAATCGCCTGAAGAAGTCAGGGCGGCGACAGATGCCTACAGGCAAAAATATGCTTTATACCAAAACGGGCTGGCTAATATTGTTGATTTTACGCAGGCGCTTTATGTGCTCAACCGGGCGGAAGTGGATAACTACATTGTTAAAAACAACGTGTGGCAGGCGTTGCTGTATAAAGCCGCTGCAACCGGCGATTTTGGGATATTTATTAATAACTTTTAACACAAATTATAAATAATGGGGCTGATTAAAGGTGCGCTGCAAAGGCCAATTACCATTTTGGTTATTGTGGCCGGGTTGTTTTTCTTTGGGATAAATGCCGTACGAAGTATTAAGATCGATATCTTCCCCGATCTTAACCTCCCGGTAATTTATGTTTCACACCCATATGGCGGGTATACTCCCGACCAGATGGAGGCTTATTTTGGAAAGAATTATGTTAACTTATTGTTATTTGTATCGGGTGTTAAAAGCATTGAAACCAGGAATATCAGTGGCTTAACCCTGATTAAACTTACTTTTTACGAAGGCGTTAATATGGCCCAGGCCGCAGCGGAGGTGACGGCCTATACCAACCGGGCCCAGGCTTCTTTTCCGCCTGGTTCACAACCGCCGTTTATTTTACGTTTTGATGCATCCACGCTCCCGGTAGGGCAGTTGGTACTGTCAAGCCCTACCCGAAGTAATAATGAGTTGCTTGATATGGCTAATATTTATATCAGGTCTTCATTTACGTCAATCCCCGGCCTGGTTGCACCGGCTCCTTTTGGTGGCAACGTTCGGACCGTTGTGATCAAAATTAACCCTGATTTGTTACGATCGCATAGTTTAACGGCCGACCAGGTAGTGGCGGCTTTGCGTGATAATAACCAGAATAATCCTGCCGGGAACGTGCGCATTGGCGATTATAACTACCTTGCCCCATCAAATACTACTATTAAAAATATAAAGGACTTTGGCGACATCCCTTTATATAAAAACGGGGTACAAACGGTGTTTATGAAGGATGTGGCAACCGTTGAGGATGGCGCAGATATCACCACCAGCTATGCCCTGGTAAACGGCAAACGTTCGGTTTACCTGCCAATCACCAAATCTGCAGATGCTTCAACCTGGGAGGTAGTACAAAATTTAAAAAAGGCTATCCCGCGGTTCCAGTCGCTATTGCCTGAAGATGTTAAGCTCTCCTATGTATTTGATCAATCAGTTTACGTGATCAACGCCGTGAAAAGCTTAGCCGAAGAAGGCGCGATAGGCGCAGTGCTGACCGGTTTAATGGTGTTATTGTTTCTTGGCGACAGGCGCGGAGCCATGATTGTGATACTGACCATTCCCACCTGTATCATATCAGGGATATTTTTCCTGTACCTTTTTCATCAAACCATCAATATCATGACACTCAGCGGGCTTTCCCTCGCTATTGGTATTTTGGTTGATGAATCCACCGTCACGATCGAAAATATTCACCAGCATTTTGATATGGGTAAGCCAAAAGCATTGGCTATCTGGGATGCCTGTAAGGAAATAGCGTTCCCTAAATTATTGATCCTGTTTTGTATCCTCGCGGTATTTGCGCCTGCGTTTACCATGACCGGGATACCGGGTGCATTATTCCTGCCATTATCACTGGCAATTGGTTTCTCCATGATCACTTCATACCTGCTTGCACAAACCTTTGTGCCGGTAATGGCTAACTGGGTAATGAAAAATGAGCATGAAGATAAAAGCCACGATGACGGTTTTGCCCTGGAGGATGAAGGCGCTCCCTGGGAGCAAAAGGAACTTGCCATAAAAAACGCCATGGGTGGCGAGGGTAAAAAACTCACCCGTTTTGATAAATTCAGGCTTCGCTACCTGCATTGGATGGATTGGATGATGCCCAACAGAAAATGGGTGGTTTCATTGTATATTGTGGTAGCTATTGGCCTTGCATTTTTACTTTTTAACATCATAGGGCGCGACGTATTGCCAAAAGTAAACTCAGGCACTTTCCAGGTAAGGTTACGTGCCCCGGACGGTACCCGTTTTGAGCGGACGGAATTGTATACTGTAGAGGCACGCAAGATATTAGCCGGCATAGTTGGTAAACAAAATATTGATGTTACCTCGGCGCTGGTTGGTATGCACCCCGGTTTGTTTTCAACCAGCCCCATCTATTTATTTATGGCCGGCCCGCAGGAGGCCGTTATGCAGGTAAACCTGAAGGAAGATTATAAAGTTAACCTGGACGACCTGAAAGAACGTTTCCGCATAGAAATGCGGAAAAAACTACCAAATGTGCAGCTTTCTTTTGAGCCCATCGAATTAACTGATAAAATATTAAGCCAGGGCTCGCCAACGCCTATCGAGGTGGTTATAGCCAGTAAAAATAAACCTCAAAACATCAAGATGGCATTTAAAGTGCTGGATAAACTAAAGAAAATAGATTATTTGCGGGATGTGCAGATAGGCCAGTCATTTAAATACCCCTCCATTAACATTAACATTGACAGGGTGCGTGCGGCTGAGCTTGGCGTTAGCGTAAACGATGTTTCCCGGTCGCTGGTGGCATCCACCTCATCATCCAGGTACACCGAAAAAAATGTATGGCTTGATACTAAAGCAGGCTTAAGCTACGCAGTACAGGTGGAGATTCCTGAATACCAGATGGCCAGCTTAAATGATGTGCGGGAAATCCCGGTAATGACGGGTAGCCCACGGCCGGTTTTAGGCGACGTGGCAGATATAAAGGTTGGTACCACAAATGGGGAAGATGATGACATCGGCGCCGTACCAATACTTACCGTTACCGCTAACTTGTACAAAAAAGACCTTGGAACGGCCGCAACCGACGTGCAGAAAGCCATTGCATCGCTGGGCAAAATGCCGCGCGGGCTTACCGTAGCGACGCGCGGACTGAGCCAAACCCTTACAGACACCCTGGATAGTTTGCAAACGGGTTTAATAGTGGCAATCATCGTTATCTTCCTGATGCTGGCTGCAAATTTTCAATCATTTAAAATGTCGCTGGTTGTTTTATCAACCGTGCCGGCTGTATTGTTTGGATCTTTGTTCCTGGTGAAAATAACCGGCGCCACCTTAAACCTGCAGTCATACATGGGTATGATCATGTCCGTGGGGGTATCCATTTCCAATGCGGTATTGTTGATAACCAATGCCGAAGAATTAAGAAAACACAACGGCGATGCCCTTAAATCTGCGCGTGAGGCGGCGGCATTGCGTTTAAGGCCGATATTGATGACAAGTTTGGCAATGATTGTTGGTATGATACCGATGGCCTCCGGGATTGGTGAGGGTGGCGACCAGACTTCGCCGCTTGGCCGCGCTGTAATAGGAGGGTTGTTTGCATCAACCTTTGCCGCTTTACTGATATTGCCGCTGGTTTTTGCCTGGGTACAAGGCAAAGCCTCAACTGATTCTGTTTCATTAGACCCTGAAGATAAAGAAAGTAAATTTTATGTCCCTTTGCACCATCATGAACATCACGAAAAATAAATTTTATTCCGCTTTAACTATTTTAGCGGTAAGCGCAGTTTTTATTAGCTCATGCGGGCCTGATAAAAAGGAAAAGGACGCGCAGGCGCAAACCATAAAACAGGAGGATGCCATAGACAGCCCTGCGGTTGAACTTGCAATGGTAAATAAAGGTAAACTGCAGGCAAATATTTCTGTGCCAGGTGAATTACTGCCTTACCAACAGGTCGACCTGTATGCCAAGGTGAATAGCTATGTGAAAAAACTTTGGGTCGATATCGGCTCTCAGGTGCACCAGGGGCAGTTGCTGGTAACGCTTGAAGCCCCTGAAATTAATTCGCAGCTGGCCCAGGCCGAGTCGCATGTTAAACAAATGGAAGCCATTTATTATGCCAGCAAAGCAACTTATGACAGGTTATACAATACAAGCAAGATCCCCGGTACAGTTTCGCAGAATGACCTGGAACAAGCTGATGCCAAAAAGAACTCCGACCTGGCAAACGTAGAGGCTGCCAAATCATCCTATAAAGAAATGGCTGCCAATTTAAATTACCTGGAAATACGGGCGCCGTTTGATGGGGTAATTTCCGCGCGTAATGTAAATACGGGCGCTTATGTTGGCCCAGGTGGCAAGGGAACTGATCCCCTGCTCGTTTTGCAGGATCAGTACAGGATGCGTTTAGTGGTTTCGGTGCCTGAGAATTATACAGGCGGGTTAAGTGATAAAAACAAAGTGAGTTTTACGGTGCAGGCATTGCCAAACCGCCAGTTTACAGCGCAGATTAAAAGGCTTGCCGGGGCGCTGGATGAGAAATTACGGTCGGAGAGACTTGAAATGGATGTTTACAATACCGATCATAAACTTTTACCCCACATGTATGCCGACGTAAATGTTCCCCTGCCGAGTCATGACAGCACGCTTTTTGTGCCAAAAACGGCGGTGGTAACTTCAACCGAAAAAGTTTTCGTTATAAAAGTAGTTAACCACAGGGCCCGGTGGGTTGAAGTTAAAAAAGGTGTTCAAACCGGTGATGTGATGGAAATTTACGGCAATTTGGAAAAAGGCGACCAGGTGGTTAAAAAAGCTTCGGACGAGATCAGGGACGGATCGGCTGTAAGTTATTGAGTAGCCCGATGCCACTTTAACAAAATAAAAAATCAGGGTGAATAGTGTTTCTACCCTGCAATTAAAATACTAAAAACAGGCCTTATCCTTTGATAAGGCCTGTTTTAAATATCTTTATGAATTAGTAACGGCTACCGCCGCCACGATTGTTGTCTCTTGAGTAGCCACCGCCACCACCGCTGCCACCACGATTTCCGCCGCCGCCATAGCCGCCGCCGCCACCACGGTTTCCACCACCGTAGCCGCCGCCACCGCCTCTGCGGTCACCGCCTGGCTTTTTTTCTTCAGCCTGGCTTACAGCAATTGTTCTGCCTTTAACGCTAAAGCCGTTTAGTTCAGTGATTGCTTTTTGAGCGCTTTCATCATCAGGCATCTCAACAAAGCCAAAGCCTTTGCTTCTCCCTGTTTCACGGTCATTAATTAATTTTACGGTGCTTACTTCACCATAAGCTTCGAAAAGCTCTCTTAAATCAGCTTCCTCTAATGAAAAGGGAAGGCTTCCTGCGAATATGTTCATTAAAATTTAATTTATAAGTGCAAGTCCTTTTTGCCTGCATGCTTTTATTATCATCAAATATAGTAATAGATATTTGATGATTAATGTTACAAAATGCAAATTACTGATAAATGTTTTAAAAAATGTTTAATAAACCTGTTTTACCAGGTAATTTTTTTCATTTAAATTAAATTTATCCCCTGCTTTTAACCCTTTAAGCTTTGTTCCGATGGGCGAAAACGGCGAAACCGCAACATATTCACTGTTGTTAACTTTAAGTGTACCTGCACTTATAGCGATGTAAAAATTGGCCATATCAGTGAGCACCAGGCTGCCTGTATCAACGGTGTCAGCAATATTGTTGGGGCTGATCCTGTTCAATGCAATTTTTAATTTATTGGCTTCTTTTAGCTGGCCCATATTGCGGTTGGCCTCCTGCTGTGCCATTTCCCTGCCGGTTTCATACTTATCGCCGGCGCTGCTTTTGGTGTCATTGTTCGACGCCGTTTGCGCCTCATTTATAGCTAATTGAGCAGCATCCAAACGGCTTTGCACATATTCAAGGCACTGGTTATACAATTGTTTTTTTAGTTCGATCATGGGAGGGGTAAAGATAGAGATTAGTGATTGGAGATTAGTGATGAGGTGTTGGAAAGTTAGAGAACAATGCAGTAAGAATTACTTCAGGGTGTTAGCATATCAATACTAGTCTCTAATCTCCAGTCTCTAAACTCCAGCCAAATAAAAGCCCCCTTACACTCGCTGCTTGGGGGCTTTCAACCTAAACCTTATCACAATTATAAATGCGGGACGCATTTATACAACTCATAACGCACGAAACCGCCGATAAGTTTTAACGAATGCAAAAAATTGACCATTTAATGATAAATTTTTTCATAGTTAATTTTTTTAACGCTGTTTTGTAACTCAATTGTTACTTTTCAGGATGGGGTAACTGCATCATAATGAGCCTGCAACACGTGTATTTTGCAATTGATCGCCGGCAAGCCACCCCTGGCACTTACATACAGGCAGCGAAAAATTTTAGTGAGGAAATGATATGCTTTGACCAGTATGCCCATTCATGACCACCCTTATGTTCTTCAAAATGATGGGGTATGCCTTCTTTTACCATCTTTTTGTGCAGTATGCGGTTATAGTTGATCAACAGGTCATCGGTTCCGCAATCAAAACGCAGTGGCGGGAGTTGCCCCCGGTAATGTAAAAATGTTTCAAATACATCTTCGTCAATGATGTCGTTCTGGGCATAGCTTTTTAAGGGCTCTTCGGCGAAGAACTTTATCTGGGGTAAACTTGTTATTGAAGAATGGCCCGATATGGCCCTGAATTGTGTGCCATATTTTGCGCCGATCCGCAATGCCCCAAAGCCGCCCATTGATAAGCCTGAGATGAAAAGCGGCGAACTTTTTTTTGCGCCGTTGATACATTCGCGTAAGGCCCCGGGTACATCTTCTGCTATCCATTTTTCAAAATTAAAACCATTTAACGGCAAAAACGCCGACCCATCACCCCAAAGCCCGTCTGACGGCATAGCAATGATCATCGGTGGCAATTCTCCGTTTTGGATCATCTCGTTCACCTTTAAATGTATTCCGGCGCCATAGGCCCAACTCCAGGCGCTGCCGTACATCCCATGCAGTAATATCACTATGGGTAATGTATCACCGGCACTTGTCCCGGGTGGAACATAAACGCAGATATCGCCGCGCCCTTTAAGATGGGGGGTTTTTACTGTTATAAAGCGTAAATTATTGTTTTCGAAGTTGGGGTTTGATATTTCTAAAGTTTTAAATGCTGGCATAATTAATTTTTCTAACACGGTATCTTTCTCGCTTTGCCCTGAAGAAATTCAACAAAGGTTTTCCTGGTGCTAATGATCCTGTATATATTTTATGATTTCTGTTTTTAGTTTGATGGTCAGGTTTGATTTGAATACTTTCAGCCGGCTGTCATTCCCAAAAAGAAAAGTGACAGGCATATCCGGTCGTTTGAACGTTTTGAGCATAAATACCCATGGATGACAGGGATAGGGCCAGGGGAATCATTAAAATAGCGTTCTTTCTTGTCGTCATGTGCTAAACTGTTTTGAAGCGTATAGGTGCAAAACAAAATCCTGCGAAGTAACAAATTCTTATCAGGTTTTATTACGATAATATTGGCAGAATATTGGCGTATATTAACTTCGCCAACCAGTTTGATTTTAATTTATATGATTTAAATCAGGTTTTACCGGAAGATAAAATGCGCCATAATTAAATTAAGATAGACATTTTTTTATCCTTTAATGATAGGTTACTTTGGTTTATAAACCAACCCTTTTATGAGGACTGCCATCCCCTTGCCCGTGATTTTGTTTTTGTCGCTTTGTTTTTCAACAACAATTGCCGGCACAATACCTAAGGCTAAAGCTGCTGATCAAGGCCGGGAGGAGATCATTTATCATATATTTCAGCGAAGTTTTTACGATAGTAATGGAGATCTGCAGGGCGATCTAACCGGCATCCGTCAGAAACTTGACTACCTGCAAAGCCTGGGAGTGACGGCTGTTTTGCTTACGCCATTGTATGAATCGGTATTTTATCATAATTATTTTGCGTCGGATTTCAAAAAGATCGACCCTGCCTATGGCACAATGCACGATTATTTATTACTGATAAAAGACCTGCACCGCCGCGGTATGAAGTTTTATATGGACATGGAAACCCAGTACGTTACCGAAGATCACATTTGGTGGAAAGATGGCGTAAATAATCTTAAATCGCCCTTCAGCGACTATATTTTGTACGATGATAAAGCGCATAGTACACCATCATCCATTGTATTCAATCTGAAGGGGCTATTAGGATATGACAGCGTTTACCGCAAAATAACCACCGTAAATTTATACAGCCCAAAAGTACTGGCATATAACTATCGCTTGTTTAGGTTTTGGGTGGACCCGAACGGCGACGGAAAGTTTGATGATGGTGTGGATGGTTTCAGGCTTGACCATATGATGGACAACCTTGACAATAAACTTCCCGGTTTGTTTGCCCGGTTTTGGCGGCCTTTATTAAGCAAACTGCGGATAGTTAACCCCAAATTGAAGATCATCGCTGAACAGGCCAACTGGGGATCTATAGGGACGGACTATTTTGCAAATGGCGGCGTCGACAGGGTATTTGCATTCAGGCTGGCCTTTGCCATCAGGACTTTTAAAAAAGACCAGATAGCCGCCGCCGCCGATTCAACTTTTATGCTTACCCCGGCAAATAAACAGCAGGTTGTATTTATTGAGAACCATGATACCCCGCGATTTAGTTATGGCGTAAATGGAGATACCGGGCATTTAAAGATCGGCGCTGCACTAAACCTGTTGCTTGGCGGCATCCCTTCCATTTATTACGGGCAGGAATTAGGGATGAGCGGCACCAATGCAGCACTTGGCGCCACAGATGCCAATGATATACCTAACCGCTCGGCTTTTGAGTGGTACAAAAGCGATAGGGGAACAGGAATGGCTGTTTGGTATAAAGAAAAGGGGCCATGGCGGAACAGATTTAATAACGAGGTGGCGGATGATGGCATTTCACTTGAAGAGCAACAAAACGACTCAAATTCCCTCTGGAACTGCTACCGTAAAATGATAGCCATACGGAAAGCGAACCCTGTAATATCTAATGGAGCTTATAAAACGCTAAAAAGCGATAAGGATGATGTGTTTACCTTTATGCGGTATGAAGGAAATAAAAAAGTTGTTGTGGCCGTAAATCTATCGGATAAACCTGAAACTGTAACTATTGCCGGAGAGGGCAAAACCGGCATGCTGAAAGTTTTATATGGCGCCGCTAAACCAGGCATGGTGAATAACAATATTACATTAACCTTACCTGTTTATGGAATTGAGGTGATAGGAATGTAAAAGATCCGGTAAAAACTACCTGCCATAGATAAATAAATAATGTCCGACTTAACTGAAATACGTCGATATTGTTCGTATTATTGGTTAATGGATCCAGCTAAATCACAAGAAATATCTGTACCGGAATCAATGGGTACAGAATCAACCCGGGAGATTTACTACCCTGACTTAAAATCTACCATTAAAATATTTTTGTTTATATTTTATATACGATTGTCATAAGTATCCCTGCTACTGTCTGCCTGATCGCACTTAGTTCAACATTCATCAGATGGCCAATTTTAAAATCAGTACTATTTTTATTGCAAAACATTGTTACGCATTTAACCGTAATTATATACACAATAAGAAAAAGTAAAAAACAAAATGGGCATTTCTCCAAAATTAGTTTTATTGGAACACCTGTATGGTTGGTACCGATACTTATAATTGGAGCATTAGCTTTGGTTATCCCGCTTGAGCACACCTCTTCGTGGATTCCGATGCCAAAATGGGCTCAGAAAGTCTTTGAGGAATCATTTACGAAGGAGATATTTTCTATTATAAATGTAGTTATTGCAGCTCCAATTCTGGAGGAGATTTTATGCCGTGGAATTATTCTCAGGGGCTTATTAAAAAATTACACGCCATATACAGCAATTCTGATTTCTGCTACTCTTTTTGGTGCGCTGCACTTAAATCCATGGCAAGCAATACCGGCTTTTTTAGCTGGATTGTTTATTGGCTGGGTTTATTACAAAACACAGTCAGTTATTCCTGGAATAATTATTCATACCACCATAAACAGTATCGCGATGTTGTTTTTGTTTCTGCCTGCAAATCGCCGGGATTTGCTGGGTTTATTTGGTACACACTATTACGTTGTAGCAGTATTTTTCTCTATAACAATATTTGTTGCAGTTTGCATTATTATTAATCGAAAGTTTTTAAATGTCGCTGGACCTTTATTTAAAACTGAAAACACTTATTCTTTTTCAAACAATGAATCCAGTAATTAACTTTAGGAAAGTCACCTGAAGTTTGAAAGAATTTAAACGGCGAATGAGTCTTACGCCACCCCAATTATGGCCTCGTCTTCCAAATCCCGCATAAATTTTTTGCGGTAGTTTAACGGGCTGATGTGCATTTTTTGTTTGAACATTTTGTAGAAATGCGATACATCACCAAAGCCGCTTTCGTAGGATATATCGGAGACCGGCTTATCGGTTTGTACCAGTTGCTGGGTGGCATAATTAAGGCGGTACTCAATAATGGTTTCCATAAAGGTTTTACGGGTAATTTTTTTGAAATATTTGCAGAACGCGTTGGTCGTCATATTGGCGATGCCTGCGGCGGCTTCCAGTGAAACCTGGCTTCTGAAATTCTCTACAAGGTAAGCGTAAACCGGGTTAATACGCTCCTGCTCGGCTGGCGTACGCTCTGCAACACTCCTGTTTTGATCAAGTAAGATATAATCATTGGATAAAGCCAGCTTTTGTAATATTTCCAATAACCCCATCAGCATCCTGAAGTTGTTCTTTTCTTTACTCAACGCCTCCAGGTTTTTATCAACCACTGCCTGCGTAGCCGATTTAAAACAAATACCACAGCCGCTTTTTTGAAACAGCTTTCTGATAAGCTGCATCTCGTTTTTATTAAAAAAATCGTCGCCTAAAAATGCACCGTCAAATTGTACTACTATGGCGCTGGCATTTGTTTGTGAATCTTTCTCCTGTTCAAGTTTCCAGCAATGCGGCAGGTTAGGGCCAAGCAATACCAGGTCGCCGGCAGAAAAATCGCCCATATGGCTTCCTGCATAGCGTTTGCCTGTACCCTCTATAATATAGGTAAGTTCGTATTCCGGATGAAAATGGTAAGGCGCTTCAAAGGCCGACCTGTCAAATTTTCTGAATAAAAATGACTGACCGTTGGCCGGTTGTATGATCTCGAAAGAAGCCTTGATCATGGTTTATTTTAACAATTTGAATTTATTATCGTAAATTTAAGGATAAAATAATCCACAATTACACCATTTTCCTCATTTTTTTTATTTGAAAGTGTAACTTACTTTGGGTGTAATAAAACACAAAATGAATAAACAATCCGCCTGTTTGCCATTATTGGATGATTTTAAAGAATTACCCGGAGAAAACGTCCGGGAGTTTCGGGAAAAAGGCCATACTTTAGTGACGCAAGTTTTAAATAAAGAAGAGATTGCAGCTTACCGGCCGGTAATAGTTGATGCTGCAGAAAAGTATAACACCGAAACCCGCAAACTTCAGGATCGGGATACCTACGGAAAGGCCTTTTTGCAGATCATGAATTTATGGCAAAACGATGAAGAGGTGAAGCAATTTGTGCTGGCAAAACGCATGGCAAAAATTGCTGCCGATTTAATGGGCGTTGAAAACGTGAGGTTGTATCATGACCAGGCCCTGTTTAAGGAAGCGGGTGGTGGCCCTACGCCATGGCACCAGGATCAATACTATTGGCCTATTGATACCAATAATACCATTACCATGTGGATGCCGCTGGTTGATATTGATGTGGATATGGGGATGCTTACTTTCGCTTCAGGCTCCTACAAAGAAGGTTCCATTTTTAATTACGAGATCTCGGATGAATCGGAAGGTGCATTTGACAATTACGTTAAAGAGCATCATTTCGCCATCAGCAGGGCAAACACAATGGATGCAGGTGATGCCACCTGGCACAGGGGATTTACCATACACCATGCCAACGGCAATAACTCAAACAAAATGCGCGAGGTAATGACCATTATTTATGTGGCCGATGGCGCAAGGATTACGCCTTATAAAAATAATTGGCAAAAAAACGATCACCATAAATGGTTGATGGGCAAGCCCATAGGCGGATTGATAGATTCGGAATTGAACCCCATATTGTTATAAAGGCAATATTCCTGCTCCCTATTGCTCATAGTCGCCTTTTCGCTGCGGGTCTTCCAGGTATAACGAGAGGAATATTTTCTGTTCTGTACGAACGGAATGTATTGCCGGAAATGTTTTGATATACCTGTTATCATAGTATATAAAATGCTCAAAACCCAAACTCAAGTTCTTAACTATATGGACGGTGATTTTTGGTTTTAAGATGCCGATATGGTTATTACTGGCAGGGCCATAAAAAGCATGAAGTAAATAGTAATAATATTCAACAGAAGTAGTTACGTAAGTTCCAAAATTAATTGTAGAAGCAAATTTAGCTTCAAATCCATTATTGTAAGTGTAATCTCTTACCTGCGATGTATCAGGGCCAAACCGGGTACTGTTGCCGGCCAAGGGAACTCCTGCCAGGTGGACGGTGGTAAAAGCTATAATATCATCGGTTATTGGTAATTTAGTTACTACCCCTCCGCCAAACCCAATCGTACCCAATTCAAAGGTCATATTATCCCAATAATCATAATATTGGAAAGCACCGTATAGCATCGATAGTTTTCCTAAATGCGTATTGCCGCCAAACAATACGCCGTACCCAAGCACATTATCCAAAACTTTTCTACCTGACCCGAAGCTAAACTCGGTGCGGAAGGTAAAATAATCAAAAGGTTTGCGTTTTCTGTCTTCTAATGGGTTGCCATAATCAATTTGAAGGCTGATGAGCGTATTTGTAGGGCCATTGCCCAAAATTGTATTATTGTCCACATTTATTTTGTGGATCCCCGCTGCCAATGTTATATTCAATGGCTCTTTTTGATATACGTCAGTGGTAGTTCTTCTGAATGTTTTTCCCTCCAGCAACCTGTTAAATCCACGTACCGGGTCAATCAACCCACCAAAAATTTCGCGAAATACCCTTTCACCGCCGCGTGTGCGGTCATCGTAAATATTTGAACTCAAGCGGTAAAATACTTCACCAAGGAATGCGCCATTAGCCGTGGTATTGATAATGTCGTTATATGAGGGACGTGTATTTTCGCCAAAATATTCCCACATCAGGCTTCCGGCTGCCGCAAAGGGGACGGATTGAAGATAATTATATCCCTGCGAACGTGCCTGGTTAAAATACATGGAGCCTGTATACGGATGCGCTATAAAATTAACGCCAAACCGGTCATCATCCCATTCCCAGCCTTTTCGTAAATTATATTTCCAGGTGGCAGGCCCGATATGTGAGAAACTTTCATTCAGCAAAAACCTGTCCATTGACCATGTAAACAGATTAACACCCAAAACACCAGCCAAAGGTTTCCAAAAAGGATATTTTGGGTTGTATTTTGGATCGTCGTTCAACAGATCGCCATACTTATTACGGATGGTTGTATCAATAAAAGGATTTTTTGCAGGCTGGTTACCAGTTGTATCCTTAATTGTTTTTTTGGCATTTTTTATTTGTTTCAGTTGTTCTTTAACGGGGCCATTGCCTGGTTTTATCGTATCAACCGGAGTAACCTGTGCAAATAAGCAGCTAGAGGAGAACAGTATCAATAAAAACAGCAAGGCTGTTTTTGAGTTTTTGATGGAATATATTACGAGCGCGAAACTGATTACAGCGGCCGGGACCATGAAGTACAAGTTTGTCATAACATCCGCTTAGTGCGTTTTAGATACAACCGTTAACTTGTTGGACTGTTTTAATTAAATATTAAATAAATATTTAATAATTATTAATCAGGGATTGCTAAAGAGCTCAACATATTGCATGTTCAAAATATTACTATTAAAAATTGACAGAAAAGGGTTAAAAAATACCCCTGTTTGCCCCGCCGTCAACCTGTATGGTGGTGCCGCTGATATAGGCTGCCTGCTCTGAGGCCAAAAAGGTGACGAGTGCAGCCAGTTCTTCGGGTTTACCTATGCGGCCGAGCGGGATATTTTTGGCCCTTTCTTTTAAAGCGAGTTCTGGATCAGTGTCTTTTGGCAGCGTATGTTTAAGCCGGTCAGTAAGAATCATGCCGGGGGCTACATTATTTACAGTAATATTATACGGCCCCAGTTCATCGGCCATTAATTTGGCCATCCCAACAACGCCCATGCGCATACTGGTTGAAAGAACTGAATTTGCCAGTACTGATTTTACCGAACCGCTGATGATATTGATGATGCGGCCGCTGCCTGTTTTTTGCATATGGGGTAAAACCAAGCGGCTTGTACGTGCAAAGCTTAACAGGCTAAGGTTGAATGCCTGCTGCCAGGCTTCATCATCAAAATGCTCAAATTTATTAAATGGCGGCCCGCCGCTGTTATTTACCAGGATGTCAATTTTGCCGTGCGCCGCCGCTGCTTTTTCAATAAAATCGGTAACGCGGGCAGCATCACCCACATCAACGGCTATGGCGGTTATTTCATTGCCGGTAATGGCGGTAATTTCTTTGGCGGTCCGCTCCAATTCTCCGGCGTCACGCGAACCGATGATCACTTTTACCCCTTCTGCAGACAATGCCGCAGCAATGGCTTTACCCAGCCCTTTGGATGCGGCTAATACAATGGCTACTTTATTGTTAAGATTTAAATCCATGTTTTTAAAAAATCAACCATTTACCAGTGTCATGTCATTTATAAATTTACGGTCGGGCTTTAGCGGAACAGCTTAAAAATATTTGAGGATGTTATGTAAAATAGTGTAAACCCTGTTTAAATGGATAAATATATAAATAACTTACTATTAGGTATTTATAAAAAGTAAATTCGTGAAAGTGTAAACCTTTTGTAAACCCTTTTTGTGCTTTTTGCCTTTATTTAACTTGTAGATTGAAGATAGGTCAATCTATGGTTGGCACAGCACCCAATCATCTGAATCAGCCTTTTTCTTTCGTCTTTTCCCGATGTTCCAAACTTAGCAGAAATGCCGGGAGGAGGGTAAGATTACTTATCATCGCAACGAGTAAAGTAACTGAGAGTAAAATACCCAGTGCACTTACACTGCCGAAAGTTGAAAAGGCGAAAATGCCAAACCCGAAAAATAGTACAATGGCCACATAGATCATGCTGATCCCGGTTTCGCGGATAGTATCGGAAACGATCTGCGATATACTTTTTTTAGTGTAGCGCAGTTCCTGGCGGTAGCGCGTAATAAAATAAATAGTTTGGTCGGACGAGATCCCCATAGCGATGCTAAAAATCAGTATAGTAGACGGTTTTAACGGGATGCCAAAGAAGCCCATGATGCCTGCCGTAATGATCAGTGGGATAAGGTTGGGCAGCAGTGATATGGCGATCATCTTTACCCCTCTGAACAAGATCCACATAACGCCGGCAATTAATAAAATAGCCAGCGCAAGGCTCTGGTAAAGGTTTTTGACCATATAATTAGCCCCCTTTATAAAAATGATGCTCGACCCGGTAAGTTCTACATGGTATTTTTTAGGGTTAAATATGGAATCGATACGGGGCTGCAAATTGGCGATCACTTTGTTCATCCGGTTTGAGCCCACGTCAACCATTTCAAAACTCGCCCGTGTAAACTGCTTATTGCTATCCAGGTAATTGCGTAAAACTGTATTGTTTTTGCCCGAATGGCTGGCATAACTTAATATAAAACCATCTTCAAAACCTTGCGGCAGGCGATAATAAGCCGGGTTGCCTCCATAAAAAGCCTGGGTTGAAAATTTAAGGCCCTGTATCAATGATAATGAACGGCTGAATTCAGGGTAGGAAGAGATCAGGTTCTCGAGCTTTTCAACCTTCCTGATGGTGGCATCATTCATTACCCCGTTTTTTCGTTTGGTGTCGATACTTACCTCAAGTGGTAAAACGCCTTTAAAGTTTGATTCAAAAAATTTAAGGTCGCTTAAGGTATTGCTTTTTTTGGGCAGGTCGTCAACCACATAGCTGTTTACGTTGATCCTGAGCATGCCATAAAAACAAATGGCCACCATTACCAGGGCGACTGCATAAATTGCTTTACGATGCGCATGCACCAGTTGATCAAGGCTTATTAATACGGTTTGCATCAGCCTTCGATCTTTGATCTTAGTAAGTTTTGGTTTGGGATCAGGCAAAAAGCTGAATATAATAGGCACCAAAACAATACACAGCGCAAAAGTGGACATGATACTTAATGCAGCCACCAGGCCAAACTGGGTTAACAATTCGCTGTTGGTAAAATATAATACACCGAAGCCTATCGCTGTGGTAACATTGGCAATAAAAGTAGTTATCCCTACTTTTTCAATTACAATATTTAGTGATTTTAACTTATCGCCATTGTGGGCGAATTCGTAATAGTATTTGTTAAGGATGATGATACTGTTGGGTACGCCGATAATTACCATTAAAGCGGGTATTAAACCGGTAAGGATGGTGATTTCGTAATGGGCCAGGACAAGTATCCCCAGCGCCCACGTTACCCCCAGCAATACCACAATTACAGGGAAAATAACAGGGTATCCTGAGCGGAAAATGAGGAACAAAATAATGGTAGTGATCAATAACGATAGCCCTAAAAATAACGTGAACTCATTCTTCATCAGGTCGCTTGAGATAGTACGGATAAGCGGCAGGCCTGAATAATGCATTTCGATCTGGTGCTTTTGCCCGAAGTTTTTGCCGATTTTAAGGATCGTATCGATGATTGGCACCCGCGCCGGCGTATTTAAAATTTTGCCCTCAAAAGTGATAGCCATCAACGTTGCCTGGTTGTTTTCGCTTAAAATAAGCCCTTTATAAAAAGGCAGGGAAAGCAGTTGATTTTTAACACTGTCAACCGCCTGGCTCGTGGTTAGTGAATGCGTAACCAGGGGTTTAATAGTAAAACGGTGGTTAAGGGTGTCTTTTTCAAGGTTGAATAAATTGGCCATCGAGATAACCGCTTTTATCCCTTTAATATGTTGTATGCGGTCACCCGCCTGGTACCAGTCGTTAAAGACATCTTTTTTGAATATATCAGCCGATTTAAAGCCGATCACCATGGTGCTGGCATCCTGGCCGAACAGTTTTTTAAACTCGGCGTACCTGATATATGCCGAATCCGTCACCGGTAAAACTTTGCCGCCGTTGAAAGTGATGCGGACTTTGCTGGCTTGGTAACCCATAAAAATGCTGGAAACTGCGATCAGGATCAGTATAAGCAGTCGGTTCTTTAATATAATATCAGCAATCTTCTTCCAAATCATTATTTAATACGGGTTGTTTCGGGTCGCTAAACTACGAAAATAGATTTATCATGGTATTTCCGGAAATGATATTGTGACATTGTTCAGCAAATGTGCAGATTTGTACCATGGAAATTTGAGATTGGAAGGCATGTTGCTTTGAAAATGGGTAGAATTTCCGGAAAATAGTCTAAATGATCGGCTGATTAATGAAAAAATTATTCCGCAGTTTTGGCTATGCTTTTAAGGGCATAGCGTATACTACAAAAACGCAGCTCAATTTCAGGATTCATCTTGGGGTAACCGCAGTTGCTGTTTTGTTGGGGATCTGGCTGCAAATTTCAGTGAGTGAATGGCAATGGATAGCGGTTTGTATCGCGCTGGTTTTAGTTACTGAGATCTTTAATACCATGATCGAGACCTTAGTCGACCTGGTTTCGCCGGGCTATAACGAAAAAGCCGGGCATATCAAAGATATGAGCGCAGGGGCGGTAGTTATTGCAGCGCTTTTTGCTTTAATAACCGGCATTATCATTTTTTTACCCAGGCTGCTATTACTGATCAGATAATGCTTCATAAAACCCGCGGCATCGTTTTTAAAACTACCGATTATGGCGACAGCAGCATTATTGTGCAGGTTTTTACAGAAAAGTTTGGCCTGCAATCGTACATTGTAAACGGGGCCAAAAAACCAAAGGCAAAAATATCCAGGAATATGTTCCAGCCGCTGCATTTGCTGGACATGGTTGTTTACTATAAAAATACCGGGAATGTGCAGCGCATTAAGGAACTCAAAAACTCGCCCCAGTTGCAAACTATTCCCTATGATGTGATCAAAAGCAGCCTGGCTATTTTTTTAAACGAAGTTTTATATAAGGCTATCAAACAACAAACCGCGGATGAAAATCTGTTTGAGTTTGTTTTCAATGCGATTGAATGGTTGGATCACCAAACCCAAGGGCTGTCAAACTTTCACCTGTTTTTTTTAACCAGGCTCACGCGCTACCTCGGCTTTTATCCTGATCGTTACCTTGCCGGGAATGCCGATTATTTCGACCTGAAGAATGGTGTTTTCAGCAACTATAAGCCTGATACTATTTTATACCTTTCGCCACCGCATACACAAAACTTTAGGGCGCTGCTTGAGGCTACATTTGAAAATATTTTGCAGCTGAAAATCACAAATGATGAACGCCGCTACCTGGTGCAAAAGCTATTGGATTACTACACGCTGCATATTGAGGGCTTCGGCAATATCCGGTCGCATGAGGTGTTAGAAGAAGTGCTGGGGTAGATGGTCCGGAGACGTATGAATCATATCAAAAACAATACAAATAATCCCAAAAATAGCTATTATATTTAAAGCTGTTACATCGAGTCAACACTTCATCATGATAAAAAATCCAAGTCGTTTACACTCCATAGATGTTTTACGGGCAGTAAACATGTTTTTTATGATCTTTGTGAACGACCTGAGTGGCGTTCGCAATGTGCCTGAATGGATAGATCATGTGAAGGGCAACGTTGACGGTATGCACTTTGCCGATACCATTTTTCCTTTGTTTTTATTTATTGCCGGCTTGTCGCTTCCGCTTGCGCTCAGTAAACGGTTAGGTAAAGGGGAATCTTTTTCCAGCATAGCTATTTATATCTTGTTGCGCTCATTTGCACTTATTGTAATGGGCTTTTTTCATGTAAATATGGAAGATTACAGCAAGGGTGCGTTGTTGCCGCTGGGCATTTGGGAGTTTTTATTAACGCTCTCGTTTTTCCTGATCTGGCTGGATTATCCGGAAACCTGGTCATCAGCTAAAAGATACATTTTGATGGGCACGGGTATTGTATTACTTGCCGTATTAGCTTTCCTTTATAAAGGCGGTACACCTGCTGAGCCAAAAGGATTAACACCAGAATGGTGGGGCATTTTAGGCATCATTGGCTGGGCGTACCTGGTTTGTGCCGGCGTATTTCTGATATTTAAAGGGAATTTTATTGCGATGTGCACGGCGCTGGCCATATTCCTGGCCATTAATATTTGCAGCCATGGCCATTTGATCCATTGGCACCTATTGGTTGTACAGGATGGTGATTCATGCTCGTTGATGATGTTTGGTGTTGTGTTTTCCTTGTTATGTTACAAATTTGTAACCAAAGGTAAATACAGCAGGATATGGGTTGTGTTTACATTAACAGGTTTAGCTGCCATAGCGCTGGGTTTTTTATTACGCCCTTATACCGAAGGAATTTCAAAGGTACATTCAACCCCGGCATGGGTTTTAATATGCAGTGGTATAGGTATCATTTTGTTTGAATTTTTTATCTGGCTGATAGATGTTAAAGGCAAGGCAAACTGGTTTAAAATTATCAAACCAGCCGGAACCAGTACCCTTACCTGTTACCTTATCCCGTATTTTATGGTGGCGATCTTCGCCATCGTTGATTTCAACTTCCCTGATTTTTTAAGCGAAGGAACAGGTGGAATTATCCGCTCATTTGCCATATGTTTTATTGTGATATTTATCACCGGTTTTCTTGAAAAGAAAAGGCTCCGGCTCAAGGTTTAAGTATGCTGGTGTTATCGGGTAGTTTAATAGCCGGGCGATAAGTACGAAGGTAAACGTTGTTTTAAAGAATTGAAAATACCCCTAAAACAAAAAAAGAGAAAGCTGGCGCTCACTCTTTTTGTAGTAACTGACCTCATTATCTATCATAAAGAACTAATTGGTTAGAACGATAATAATAATTATACAAATATATAACATGTGTATTTAATACACTAATATTTTAACAGAATTTTAACAGTTTTTTTCAACAAATGATCCAAAAAATGCCCAAAACTTACCAACAAAGGTTACTTACCAACAAATTATGCCGCTATTGGCATGTTTTTTACCCAAATGGATTGTTATGGGGATAAAAAAGCCAAATACCATCTAAAACGAGTAAAAATCGACTGTTTTTCCCTTTTTTCAAGCAAAAAAAATTAATTTGCAATAAATTTACTCCTAATTATTACCCTGATTTGAAATACCAAATTACCTTTGTTTTTTGCTTTTTCGCCCTTCAGCTTCTTGCCCAAAAGAAAAATAGCAGGTACGTTTACCACATCCGTGAAGCCACCTCGGCTATAAAAATTGACGGGATACCCGACGAAGATACCTGGCAACATGCCGACGTTGCCCAAAATTTTTATATGGTTTTGCCAATGGATACAGCAATGGCAAATGTTTGTACCGAAGTAAAAATGGCGTATGACCAGAAGAACCTTTATGTGTTGGCAATTTGTTATAAAGGCCCGCCCGGGCCTAACATGGTAGAATCATTAAAAAGGGATTTCAGCTTTCAAAAAAATGACAATTTCATTTTTTTTATGGACACATTTAACGACCAGACCAACGGTTACTCTTTCGGCGCCAATGCAGCAGGGGCAGAGTGGGATGGTACCATGTACAATGGCGGGAATGTTGACCTAAACTGGACAAATAAATGGGTTTCAACAGTAAAAGATTATCCTGATAAATATGTTTTTGAAGCATCCATTCCGTTTAAGTCCATCAGGTATAAAAAAGGGATCACCGAATGGGGCATTAACTTTAGCCGTAATGATTTAAAAGCTACCGAAAAATCAGCCTGGGCGCCTGTGCCACGCCAGTTCCCCACGGCTTCTTTGGCATATACCGGTACTTTGATATGGGATAAACCACCGCCGGATCCGGGTTCCAATGTTTCGATCATCCCATATGCACTAACGTCATTCAGCAAAGACTATGCGGAGAATAAAAACCTGGCAGCAAAAGTAACCGGGGGCGTTGATGCTAAAATTGCGGTTTCGTCGGCGCTCAACCTTGATCTTACCCTGAACCCCGATTTTTCGCAGGTTGATGCAGATAAACAGGTAGTGAATTTAAGCCGTTTTGAACTTTTTTACCCCGAAACACGGCAATTCTTTTTAGAAAACGGCGATCAATTCAATAATTTCGGCTATGCCAGCATAAGGCCTTTTTTTTCGCGCAGGATCGGCTTGCAGTCAAACATAATCGGCGGATTCAGGCTCAGTGGAAAGCTGGATAAAGACTGGCGTATCGGCGTAATGGACATGCAAACCAATAGTAACGATACGGTGCCGGCCCAAAACTTTACGGTAATAGCGTTGCAGCGTAAAATACTGGCACGGTCAAACATTGGTTTTATTTTTGTAAACAAGGAAGCTTTTAATTACCCGGTTGAGCCTTCCCGTCAGCCCAACAATTCGCGGTTCAATACCAACGCCGGCGTTGAATTTAACCTTGCTTCAGCAGCGAATTTGTGGACAGGAAAAGAGTTGATCCTAAAGTCGTTTACGCCGGGTAAAACGGGGCACGATTTTACTAACGCAGGCAATGTACAATACGCAGATAAATATTGGTTGATCGGAGCTCAATACGAAGACGTAGGCGCTAACTATAATGCCGAAACCGGCTATGTTCCGCGGCATGGTTATATAAAGCTAAACCCTTACATTGGTTACTTGTTTTTGCCTAACGGGGGATCGGTGTTAAGTCATGGGCCCACGATAAACCTAACCGGTTATTACAACGGGGCATTCAGCCCCACGGATAACAGGACTTATTTGTCGTACCAGGTGACTTTTCGGGACAGGAGTATTTTAACCGGCCTGGTGGAACATGATTTTGTTAAACTATTGGCGCCCTTTGACCCGACCAATTATATAGGCGCTGTGCTGCCGGCCGGCAACGTTAGTCATTGGAACAATGCCGAATTATCTTACTTCTCAAAACCACAACAACTTTTTACTTACGATTTTACCTTTGATGAGGGCGGGTATTATGACAGTGGCCAAAAAATAAGCCTTACCACCGATTTTGGCTACCGGTTTCAGCCTGTTGTTAATATTTTGTGGAGTACTACTGTCAGTTCGGTAAAATTGCCGCAACCGTGGGGCCTGAATACTTTTTGGCTTATTGGCCCAAAGGTTGATGTAACACTGACTAATAAATTTTTCATGACGGGGTATTTCCAGTATAACGAACAGGGGAAAAACTTTAACATCAATACGCGGATACAATACCGTTACCGGCCAGCATCAGATTTCTTTATTGTTTATACTGATAATTACCTGCCGGGTCCTTTCAGCGTTAAAACCCGGATGCTGGTGTTTAAGTTTACGTATTGGCTGAATAATTAGTTGATTGGTTGATTAAGTGATAGGTTGAATAAGTTAGCGATCCAAAGGAATATCAAATTCCCCAGTTTTTAATTTTATCCGGCACAAATTGTTTTTTGTCTGAATCAAATTTAAAGTAGACTGTTGTCCCCTCAGAAACGCTGAGGAAATAATGTCGATTGCCTTTTAATCGCCCTAAATACGGCGTAATTGTAATATATAGCATGCTGTCTTGAACGGCAACTGGAGACATTATTGTATGAATAAGCTTTCTGTTATGTTGTTTATATAATGTTTTTTGATTTTTGTTGCTAATTAAAACAATACCGTAGCCGTTGATCAAAGGTGGGATACTGTCAACATAATCAGATTTTTGTAAATAGATTACTTTCTCAACACCTATATTCGGATGGCTACCCGAGCCAAGTGCTAACGTATATTTATCTAAAGCCAACCAATAAATTTTGTCACTTGCTATTTTTTGACCTTTTACAAAAAAAGGAAAAAGGGCGATAGGGATACCTGAAAGGACATATTTTTTAAACGACAGCATTGAATTGTTTTTAGGAGTTGATTTGATAATTATTTGTCGATTGAATATTTCTTACCGCTGCCTAACCACAACAACGCGTCAATCACCAACTTTTCCTCCATATGGCTGCTGAAGGTGTGGGATAAAGTTTTGTCGGTATTGTCGTACTTGTGTTCGTAGTCCATATCGTTATGGCCCATGTTAAAGTAAATCATTTTGTATTTTTTGTTGGTCCAAACTACGGGGTAATAGCCGCTGTGCCATATTTCATTTAGCTTAGGCCCTGTACCGAGGGGAAAGCTGGCAGAATCAATGGAACACAGGATCTGAATGTCGGGGTTTTTACGCAGATCATGTTCCCAGCGGTACCATTCGTTCGGCGAAGTTTTAAAGGTATTTGGCATGTGTTTGGTTGCCGGGAAGTTCCTGTCCACATCCAGGATCGCAGCTGAGGGCCTCCAGATATTGCTCACATATTGCCCCGATCCTAAAAAAGTTTCGTGGTACCAATTCCAGTCCTGGTTAAAATCCGATGGCGTAAGGGCGAATGCCGAAAAATGAAAACCCATCCAGCCGCCGCCATTTTCCATATATTTTTGAAAAGCCTCCCGCTGTGCCGGTTTGTCGGGCCGGGTATCCAAAAAAACAACTACCTGGTAATGCGACAAAAACTCAGGGTTCATATCCTCCCAGTTTTTGGTGGAGTCATATTGAAAATGGTATTTAGCGGCCATCAGGGGAAACCAGGAATTAGCCTCATGCACAAAACTGATATGAGCCTTATCATCCTTTGCCGTATAAAAGGCAATTACTTTGAATTTTGTTTTGTCGTTTTGGGCATTCGCAGTAGAAAACCACGGCCAAAGCAGGTAAACAACAGATAGTACTATGATTTTTATTTTTAGCGCGAAGGGTGACGACATAATACCTTAGGGTTTAAAAATGTATAAAGTAAAAGTAATTAAATGGCCATAATATTCAACAAAAAAAGCTGTTCCAGTCCTGGAACAGCTTTTTTTGTTGAATTGGAATAAGCAATTATTTAAAGCGGTAGCCAAAGCCTACTCCCAATACCCATGGATTGATTTTTACAGCAGCAGGAATCGTCGCTAATACCGGCGACAATTGCGGTGATGATGCTGGCGTTAAATTGGAGGCGTTTACAACAACGTTAGACGATAACCATATTTTTTTAACGTCGATATTAAAAAACACTTTTTTGCTCAGGTCAAAATCTGAACCGATTTGTGTAGCAAAGCCAAAATGATTTTGGTAACTCACGCCGCTAACTACAGGGCCATTATCCACATTGTAAAAAATGGTGTAATTAACGCCCAAGCCAATATAGGGTTTAAAACCTGACCCTGTTGGTATATGGTATTGCAGTGTTAAAGTTGGCGGCAACAACGAAACTTTGCCCAGATTGACATTAGCGGAAGAACTGCCGCCGATAGCGGTAAGGTTTGATCCGACAGTGGTTACAGTGTGCCTGGTAGTCCCCAGGATCAGTTCGGCTGACCAATTATTAACAAAGAAATAGGTAAAGTCCAGTTCGGGGACTATCGCATGATCAATACTTACGTTACCGCCAATTACACCAATGGTAGCGCTTTCCTGAGGTACGACATCAATGCCGCGTAAGCGGATATCCCATTCGCCTTTTTGTTGAGCAAGGCAAGTTAATGATGTAAACGACAACAAAGTAAGTGTAGTGAGTAAAATCTTTTTCATAATGTTTTTTTAAATTATGATGCAAAGCTATTTGCGTAAAGCAGAGGCCAAATGATGAAAAGCAGGTTAGGATTTGATGGTTATCATTTGAAAAATGGAATTTCTTCCTTAAATTTCTCCTTTTTTGTCATATAATACTACACAGGGATGCTTTTCATAAATGCATAAATTATCTGTTCTTCAACGTTCAGATGAAAATTAATGCGCTGATTAATAGTTGATTTGGCAATGACTGGCGATTAGTATTAAAAAAATGTAAATTAATTTTTGACGGATAAGTCTAACTTTCTATATTTGCAATCCCAAAACGAAGGGAGTTTAGCTCAGCTGGTTCAGAGCATCTGCCTTACAAGCAGAGGGTCACTGGTTCGAACCCAGTAACTCCCACAAAATAAAGCCTCTTAGAGTAATCTAAGGGGTTTTTTGTTGCCCCTAAATTCCTGTCCTTTCAAAGTGCGTGCAAATTGTTAGCAAATGCGGGCAAATTTCAATCAAGCAGGGATAATCCATTTGCGTCCGTTGTAAGTATTTCGCTCATGAAATCCAGGAAAGGGCGCATCTTTTTAAATGCCTCGTCCGCTACAAATACAAAACCGGGACTTAATACTTCTTCATCACTGAACTCATGTTTAAGCATATATTGCTTATAACGCAGCAGGTCGATGGCCGGGTGGTCTTTTTCGTAACCCCGCGGCACCGTGCCCAATTGCTGGCCATAGAGTTTGCCAAAGGTTTGTACTAATGTTTGCTCGCCGAGCAAATCTCTCCAGGCCGTGTAGTTGCCGTCGATGTCCTGTCTTATACGTTTCATATCATCGGGTACCGGCCCCCAAAAGCCGCCTACCAGGCCCGAATTGCCCGGCTCAATACGGAAGTAGTAGCCGCCTCGTCTCGCCCTGCCTGCACGTTTAAAACTCCCGCTCCAATGGTTATTATAGGGTGTTTTCTCTTTGGCGAAACGGACATCTTTATAGATCCTGAACAAGCTTTTCTTACCCGATGGCGTCTCAATCCTGTCATGTTTATTCATTTCAGCAAGCAGTGCACCGGCAAAATCTGTGATATTTTGCAGGGCCTCCTGGTAGCGGTCCCTATGCAGGTTGAACCATTCCCGGTTATTGTTCGTTGTAAGGTCAGTCAAAAATCAAGGGAATCCTTTTTGATGATAGCGGCGGCCATGGTAATGCTTTTTTTGCTTGTTTAGTACTTTGATTTGCGGGTCTCAAATAAACGAATTTTTAATGGCAGGTGAAGGCGTTTTTTTTGCTGAATGCCTATTTGAAATCTGCTTTAAACTAATTAACTTAGTACTACCAATTAAAATCAGGGAGGTTGTTATGAAGAAGAAAGCTACTATTGTTAGTCAGCCGGAAAAAACTGTTGCTAACAAATCAGAAACGTCAGCACACCAGGTTCATATTCACAAACCGCATCTGGATCATTCTTTTTGCGACCATTCGCACGGCAGGGTAAACAGGTTTCCTTTCGGCAGCAATAACGGGCCTTTCGCCTTTTAATGTGGCAGCAGCTAACCTGCAATACAAGGTGTTCTGCGCCCGGGTATTACGAACAATTGTGAGCGCCCAGGGATGATCTGGAATACCCTTGAATGCTTTCATTTATCCGCTGGGTTTACGAATTAACAACGCTAACCAAACTTTTAAGCTATACAGCAGCGCCTGTTTCATGCTTCTGTGCGCCGCACGCCAACCGGTTGATATTCCAGCAGCAAGGCCGAATTTGCCCTTTCGTTATCCAGTTTGCGGCTCGAAAGGATAAAAAATATACCTAAATACGAAAAGAAAATGCCATAAAACGCGCCATTAATACCCCCTATAACGCGTTTTGCCCCCAGTTTGGCGCATAACCTCACATAAAAAAGCCAAACGATAAAACCGGCGAGCATATTGGATAAGTTTGCCTAAAGATAATGGGTTGGTACCACATCTGCAAAGTAAAAGCTGATGGCTGCCCGGACGGGTTGGGTTTGTAAGACTTTAACTTTAGCCTTCGCCTTTATTTTTTGCATTTATCGGCATCCTGTTATTTGGTATGTAAAACAGCATTATTTGTTTGACTACCGGAATTACTTAAAACCTAATTGCCGGAAACGATTTGCAACCGCAAATATTTAAATGTTTACTATCGGATACAAAATAATTCCCGGTTGCCTATAACAGGAATATATACTAAATTACGCCCCATCGAACGTTATCATTTTTTATAAATCTTGTAATATATCTAAGTCAATTAACTCTAATATCACAGACGGTAATAAATTATGGCTATAAATCTTCAAAAGGGACAAAGAATTGATATCGGCTTATCAAAAATAAGCCTTGGTTTGGGCTGGAACCCACACGAGGGAACCGGGTATGATTTCGACCTGGATGCCTCGGCATTTATGATTGATCAGAACCGGCTGATCCCGGCGGAAGAGTATTTCGTTTTTTACGGCAATACAGATTCGCCTGATAAGGCATTACACCATTCGGGTGACGACCCGACGGGCGGTAACAGCGATGGCGGTGATGATGAAACTATTTCGGTAGACCTGACAAAAGTTGACGCACGCATTGTGGAAATACTTTTTGTGGTTACCATACATGAAGCTGTCGCCAGGAAACAAAACTATGGCCAGGTCCGCGATTCCTACATTCGAATTGTTGACAACGTGACAGGGCAGGAGATTGCCAAATATGAACTTGGCGAGGATTTCTCCATTGAAACAGCAGTAGAGTTTGGCCGTTTGTATAAACGCGACAACCAATGGAAGTTTGAAGCATCGGGCCTGGGCTACCGGGAGGACCTTGCATTTTTTGTTTCAAAATATTTTAAAGGTCAGATCATTAAATAAAACATTTAAATTATGGCAATTAACCTGGTAAAAGGTCAAACTATTGATCTTCGGAAAAATGATAAAGGCGAATCTTTCGACCTTTCATCTGTTACTATCGGCTTAGGCTGGGACGTTAAGCAAAAAAACGGCGGGTTCCTGGGTAAGTTATTTGGAAGCGGTGAGGAAGAGGAGTATGATTTAGACGCAATTGCATTCCTGCTAAATGCAGAAGGTAAAATAGCTAACATGGGCCGCACTGTACAAAAAGGGAATCATAATATCAGCATGTTTGAGGGCGATGTTGTTTACTTTAATTCTATGCAGCATCCCTCCGGCAATATCTGGTTAACCGGCGACAACCGCACAGGCGCCGGCGATGGAGACGACGAGCAAATCATCGTTAAATTAAATAACCTTAGCCCGGCGTATGACCGTATTCTTTTTGTGGTGGCTATTTACCAGGGCAAGAAAAATCACCAGCATTTTGGCATGGTTGAAAATGCCTTTATTCGTGCGGTTGACCGCACCGGTAAAGAAATTGCACGTTACAGCCTTTCAGGTGATGCTACTTTTAACGGTATCTGCTCCATGACGTTTGCAGAAGTTTACCGCAAAGACGGCTCATGGAAATTCAGAGCTATTGGCGAGCCTCATTCAACTGATAGCTTTGTTGACATCCTTCAAAATTACAGGTAAGGTAACGCGGGCGATGGAAATATACCGGCACTATTCTTTTGATCTGTGGCTTACGCTCATTAAATCAAACCCTTTGTTTAAGAAGCAACGCTGCCGTATTTTTCATCAGCAGTACAATGCCCTAAACAAACCGCTTGATGAAGTAGAGTTTATTTTCAGGCAGGTAGACCTGATGTGCAACAACATCAATGAAGCTACCGGCAAAAATATCGATGCCGAAGAAATGTACCTGATGGTGATCAGCCAGCTAAATGATAACAAAGCAGGGTTGCATGACATTGATATCCATGCCTTATACCTGCAAATGGAAACCTTGCTGTTTGAATTTATGCCCCTGATCTATTCGCCCGATACGCCCGAAATATTGGCGCATATCAAAGAAAACCCGGATTGCACCACGAACATATTAAGTAATACCGGCTTTATTAAAGGTGTAACGCTTCGAAAAGTATTAAAAACGTTAAATATCGAACCGTATTTCGATTTTCAGCTCTATTCGGATGAAGCAGGTTTATCAAAACCCAACACAGCGTTTTTCCGGTTGTTACTTGATCAGGTTGCAGCGTTCAGATCTATACCGGCAAATCAAATCGTCCATATCGGCGATAATATAAGGGCCGATATTTGGGGCGCCGAAATGGCAGGTATTCAAGGCTTCCAGGTTAATTCAAATAATATACCACTTGTAAAACTAATTCCTGATGCAACACAACACTTATTCTTTGCATAAAATATGCACCAGCACGGGGTTTGCCTTTGATGCCGGCGGTTATAGCCGGTTTAAATTTGGCGATGGGCAGCAGGCCAGCTTATTTGGCACCGCTTTAGCTGAGGGATTTATTAAGAAAGTTTTGGAAAACCAGGTTATCCAACAACAAATAGTGGTTATATCCAGCCCTTATTCGTTTATACCGACCGCCACTTTTGCGATGAAAAACCATTTTGTTTACCGGTTGAATCGCTGGTTGGCTGAAAACCGTTTACCGGTTGTACAGGAAACAAAGGTACACCGCACGATCACGTATAAGGATGACTATGGCGAATTGAATGCGGAGCAAAGGATGAAATTGATAGGCAATGATTCCTTCCATATTGATGCTGCCTTTTTAAGAGGGAAAACGCTGATTTTTTTGGATGATATAAAGATTACCGGGAGCCATGAAAGAATGATCACAAAAATGATCAGCGAATATGCCCTGGATAATGAGATCCATATGTTGTATTTTGCCGAGCTCACTAATCCGGATATTCATCCCAATATCGAAAATTACCTCAATTATCATGATGTAAAATCGATTTTTGACCTGGATAGTATCATTAACGGTGGTAGTTTTTGTATCAATACCCGTATAGTTAAGTTTATATTAAACTATGAGCACCATAGTTTTTGCGTATTTTTGCAGAATAAATCCAAAAAGTTCCTTAACGAGTTATACGATATGGCTTTAGGAAACAGCTATCACACCATGGATAGCTATGCCTTAAATCTTAATTACATAAAAAACCACTTATTTAAAAACCATCAAGTTTTAGCATAATTATTATGGCAATTAATCTTCAAAAAGGCCAGAGAGAGGCAATTAACGCACCAAAGTTTACCATTGGATTGGGCTGGGATACCAACTCGTCATCTACCGGTTCGGCTTTCGACCTGGATGCCTCGGTGTTTATTCTTGGCGAAAACAAAAAATATTAACAGACGCTCACTTTGTGTTTTACAATAACCTGGTGTCGCCAGATGGAAGCGTGGAGCATACAGGCGATAATTTAACCGGCGACGGTGACGGTGATGACGAACAGATTAAGATTGACCTGTCGAAGGTTGATCCTCGCACTACTGAAATATGCGTAGTGGTAACCATACATGACGCCGAGAACCGCCGGCAAAACTTCGGGCAGGTTCGCAATTCGTTTATCCGGATTTTTGATGCAGCTACCAATAGCGATATCCTGAAATATGAATTGGAGGAAGATTTTTCTATCGAGACAGCGATTGAGTTCGGCCGGATTTACAAAAAGGATGATAAGTGGAAGTTTGAAGCCATTGGCGCCGGCATGAAAGGCGGCCTGGCTGATTATTTAAAAAAATACAACTAATATGGCAATCAATTTAGAAAAAGGCCAGCGGATCAACCTTGAAAAAGGCAATGGCACCAAACTGCAAAACATCTGCGTTGGAATAAATTGGGGCGCAATTGTTAAAAAGGGCCTGTTTGGCTTTGGCACAATAAAGGAAGCTGTTGACCTTGATGCCAGCTGCGCTTTATATAATGATCAGAAACAACTGGAAGAGGTAATTTACTTTGGCAACCTGAGGTCTAAAAACGGCGCGGTAAGGCACAGCGGTGATGATTTAACCGGCGATATGGATGGCGATGACGGTTTGGATAACGAAATTATTACGCTTGAACTGCCCGCCCTGCCAGCCAGCACAACCTATGTGGCTTTTATGCTGAACAGTTTCAGGGGACAGGATTTTGGCGCAATCCCGTTTGCATCTATCCGCATTTACGAGGGAACGCCCACCCGGGTGAACGAGGTGTTTGCCAAATATGATATCGCTCATGGCGCCGGGTTTGCTGGGCACGTATCAATGGTGATGGGCGTGTTTTATAAACGTAACGGCGAATGGAAGTTTAACGCCATAGGCGAGCCAACGAACGACAAAGATTTGCAAAATACCGTTCAAACAGTTACAGCGAGATATCTATAATAAATTATTAACTTTAAAACAATCAAGCAATAAAGTGGCGGGTTTGCACAGCCGTTATTTTATTACAAAGTCATAAAAACTTGTCATATGGAAGATGTAACACCCACAGGCGCAACCGAAAGCCCTAACCCGATTAACGAAATACCGGCGGTTAAAACAGAAATGTCCTCGACGATGAAAGTTGACAAAGAGGGGAATGTTAACCTTGAACTGATAAAACCCGAAGAAGAAAAGAAATATGCTGAAGTAGCTAAAGACCTTAACCCTTCGGATATGAACTCCGTGTTGAATTATGGCGCCGACGTGCAGGGTTCGATGGAGAAATACAGTAACCAATTCCTGGTTTCTGTACGTACTTACAACTCCGGCGAGGTTGGCGGTTTAATTACCGACCTGCTCACCGAATTGAACTATATTGACGTTGATGAGCTGAACCAGGGCGCGTTTAAAAGTTTCCTGCTGCATGTTCCCTTCGTCAAAAACCTCATCTTCGATGCAAAAAAGCTTTTTGCAAAGTATGATACTGTTGTTGATAATATCGATAAGATCACCAATAAAATAAAAGCAGGCCGCTTAAACTCCATTAAAGATAATAGCTCGCTGCAAACTATGTTTGACAGTAATGTGGAATATATTAAGCAAATGGAGGACCTGATTATAGCGGGCCAGCTTAAACTTAATGAACTAAACGTTAAGCTTGCGCAAATGGACCAGCGCCCGGCAGATTACAATGATTACGAAATTGCCGACCTGCGCGACTTTGTAAACCGCCTGGATAAACGCATGGCCGACTTAAAAGTGGTGCGTTTCATCATGCTGCAATCGCTTGCACAGATCAGGGTAGTTCAAAATAATAATACTTCTATCGCCGAAAAAGCCCAGTCTATCATCTCAACCACCATTCCGGTTTGGAAAAATCAGCTCACTATCGCTGTCGCCCTGCAAAGGCAAAAAGCCAATGTTGAAATGCAGAAAAAGATAGCCGATACCACCAATACCATTTTATTAAAGAACGCCGAACTGCTTAAAACAAACAGCATTGACGTTGCCCGCGAAAATGAAAAAACAGTGGTTTCTATTGATACCCTGAAGAAAACTACCCAATCGTTGATTGAAACGCTGAACGAAGTAAAACGCATCCATGAGGAAGGCGCACAAAACCGGAAAAATTTAAACACAGAGTTACAAAGTTTAGAAACCGAACTGAAGAAAAATGTGACGAATGTTGGCTAAATTTGAAAAATGGATGATGCCGGCAAAGCGATACTAAATGAGTCGAACAGGATAATCAGCAAATTGCAGTTGCTGTCCGTTTTTTTCGGGGATGACATCATCTACAAGATTTATTTGCGGAGCCAGGTGATACACCAGTTATTTGCGGATAATCCGGAATTGGACATCAATAAACTCCAGCTGTTTCATTTGCAGTACAGCCAGTCGTTAATTGATTTACTGGTCAAAATAAAAAAGAACAACGAAAAGAGTATCCTGATTTTGCTTGACGAAATCCAGTTGAATAAGGATTTAATCGCAAAGATCAGGGAGTCTGTGCTTACGTTCGAACAGTATCGGCTCGACCAGCAAAGGCAGGCGTTAAAGATAAATACTTCATTAAGGAAGTTATTCCAGGTGTTGTCCGATGATACTACTGAATATCCTTTTGCAAAAAATGTCAACGCTTTTAGTGAACGTTACTCACCTGATTTTTATGCCGAAGTTTCGCCCGGTCTGATCACCGAACTGGAACAATATACGCCTGCCGACGTTTACAAAAATGCCTACGCGGTTATCCAGCGAAAATTAATGGGTGTGCTTTGTAAATACGATTTCAGAAGCAGCTTTGTTTGCGGTTTAAAAGCAGGGGATAGGATTGCCGAAGTTTACCGGTTGAATGATACCGACAGGTACTTCGTTTACTTTCCGGCAAAGGGATTGTTCCTGTTTTGCGATATTACAAAAATAGATCAGCGCGGGGTGCCTGTGGAATTGTCAAAAAAGAAACATTTATCAGGGAATTAACGGATAAAAACGACCAGTTAAACAGTAGTATCAACATTATAAAAACGACGATCCCGGCTGATATTAAAAACTTATTAGCTGATAATTACAAAAAACTAAACGACATTAACTTTTTACAAAATATAAGCGACGTAGACGTGCAGGCTAACATTTTAAAAAGTATGCTGAACACGGATATGATGTAAATAATCCATTTTTAATTTCCTTTTAACTTATGAATATACTGCACGAGGTGCTTGGCGCCGATATAAAGGCTGGAATCCTGATCATTTTAAACCTTATTTTAATAGAGAGTCTGCTCTCTGTGGACAATGCAGCGGTTTTGGCAACCATGGTACTCGACTTGCCTAAACACCAGCGCAACAAAGCCTTACGATACGGAATCATCGGGGCATATGTAATGCGGGGCATTTGCCTGTTTTTAGCGGCCTGGCTGGTAAAAATATGGTGGCTTAAACCACTTGGCGGCCTTTACCTGCTTTACCTGGCCTTTACCTATTTTAGAGGAAAACTAAGTGAAGCTGAAAATGGCGGCGGCGACAGCGAGGTAGACAAGAACAAAAATTGGGCTTACCGCTCAACTGTTGGATTGATCGGCACGCTGTGGGCCACTGTTATTTTAGTAGAAATTATGGATCTTGCCTTCTCTATTGATAACGTTTTTGCTGCCGTGGCGTTCACCAATCATGTTGTTCTCATTTACATTGGTGTGTTTATCGGCATTCTGGCCATGCGGTTTGTGGCCCAGGCTTTTGTAAAATTAATGGAAAAGTTCACTTTCCTGGAGACCGTAGCTTTTATAGTTATCGGTTTGCTGGGCATTAAGCTTACTGCGTCTTTATTTACTCATTTTTACCCCGAATCAGGCTTTTCTAAATTTATGACCGGCGAAAGCGCCGATATATTTACATCAGTATTTACAGTAGCTATTTTTATCCTGCCGGTTTTAAGTTCCTTGTTTTTCAATTACCCTAAAAAACATACGATAGAACCCGAAGTTGCTGAACGCGCAGAGGATGTGCTGAATAAAAGTTAATATTTAAACAGAATTTGACAGATGATTAAACTAATTGCAAGCTGGTTTGGTATTGGATATATCAAAGGTGGCGGCACTATTGCTGCCGCCGTTACCTGCGGGCTGATCTGGCTTTTATGGTCAACACCTGCAGGTCAGCATGAATGGATATTATTGTTGATTACAATATTAATCACTTTACTGGGAATTTACCTTGGCGATAAGGTTGAACCCTCCTGGGGAAAAGATAGCTCCAAAGTAGTTATTGACGAAGTATCGGGAATGCTGGTAACCATGTTATTTGTACCACACAATAACTGGTACCTGCTGGCCGGGTTTATATTATTCCGGTTTTTTGACATTGTAAAACCTTTATTTATCCGCAGGCTGGAGGATTTGCCAGGCGGTACCGGTGTTATGCTGGACGATGTTTTGGCCGGGGTATATGGCAATATCCTGATCCAGCTATTTATATGGCTAAAACTTTAGTCAATTCATATGCGGGTTTTGATGCGTCAGGCACGTACCCATGGGATGCTTAAATAGGGGATCATCACTCCCCATATCGTTTACTAAATCGGCCTGGGATTTGGTCATACCATATCATAATGCCTGCAAAACTGCTGACAGAATTTTGTCACTGACAAAATCTTGTCAACAGTTAAATTATTGATATTCAGTTTTTTAGCGCTTTTTAGCGTTTGTAGCATTTGTAGCGCACGCTACAAAACTATTGCAAAGGAGCCCTGCGGATGTGCAGTGAAATAACGATTGGATAAAAGTGTATCCGTCTTAATTAAGCCACATGGGATTATCTCTTGTAAGGATAGCTATTTTGCCTTCATCGCCGAAGTGAAAAAATAGACATTTTTCGGAATTTATTAAATAAAAAGCTGTTCCGGTTATGGTCAGGTACCTTTCTCCTCCAACTCTTCCACTTCACCCATAGCTTTTAAATAGTCGAACACTTTAAGCGCCTCGTCTTCATTTATTTTGCTGATAGCTACGCCCACATGTACCAGCACATAATCACCCACTTGCGCCTCGGGGACCATGCACAGGTTGATGGTTTTGTGAATACCACCGAAGGATACTTTGGCGGTACGGAACAGGTCGTCCAGTGTGGCGTCTATTTCTAATATTTTACCGGGTATTGCGAGGCACATAGCGTTGTTGTTTTAATTGTCGCCTCACCCCAAACCCCTCTCCAAAGAGAGGGACTTAAAAGCGAGGAATTATTGAGTTCATAATCAAGCCTCTCCTTCTTAAAAAGTACTCTCCTTTGGAGAGGATTTAGGTGAGGCTTTAGTTCTTTAAACCGCTTCCGGCTGCAGTACTTTTGATTTTAGCCAGTTATACCATAGCGGCAAACCTTCGCCGGTGGTGCAGCTCAGTTCAATGATCTCCAAATGGTGATTCACTTTTTTGGCATTGGCCTTTGCCTTTTCAATATCAAAAGGCACATAGGGCAGCAGGTCGGTTTTATTGATGATGCATAGGGTTGAGGAATGGAACATATCCGGGTATTTAAGCGGTTTGTCATCGCCTTCGGTTACACTGATGATTACTACCCTTTCTTTCTCACCCAGGTCAAACATTGCCGGGCATACCAGGTTGCCAACATTTTCAATAAATAAAACTGAATTGTCCTTTGGCTTCAGTCCCTGCATGGCATGCAATATCATGTGTGCGTCAAGGTGGCATCCTTTGCCGGTGTTGATCTGGGTGACCCTGGTGCCGGTGGCGAAAATACGGTCGGCATCGTTATTGGTTTGCTGGTCGCCTTCAATTACAGCAAATTCAAGTTCCCCTTTCAAATCTTTCAATGTCCTTTCCAGTAAGGAGGTTTTTCCCGAGCCGGGCGAGCTTACCAGGTTAAGCGCCAGTATATTTTTCGCATCAAAATAGCCGCGGTTACGCTCGGCAAGCAGGTTGTTTTGGTACAATACATCCTGTTCCACATCAATGATCTTTTTTTCGTTGGCATGCGGATGGGCGTGTGTATGCCCATGATCATGCGGGTGAACATGATCATGCGGGTGGCTATGGTCATGGGTATGCGGTTGATCTTTATCAACCAGGTAAAAAGTAGTTTTGCCGTCGGAGCCGCAGCCGCATGTAGCGCACATAATTTTAGTTTTTAATAGTTCAATACAATATTTATTTCACGAAACCAGCAGGGACCGTACCTTAAGTTCTTTCCCCTGTAATATCTCAATCAAATGCTCACCGCAAACCGGGCAGGCATCATAGTAATTTTTTATTTCGAATTCTGTATCACAGTCAAGGCATTTAGCTTTTGCGGTAATACTATTTATCTTCCTCACCGTATCTTTCAGCATGGTACCTTGGATGGCCTGTGTCCAGGCAAATTCCATACTGTCCATGTCAATTCCGCTCATGGTGCCAATGTCCAGCTCAATCTCATCAATCGCAGCAGCTTCAGCAGCCCTGGCATGATCTTCAGCGATCTTTATGATACCCATCACAATGGAAAGTTCATGCATTGTTTTAATTTGATTTTTGATACAACCGCATCAATGTTTTTAACTCAAAATTATCGGGATGTATCGGATATGTATGTGACAACGATCACTTTTTAAAATGATATTGCTTATAAGTCTCTTAAAATCACCTAAGTAAATTTGGTAATTATTTAGCCATTCAGCCTGAATATTGCCAACCCATTTAAATCATTGCTATCATGAATAATGAGATTATACCAAAGCAACCAACTTATTACGAGGAGGTGCAGCGAAAAGGGTATTCCCGCCGCGATTTTGTAAAATTTGTAAGTTTAATGACCGCATTTATCGGCCTGGAGCAGTCAGCCATAGGTAAGGTTGCCAAAGCGCTGGAGACCAAACCGAGGATGCCGGTGATCTGGCTGCATTTCCAGGAGTGTACCTGTTGCAGCGAAAGCTTTATCCGTTCATCTCACCCCATCGTTGCGGATATCCTGCTTGATAAGATCTCGCTGGATTACAGCGAAACACTGATGGCTGCATCCGGTACCCAGGCTGAAGCTGCGTTGAAAAACACCATGACCAAATACAAGGGCCAGTATATTTTGTGCGTTGAGGGTAGTGTACCGCTTGGTGCGGACGGAGTTTACTGTATGATAGGAGGTAAAACATCTCTTCAGATCTTACATGAAGTAGCAGAAGGCGCTGCGGCCATTATTGCATGGGGCAGTTGCGCCAGCAATGGCTGTGTGCAATCGGCCAAACCAAATCCAACACAAGCAACACCAATTCATAAAATCATTACCAATAAACCCATTATTAAGGTGCCCGGCTGCCCGCCAATCGGCGAAGTGATGGCAGGGGTTATCGTTCATTATTTAACTTTTGGCGTAATACCCGAGTTAGACAGGCTCGGCCGGCCAAAAGCATTTTACAACAAACGGGTACACGACACCTGTTACCGCCGTCCGTTTTATGATGCCGGTTTATTTGTGGAAAGCTTTGACGACGAGAATGCCAAAAAAGGCTATTGTTTATACAAAATGGGTTGTAAAGGGCCAACAACCTATAATGCCTGCGCGGTTACCAAATGGAACGGCGGCACCAGCTTCCCTATCCAGGCGGGGCACCCTTGTATTGGCTGCAGCGAAGCGAATTTTTGGGATAATGGCAGGTTATATGAAAGGGGATCTTCATTCGCCGGTTTTGGCATTGAAGCGGATGCCGATACTTTAGGTAAAGTTGCCCTGGGCGTAACCCTGGGTGCCGTGGCGGTTCATGCGGTAGCTACCAATTTTGGGAAGAGCAAAACTATCCACGAGCACCAGGCCGAAGGCAATGAAAGTGAACACGAATTGGAATCTTAATCAACGCACATCATAACAATAAAGAATCATGAGTAAGAGAATTGTTGTTGACCCGATCACCAGGATTGAAGGTCACTTACGGATAGAAGCTGATATTGAAAACGGGAAAATAAAAGACGCTTACAGCAGCGGTACCATGGTGCGCCTGCTGGAAGAAATATTACAGGGCCGCGACCCGCGCGATGCCTGGGCCTTTGTAGGCAGGGTGTGCGGGGTATGTACCTCTATCCACTCCTTAACATCGGTACGGTGTGTGGAAGATGCACTGGATATTACCATTCCGCCAAATGCCGAACTGGTGCGAAATATCATGTTTTGCACCCAATATATCCATGACCACGTGGTACATTTTTACCACCTGCATGCCATGGATTGGGTTGATGTGGTAAATGCACTAAAAGCTGATCCGAAAAAAACTTCGGAACTGGCACAAAGCATTTCGCACTGGCCAAAAAGCTCGCCTGGCTATTTCAGCGACATCCAAACCCGTATTAAAAAATTTGTAGCCAGTGGGCAGCTGGGTATTTTCTCCAATGGCTATTGGGGCCACAAAGCCTACAAACTGCCGGCCGAAGTAAACCTCATCGGCCTGGCACATTACCTTGAAGCGCTTGAGTGGCAAAAGGAAATCGTAAAAGTACATGCCATTTTCGGCGGTAAAAACCCGCACCCTAACTATTTGGTAGGCGGTATGGCCTGCGCCATCAACCTTGATGATGTGAGCATGATCAATGCAGAGCGTTTGGCTTATGTGGGCCAGTTATTACAGGATGGAAAAGATTTTGTTGAGCAGGTTTATATTCCTGATTTGATGGCCATTGCTTCGTTCTATAAGGATTGGGGCGCCATTGGCGGCGGGTTGGGTAATTATTTGGTGTATGGCGATTTGCCAACCAATGGCTACCGCGATCCATCCGCCTATAAATTTCCGGGCGGCGCTATACTCAATAAGGATGTAAGCAAAATTTATGATGTTGACTTGAGGAAAGATGACGAAGTGCAGGAATTTATTACCCACTCCTGGTATGAATACGCCGGGGGTGATGATAAAGGTTTGCACCCATGGAAAGGCGAAAGCAAGGTGAAATACAGCGGCCCGAAACCACCGTTTGACCACCTGGAAACTGATAAAAAATACAGTTATCTTAAAACACCAAGATGGAAAGGTCACGCCATGGAAGTGGGGCCTTTAGCCAGGGTGCTGGTTGGTTATGGACGCGGCAGACCTGAATTTAAAGAAGTGGTTGACAAAGCGCTGAAAGATCTGAATGTTCCGATCACAGCACTGTTCTCCACGCTCGGCAGAACTGCCGCCCGCGGCCTTGAAAGCAGTTTGACCGCGCAATGGGGCCTCGACTTTTATAACCAGTTACTGGCCAATATCAAGGCAGGTGATACCCGCATGGCCGAAATGAGCAAGTTCGATCCGGCTACCTGGCCAAAATCAGCTTTCGGCGTTGCGCATACCGAAGCACCACGCGGCGCACTGGGCCACTGGATCAATATCCAGGACGAGAAGATCGCCAACTACCAGCTGGTGGTTCCAACAACATGGAATGCGTCTCCACGGGACAGCAAAGGCGGCATGTCAGCTTATGAAGCAGCGCTGATAGATACCCCCGTTGCTGATGAAACGCAACCGCTTGAAATATTAAGGACCATCCACAGTTTTGACCCGTGTATGGCCTGCAGCGTGCATTTGTACGACGAAGAAGGCAAAACAATCAATAGGGTAAGTGTATTGGGCGATTAATAAAAAAACAATATTATGGCAAACAAATATTTACATATCGCCCGCTTACGGAGGGTATATGTGTGGGAAATGCCGGTAAGGTTTTACCACTGGTTAAATGCGCTCGTTATTGTTGTTTTAATCATCACAGGCTTTTATATCTCCAACCCGCTTGGTCTGTTAAGCCATAACGATGCCTCGCACCAATATACAATGGGCTGGTTCAGGTACCTGCATTTTGCGGCTGCTTATATTTTCTTTTTTAACTTTTTATTCCGGCTGTACTGGGGCTTTGTGGGCAATAAATTTGCCAACTGGAAACAATTTATCCCTACATCAAGGCGATTTTTTAAGGAAATGTGGGCCGTATTTAAAATTGATATCCTGATGCTGAAAAAGAACGGCAAAGAGCAGGACCATTTAAGCATCGGCCACAATGCGATGGCCGGGTTTATCTATTTCTTAACCTTCATTGCCTTTTTGGTACAGTGCTTAACCGGTTTTGGTTTATATGCCGGGATGTCATCCTGGTGGCTGCCAAAATTATTTGCCTGGGTTCCGGCCATGTTTGGCGGCGATATCCTTACGCGGCAAATCCACCACTGGTCTATGTGGTTCTTCATCCTCTTCGCGGTGATCCATGTTTACCTCGTCTTCTACCATGATTATGTCGAAGGCCGCGGCGAGATCAGCAGCATGGGCGGCGGCTTTAAATTTATTGAAGAAGAAATGTTTGAAAAGAATGCACACCAAACACCAAACCCCGAAAAGAAAGCAAAATGAAAAGATATAATGGTACATTGATACTCGGTATAGGGAATTACCTGATGGGTGATGAAGGCATTGGCGTGCATGTTGCCCGGGTGCTTGAGGAGGAGGAATTACCCGATGGAGTTGATGTGCTGGATGGCGGCACCGGCGGGTTTTACCTGCTGGAGTATTTCGAGTTATACAAACACGTTATTTTAGTTGATGCCACGCTGGATGGCAATGCCCCCGGCACCATCCGTTTAATAAAGCCCAGGTTTGCTGCCGATTTTCCGCCTGCCATGAGCACGCACGATATTGGTTTAAAAGACCTGGTAAGCGCCTTGCAGGTTTTGGGTAAAATGCCCGAAATTGACCTTTTTGTGGTAAGCATCGAGTCCGTACAGCAACAGGGCATCGAGCTTACCGCAAAAATTGCAAGCGTAGTGCCCGATATTATTAAAGAGATCAAATGCCTGCTCCATCTGAATGATGAGATCCTGGCAGAACCTCCATTTGGCAACCTGGTAAATATGCCCTAACGTGGAAACCTATCATATCCATATCAACGGCATAGTGCAGGGGGTTGGCTTCAGGCCGATGATTTATCATTTGGCAAAAAAACTGAACCTGAACGGATATGTGAAAAATGACAGTGATGGGGTAAATGTTATTTTTAATGCTTCGTATGATGAAGCGGATGCATTTTTTAAAAAAATAAAACTGGCTGCGCCTGAGAAATCAAAGATTATCTCGGCTAAACTTTTTAGCGTACCTGACCAAAATTATATTGATTTTACCATACTGGTTGAAGACAATAATGCCTGCGAAAAACAGGTGTTATTATCACCGGATATGGCCCTTTGCCCTGAATGCAGGGCTGAATTATACGATACCGGCAACCGCCGGTACCGTTATCCTTTTATTACCTGTACCCAATGCGGCCCGCGATATTCTATTTTAAAGGGCTTGCCTTATGAACGGCATACTACGTCAATGCAAAGTTTTACCATGTGCAATAACTGTAGTAATGAATACCATGATATCAGCGATCGGAGATTTTTTTCACAAACCAATTCATGCGCAGATTGCGGGATAAGTCTTAGTATTTACCGTGATATCTCCACGATCATTTCAAGCGATACAGAAGTTGTTTTGTCTCATATAAAAAAGGGGCTTCAACAGGGAAAAATTCTTGCTGTGAAGGGCATAGGCGGGTATTTACTACTTTGCGATGCCAATAATTCCAAAGCCATCTGTATCCTTCGAACCCGGAAATACAGGCCATCCAAGCCATTTGCTATACTCTATCCGGGTATTAAAAGTGTTCAAAATAGTTTTGAATTAGATGAACAGGAAAAGGCTTTACTGGAAAGCCCGGCGGCGCCTATAGTTTTACTGGTTCCCAAACGCGGGGCATTTTATGAGATGGCTGTAAAAGACATTGCTCCGGGTTTAAAGCGCCTGGGGGTGATGATCCCCTATAATCCCCTGCTGGAGTTAATCTCAGCTGATTTTGGTGGACCATTGATCGCCACCAGCGCGAATATATCCGGCTCGCCGATTATTTATAAAGATGACGACGCCCTTAACTATTTGTTTGATATTGCCGATTACGTGGTTAGCAACAACCGGGAGATCATCATCCCGCAGGATGACAGTGTGGTGCAGGTTTCCAAATATACGCACCAGCAAATCATTTTCAGGCGCTCAAGGGGGTACGCGCCATCTTTTTTGGATTATCAACCCAAAACCAAACAGTGCATCATGTCAACCGGTGCGTTTTTAAAAAGCTGTTTTGCCCTTGCCGTAAACGGGAATGTTTTTGTTAGCCAGTTTTTGGGCAGTGGCGAAAGTTTTGAATCGCAGCTGATGTACCGGCAAACCCTTGAACATTGGCTCGGTTTGTACGGGGTGAAACCGGAGGTTATTGTTGCCGATAGGCACCCTGGATATTTTTCTACTGAATACGCGATTGAGCTGGCCGAAAAGTTTGATGCAGAAGTAAAACTGGTGCAGCACCACGAGGCTCATTTTGCGGCTGTACTCGCCGAAAATAAGCTCATTAAAAAAGAGGAACCAATTTTAGGGGTGATATGGGATGGCACAGGTTTGGGTACGGATAGAAATATATGGGGCGGCGAGTTTTTTAAATACGAACATAACCAGATGGAGCGCGTTAACCATTTTGATTATTTCCCTACTGTTGCTGGTGACAAAACCGCGATGGAACCACGCATTGCAGCGCTATGTGCCATCAGCGAATCGGGCCATCAACCCTCCATCCTAAAAGAAAAATTCACCAATGCCGAATGGAATAATTACCATGCGCTGATCAGGCACGCTAACCTCTATACCTCATCGGCCGGCAGGATCTTCGATGCGGTCGCCTCCCTGGTGGGGATTTGCGACAAGCAGAGTTATGAAGGTGAAGCGGCGATGTACCTGCAAAGGGCGGCTGCAGTATATGTCATCGAAAATGGTTTCCACATGGACGAAACTTATATTAAAGAGTGGAAAGCAGCTGGACCCGTACCCACCACTACAATGATCCGCAATATTTTAGCGGATATTGCCAGCGGAAAGTCTGCGAGCTATGTTGCTGCCAAGTTTCATTATACGCTTGTTTGTTTGATAGGAGTTTTAGCTGACAGGGCAAACACAAAACATATTTGTTTTAGCGGCGGCGTGTTTCAGAATGCGCTGCTGGTCGATTGGATAAAAACCGAATATGAAAATAAATATCAGCTGTATTTTCACATCAACCTGTCGCCCAATGATGAAAATATTTCTTTCGGGCAAATGGTGTATCATGACAATGGGATAAAAAGCAAACCCATCGACGGTACAGTTTCTAAAAGAAAAATAAATAAAGAAGATATTAACGATTTGTACGATTTAGCGTTATGAAGTATTTATCAGAATTCCGCTCACCGGAAATTGTGGAGGCCTTGCTGAAAGAGATAAGGGAGACCGTAAAAGGAAACTGGAATATTATGGAAGTATGCGGCGGCCAAACGCATTCGCTGGTAAAAAACGGCATCCTGAATATGCTGCCGTCCAATATCCAAATGGTGCATGGGCCGGGCTGCCCGGTTTGTGTTACGCCGGTCAACCTGATCGATAAGGCGGTTCACCTGGCGGTAGCGCATAAGGTGATCCTGTGTTCGTATGGCGATATGATCCGCGTTCCCGGGAGCGGAATGAGCCTGCTGGAAGCAAAATCTAAGGGCGCTGATGTCCGCATTTTATATTCACCGCTCGAAGCCGTTAACATCGCTAAAGAAAATCCTGAACGCGAAGTTGTTTTTTTTGCTGTTGGATTTGAAACTACCGCGCCTGCCAATGCCCTCTCGGTTATCCAGGCGTACCAATCCGGGGTAAAAAATTATTCTATCCTTACTTCGCACGTGTTGGTGCCACCCGCAATTGAAGCCATTATGAGCGACAAGGAGTGTGAAGTTGATGCCTTTTTAGGGGCCGGCCACGTATGTGCCATTATGGGTACGAGCGAATACTACCCGATAGTTGAAAAATATAAGATTCCTATCGTTATTACAGGTTTTGAGCCTGTAGATTTATTAGAAGGTATTTTGGCTGCCGTAAAGCAACTGGAAAAAGGCGAATATAAACTGGAAAATCAATATACCCGCATCGTTGAGGCAGCCGGAAATACCAGCGCCATTAAAGCCATTGACCAGGTATTTGAAGTTACCAACCGCGAATGGCGCGGTATCGGTGAAATAGCGGCCAGCGGCTACGGCGTAAAAGATGCCTTTAATGCTTATGATGCCATTAAAAAGTTTAAGTTTGATATGGCTGAATCGCATGAAGATCCAACTTGTATGTCAGGCGACATCATGAAAGGAAAGATCAAGCCGAACCAATGCCCCAACTTTGGCATAAAGTGTACCCCGGTGCAGCCCCTGGGTGCGCCGATGGTAAGCAGCGAGGGAGCCTGCGCGGCTTATTATTATTTTAACATGGCGGTAGAGGAGGTCATTTAGTCATTGGGTCATTAAGTCATTTAAAGTTTTTAATTTTATTCACTATTCACAACTCACCAATATGATCCTCTCCTGTCCCTTACCAAAACTCGATTTTGATACCATTAACCTGGGGCATGGCAGCGGCGGTACTTTAACCAGCCAGTTGCTGGATGCAGGCGTATTCAAATTGCTTGAAAACGAACTGCTCAACAAAAAACATGATGGTGCTATTTTTAACCTTGATGGCAAAGTAGCCATGAGTACCGATACCTATGTGGTTTCCCCCATATTTTTTGAGGGCGGAAATATCGGCGATTTGGCCATCAACGGCACGATAAACGACCTGGCCATGTGCGGCGCTGCCGCAAAATACCTTACACTGGGGTTTGTGCTGGAAGAAGGTTTAAAAATGACCGAATTTTGGGAGATATTGCTTAGTATAAAAGCAGCTTGCGACGCTGCCGGGGTAAATATTGTTACCGGCGATACAAAAGTGGTTGAACGGGGAAAAGGCGATAAGATCTTTATCAATACCACCGGCATCGGCACAGTGCACCCAAAAGCAAATATCGATGCCGAAAACATTAAAGCCGGCGATAAAATTATTTTAAGCGGCCCCTTGGCCAGGCATGGCATCACTATCATGAGCCACCGGCAGGGCTTGCAGTTTGAAAGCACTATCAGCAGTGATACCCGGCCGCTCAATAAAATTATCCTGTCGCTGCTGGATGAATTTGGCGAGAACATCCACTTCCTGCGCGACCCGACACGCGGGGGCCTTGCAACTGTTTTGAATGAAATTGCCGCAGGTGCCAAATTAGGAATCGACATCGCGCAAAAAAACATGAGCGTAGAAGAAGAGGTAGCCGGCGCCTGCGAAATGCTGGGGCTCGACCCTATGTATGTTGCCAACGAGGGCTTGTTTGTCGCCGTTGTTGATGCCACGGTGGCCGAAAATATATTAAGCAGGCTGAACGAATGGGAACACGGCGAAATGGCACGCATCATAGGCGAAACGACAACCGATCATCCCCGCCAGGTGATTATGAAGAGTTTGATTGGCGGCCGCAGGGTAGTAAATATGCTGCCAGGCGAGCAACTGCCAAGAATCTGCTGATAAAATCGATATTAAAACAATTAACGACAACCAAAACCACCTGAAAATATGTTCACTTTTCCACTTTTGCTTACCATATACGCCGGCTTCACCCACGCTTTTGAAGCCGACCATTTGCTGGCTGTCACCAATATTGTGTCCAGGCGTAATCATATCTGGCTCTCTGTTAAAGATGGTATTTTCTGGGGGCTGGGCCATTCGTCAACCATTCTGTTGATCGGTGTGCTGATGATCATGTTTAAAGTGGGGATATCTGAACATAGTTTCCATTATTTTGAAGCTACCGTGGGATTGATGCTTATCGCGCTGGCAGTGTACAGGCTGCAAAAATTCTTTCGCGGCAAAAAACTCATTATCCATACCCACGGGCATTTACACAGCCACTCACATAGTCATAGCGCAGACGAACACAAACACCTGCATGTACATTTTGCACCGAAACAAAATTTTAAGCATACCCAATTGCATGTGCACACGCATGATCATTCGCATAAACTGGCCTATGGAGTAGGGTTGGTGCATGGCCTGGCAGGCAGCGGCGCACTGGTAGTACTGGTTATGGCACAGATCAAAAGCCCGTTTGACGGATTGGTTTATTTGGTGATCTTCAGTGCGGGCTGTATAGGAGGGATGCTGGTTGCAGCAGGGCTTTTCAGTGTGCCTTTCTCAAAAAAACTGATCCAGGCGCCCGTTTTGCAAACGCTGCTTATTGTAGCCACATCGGTACTTTGCCTGGTTTACGGCGGCAAAGTAATTTATGATAACATCATGTTGTTGTGATCTTTTAGGCTGGTTCTTTATTGATAGCCCATCGCTTGTAATTGAAACAATTCGGCATAGCGCCCGTTTTTTGCGAGCAATTCTGCGTGAGTACCCATTTCTATGATCTCACCTTTTCTAGCACGATAATCCGGTCTGCTAATCTTGCTGTTGAAAAACGATGCGAGATCAATACGGCTGATTTCCCTTTGGTCATTTGTGCGAAACGCTGGAACACCTCGTATTCGGCCCGTGCATCCAAAGCTGCGGTGGGTTCGTCCAGTATAAGTAGCTGGGCATCTTTCATATAGGCCCGGGCCAGCGCTACTTTTTGCCATTCTCCGCCGGATAATTCAACCCCGTCGTTAAATCTCCGGCCAAGCCATTGTTCATATTTATGCGGTAATTTTTCGGCAAGCATATCGGCCAAACTTTCCCGGGCTGCCTTTTTAATCAGTTCCTCATTTTCCAGCTCTCCTATGTTTCCCACCGCTATATTTTGCGATAACGTCATCTGGTAGCGCAAATAGTCCTGGAAAATAACCCCGATATGAAAGCGCAGATCTTCAATAGCATAATCTCTTATATCAGCGCCATCCAGCAAAATTCTGCCCTCGGTAGGGTCGTACAAGCGCGCCAGTAACTTAACCAGCGTAGTTTTGCCCGCCCCGTTTTCGCCCACCAGCGCCAGCTTTTCGCCGGGATGCAGGGTGAAACTTAAGTGACGGTTGGCCCAGTTTTCTGAGTTCCGGTACCTGAAACCTACATCCTCAAACGTAAAACCCTGTTTAATGGGGTATGGAAAGGGCAATGGTTTTTCGGCGACTTTTATTTTAGGTTTGATCTCAAAAAACTCTAAAAAATCATTCAGGTAGATGGCTCCCTGTGATACCGTGGTAAAGCGTGATAGCATACCCTCCATCAAACTGCGTAACTGCCTGAAAGAGCCGGCAAGGAAGGTAAGATCGCCCACGGATGTTTTACCGTTAATGGTTTGAAAGATGATAAATACATAAGCAGCATAATAACCGGCACTCCCCAGTACGGAAAAAAAAGTTCCCCAGGCAGAACGCCTTACAGCAAGTTTACGGTTATCAGTATAAAACTTATCCGAAAGTGTTTGAAAGCGGTTAATAACAAATTCAGCCAGGTTGAAAATTTTGATCTCCTTGGCGGTTTCGTCGCTTGCGCCCAGGTAGCGGGTATAGTCCAGTTCGCGGCGTTCAGGCGTCTGGCTGCGGGTTAAAGCATAGTTTTGATTATTAAAATAAGATTCTCCCAAAAAAGAAGGAATGATAGAAATCAGCAGCAGTAAAATAAGCCATGGGTTAAAGGCCAGCAGACCCGCCACCAGGAAACCCATCGAGATCATATCCTGTACCTGGCTCATCACCTGCGACAGCAATATAGTTCGGCCCACGGTTTGCTGCCTTGCCCGCTCCAGTTTATCGTAAAAAACCGAATCTTCAAACTGGTCCAGGTCGAGCGTTGCAGCATGCCGCATAATACGCATGGAAGTATAGTTTGAAAACAGGTCTCCCAATAAACTATCCAGTAAGTTAATCATGCGGTTTAATCCGTCGGTAAGGATCGCTAAAGCAAACTCAATGGCCACCAACTTCCATAAATAGTGATGATCAGTATCCCCGGTATGCCGGTTAAGTGCAACCACCTGGTCAACAATCAGCTTGCCAACATACAGCAAAGCTACCGGCATAGCCGAACGGATAATACGCAGAATAAAACTTAAGGCCGTTTTACCCGGGCTGCTTAGCCAAACCAGTTTAAAAAAATGCGGCAGGTTGCTTAATGCCGAAAGCCGTTGTTTAAAGGTGAGTTTTGAATTGTCGATCGTATTTCTTTTCGCCATGCTGTTTAAATGCCCGGATAATATAGCAAAGCTATAATTAATATAATAACCGGTAAGGCACATCTTTGCTTTTGACAATCCGGTGCAGGAATAAAATACATTACACTTTAGTTGTAATTAAGCCCAAATCAGTTGCCAAACATTACAACTCATTTTTATGTAAAATCTTCATTTGAACGAATTTTGAGCTGTTTTTTTACAGGAAACTGACTTATGTACTTAATTGGTCAAAAAATAAAACACTGTTAATCAAACGATTGAATGAATGTGACATTCAGATGAAACGGTAAGTGTGTTTTGTGATGTTACTTTGCTCCGTGTTTAAAAAACACCTATACAAAATAACATATACGAACATGAAAAGTACATTAAAAATTTCAGCCTTAGTAGTAGCTTTTGCCGGATTGACATTGGGCGCAAAAGCACAAACCACCACATCAACTTCAACCAAATCTGCCGGTTCAAACGGTGTGGTTTTAAGCGTCGGCGTTGACGCTGGTCTTCCTTCAGGGAATTTATCAAACGGATATAACTGGAATATTGGTGGTTCATTACAAGCCGATATCCCTGTTGCGGAGCAATTATTTGTAACCATTAACGCCGGCTATAACAGTCTGCAGGGTAAAACCGACGCATACGGAACCGGCCTTACAGCTACCAACATTCAGCTGCTACCGGTAAAAGCGGGTTTAAAATTCTTCCCTGCAAATCATTTCTATGTACAGGGCGAAGCAGGCGCAGCCTTTGCTTTAAACAAATCTGATGTAGGTTTTGACAAGAGCGCCGCGTTCATCTATGCGCCGCAGGTTGGTTACCAGTTTCCCGTTGGTGGCAAAAGCTTTATTGACGCAGGTGTACGGTACGAAGGCTCAACTGACTTTGTTAGCAAGAACAGCAATAGCCAGGTTAACTTTTTTGCCCTGCGCTTAGCTTATGCTTTTGGTACCAGGTAATTTTTTACAAACTATTAAAAACAATGAAAAGGGCCATGCGCCCTTTTCATTATAACACAAAAAGCCATGTATGCAGATAAATTTACCTATCCTGTTTTAAAAGTGATCATAGCATCACTGTTGCTGATTTTTAATATCAACCCCCTTTTTGCTCAGGGTGACTGGCAATTACGCAGCGACAAGGAGGGCATCCGGATCTATACCAGCGCAGTGCCCGATTCAAAAGTTAAAGCTATTAAAGTTGATGCCGAATTTAATGCTGACGCTTCGCAATTGGTGGCGCTTATAATGGATGTAAATTCTTCCCCTGCCTGGGTTTACCATACCAAATCAGCTGCCATAATCAAACAGGTATCGCCCTCTGAGCTTTATTACTACTCGGAAGTTAACCTGCCATGGCCGGCAACCAACCGCGATTTTGTTGCGCATTTAACCGTCAATCAAAATCCTGATACCAGGGTGATCACTATTGATGGCCCGGCAGTATCCGGAATGGTTCCCGTAAAGCAAGGCATTGTCAGAATTGAACATTCTGTTGGCAAATGGGTTATCACACCCGCAGGGCCCGATAAAATTAAGGTAGAATACACCATACACGTAGATCCTGCAGGCTCGCTGCCATCGTGGCTGGTAAATATGTTTGCCACCGAAGGGCCAATAAAAATATTTAAAGGTATCAGGTCGCAATTACAAAAAACAGTTTACCGCAATACCCAACTGGCATTTGTGGTAAACTAATCGGCCTTTGCGTATGCCAGTGGCAGGCTAAAGTAAAAAGCTGCCCCCTTGCCAATTTCACTCTCTACCCAAACCTCGCCGTTATGGCGGCGGATAATTTCGGCCGATAAATAAAGGCCAAGGCCAAAACCCGATATTTGCTGGGTTTGCTCATTTTCAACCCTGAAGTACCGGCCAAATAGTTTTTCCTGGTCATAAATGTTTACACCAATGCCTTCATCCTTAACACACACCTTCGCCATGCCGTCAGATTCGGTACATATCAGTTTGATTTTTTTGCCGCTGGGCGAGTATTTTACAGCGTTATTAATAAAATTGTAGATCACCTGGCCTATCTTATCGCGGTCGGCATAAACGCTCAGCACAGGGCCGGGCATTATCGAAATCTCATGACTCGTTGTTGTCAACAGGAAATCTTCTGCAATTTCGTTGATCAGGTCATTTATCTCAAAAGTTTGTTCATTCAGGTAGATTTTTCCCGCTTTAAAAGTTGATGCATTCAAAAAACCATTAATTAGGGTAATCATTTTTTTTACCTGCGTGCTGGCTTTTGCCAGGGCGTTAACTGCAAATGTATCTTCAGCTTTTTTTGCCCTTGCAGCAAGCATTTGTATATATGCCTGCAATGAGGTAAGGGGCGTTTTAAGTTCATGGCTCGCCATGCCAATAAAATCATTTTTTCGGAGTTCATCCTGTTTATGGATAGTAATATCATGCAAAACGCCCGTAAAATAACCCGGTTTGCCGTCGATATCATAGGAAATGTTTCCTACGCCCTTTATCCAGCGCAATTTTTTGTCGTGAAACCCCCTGATCGGGAATTCAACATCACATTTGGCGCCATGTTGAAGGCTATCCTCAATCGCGCCCTTTACCAGCGACTGGTATTCAGGGTCGATTTGTTTGATGACGGCTTCATAAGTCATTTGGTCGTCTGCGTTAAAGCTAAACATCTCTTTAAAGCGTTGCGACGGCGCAAATTCCCTGGTTTGGATATTGATGGAGCCTATTCCCATTGCCGCTGCGTCTATCGCAAGGTTCAGCATTTTGTTGCTGGTGTCTAATTCCTGCTGTATTTTTTTTAATTCAGTAATGTCATTAAAGGTAACGATGGCGCCGTTCCTTTTCTGGTCGGCCTGCTGTATATACGGCATCGTCATGATCTGGTACCACTTGCCATTGTTTGTTTCAATTTCTTTCGTCACAACACAACCTTCAGTAAGTACCCTTTTGATATCATCAATAATGGTTTCAAATTTGATATTTGTTGAAATATTGCTCAATGGCCTGCCAATATCTGATTCAAGCAGGTTGATCTGCTTTACCGTACCGGGCGAAAATTTCATCAGCAGCAAATCATTGTCAATAAATAACTGGCCGTTGATGTTACTCCTGAAATAATTATTCAAATCATCATTTATTTCAACCAGCTCCTTGTTTTTTAATTGATAGTCTGAATTGATAGTATGCAGTTCTTCGTTAACCGATTGCATCTCCTCGTTGGTGCTTTGCATCTCTTCATTTGCAGAGATCAGCTCTTCATTAAAGGATTGCACGTTTTCATTATAGGCATCGAGTTTTTCATTGGAAGAGCTGAGTTTTTCTTTAAGTTCTTTTACCTCTTCTTCAAGGTCGATGACATATTGATTAAGGTAGATCTTTTCATCAAGCGGGCCGTCGTTTTGCAGTGTTACTATTGATTTATCCCGGGTAAAGGTTACTAACAATAGTTTCCCCTCTCCCTTTACTGCCAAAGGGCTAACCGATAGGTTTAAGCGGGTAATCAACTGGCCCTGTTTAATTTTTATCCCTTTGCGGCTGGCTTTTTGGTTGGTTTGTATAGCTTTTTTACCCAGGGTGCTGAAAGCAACAGCAAGGGGTTTGGGTAATAACTCAGTAAGGTTTGATACGAAATGTTTTTGAATTAAATATTTTGTAGCATCACCATATGATTTAACAACATGATTGTTTTCATCAACACAAACAGCAAAATAATCCAGGGCGTCCGCCAGGCTTTCGTGCATTGCTTCTATGACCGGATTAGTGTTTTTAGGTGTTGTTTCCGGCGAAAACCGGGGCGGGGGGTGCTTGGTATCCAGCAGGTCGGGCATTGAAAATGCGTCGAAATTAATGCCTTTTTTTGTTTCCAGGTTTTTATATATTTTCCATTTTTTACTAACCACTTCCAGGTTTTTAATAATGGGCATAGGGTTTTCGCTGGAGCCTAAAAACAGGTAGCCGTCTCTTTTTAGCCCAAACAGCAGCATTGCAAATATCTTTTTTTGCAAAACCGGCGCCATGTAGATCAGCAGGTTTCGGCAACTGATCAAATGCATATTGCAATAAGGCGGGTTTTTCACCAGGTCGTGCTGCGCGAAGATCAGCATCTTGCGAATGGCCGGGCTTACCCGGTAATTGTCTCCTTCTTTTAAAAAATATTTTTCAAGCCGCTCAGGCGATACGCTTTTTAAAATACGCGCATTATAAACGCCCTTGCCGGCGCGAACCAGTGCAACGCTATCTATATCCGTAGCGAAAATTTTTACGATCGTATCTTCCAGCCTGCCGGCCAATTGTTCCGCTAATAGTATAGCCATTGAATATGCTTCCTCGCCGGTGGCACAACCCGCAATCCACATTTTCAACTCTTCATCCGGTGATAAACTTTTGATGATGTCAGGCAGTACCCGGGTTTGCAAAAACTCGAATGCGTCTTTGTCACGGAAAAAAGAAGTAACGCTTATCAGGAATTCCTTGGCAAGGGCGTTTACTTCTTCCGGTGTCACTTTCAGGTAATTAAGGTAACTTTCAAGTGTTGTGAAATTACCGTAGGAGGCCCTGCGCCTGGTTCTTCTTAATATAGTTGCTTGTTTATAATCTGAAAAATCATGTGGCGATTTTTCTTTGATCAGCTCGATGATCGCTTCTAAATTCTTTTCATCATTCCGGTGATCGGTAACCAGTTCTCCTTCGTGTTTTACATATTCTTCAATGGCGTCGGGCATTAATGCGGGCTCTAAAATAAAATCTACCAGGCCGGTAGCAATGGCATGCGAAGGCATGCTGCCAAACTCCGAAGTTTCGGGGTCACGTGCAATTGCCATGCCGCCTGCTTTTTTAATCGCTTTAATTCCTTCAGTCCCGTCAGAACCCAGGCCGGATAAAACTACGCCAATGGCTTTTTTGCCGAAATCTATGGCAAGTGAATTAAAAAATTTATTGATCGTCAGGTGAGGGCCCTTAATATTTACTTTATCGGTTAAAAAAAGGGTTCCTTTGCGTATTGTCATAAACTTATCGCTGGGGATGAGATAAACCTGGTTTGACTTTACGGCCATGCCATTTTCGGCTTGTTCTACAATAAGTTTACTGTGCCTGGCCAATAACTCAACCATCCGGCTTTTAAAATCGGGCGAAAGATGCTGGATAATGACGTAAGATACCCCATCTAAAGGCGTGTGATCAAAAAATGAAATAATCTCTTCCATTCCTCCGGCGGATGCGCCAATTGCAATAATATGATGGGGGGTAATAATTGGCATACAAAGTTTTAAAAAGTCAGGCAGTGGATTCAGAAAAAAATTCTGAAAGGGTAGGAACTATTATCAAATATATAACAATTTTTTTCAGGAAAAGCAAACCGATACGTATTACCGCCTGTATTTTATAGCGATAGGTTGTAGAAGTGCATAAATAACACGTTAACAATAAAAAAGTTTCAATTATATGTTAATATTCCCGCGCTGTATAAAACCTATAAAAGCTTTTTAAAATTTACAAATTGGTATTCATAAAACTTTATTTTAAACAGTTTTTATTACCATATTTGAAAATCTGATCCACGTCAGTTAATTAAAAATAAAAACCAATTTTTATGCAAGAATTAGATCCTGCCGTACTAAATAAGGTAAATTCATGGCTGCAAGGTAGCTATGACGCTGATGTTAAACAACAAATCCAAAAAATGCTCGATGAAGGCGCGTATACAGAATTAACCGATTCATTTTACCGCGACCTGGAGTTTGGAACCGGCGGCCTGCGCGGTACGATGGGCCCTGGCAGTAACCGGATCAATAAGTATACCATTGGCGCGGCCACACAGGGCCTGGCCAATTTCCTTAAAAAAACATATCCCGGCGAAAAGATCAAAGTGGCCATCGCACATGATAGCCGCAATAATGCAGATCTGTTTTCGCGTATCACTGCCGAAGTTTTCTCAGCAAATGATATTCATGTTTATTTCTTCAAGGCACTGCGCCCTACACCTGAACTTTCCTTCGCCGTCAGGCTGTTTGGCTGCAAAAGCGGTGTAATGTTAACTGCCTCACATAACCCCAAAGAATATAACGGCTATAAGGCATACGGCGACGACGGCGGCCAGTTTGTTTTTCCGGCAGATAAAGCGGTAATGGACGAAGTTGCTAAGATCAGCAGCATTGACGAGATTAAATTCACGCCCATTGAATCTAACATCGAAGAAATAGGGGAGGAAGTGGATCAGCTTTACCTGGATAAGATCACCGCCCTGTCGGTATCTCCTGAAGCAATTAAACGCCAAAAAGATCTGAAGATCGTTTACTCACCTATTCACGGTACCGGGATTACCCTGGTACCCCGGGCCCTGAAGCAATTCGGCTTTGAAAATGTGATCCTGGTGGAAGAACAGATCACTCCTGACGGCAATTTTCCGACGGTGGTTTATCCTAACCCGGAAGAAAAAGAAGCATTAACCCTGGCGCTAAAAAAAGCGCAGGAAGTGGATGCCGACCTGGTGCTGGCCACCGACCCGGACGCCGACCGTGTAGGTATCGCGGTAAAGAATACCAATAACGAATTCATATTGCTGAACGGCAACCAAACCGGCGCCATGCTGATCAATTACCTGCTGACCGCCTGGCAGGAAAAAGGTAAACTAACCGGAAAAGAATATATTGTTAAAACGATTGTTACCACCAACCTGATTGAGGCTATCGCTAAAGCTAAAAACGTTAAATACTATAACACCTTAACCGGCTTTAAATATATTGGCGAGCTGATGACCAAATTTGAAGGCAAACAAACCTTTATAGGCGGCGGCGAAGAAAGCTACGGTTATTTAATAGGAGAGCTGGTGAGGGATAAGGATGCCGTAGTTTCCAGCGCCTTTATTGCCGAAATGACTGCTTATTATAAAGACAAAGGCAGCAGCTTGTTTGGAGCGCTGATTGATACTTATATCGAATACGGTTTTTATAAAGAGAAACTGATCTCGATCACCAAAAAAGGAAAGACCGGCGCCGAAGAGATCAAAGAAATGATGGAGAAATTCCGTACCAACCCGCCAAAAACATTGGGTGGTTCAGCCGTCATTACGTTAAAGGATTACGAAAAAGGCATTGAAACTGATTTGGCGGCAGGAACTACCAGTAAGCTGCAGCTACCGGTTTCTGACGTATTACAGTTTATTACTGCCGATGGCAGCATCATTTCGGCGCGTCCTTCAGGAACGGAACCCAAAATCAAATTCTATTGCAGTGTGAACGGCAAACTGGCCAGCGCGGCAGCTTATGCTGAAACCGATAAACAACTGGATGCCAAGATAGACGGGATTATTAAAGACCTGGGGGTTTAAACAGCTTTTGTTGAAAATTAACAAATCCCGGGCATATTGTCAGGGATTTGTTGTTTATGGGCAATAAATTTGGGCGCCTGTTATAACTTATTTAAACTGATATAAAAAGTAGTGCCCCTGCCCGGCTCAGATTTTAAAGTAATAGTGCCGTTAAGCGCCTTTACCAGCTCTTTAACCGTTGATAAGCCAATGCCCGAACCTTTTTTGTTATACCGGTCGCTAAGCTTTAAGGTGAAATTATTGTTGAATATCTTTTCGTGGTATTCCATGGCTACACCAATGCCGTTATCCTCGATTTCAAAAAGGTAGTTATTTTTATCTTCACTAAACCTGATATTGATAACGCCTTGTTCCTTATCGTTATAGCGGATGGCATTTGTAAGTAAATTGATAAATATCTGGTCAATTGCGATGGATGAAATGTTCAGTTGCCGGTTTTCTGCAGGTACCTGTATCGTGAAATTGTCCGGAACGTTAATCATGCCAATCACTTTCCGCATCATTTCCGGCAGGTTTACTGTTTGTTTTTGGGTTAAAAGCAGCGAGGGCGATTTGGAATAAGCAATCATGTCATCCAGTAAAGCCATTAAGCATTTTGTTGAAGTAATGTTGAGGTCGATCAGCCTTTCGCAACTTTTGTCATCTATTTTCTTCAGGCGCATTTGTAATGCCTGTGCCGTAAGTAAAATACTGGTCATTGGGTTTTTAATATCATGAGCAGCCATGGCGGCAAATTTTTGGATAAACAGGTTCGAATCGATCAGCTCCTGGTGGATTTTTTCCAGCGCTATCACTTTTTTTCTCAATTCCAGTTTATCAACTATTTGTTTGGCAATTATTTTTAAAGCGGTAGTTTGGTCATTGGTCAGTTGTTTCTGATGCTGGTCTATCACGCAGAGTGATCCCAATGCAAACCCGTCTTCGTTTACTAAAGGTACTCCTGCATAAAAAGTCATTTGGGTATCACCGGTAACCAATGGGTTTTTCGCAAAACGTTCATCGTGGCGTGCATCCTCTACAATCAAAATATCAAGGTCAGACACAATAGTGGTTGCGCAAATAGAAAGTTCAATAGGCGTTTCTGTTTGTGTTATCCCCTTGCGTGATTTAAACCATTGTCTTTTATCATCAATTAAACTTATAAAAGCAATGGGCGTTTGGCAAATGGCTGAGGCCAGTACCGTTAAATCGTCAAAGTCTTTTTCTTCGGCAGTGTCTAAAATATTGTATGATTTAACTGCCGCTAGCCTGCCTTCTTCGTATGTAGTGGTTGAGGATGATAACATTAAATTTGATTGAAAGAGCAGTAGTAGTGAGAAATTAAAGATAATGTTTAAATAAGCGTATTGATTTTATATTATTTATTAATAATGATTATTATTTGACAGATACTCATCTAAAAAAATAAATCAATTGTTGACTATCTTGTGTTTAAATCGCTTTGTCCAGCTGCTGTTTAATTTTTGTAAGTAAAACGTCCAGGTCAAATGGTTTAGCCAAAAAATCATTCGGGGCGCCTTGATGTGATAATGCTCTTTCAAGATCATAATGGCCTGAAATTAATATAACCGGAAGATCACGCATCCCGTCATGATTTTTTATAGTCCTGCAGATCGTCAGGCCGTCAAGGCCGGCCAGCATCACATCCATTAAAACCAGCCCGGGATTGAATTCATTGATCGATTCAATTACTTTTTCACCGCTTGACAGGGCTTTAACTTCATAGCCATTGTCCTCAAGCAGTATGGCAAGCGTTTCAAGTAAACTGGTATCGTCATCAAGAATCAATATTTTTTGGCACATAATCAGACTATAGACTGGCAGAATAGCTTAACGCGGTGCCAAATTCAAATATTCGGTAGGAATTGTGGTAAGGTACGTAATAATAGACCCTGCCCGTGCATATATGCTTTTATATATTTAAAAAAATGGATAATGGAATGTTGGAAATTGCTTTTGCCGTATTTAATAAGTAATTATGTTTTTAAAATGTGGATTTTGTATCGCGCACCGAATAAAAATCAAACAAATGCCAACGCCTAAAATAACCCGCCGTTCGGCCCTTCAATTAATAGGCGCCTCCGCAGGTGCAGCCGCAGCCGAAAAAGCAATACCCAGTCCCGTTAAGGCCGTATTGCCTGTCACGCACTCTTATGTTTTATGTTTGAACATGGCCACCATCCGGGGCCATAAACTGGGTTTTGTAAAAGAACTGGAAACAGCCGCTGCAGCGGGATTTCGGTCGGTGGAGATCTGGGCCGATTCGCTGCAGGAGTATTTAATCCATGGCGGTACTATCGGCGAAGCCAAAAAAAGGCTGGATGATCTGGGCTTGAAAGTGGAGGACCTGATCAGTTTTAACAAGTGGGTGGCAGATGATGCTGCCACGCGTAAAGACGGGCTGGAACAGATGAAACGGGATATGGAACAAATGGCCATCCTTGGCTGTAAACGCATCGCCGCTACAGGTATGGGAAGCTCCAATGCCCCGGTACCCGGCCTGGATGTGATTGCCCAACGTTACCGCACCGTTTTAGAAATGGGCGACCAAACCGGCGTAGTACCCCAGCTGGAAATGTGGGGCTTCCAAAAAAACATGAGCAATGTTGCCGAAGTAATATACATCGCGATGAAAAGCGGCCACCCGTCTGCACGGGTTTTGCTGGATATATTTCATTTATATAAAGGCGGTACTTCTATAAATACCTTGCCGCTGATGGACGCTAATGCCGCGGAGATCCTGCACATGAACGACTACCCGGCAACGCTGTCATCAGCTATAATTGAAGATAAAGACAGGATCTACCCAGGCGATGGCGTTGCGCCTATAGAACAAATCCTGCAAATTCTTCTTAAAAACAGGAAAAAACCGTTGGTGCTCTCCACCGAAGTATTTAACGCAGCCTATTATACGCAAGACGCCTTAACCGTGGCAAAGACGGCGATGGAGAAGATGAAAAGGGTAGTTGATAATCGTTAATTAAAGCACTTCTCGGTAATATTTAATAATTTTAACTTATGAAAAAATCAATTGTGCTGCTCTTCATTATTTTGCTATTTACTTCCTTTACCACCCACAAAGAACTTACCTGGATGGCTATCGGCGACTCAATTACCTATATGAACGGGAGGCCGGAGCTAAGTAAAAATCGTATTTCAAAGGGTTATATGGACGATGTTGTTGAGCAGTTACCCTATGTGCATTTTGTAAACAACGGGCACTCCGGCTGGACGGCAAAAGCCATTGCCGATAACATCAATAACCTCAATTTGGTAAAATCTGACATCTATTCGGTATTCCTTGGAACAAACGACTGGTGGACCTGTTTACCCATCGGTACTTTCAGCGACTATGAGAATAACACAGGCAACCAAACCGTTTATGGGGCATACCGAACTATCATTGATAAGATCCGCAGCCTGAACGCGGAGGCCGTAATTATATTGATAACTCCTTTACACCGGACGGATTATGTGGACCTGAATAACCCGTCTGTTTTCATACATGGGGATTATAATCCAAATAAAGATGGCTTATACCTGTCGCAATACGCCGACGCTATAAAAACTATAGCTAGTGCCGGGCATTTGCAAATAGCTAATCTTTATAATAAAAGTGGTATAACTACCAAAAACGCTGTTAATTTTCGCCGCCTGCGCAATCCCGCAACCAACACGTATAAAAATTATACCTATCCTGCTTATATTTCTATTCCATATAATCCCGCAACCGACGATTATCCTTATCCACCCGAAGCGATGAACTGGGTTTATGACGGGCTCCACCCTTCAGACAAAGGTCACCAACGCATCGCCGATATGCTGGTTAAGATCATGAAAAAATATTAGCTTAACGCTGCAGGTCAACAGGCCTGGGTTAATGCCCGAATCGGAGGGGGGAATAATTATGGATGATCTGTCCCGCTTACCTGTTTTAAGTTATCAACTACCTGTTAATAACTTAAAATATAAAGCATATATTAATAGCTCTATTTTTAAGAAATTAAACACCCTTGCGCCTGAATGAAATCGTTGGAAGCTTTAAATTTGGAATTAAGTGAGCTTAATCTCGAGATCAGGAAATTGCTCCTGAACAAAAATAGCTTCCGTGAGGGACTTTCTGATAAGATAGCAGTTGTTACTACTATTTCCACACTTCGGGAACGAATTGTAACAATCCAGCGCGAAATAAGGCAAATTACCGACGGGGACAAATATTGAGTTATTATTAAATAAATCAAACATCTGCTTGCCCCGTTGGCCCGTGACCCAATCTGGCCCTGTCTGCTTTATTTTCTGCATGTGCCTGCGCTATATCGTATTCCAGTTCCGGATCAATATTTGATTCTTCCACTTTCCGGGCCTTTTCCATTAGTTCTTCGTGATGATCTACCAGCCATTTAAGTTGCTTTTTACCGTACGAGAAACGGGTGAATAGTACAAATAATACAGGAACAATAAATATTGAAATGGTAGATGAGGCGATCATACCACCCAAAACAGCAATACCAATAGTATTCCTTGACTCTGCGCCGGCGCCCGTAGCAAAAACCAGCGGCAATACACCAAAAATGAAGGACATGGACGTCATAATGATCGGCCTGAAACGCAACCGCACCGCTTCGATGGTCGACTGTAGCAGCGGCTCCCCGCGGTCAACGCGCAACTTGGCGAATTCAACGATGAGGATAGCGTTTTTAGCCGATAGGCCAATTAATGTTAAAAGTCCGATCTGGGCGTAAACATTGTTGGTGATTTCCTTACCCGTTATCAAGGGGAAAATGGTGAGGAAGACGATGGCGCCAAAAGCACTTATAGGCACGGCCAGCAACACTGAAAATGGTACCGACCAGCTTTCGTATAATGCTGCCAGGAAAAGGAAAACAAAAATGATGGAGAACAGGAAAATATAGATGGTGATATTTCCCGCCTTGATCTCTTCATAGCTAAGGCCCGAAAACTCATAGGTGTAACCGCGCGGCAAAGCTTTGGCCGCAATTGCCTTAAGGGCATCCAATGACTGGCCGCTGCTGTATCCCGGTGGAATAGATCCATCTACTTCGGCCGACCGGAATATGTTAAAGTGCGATATGGACGTTGCCGTCGCATCAGCCTTGTACGTTACCAAAGTGCTTAATGGCAGCATATGGCCGGCCTTATTCCGTACATAATACCTGTTTATATTGGTAATTAAAGCACGGTAGGCAGTATCGGCTTCAATAACGGCGTGGTAAGTACGGTTGTATAAAGTGAAGTTATTGACAAATAAACTGCCCATGAATGCCTGCATAGTGGAAAACACATCCGAAATGTTTACGCCAAGTTTTTCGCATTTTTCGCGGTCAACGGTAACCGTAAAGCTTGGTGTGTGCGCCGTAAATGAAGAAAATGCAGTTGAAGTAGCAGGCGTTTTTTCGCAATGGCCACAAATTTTTGCACATTTTTTTCGAATGCATGGATGTCATCTGTTGAGTTTCCCTGTTCAATTTGCATGGCGAAACCTGCTGCAATCCCGATGCCCCTTATCGGTGGCGGCTGGATGGCTACTACGGTTGCATTTTTTATCCCTGCTTTTGCTACCCTCTTCCTGATATTATCCATTATACCCTGAACCTTTTTATCAGGAGTGGTCCTATCGTCCCAGGGGGTTAACATACAAAACATGGTGCCGCTGTTGTTACCGCCGCCGCCAAGTATATTAAATCCTGATGCGCCAACAAAATGCAGGACGCCCGGGGTTGAGCCGACGATCTTCATCAGCTTTTCCAGAACCTTAACGGATTGGGTAGTGGATGAGGCATCGGCCATTTGATAGGTAACAAACAAGCGTCCACCATCCTCCGAAGGCACAAAGCCCGAAGGCTTGGCTTTGAAGAGCAGGAAGGTGCCTGCACAAATGCACACCAGCAGGATGACGATATACCTCGCATTTTTTATACTACGCTTAACGCCATTAGCGTATTTGCCGTTAATCCTGTCAAACATGCGGTTAAACCGCTCAAAGAAAATCCGGTCGAACCAGCCAAAAAACCTGTCGAGCCAGTTTGTGCTCTGTGCAGCGTGGTGCGATGGTTTTAGTAATAATGTACAAAGTGCCGGGGTTAACGACAGTGCAATAAATGCCGAAAAAATTACAGATATAGCGATGGTAATAGCAAATTGCTGGTAAAGCCGGCCAACAATGCCGGGGATAAACCCAACCGGGACGAACACCGAAGCCAAAATAAGCGCGATGGCGATTACCGGCGCCGATATTTCCTTCATGGCGTGGTAAGTTGCTTCTTTAGGCGACATGTGCTGTTCATCAATATAATGCTGTACGGCCTCTACCACAATGATGGCATCGTCAACAACTATCCCGATCGCCAGCACGAACCCAAACATGGTAAGGGTATTAATCGTAAATCCTAAGGGGATGAAAAAACAAAAAGTAGACAAATGGATACCGGAATGGCCAATATGGGTATGATGGTGGCGCGCCAGCTTTGCAGGAAAAGAAACACAACTAAAGCAACCAATAACAGCGCCTTCATTAGCGTACCGATCACCTCCTGCATCGACACCCGGATAATAGTAATCGATTCAAAGGGTACAACGTATTGAACGTCAGGAGGGAATGATTTTTTTAGTTCTGCGAGTTTTGCGTAAACATTATCAGCGGTTTGCAGGGCATTGCTTCCCGGCGATTGGAAGATCATTAACAGCGAACAACGGTGACCATCCACAAAGGTACCACCCGAATACGTGAACTTGGCAAGTTCAACACGGCCAATGTCTTTCAAATAGATCATCTTATCTGTTCCGGGCACGTTTCTTACGATCAGCTTTTCATACTGTTCGGGTTTACTGAGCATGCTGTTCACTATAATTCCGGTTTCAAAGGCCTGGTTCGGGTTCTGGGGCGGTGCACCTACCGAGCCGGCCGCAACGTAAACGTTTTGGCCGCTGAGCGCTGCCGTTACATCCGATGGCATTAAATTATAGGAGGCCATTTTATCCGGATTAAGCCAGATCCGCATAGCAAACTGATCCGTACGCGCCTGCACATCTCCCACACCTGGCACCCTTAATATGGCATCCTGAACAAAAGTATTGGTATAGTTATCAAGGAAGGTAATATTATGTGTCTTTTTGGGGAGTAGATAGCTACGAGCATTAATTGGTCGGGGTTGCTGGCGCGCACGGTGGCACCCAGTTTACTTACTACGGATGGCAAAAGCGGTGCTGCAATCCCAACACGGTTTTGCACATTAAGTGCGGCAATTTGCGGATTGGTTCCAACATTAAAAGTTACCCGCAAGTTCATGCCTCCGCTATTGCTGCTGGAGCTTTGCATATATTCCATGCCTGGGGTACCGTTTACCTGCTCCTCGATAGGGATAGCAGTAGTTTGCTCAACTGTTTGTGCATCTGCGCCCGTATAACTGGCATTTACGCTCACGCTTGGGGGAGAAATATTGGGATACTGGTCAACAGCAAGGTTAAAAATGCATATTACCCCGGATATCATCAAAACAAGGGAAATGACGATGGCGGTTACCGGCCGTTTTATAAAAGTATTGGCAATCATTTTTTTAAGTCTAAAGTCCTGAGTCTAAAGTCCTGAGTCTGAAGTCTTGAGTCTAAAGTCAAAATGTTAAGTGAGCAACTTTAATTATTCTACTCTACTCTTGACTCAAGACTTTCGACTTAAGACTCACGACTTACTCAAGTCACGTGATTTCTGCAATTCAAACTCCAGTTCCGGGTCGATATTCTGCGCCTCAACTTTTTTCGCTTTTTCCATCAGTTCTTTGTGATTTGCCTTAAGGTAATCCAATTTCTCCTTACCGTAGGCCCAGCGGGTGATCAAAACAAACAGTACCGGCACAACAAAAATAGCTATGGTAGAAGCTGCAGTCATGCCCCCCAGTACGGTAAGGCCTATTGTACGCCGGGCCACAGCACCCGCGCCTGTTGCAAAAACCAACGGCAGCACACCCAGTATGAAGGCCAGCGATGTCATGATGATGGGTCGCAGACGAAGGCTCACAGCCTCCAGCGTAGATGCAAGAAGATCCTCGCCCCGATCTACCCGGACCTTGGCAAATTCAACGATAAGGATAGCGTTTTTTGCTGCTAAGCCTATCAAGGTGATCAAACCGATCTGAGCATATACGTTGTCAGTGAGGGAGGGGACAAGTTCCAATGCTAAAATAGCACCGAAGGCGCCAATCGGGACCGCAAGCAATACCGAAAACGGAACTGACCAGCTTTCATAAAGCGCGGCCAGGAACAGGAATACGAACGTAATAGAGAACGCAAAAATATACATAGTCACTGATCCTGCTTTCAATTCTTCATAGCTTAAACCTGAAAACTCATAAGTGTAACCTTGTGGCAGTTGTATGCTGGCCAGTTTCTGCAAGGCAGCGATTGCATCGGTCGAGCTTACGCCTGGTGGCGAAGACCCGTCTATCTCCGCCGAACGGAAAATATTAAAGTGCGAAATCAGCGGGGCCGCTTCTACAGGCTTAAAACTGATAACCGAGCCCAATGGCACCATTTTGCCGCCGGAGTTTCGCACGTAGTACTTCTCCATATCCGTAATAAGCGCCCTGTAAACTGTATCCGCCTGCACCACCACGTGGAAAGTACGGTTATAGGTAGTAAAATCGTTGATATACAAACTGCCCGTAAATGCCTCAATAGTGGTAAAAACATCCGATATGCTTACCCCCAGTTTTTCGCATTTTTCCCGGTCAACGGTAAGGCTCATGTTGGGTGTATGCGCAGTGTAAAAGGTAAATGCCTTGGTTATAGCCGGGTTTTTATTAGCTGAATCAACAAAACGATTAACTACGTGCTCAAATTCCTGCAGGTTATCGTTCGTGCTCCGCTGTTCTATCTGCATGCTGAAACCTACAGTTGAACCAACACCGGGAAGCGGCGATGGTTGTATTACTTCAACCGAAGCATTTGTAACGCCGGCATCGGCTATCCGTTTTTGCATTACCTTGATAATGCCCGGTACCTGCTGGTCATCACCTGATCTTTCGTCCCAGGGTTTCAGTTGAACGTAAATAGTGCCGTTGTTGGAATTGGTAGCATTAGTTACAACGTTAAGGCCTGATAGCGCAGCATAATGCCCTACACCAGGCGTGCTTGCAACTACTTTCATCAATTTGGACATTATATTTACCGACTGTGCCGTAGAGGATGCCGGGGGCAGCTGGTAAGTTACATACAAATTGCCGTCGTCTTCCGATGGAATAAATCCTGTGGGTTTGGACTGAAACAGAAAGTAAGCGCCCACGCATACACAAATCAACAGGATAACAATATACCTGGCCCCCTTAATACTGCGGCGTACCCCTTCAGTGTACTTTGCGGTTACCCTGTCAAACCATTCATTGAATTTTGTAAACCATTTGGTGAGGCCTTTATTCTTTTTGGCCGGATCTGTAGGTTTTAGCAGCAGAGTACAAAGCGCCGGTGTTAGCGAAAGCGCGATAAAAGCTGATATAATTACTGAAATAGCAATGGTGATGGCAAATTGCTGGTACAAGCGGCCTACAATGCCTGGTATAAAACCCACGGGTACAAATACCGCCGCCAGGATAAGTGCGATAGCCACTACCGGGGCCGAAATGTCTTTCATCGCCTGGTAAGTAGCCTCTTTGGGTGACATCTTTTCATGGTCGATATAATGCTGCACTGCTTCAACCACGATGATGGCATCATCCACAACTATCCCAATAGCCAGCACAAAGCCAAACATGGTTAAGGTGTTGATAGTGAATCCTAGCGGTATAAAAAAGCAAAATGTGCCGAAAATTGATACAGGTATGGCAAGGATGGGGATGAGGGTAGATCTTAATGTTTGAAGAAAAAGGAACACGACGATGGCTACCAGTCCAAGGGTCATCAATAAAGTCCTGACCACATCCGTCATCGAAACTTTTACAACAGTTACCGCTTCAAACGGAACACTGTAGGCCACATCCGTCGGGAAAGTTTGTTTCAACTTGGCAAGTTCGGCGTAAACGCCGTTGGCTGTTTGCAGCGCATTACTGCCGGGCGCCTGGTAGATCTGCAGGTACGATGCGCGGTGCCCGTCAACAAATGAGTTGCTCGAAAAAGTAAATTTCCCCAACTCCACACGGGCAACATCCTTCAGGTAAACAAGTTTGCCTGATTGGGGGTTGTTTTTGATAATGATGTTTTGAAACTCCGGAACTGTACTTAAACGTCCGTTTACCAATATACCCAATTCATAAGTTTGTGTTGGCGCCTGCGGCGGCACGCCTGCCGTTCCTGCAGCTACCTGCACATTTTGAGCGGTAAGTGCCGTAATGATGTCCTGCGGCTCAATGCTGTAAGCAGCCATCTTTTGCGGGTTCATCCAAACACGCATACTAAAGTCGTCAGTAAAACGGCTTATCGTGCCTACTCCGGGTACCCTCAGCAACGCATCCTGGATAAAAATATTAGTATAGTTATCCAGGAACGTGATGTTATGTGTGTCTTTTGGCGCGTAAATAGCTACCATCATCAGCATGCTGGGGTTAACCGCCCGTACGGTAAGGCCTAACCTGCTGGCCGCTGCAGGCAATAGCGGCGTTGCAATACTCACCCGGTTTTGCACATCGAGTGCCGCAACGTCAATCGGCGTACCTATTTTAAAAGTTACATTTAGCTGCATCGCCCCATTATTGGTGCTGTTGCTCTGCATGTACTCCATACCTGGCGTGCCATTTACCTGTTCTTCAATAGGCGTCGCCATAGTTTGTTCCACGGTTTGGGCATCCGCGCCGATAAACTGCCCATTCACTTGTACCACCGGTGGGGTGATATCAGGATATTGGTCAATCGGCAGCAGTAAAATGCTAACGGTACCGGTAATTACCAGCACAATAGAAATTACTATTGCAGTTACGGGCCGCTTTATAAAGGTATTAGCAATCATATTTTTTAAGTCTTGAGTCTGAAGTCTTGAGTCTGAAGTCCAAAGTGCTCTTTCCGCCTGTTTATTGACTCAAGACTTCGGACTTAATACTTTCGACTTGTTAGTGTCCCCCTTTGCCGCCGCCGGGGCCTACCTTGTTTGCGGTTGTAATGCGCACACCGTCATGCAGTGATTGCAAACCGTCCACTATTATTTTGTCGCCGGCTTTAATGCCGCTTTTAATAATGATATCCGCCCCTATTACCTGCCCCGTTTGCACCTTTTTTTGCATGGCAATCAGTTTTGGTTTGTTGGCGCCGGCGGCTTCTTTTTTATCCATTTTTTTAAGGCTGTCCGGGCTCACTTTTATCAAAGTATCTTTTGCTATATATACAAAGTACTCGCCCATCTGCTCCACCACGGCCTTGTTTGGTACTACCAGTTGCGGCCCGGCCTCTTGATTATGGACCCGTACTACGCAACTCATGCCTGCCCTTAAATAAAAATCAGGGTTGTCAAAAACAAGCCTTACGCGAATGGTACCGGTTTGCGGGTCAACGGCCCGGTCAATAATTGAAAGTTTACCCAGATGGCCGTATAGCGAATTATCGGGCATTAACAGGGTAAAAAGAGAATCAACTTTTGTTTTTTCATGCTGTAGTTTCTCGAAAAAAGGCAGATTTTTCTCGTTGATAATGAAATCAACCGCCATGGGGTTATCTTGCGAAAGCGTGTCAAGTGTAGTTACTGATGGGGTTACCACTTCGCCCAGCCTAACCTGGCTGATACCAATGGTCCCTGTAAAGGGCGCAAAAACCGTTGCATAGGTTAAATTCGTTTTGGCTGTTTTTACCTGCTGTTCCGAAGCTTTCACGGTGCTTTTTGCTTGTTCAAGGGTAACTACGGCATGGTCATACAGCTGTTTGGCCACAGCATTATATTTATTCAGGTAAGTATAACGGTCAGCATCTTGCTGGGCCTGTACCAAGCTGCTTTTTGTTACTTCTAAATTAGCTACAGCCTGGTCATAAGCCGCCTTGTACAGGCGCTCATCAATCTCATATAATTTTTGCCCTTTGTTTACCTTTGTGCCTTCGGTGAAAAAGATACCGGTAACGGCGCCCGATACCTGGGGTAGTAAATTTACCTGGTTAAGCGCGCGGGTAGTTGCCGGTATTTTCTCGTAATACAATACTGTCCTTGGTTTTATTATTTGTAAATTAACCGGTACCTCCGGGTTAGGCGGCGCCTGCTTTTTAGTGCACGCCGCAATTACAAGGCAACTTGCAAAAACGCTATTTAATAATACTCTGTTCATATAGAGGCTGTGTGATTTTGTGCAATTAATAAGAGATATTCCCCATGGCTTTTTCCAGGTCAATTTTGTTTGATAATACCTGGAACAGGGCGTTTAAATAATTTATTTCCGAATTTATTAAGTTAGTTTCAGCGGTAATCACATTCAGATAAGGCACAACGCCCTGCCTGTATTGAAGTGAAACAACAAAGTAAACCCGCCTTGACAGTGCAACGTTTTTTTGTAATATCTGTAAGTTGTAATAATTGCCTTTATAGTTGGCTAATGCGGTGGTATACTGTACGTTTATCTGCGATTTCAGGTCTGTTTGCTGCCAGTCAAGTACTTGTTCCTGCAGCCTGGATTTGTGTAAATTATTAAGCCGGTTAAAGCCTGTAAAAATCGGGATGCTTAACGAAATACCCACCAAAGAACTTGGGTACGAAGTAGAAAAAAGATCGGAAAAGTGATTGTTTTCGTAAGCCAGGTTATAATTATAAAAAGCTGAAACAGTTGGCAGGAATGAATAACGGTAATAATTTACCTGCTGATCCAACAGACTTTTATTGGTACCCAATAATTGAAATTCAATACGTTTCTCAAACTGAAGCTGTTCAGTAGTATCAACGTGAATGTTTTTCATCATTTCAAGCGTGTCAAACACAACGTTAAATTGTTTATCAGTTGGATACCCTATCAACTGTTTTAAAGTGGCGTATTGTGGTACTACGTTTTCATTGGCCTGTTTTAATTGTGCCCTGGTATTATTCAGGGTGATCTCGGCCTGTTCGTAATCTGTTTCATCAACAATTCCGCCCTTATATTGCAGGTAGGCATCTCTGAAACTTTTGCCAAACTGTGCAGTATCTTCCTTTAAAACATTTATTTGCTCAAGGGTAAGCAGTAAAGTGTAAAAAGACTTACTTACCGCCGAGACAAGGAAAATTTTGGTACTATCGCTTTGTTGCTGTGCCTGTTTGACGTATAAAGGCGCACTTTTAAAGGCATACAGAAGGCTAGGGTTAAATACCGATTGCGTAACCGCTATCCCCGGCACAAAACTGTAGTTGTGGCCTGAAGAGGATGTTGTCCCTGTTGTAGCAGAACCCGTTGTGCTTGTACCTGCCTGTGATTGCTGCAAATAATGAATCAGATCGCCTGAGGCACTTATTTGCGGCAACGCGGTTGATAAATTAATCAGGTTGTTTGTTTGGGCAATGTTGATATTGATTTTTGAAATGTTTACAGCAGGCTGGTGTTGTTTGGCATATTCAATACATTGCTGCAGTGTCAAATAATCTCCTGATTTGCTGGTACCCGTATCTTTAACAGTCACCGGCATCAGCAAGCTCACCTTGCCGGTATCCGGCACAATTTCGGGCGCCGTTACGCTTTTTGTTTTTGAATTTTGTGCAGCGGCAATAAAAGTTGAGCAAACCAAAAAGGTATTAAGCCATAAAATACGGGCTTTTGCCGGGCTAAAAAATATATTCTGCATTTTTAAACTCTATGATTTGCATTTTTATTATTGGATATGTCATAATTATCGTCCTGGAAATAAATAATATACGGGCGATTTTATTAATAAGGATAAACGCCAATATGTTTTGTAAAAATGTGAAAAACATATGGGCCTTAGGGTAACAATTTTGTTAATTAATTGCTTATGAATGATTAACAGTAAAATTGTTACGCAGTCTTAACGATTGCCATTTTGATATTTATTGTTTTGATTAGAATTTTAAAACCAGGATAGTATTTTTCAATATATGAAAATAAATCGTCAAATATTAAAGGTCGAAAAATTTAAACGGCAATGTGGTTCCCCTGGCGGGGATCATCAGGCAATATTTCCATTTGGGGAAAATCTATGTATTCAGCATACCACTGGATGGCGCTTACTACGTCCAATGCATCTTCGGCCATAATGCCAATAGTTTCAAATGCATATAGCTTTTTGCCAGCATATCCGTAAAGCTGGATTTCGTTGCTATCCGGGTCGAATTGTTCACTGTCGAGGCAAAATACCCTGATCTTTAAATGGGTATCCCTTGAGTGAATTATATCTCTGCAGCTATTATTCGGATCGGTTGCCAATAAATAAACATTGAAATCCATAAGCCTATAACAACATTATTGCTGGATAGTTTACACTATTATTGGTTTAGCTAATGCAATTTAAAAAAAACAGTAAAAATACCCATTATAGCCCGGTGGGTGCAGTTTTTAATCAAAATGCGCTGTTTTGCAGTAACCCTTTCTGCCATCTGTGTAAATTTTGCCAGTTATTTGAGAAACGATTTCCACAATTCACACCCCCCCGTAAACAGCGAAACGAATCTAATAAAGCTAACACCGTTTTATTTTTTGTTGGCATCTTCTTTGAACCGTCAATTGCGCCCACCCAACGGGTTGTTTTTCATAGGTAGATGTAGGGCCAAAAAACTGCGAGAGTATTTTTGGCCCTTACTTTTATTGGCAAGCATTAATTTAAGACCAGGCGTTTTAATCATAAAGGTGTAATATCCTTGTAAAGTAAAAATATAACATCGCCGGAGTTCTAAAATTAAATAGTTTTGCAAAAAAGGATCATATGGGAACTGTAAATATTCCGAGGCTTGATTTAAACGATTTTGTAAAGGGCAGCGATACCCTGCGTAAACAATTTTCGGACGCGATAGGCAAAGCATTTAACGAAACGGGTTTTGTTACAATCACCAATCATGGCTTAGATAAAAACCTGATCGGGAAATTATATGCGGATGTGAAAATGTTGTTTGCCCTTCCCGATTCAATTAAGGCGAAATATGAGATAGCTGGTTTGGCCGGGCAACGTGGCTACACCGGTAAACAAAAAGAAACAGCCAAAGGGTTTACTGCACCCGATCTGAAAGAGTTTTGGCAGATCGGGCAAACAGTTACCGATGATGATGCCATGAAGAGCGAATACCCCGAAAATATTAGGGTTGATGAAGTGCCGGATTTCAATGATACAACACTCAAAGTTTATAAAAAACTGGAATGGGCAGGCATTTATTTATTAAGGGCCATATCCGTTTACCTGGGATTGCCCGAAAATTACTTCGATAAACAAGTTCATAACGGAAACTCCATCCTGCGTACGCTTCATTATTTCCCGATCACTGATCCGGATAGGTTGCCCGCCGACGCGGTTAGGGCAGGCGCCCATGAAGATATTAACCTGATTACCCTGTTGATTGGTGCCAGTGCCGACGGCCTTGAACTGCTAACCCGCGAAAATAAATGGTTCCCGGTTAAAGCCCATGGTGAAGATATTGTGGTTAATGTAGGCGACATGCTGCAGCGCCTAACGAATAATAAATTAAAATCAACCACCCACCGCGTGGTTAATCCCCCGGGGGAGTTAATGAAATTTTCCCGTTTTTCGGTGCCGTTTTTTCTTCACCCAAAAGCGGGAATGGACCTCAGTTGTTTACCATCATGTATTGATGCATCTCACCCTAAGCAATATGATGATATTACGGCAGGCGCATACCTGGATGAACGCCTGAGAGAAATTGGATTGAAGAAATAATTAAAGTCCGAGAGTCGGGGAAGTCCGGAAGCAGGGAAGAAGCGGCAGGACTGCTGTTTTTTCTTTTTCTTTCGGACTTTCGGACTTTCCCGACTTTCGGACTAAAAACGTAAGTTTGCGCACATGAATCAAGACTTGTTTGTTTACAACACTTTAACACGCAAAAAAGAAAAATTTATACCGCTTAACCCGCCTCATGTGGGCATCTACGTTTGCGGCCCTACAGTTTACAGCGATGCGCACCTGGGTAACAGCCGTACCTATATATCATTCGATCTGATTTTTAGATACCTTACCCATTTAGGGTATAAGGTGCGTTACGTGCGCAATATTACCGATGCTGGCCACCTTGAGGGTGATGCCGGTGATGAAGGAGAAGACAAAATATCAAAAAAAGCAAAGTTGGCTCAGTTGGAGCCCATGGAGATTGTACAAAAGTATACTGTTGGGTTTCATGATGTAATGAAAGCTTTTAATATATTACCTCCAAGTATCGAACCAACTGCTACCGGGCATATTATTGAACAGATTGAATTGGTAAAAGTTATCCTTGCAAAAGGTTATGCCTACGAGGTGGATGGTTCTGTTTATTTCGATGTTGAGAAATATAACCAGACCAAAGATTACGGTGTTTTGAGTGGCAGAAACCTGGAAGATATGATGAACAATACCCGCACCTTAGGCGGCCAGGACGAAAAACGGGGCAAACTTGATTTTGCCCTGTGGATAAAAGCAAAACCTGAGCACCTGATGAAGTGGCCTTCGCCATGGGGTGTTGGCTTTCCCGGGTGGCATTTGGAATGTTCGGCGATGAGTAATAAGTACCTGGGCGAACATTTTGATATTCACGGCGGAGGCATCGACCTTGTGCCAACCCATCATACCAATGAGATAGCCCAGAATATGGCCGCCTGCGGCAAGAACCCTGCAACCTACTGGATCCACACCAATATGCTGACAGTAAATGGCCAGAAAATGTCAAAATCATTGGGTAACAGTTTTTTACCCTATGAGCTTTTTAGCGGCGACAACGCCATACTAAATAAAGGGTACAGCCCCATGACAGTTCGGTTTTTTATGCTCCAGGCCAATTACCGTAGTACACTTGATTTTGGTAACGAAGCGATGGAAGCCTCAGAAAAGGGCTTTAAAAGGCTCATGAATGCATTGACTTTATTAGATGGCCTTAAGGCATCAGCTACCACAGGTATTGAAATTCAGCCCTTAACTGATCGTTGTTATGCTGCCATGAACGATGACTTTAACAGCCCGGTGCTGATTGCCGAACTTTTTGAGGCAAGCCGGATAATTAATTCCGTGCACGATGGTAAAATGAAAATCGATGCATTAAATCTGGAGCTTTTGAAAAACACGATGACCAGTTTTGTGTTTGATATCCTGGGGTTAAAAAATGAACAGGCCGCCAATGACGACTTGCCGAAAGTTTTAGATTTTATTGTAAATTTAAGAAATGAAGCAAAAGTCAGCCATGATTATGCAGCTTCAGATAAAATAAGAAATGGCCTGCAGGAAATTGGTTTTAAGTTGAAAGATAACAAAGATGGTACAACCTGGAGTAAAATTTAATTGACATCCTTACGTTAGGTAGTTGATTATATAGAGCTAAGCCGGATTGTTTTCTGAATGTTAAAAAACGATAAATTATTGCAATGACCACTGTTCGTCGAGGCTTCGTCCATTAAATGTTTTAAATTAGCACACTTCTGTAAAAAAATGATGAAAAAAATACTATTCTCCACCTTTATATTGTTTAGTACGATTGGTTGGGCGGCTGCCCAGGGCCCTGCTGCCGATGTAAACAAAGTTGTAAACGCAGATAAAGATTTTGACAAATTAATTGAAAGAAAAGGAATTAAAGACGGGTTTTTAGCTGTGGCTGATCCTGAAGGTATTGTTTTTAAACCCAATGTAGTTAACATTATTGAGTTTTATAATAATATTGATAAACAGGCTGGTAATTTAAAACAGCACGCCAACTTCGGACGCATTTCTGCCAATGGCGACCTGGCGTTTACAGCCGGGCCGTACGTTTATCAAAACGGGACGGATGATACCGATAAGGTGTTTGGCGATTATGTTTCTATATGGAGGGCTGAGGGTGAAAATGGTTTAAAGTTACTGATCAACCTGGGTATACAGCATCCCGAGCCTGAGCAGGATCCTATTTCTGATTTCAAAAACCCCGACTCGGTAAGGCAGGTAGCCGTAAGCAAAGATCCTTTTGCCGGGAAAAAGATCATCCTTGCTACTGACAATGTATTTAATCATTCATTGTCAATTTCAACAATGGCCAGTTATAAGGAGTTTTTGAGCCCCGAGGGCCGGTATTATTTCCCCGGTTTTGAACCAATGACCGGGCAGGATAAGGTAATGAAGTTTATTGATAATGAAGCCATCTCCATAACGGCGCAAACTACAAACGGCGGACGCTCTACCAGCAACGATTTGGCCTATACTTATGGTAAAGCACGTATAAAAAAGGGCGACATCGTCAGTAACTACAACTATGTACGTATCTGGGAACAGGATGCCGGCCATAAATGGGATATTGTACTTGAAATATTTTCAGCAGTTGAAAATGAATAAAAGTTAAGCGAAGAATATCAGCATAAATACAAAAGGCAGCATTTTATATAATTGCTGCTTTTTTTTTGACCTTAAATATTAAATCGTCCCCTGTTTTCAGGGTAATTGTGTTTTTTTTATAGCCTGTTTGTTAATAACTTTAAATTTTGTTTATAAACAACCCGAACCCTATTGGATCTTAACCGTACAAAGTATTAACCAAGCCGATATAATATGGGAGATTTAAATCAGTTCAAAAGGTCGAAAGAAAGGATCACAGAAGTCCTGTCACATCTGATGCATAAAAACATCAAAGATGAGAAGACCAGTATGTTTATTGCTGACCTACAGAATTCGATCAATAAACTGGAAAGTAAAATAGAGGAATTTAAACGGCAAAAGGCCAGTTAAAAACCCCAATAATTATTGCCCGCTTAATTTATTGCCACAAGCGCAGTTGTCCCCATCAGCTTGCCATTTTTATTATAAGTTTCGGATTTTATAAAACGGCCAAGCGCCGGCGAAAACCATTCAGTTGATTGCATATTCACCGGTATGCCAATCCCCATCATTTTGGTTTCCATACGGATGTCGTAAGTGATCTTAAAACATTCAAAATCTCCGGCTGGTGTACTGATGGTTTCTTTTAATACCACGTTTCGGTTGGTAATATCCATGTGGGTTTCGCCAAACTTTTGGCCGTTATTTAATATGGTGATCACCATTGAGCCATCATCAAGTTTTTGGCCCGCACTAAGGTTAAGCGGGTAGCTTAAATACTTGCCATCGGCCTGCATTTGCATATTGCTCATTTGCTTGTTGCCGTTTGCCGGCATAAACGACCGCATATCAATGTTGACGGATGAGCCGTTGCAGGTAATGTCAAAATCGCTGTTTCCAATAACTTTACCGTTTTTGTCAGTTATTTCGCTGTGAGTGCTAATTGTTGCAGCATCTTTTTTTACCGAACTGTAAGTGATTTTCCCGGTTTGATTGCCTTTGGCATCCGAATTACTGTAAACCAACTTTTTGCCGTTGGTGGCGTTCAAAAACTGTTCGCAACTCTGCGCATAGCCGAAGCGAACCAGCACCAACAACGATAGCGCTGTGATAATGATCTTTTTCATGGTAATTAAGTTTAAAGTATTTGCTTTTAGTGTTTTATGTATAAAAATACTTATAAAACAATTAGTTGCATATTTTTTTTCCCGTTAAAATCAGAGTGGTGTTACGCAGGAATCGTCGCATGAAACGCTAATTGTTAAAATTATTCAGTTTTTAGTTAAATATTGTTAAGGGGTGTTAAATGATTTAGCTATTTGAAAAATTAGGCAGAAATTGGTATGTATTAGTTGATTAAGTGAATGGTTGACGAGGTGAGTAGGTTTCGCCGATCTGCGCAACTCAATCAACTTAATCCAACTCAATCAACCATTTAACTAATTCACAACTTATGCAACACAATTACAAAAAGATCAACAATTTTTTAGGCTGGCTTTGTTTTGTAATAGCCACCACTACCTACGTTTTAACGCTCGAACCATCGGTGAGCTTTTGGGACTGCGGGGAGTTTATCTCCTGTGCTTACCGTTTGCAGGTATCGCACCAGCCTGGCTATCCTTTGTTTGCAATGCTGGGCAAGGCGTTTTCATTATTGTCATTTGGCGACCGTACAAAAGTAGCCTATTGTACCAATTTAATGTCGGCGCTGGCCAGCGGAGCTACTATTATGTTCCTTTTCTGGACAATCACTGCCCTGGCACGAAAGCTGGTTAAACCAGGTGAAGAAAATAGCCGCCAACACCAACTGCTAACCTTCGGCGCCGGTTTGGTAGGCGCACTTGCCTTTACCTTTACCGATACTTTTTGGTTTTCGGCGGTTGAGACTATCGTATTTGCCATTTCTTCCTTGTGCACTGCTATTGTTTTTTGGGCGATATTAAAATGGGATGCTAAAGCTGATACGCCCGGGGCTGATAAATGGATCCTGCTTATCGCTTACCTCATCGGCCTTTCTATGGGGATACACCTGCTTAATTTATTGACCATACCTGCAATTGCTATGGTTTATTATTTCCGCAGGTTTAAAAAAATCAGCCTTAAAAATGGCATAATGGCTTTTCTTATCAGTATCCTTATACTCGCTATAGTCCAGTTCGGTATCAGGGGCTACACTGTATATTTTGCCGCCTGGTTTGATTTTTACTTTGTTAATTCGCTGGGAATGGCATTTGGCAGCGGGGCATTTGTATTTATGGCGTTACTTTTCGCCGTGCTCATTTTTGGGATCTGGTACAGTATCAAACATAAAAAGCCATTGTTGAACCTGGCGCTCTTGTGTACCATCTTTATTTATTTCGGCTATAGCTCATTTGTTTATATCCCTATCCGTGCTGCTGCCAATACCGATCTCAACAACTCGCACCCTGATAATGCTTTCACTTTATATGGCTATTTAAACCGGGTGCAGTATGGCGAAACCCCTTTGTTATCCGGCCCGTATTTCGATGCTAAAATTATTGATGAAAAAGAAGGCCCTGCTATTTACCGTAAAGGGAAAACCCAATATGAGAATGCCGGAAAAAGCATGGAATATGTGTACGACCACAACACGTTTTTACCCCGCATGTGGAGCACCGAATCGGACCCGTATTATGCACAGAATGTGCAGTTCTACAAGCAATGGCTGCAATTGGGCGATGGCCAGGCGCCAACATTTTCGGACAACCTGAAATGGCTGTTCAGCTGGCAGGTTTACCAAATGTATGCCCGCTACTTTTTATGGAACTTTGTGGGGCGTTATAATGATGCTGACGGGCAACAAAGCACCGTGGGCGTAAACGGGAACTGGACAAGCGGCTTGTTCGATGGGGGCAAACACCTGCCGAAAGCAGTGATAGATGATGTAACCTACACGCCGCTGTATGCGCTTCCGCTCGTGCTGGGTTTGTTAGGTGCATATTATCATTTTAAGCGTAAAAAAAGGGATGCGCTGGTGATTGCGCTTTTATTCTTTTTTACAGGCGTCGCCATCGTGCTGTATGTTAACCAAAACTCGCTTCAGCCCCGCGAACGCGATTATTCGTATGTGGGCTCTTTTTATGCTTTCGCGATATGGATAGGGTTGGGCGTAATTGCCCTTGCCGAAATTGTACGCTTAAAGCTGAATGCCAGGCTTGCAGCTTATGGTTCCTTTGGCGTGTGTATGATGGCTGTGCCGGTATTGCTGGCCTGTAAAGAGTGGCGGGCGCATGATCGTTCAACGAAACTTACGCCGCATGATATGGCTTACAACTTTCTTATCTCCTGTCCAAAAAATGCCATTTTGTTTACTTATGGCGATAATGATACTTACTCGCTTTGGTATGACCAGGAAGTTGAAGGCATAAGGCCGGATGTGCGTATTGTTTGTATGAGCCTGTTTAGTGGCGACTGGTATATCCACCAGATGCAGGGAAAGATGAACCAGTCGGCGCCATTGCCGGTTACCATGCCTTTTGATAAGTATAAAGAGGGGGTGAGGGATGTTGTTTATTACAACGATGCCAAAATTGCCGGGAATGTTGAACTGAAGGACGTTTTTGATTTTGTTACCTCGGACGACAGCCGCGCAAAGATGACCTTGCAGGATGGCTCCCTGGCCAATTTTATGCCAACCAAAAACTTTAAATTAACGGTTAACCCGGACGAAGTGATAAAAAATGGTGTGATTACTGCTGATCAGAAAGAAAAATTGGCACCAGAAATGGACTGGAAAATATCATCCAATTATTTAACCAAAGATAACCTGGCCATGATGGATATCATCGCACATAATAACTGGAAAAGGCCCATTTGCTTTACTACTACCATGAGCGAGAGTAGTATGTTCGGCCTGTTGCCATATCTTTATAAAGAGGGATTTGTTTATCACCTCATCCCTTTTAAAACTGAAGTAAGTAAAGATGCGCAATCATCTAAAACCAACAGCCTGGTAATGTATGGCAATGTAGTGAACAAGTTTAAATACGGCAATTTTAAAACCGCCAGGTACCTGGATAATGTATCTAAAACGCAGTTCTATTTAAATATGCAGATCACATTTAACGACCTTGCCCACGGCCTTATACAGGATGGTCGTCCTGACCTGGCCCTTAAATCACTGCATAAATTTGATGATGAAATGCCGGATATTACACCCGATATTGATACTGCGGCACAAAAGTTCTTTATGTCGCAAACGGCCTATAAGCTGGATGATATCAAATTGGGTAATCAATTGGTAAAAAGCGTTGATAACTATATCACCGGTCAGCTGGATTACAATTATGAATTACTGAAACAAAACAATAACCAGGCGATTGACGGACGCACCGTGCAGCTCGGGATGCAATTGCTGAATGGTATGACAGACACTGCCAAAACAAGCCACCAAACGGAATTAAGTAACCAGTTACAGGCACAACTGAAGGATTATGAGAATAAGTTTGCCGTATTGGAAAACAGGTAGTATTCCGGCGTCCATATTTCATGGATTTCAGCGTAAAGCTCTTTTTCTTTTACTATAATCCCGGACTATCGGCTATGGTAAGAAAAGGTGTTCGTTCGTTTTTTACTAAAGCAGGTGGTAAAACAAACAGACACATTAAAATGCAAAAAGGAGGCTGTCTCAAAAAGGCAGCCTCCTAACATTCACAGGTATAAAAAATGCCGGTATTATTTACCTTTCACCACTAACGCTTCCAGGAAACTAACAATCCGTGAAGGCTGTTTTCCGTTTCGTGGATAATGAGCGTTTACCTGTACAAGGTAGATCTCGCCGGGTTTTGCATTTCCGGGTACGGTGCCCGAAATTTTAAATTCAGTCTCGGCAGGGTTTTCAAATTGTACAATATGCCTGCCGTACTCCTTATGCTGTTCAATTCTCCCTTTTGAAACAGGGATTATCTCGTGCTTAAGTTCAGTTACCGGTAGCTCTTCGTGCAGAGACGGGATAAGGTATGGCGGTGTTTTGCAGTAAATAGCCCGGTTTGCCCTAACAACCTCCAAAACTTTGTCGTTTTTAGCAAAGTCAGCTGCAACGTGCCGCACGTTAACCGCAATACTGATCTCCGCTACCGGATCAAAGTGATGAACGCGCCCCAGACCCAGGATGATATGCCATGGGGCGCCCGGCGATACAAACAGCGTATCGGTGTTCCTCCAGGCCGAGCAGCTATGGGCGACATTAATGTCGGGCCGTGGTATGTCAGTTGCGCTGCTCAGGCTGTTGGCATTAAAACTGCAGGCGGTGCCGGGGGTAAACAAACTAACGGCGGCGCAAGTGTGGCTATCAATGCCGCCAGCGTTTACAAACGGCACAGATGAGTATACGATAGTACTGCCACCGGCCGGAACTGTTGCAACCTGGGTATCCAGGTATTGGCCAATGGTGGCCACACCTTCGGGTATTGTCCAAAAAGTAACCTTTGTGCTTACCTCAAATTCCGAGTCGTTGTGGATCCTCGCAGCAAATCCGTAAGATACACCAGGCAGTACTTTTGTGTCGCCACCAATTACAGGTACAACTGTACCTATGGATGTAGTGCTGAACGGGGTGAACAGGATGATATCCGGGCTTTCGTATCCGCCGGTAATATAAACCGATTCGGGCTGCTGGTAAAATGCAAATGCCACCAGGTTTGATGGTGTATTTCCGGTTACAATTAAATTTTGCCCGCTAACCTGGGGGTTGCTGCCGGCGCCTTCCAATATGTCCCACTTATCAAAATTCGCATTGCTGTTAATAACTGCGGGTGTGGGCATAGGGTTCGCCGCGGCGGTTACGGTTTCAGTTGCAGGTACTACGCCCAGTGAGCCATACACGTTCACATTGTGCGTTAGTCCGTTATCGGGTGCAATACCGGTTACAAAAAAATTATCTAAAAATTCACCCGTTGTTTCGTCAAAAGCATCAAGGTAAATGCCGGGGCCACCTCCTCCCGGGCCCGAAATGCCGCTGGCAAGGTAAACGGCCAGTATGTTGATGGTTTGCGAACCCACTAAAAGCGGGTTGTCAGGATCCGAACCAGGCAGGTTAGCAAGGTTTGTTGAGGTTTGCCCCGCCCCGCATCCGGATACATTGATAAAACCGAATGTATAGGTTGTTGTACCCTGGGTGTGGCTCGCCGGTGGCATATCGGGGTGAAACTGGCTGCCGGGCGCCAAATCGTTTGTTGGCGGGACAATGATACCCGGTACAGGAACGTAGGTTGACGATGAGGCAGGGATCCTGTTTTGTCTGGTTACAGGGCCGCCAACTGCTAGCGGCTCATAGTAAACATAATTATAAATTGCGTTAGGCATGACGATGTTTTTTTAATGTTTTTACCTACTCTGTTTCCCGTTTTCGGCTCACCGGGTGCTTACTCTTTTGTTTGTTTTTGCTGCAGACAATAGCAAAGGGATTTTCGGCTTCTTGCTCCGTATTAATTTAGATGATGAGTCATAAGTTTCGAATCTGAAGTAAAATATGGCAAGGGGGTTATTCGAACCTGAGATTCAAGGCTTAGGGCTTAATTGGTTAATCAATAGTCAAAGTTATCTTGCATAAAGGCTGGATAGCTGCGTATCAGCACTGAATTTGCGGGAGGGTTTTTACGTAATGTTTTCAGGTGGTACAACGGTAAGCCATTAAACGGCACAATAAAAAAAAATACCGGGCGTATGTTTATTTATTACTATCTGCTGAATTTACAGGCTATTACAAATGTGAGTGAAATGATAAGAAATAGAATGATTATATTTACTTTGGTAAATGAATTTAAAGCAGATCCATAAAAATGTCAGATAATAAAATTGCCGTGCTTTATGTAGATGATGAAGAACATAACTTGTTTTCATTCAAAGCCACTTTTCGCATTAAATATAAAGTGTTAACCGCGCTCAGCGGCGCTGAGGCGCTGGATATTCTTGCTAAAAACCAGGTACATATTATTATAACTGACCAGCGCATGCCGGAAATGACAGGTATAGAGTTTTTGGAGAAAGTGCTGGATAAATTTCCGGACCCGATGAGGCTGCTGTTAACAGGCTACGCAGATATGAATGCAGTTATTGACGCCGTAAATAAAGGGAAGATCTTTCATTACCTGGCTAAGCCCTGGAATGAAGAAGAATTGGATTTAACCATAAACAGGGCTTATGAAAAATACCTGGAACGCGTGCAACTAAAAGAAATGAACGAAAAGCTGGAACAATCCAATGATCAACTGGAGTTTCTGTTACGACAAAAGCTACTGTCGTGACTGTTTTATTTATTACCTGCAGGCGGTACGTGCTTCAGCAATGAGGCTAGTTTTTCAAGGGTAAGGGGCTTTTCTACAAGGCTTTTTACTGTTTTAAAGGTTAATATTTTATAGATGTCCTTCGGATCGTTGGAAGATGATAATACGGTTAAAACGATGATGACATATTTTTTTTGTATTTCCGCAGGTATTTTTTCGAATTCCTCAACAAATTTAAAGCCGCTCATTACCGGCATTTGCAGATCAAGTAAAATTATTGTAGGAGGAACTACGTCGAAGTTGTTATTTTCCCTGATCAGTTCCAAGGCCTCCTGTGCATCATTAAAGGTTTTAATGATGAGATTTTGATTGGCCCGCTGCAAAAACTTTTGGGTTACATAGCAATCCAGCTCGCTGTCGTCAATAATAATAAATGAAAGTTCTCTATTCATCAGATGGATGGAATTGTTACTTTAAAAGTTGTTCCCTGGTGCAAAACAGAGCTCACCTCAATTTGCCCGTTTAACTTTAGCAGTGCACTTTTTACATTATATAACCCAAATCCCGACCCCACTTCCGCGGAATTTGAGCGAAAGAAAAGGTTGAATATTTCGCCGAGATGGCTTTCCAAAATGCCAATGCCTGTGTCAGACACATGAATTACGGCTTTGCCATCGGCTACAACAATTTTTACTTCAACAGATTTTATTTCAGCGTTCGTGTCCTGGTATTTAAAAGCATTTGATAAAAGGTTGTTGATAATAAGCCGCAACGGGGCCTCATCACATAAAAATACTTCATCCTGCCTGATATCTACCTTAAACAACACATTGTTTATTTTTGAATTCACGATATAAATCGCCTTTAATTCATCAATAATGGTATTAAAATCAATTTCTGTTATTTTCAGCTCGCCTCTTTGCATGCTGTAATAATCGTGCATGCTTAAAACATAAGTATTTAATTTTTTTACTGATTTTTCCATCAGGAATAGCATTTCTTTTATTTCGGAGGTGTCGTCAATCTCCCTTGCCAGGTTGATCGCCCCTAATATTCCGGTTAATGGCCCCCGTATATCATGGCTTACGCTGTAAGCAAATTTATTGAGCTCGTTATAAGCTTTCTGTAATTCTTCATTTTTGACAAAAAGCATGGAATTGGCCATGTAAAATTTATTAGCCTCTTCTATTGCCCATATAATATCTGCCTCTATCCAGGGTTTTTTTACAAACCTGAATATGTTCCCCTTATTGATGGCATCGATAATCGATTCCACATCGGTGTAGGCTGTTAACATAATGCGCACCGGCAGGGGGTGCGTTACCCTTATCTCTTCAAAAAAATCGACGCCTGTTTTACCGGGCATCCTTTGGTCACAAAATATGACCCTTATATCGGGGTTATTATCCAGGCAGGAAATAGCATCTGGTATGTTTACGGCAGTAAATATTTGATAATCAAGTCGTAATGATGCCTTAAAGCCAACCAGGTTTTCCGGTTCGTCATCGATATACAAAACTTTTATTTTTTCAGGCACGGCATTTTAGGTAAGGTAACTTTCAGGCTGGTATTTTGTTTCATTTTCAATTTAATGGTTTCTGTTTTAAACAAATATAGGTAAGTTGTGAATAGTAATAAATGACTACTATTAAACAATTAAGTGTTTACAATCATATCAATAGGTGATGACGATCATCTATTGATATTTTTTTTCAGATATGCCACCTTTCAGCATAAAACATAACATCAGCGAATTTAAAATTACCTTATTTATTCCCTTTATGCCAGCGTTATGGGAAGTTGCAGTTTAAATTCAGTGCCTTCGTTTAAGGTGCTGTTTATCATAATTTGGCCGTTATGCTTTTTAATGGTGTTATAGGCAATGGACATGCCCAACCCAGTGCCTTCCCCTACATCTTTTGTAGTAAAAAATGGATCAAATACCTTTTTCTGTGTTTGGGCATCCATCCCCGTACCATTGTCTTTTATCTTTATATATACATTGCTTTCATCGTAACTTGTTGCTATAACGATCTCGCCACCCGTATTATCGCCAAATTTTTTCTGAACCGCATAAATAGCGTTTGAAATTATATTTAAAAATACCTGGTTTAGTTTTCCGGGGTAACACTCAATAAGCGGTAACACGGCATACTGTTTTACTATTTTTATTTTGTTTTGCAGCTGGTTGTTTATGATGATGAGGGTTGAATCCAGCCCCTCATTCATATCGGCCATCTTCAGGTCGTCTTCATCCAAACGCGAAAATATTCTCAATCCTTTAACTATTTCGGCCGTGCGGTTTGCGCCATCATTTATTCCTTTTATCAAATGTTTAATCTCCATTGCCAGGTAATCAAAATCCAGCTCTTCTTTATAGGCCTTTATCTTTTTTTGCTTTTCGGCAGCCGAAGCATCCGACAGGCCCACATTCTCTATCACCTCAAAAGCCTCAAGGATCATTTTAATATCCCGGTTTAACGGGTTGATATTCGATGTTACAAAGTTTATCGGGTTATTGATTTCGTGCGCAATGCCTGCAGTGAGCTGGCCCAGCGATGCCATTTTTTCAGCTTCTACCAATTGGCCCTGGGCCTGCTTTAAATCGTCGAGGGTTTTATTCAGTTCGTGGTTTGATTCGCTTAGTTCAACGGTTCGTTCATTAACCTTTAACTCCAAAACAACATTTTGTTCGCGTATAATCTTTTCGTTTTCCTGTAATACCCTTAAGGTTTCTTCCTGCGATTTTTCTTTCTCCGCCTTGAAAATATTAAGTCTGTCGGCAAGAGCGAGGGATAGCAAAATAACTTCAAAAGCGATACCCACCGGCATGGTATAATTGGTGTAATTATTATAAGGCAATACACCTAAATTACGTAATGCAAATAATACTATCCCGGTAAAGAACATGGCCCAGGCCAGCAGAAAAAACTTTGCCGAGCGGTAACCCTTTATTGATAGCGTTATTAAAGTGATAAAGCCGATAACGGTTACCAGTAATGCACCAACATCCGTCATTCTGTAACTGATGAGCGCATATCCGCAAAGGCGTACAATAATCGTCAGCGAATATAATACGATAAGAAACTTAAATGCTTTGCCCATTATTGGCATCCGTTCTTTAATTTCCAGGAAGGATTGCGCAAACAATGAAAACGCGATTCCGGCCACGGCATTGAATATGATTATACCCATATCAAACAACACAGGATGATTTGGAAACAGAAAACGATAGGTATACCCCGACAATGAGGTTTGGGTAAGCGCTATAAATAACGTGTACAACACGTAATATAAATAGCTGATATCCTTTGTAGAGATAAATACAAAAGAATTATATAGTATCATCACCAATAGTATGCCCACAAGAATACCCCATAGCATATCCCGCGTTAGTTCTTTTTCGGCAATTTTTTGCGGCGTACCCAATATTAGCGGCAATACCATTGCCTCATTACTTTGCACCTGGAGATAAAATGTGGCTGTACTGTCTTTAGGGATTTTAACATCGAAAATAAAGTCCTGGTGCTTGTATTTTCTTTTATAAAAAGAGTTGTTATCGCTTAATTTTTCTGCATTGTATACACCGTTGACGGGAAAATAAAACTCACATACGTCCAGCGTAGGGTATTCAAGACTAAGCAGCAGCTGTTTTTCCGGACTCTCATTCTTAATTGTAAATCGTAACCAAAAGGCAGATGTACTGAGTTGCAGGTTTGGAACCTGGGTTTGCGACTGCACAAATCCGGTAGCTTTAAGCACCGTGTTAATATCAATTCGTTTACTGCGATCTTCAAGAACAGCTACATTTTTGCCAATAACCATATTGGCCCCCTGAAAATGATGGTTTTTTGCGCAATTACCGCGGGTAAAAAAAAGGCTTGAAAGAATAAAAGGCTTAAATAAATCTTTTTCATAATGAAAGGAGAAAATTACGCTTAAAACTGATTAAATTTTCAGGTAAATGCATTTTGCGTTTTATCAGCAATAATTTCATCCGGATCAACGTAATATCGCCCGGAATCGTGAAAATGATCCAGCAAAATACGACGGCAAACATCTGTTGTAACGCCCCCGCCTAAAGTAACGGAAGAGGCCAGTTGCGGCCAGGTATTAATAGATTTTTTTATTTCGAGCATTGATGCTTTTAGCCTTGCTGACATAGTATCTGCGCCCACTATTCTTAGAATATAGGGAATTTTTTCTTCGTTGGTCAGGTGCTCAATGCTTTCGGGATCAAGCCCATCTGCAAGCCCGTGTAAAACAGGCCTTAAAGGTTCAAGGTCAAACCGCTCCACATCCAGCATGCCCCTGTCGTTGGTATCCATTACAACAGGTATTTGAAATTCGCGGGCCTTGTAACGGCTCTTTATTTTAACGTTCAAGCCATCACAAACTTCAATAAATAAATCTAACTTGCCTCCGCCCAAAAAAAACTCATCCGTATTGCCATCATTCAGGCCGCCGCTAAATAGCTTAACTTTTAAAAATGGATCAATCTCATATATTTCCCGTGCCGCTATAATCGTTTTTTTAAGCCCAAGGTTATGCACGCCTGTCCGGATCCGGTTTAAGTTACTTAACTCAGCTGTATCAAAATCAGCTAATCTCAGCTCTCCGCAAACACGCTCCATCACAATGGTTAATGCGATAGATTGCCCTACTGATAGGCCCACAATACCAATTTTCTTCGTCCTTAGTTTTTCCTGTTCCTCCTTAGTTATTTTATTCCGGTTTCTGTTTGTTCGTACCTCAATAAATTCTTCTTCATCCAGCAGGTGTACTAACCTTTGGTTCCAGGGATAATAAACCCATACGCCATATTCCTGGATATCCCGTCCGCCCAAATGCTTAGCGATGAGTTCCGGATATTGGTCCTGGGTTAAATTTACGGAAGGGTTTTGCACCTTAATCAGTTCTTCCAGCTGACCGTATATTTCATCACACACGAATTTAATCCTGTCCGCTTCCAGTAATTCATGGAAAGTCTGTTTATCCCCGGGATTGGAGAGCCGGAGGATAATGGGTTCGTGAACTTCTTTAGCGTTATTGAAATCTTCGCGGAAGCGGGATATATTGTTCATAGCGTTTTTTTTGATGCTTGTTTATAGTAAGGTATCCTGGCCCGGTTGCTTAAAAAAAAGCGGGTGCATTTTCCCCGATTTTATTGCCAAGGAAAGTTAGCGAGGCCGCCGTTATCGTTTCAGCCAGGTTCCATTGATCAAGATTAGGAATAGTTAGCTGGAAATCAATGGTGATTTCCTTATTTTTTAGTTCGTTTATCTTAAAAGTATCAGGTTTGGCCCGCATTTCAAATATGGCCAGCCTGTCGTCTTCCCGGGCCTTGCTTAAGGCCGAAACATCGTGTAAAATCATAGCCGTGGCAACCAGGTCAAGTTTGGGGTAATAAAAAGTGCCGTTATTGCCAATACTGTCAACCAGTACCATGCCGCAATTTACTACTGGTTTTACGGTATAGGGGGCGCACAAAGCGAAAAGGGATTTTAAACCTATTTGCGATGAAATGGCAATAAGGGTACGGATGAGCAGGGGAGTGCCGATGCCGTAACCGGCAAGCTCGTTTGAGTTCCATAAGCCGCAGATCTCGCCGGTGCCCTGCTGTGCCCGGGCCCACACCAGTTGGTATACTCCCGGATCCATTTTGCCGGTTGCCTGTTCAATGGGTAAGGGTTCTGATCCGCCTGAGACATGTACCCTGGCGCCGCCGTATACTTTTTTGCCGTCAAGCGATTCAACAATAATAACAAATACAGCGGGGTTATCTGCCCACCCGTTTTTTGACGAGGTAACCTTGGTAACGCCAATGCTGGTTAAAACCTCGGTATGGCCTTTAATAAATAATTCGCAGGTTTCGGGCTCATCAATTGCCCTGAACGCCCGCATCCTTACCTCGGGTTTTTGTCGTTTTAAAACATCCTCCATCTAATAGTCCTGTTCCGGCAAGTGATTTTTTAAGCATATCGCGAAGTTTTTAGCTGTAACTTAACGTATGTATTTGATTTTTAATCCGTTAAATCAATGGCGTTAAACCTCGTCACCTTTATACGTAAAACAGGGGGTAATTGTTGTTGCTTTTTGATTTTTTTTGAACGAAATTCAGCTCCCGGGTTTGTTTGCCGCCCGGCTTTACTGCGGTAGTGTCCGTTCGTTTTTGGGTGAAACAAACGGACGGATGCGGAGTTGCTGCGGGCTATTTTTGCAGTGTTACCAGGTTTGGCCCGTTAGCGCTGGTGAACACAACATTGCCATTGTACGAAATTGAATTGAGCATAAGGAAAGAGCAGCAACCACCTGTATTTGAAGTGTTGAATAAAATAATGTCCTGCGGTAAATTGGCTATCTGCATGGTTACCGTATCAACATTGTGCACCGTGTTGATGTACATATAAAAGCTATTGAACGTACTGTCCGGTCTTAGCACAACGCTATCGGGTTTGCCATTAACCAAATGGTGCATTACCAGCTGGCTGTATTTATAGGGTGCGCCGGCTCCATAAAACAGGTTGTCGCCCGTGGTTTTATCCACCACTTTAAATAGCATGTGCGGCAATTGAACAGCGATTAAAGGGCACGGGCCGCATTTATTACGGCTGTGGCCGGTACTGGTACAGCCGGCAGCCAGGATAAAACATCCGGTTGCAGCCATCAGCATAAGTATATATGATCTCATGATGTACATTTAATACTATTACGACGGCGATAGGCCAAATGTAACAAAGCAGCAGCCATTTATACTGATTGGCAAACCACCGCCGCATGATCTGCAAATATGGCGCCGGTATACAGGCTTGAGCACACCGGGATCGTTTTTACATAGTAAGTAGTATTTAAATAACAGGTAAAAAAGTATTTCACCGCCTGTTGTAACAAGCTGGCATCAACAGCCACTGCAGGGTTTACCGCTTCAAAAATATAATCGCAAACCTGCTCAAAGCCCGATGCCTCGCGGTAAAGGGTTGCTATGATGATTGCGCCCTTATCTCCAGGGCTTAACAGCCTGTTTTTTTCGACTCTTATTATAAATCCTGCTGTTTCATTGGTGATGTATACCGCGCCGTTATCTGTTTTTACAATGAAATTATCCATGTTATTCTCCTTTGCAAAAACAAATATATGCTAAAAATATTAGCATTTTATAAATTTATGTTTAAATTTGTTTACATGGATAATGATCAATGCTCGGTAGCTTTTGAGATAAAGTATTCGGGCAGCCTGTTTTTTTGTGAAGCGCTGCTGCAGGCTTACAGCTATAGAGTCTATTTTAATAACCGCTATATGGCCGATATGGAATATGATGCCGGTGCAGGGTGGATACAAACCAACGGAACGCTGCTGCCTGCTGCCACTATTGAAGAAATTGGCGCACATATTGACGGGCAGCTCGACTGAAATAATGCAGACGGGATATGAAAGCGGATTTACATCCGCATGCGTAAGGAAACTGAACGTCCCAACGCCTGGATCAACTCGGGATCGATGGTTTTGCTATCGTCTTTTTGTACCCAAACCCTTTTTTCGTTTTTTATCAAACCAACCTTTTCGCCGTTCAGCAATAGATTTAATTCAGTACTGTGCTGATCGATCAGCTTACTGTCAATAATCTGGTATACGTAATCTTTATCGTTAAATGTAATGCGCAGCGGTAACCCCATAGCTCAAATCCTCCTCTGTAAAGGTAACTTTTAATCTTGAATTAAAAAACAGTGTGTTTAAACAGGGAGGAAAGCCGGGTGGGCTCATAGTCAATGGTCCATGGCAAAACCGTTTATATCTTGCATGGCCATCATCTATGGACTGTTGACCCAAAAGGGTGTTCGTCCGTTTTCCCCACAAACATCCCATAAAACAAAAAAACACCCCTGCGTTATCCTTCCCCCAACCACTCCCCAACCCATCTATCCCCCATATCCGCACCATTGGTGCGTTCTGCATCCGTTGCTGTTTTTTCCATTTTGGTCCCAGCAGGGTCTCCGGCACGGGACCCTGCGTTGTGGGTGATCTCCAGAAACGCAGGGTCCTCTGCGAGAGACCCCGCTGAGACTTTAAAGGTGAGTAGTGGGTAGCAAGTGATTTTGTCTGCGATAATCCCCCGCTGACAACAGACCACTCACCACTCACCATTCACTACTCACCAATTGACTCATCCGCAATCTTTATCGCTTCGCTGATGATGGCCAGGCCTTCATCAATCTGCTCTTTGGTGACGCATAGGGGCGGTGCTATAAATATAAAGTTCCAGCGTACAAAAGTGTACATGCCCAGTTCCTTTATTTTGGCGGCAACCTTGTTCATTACTTTCATTTCATCAGGTTTGGCGTTGAAGGGAGCCATAGGCTCTTTGGTATCGCGGTTCTTCACCAGTTCGATACAGCCCAGCAGGCCGGTATTGCGCCAGTCGCCTATGGAGGGGTGTTTTTGTTTAAGCAGTTCTACTTGTTCATCCACATATTTACCCATGGCGATGGTGTTTTCAATCAGCTTGTCATCTTCGTAGATCTGCAAAGTTTCCAAAGCAGCGGCACAGCAAACCGGGTGGGCCGAGTAGGTGAGGCCAAGCGGCAGCATGGCGTCGTCATATTTGGCAGCGATCTTATCCGTCACCATTAAACAGCCAAAGGGCAGGTAACCGCAGGTAAGGCCTTTGGCCATAGCCACCATATCAGGCACAATGCTATGGTTCTGGAAGCCGAACCATTGCCCCGTACGGCCAAAACCGCTCATTACTTCGTCAATGATGAGCAGGATGCCGTTTTTATCGCAGATCTCCCTAACCGCTTTCATATAACCCTCGGGATATTTAAAGCAGCCGGAGGTGCCTGATTCGCCCTCAAAAAGCATCGCAGCAATATTACCCGGACCTTCATAAGCAATCAGTCTTTCCAGCTGGGCAACGGAGTCGCTCAGCAAAGTTTCTTTGCCATAAGGCCAGCGGTAAGCGTAGGGAATATCAATATGTACAAAATTAGGCGCCTGCTGTGCATCCGCGGGTATTTTGCGCGGGTCGCCACCGGCTGACATTACCCCATAGGTTGAGCCATGATAGGATTGATAGCGGCTGATGATCTTGTGCCTGCCGGTATACAAGCGGGCCAGTTTAATAGCATTCTCGATAGAAGTAGCACCGCAGAGGGTGAAAAATGCTTTGTTAAGATCGCCGGGGCAGATCTCTGCCAGCTTTTTACCCAGGTCGCCACGGGCTTTGGTAACGCAGCTGGGGGTAACGTAGGCTACTTCCTGCATTTGCCTTACCACCGCATCGGTAATGCGCTGGTTGCCATGGCCAATGTTGACGTTCATCAGTCCGGATGAAAAGTCGATATAACGCTTGCCGTCATAATCGTACAGGTAAACGCCTTCCGCCCGTTTAACGGCAATCGGGTCGATGCCTTTTTGTTTACTCCAGGAGAATAGGGTATGATCCTGGTTATCCCGGATAATTTCCTGTGCTGCGGTGATTTCGGTGTCTATCATAAGCCCCCTCTAAATCCCCCTGAAGGGCAATGTCATTAAGTTAAGGAAAAAGTGAAGGGAATTAATATCGAATAATGAATGTCGAATTTCGAAGTTTCTTACTTCATTATTCAATATTCGGCATTGGGTGTTCGATATTAAAATTCCTTAACTTAATGACATTGCCCTGAAGGGGGAGACTTTTTATTATATTGTTATTTAATTAATTAATTATCTTTTTTATGCTCCCCCTTTAGGGGGCTGGGGGGCTCAACTCATCCAGTTAACCCCTGCCTCTGCGTTCCACTTGGTGGTGCTCTTTTTTAGCTTGGTCCAAAACTCAATGGAGCTTTTGCCCGTAATGTCGCCTACGCCAAACTTGCTTTCGTTCCATCCGCCAAAGGAAAATGGTTCACGTGGTACCGGCACGCCAATATTTACGCCTACCATGCCTGCGCTTGCTTTTTCTATTACATAACGTGCCGCACCACCGTTTTGGGTGAACACGCTGGCCGCATTACCGTAAGGGTTGGCATTTTCAATGGCCAGGGCCTCATCCAGCGTATTGGTGCGGATGATAGATATCACCGGGCCAAATACCTCTTCGCGGGCGATGGCCATATCAGGGGTAACATAATCGATAACGGTTGGGCCAACATAGGTGCCGTTTTCCTTGCCGGGTACCTTTACATTGCGGCCATCAACCAGTATTTTGGCCCCCTGTGCTTCAGCTTCAGTAATGTACCTTTCAATGCGCTCCTGCGAGGCTTTGTTAATCACGGCGCCCAGCGTATCACCTGCTACCAGTTTCCGGGCTTCAATACAAATTTTATCTATAATATGATCAACCGGGCCTACACCCAGCATAGCCGAAGCCGCCATGCAGCGTTGCCCGGCACAGCCGCTCATGGAAGCGGTTACGTTTTGGGCGGTCATATCGGGCGTGGCATCGGGCAGCACCAATAAATGGTTTTTTGCACCGCCAAGCGCCAGGCATCGTTTTAAATTTTGCGTAGCACGGCGGTAAACATGCTGGGCTATTTTGGTCGACCCAACAAAGGATACGGCTTCAATGCCCGGGTGGTCGCAAATGGCGTTTACAATTTCGGCATCGCCATGTACTATATTAAACACACCATCGGGCAAACCGGCTTCTTTAAGTAGTTGGGCTATGCGGCCAATACTCAGGGGCACTTTTTCCGATGGTTTAATGATCATGCAGTTGCCCAGGGCGATAGCGTTGGGGATGGTCCAGTTGGGTACCATTGTGGGGAAATTAAACGGAACGATGGAGGCCACCACGCCCAAAGGCGCTTTTTCGGTGCGGCATTCAACGCCTTTGCTTACTTCCAGTATTTCGCCGGTGATCAGCTGGGGCAGTGAGCAGGCAAATTCAGTCAGTTCGATACATTTCTCAATCTCTGCAATGGACTCGACGATCGTTTTACCATTTTCTTCACTCCCCATGGCTGCCAATTCATGCAAATGCTTTTCCAGCAAAGCCTTGTACCGGAAAAAAACCTGTACACGTTCTTTTATACGCGTTTTGCTCCAGGTGGTAAAAGCTTTTTGGGCGGATAGAACGGCTATATCAAGGTCCACGGCTGATGAACAGGGGAGTTCGGTCAGCAAGGTGCCATCGACAGGCGAGGTAATATCCAGGATCCGCTGGGATTCAATGGTAATAAACTCACCATTTATAAAATTTTTTATCGGCTCGTATTTCATTTAAAATCAAAATTACTGCATAATTTTTATATTTCAATATAAATATCTGCAAATTATTTATTTTTGATATGTTAATACTAAAAATTATTCACTATCTTCATTAAATGGAAAAGAATAGCCCAACGGTTAATGCCGGCAATTCGTTAGACGAGATAGATTTTGCCATCATCAGTTTTATGCAGAACGACGGCAGGACCTCCTTTACTGTGATTGCAGAAAAACTGAATGTATCTATCGGTACTATCCGTACCCGGTTTAACCGCCTGCTGGAGGAAAATGTGATCACCATTATCGGCAGGGTTGATCCCGGTAAGGTTGGTTTCCGCTCCTATGCGCATGTTGCCGTGTACGTAAGGCCGGCTCATTTAAAAGAGCAGGTGGCACAAACCATTGCCCTGATGCCAGAAGTGAGTTTCCTTGCCGGAACCTTTGGCGAATACGACCTTGAGGTGGATGTGATGTGCCGCGATAACGATCACCTGGTTGATTTTGTAAATAAGATCTCGACCATTGAAGGTGTTTTTCAAACCAAAACCACTATTTATTTTAAAGTGTACAAATACGCTCAACCCGACCTGGCTTTGCTTGAAACCAAATAAACAGGTTTTTTTTATGTAATTTTTTTATGGTTTAGCCAAACAATTGCCACATGAGTTATTGTTTACATAAATAATGAATTATATTTACTACACTAAATTCTTCCACTAAGGAACCTGTTGTAAACTGTTAATTTATTTTTGTATGAAGATCAGGAAAAAACTGTTTGTTGGCTTTGGGATACTATTTGTAGTGGTGATGTTTTTTGGAGCCGCCTCTATCTATTATATTGAGAAGATCTCTGAAACCGCAAAAGTAACACTGAAGAACAATTATAATACCCTCACTTTTACCAGGGATATGCGCTCGGTGCTTGATGAAAATGACCTGCCCTTATCGGCAAAAGCCTCCGATGCCTTTAACAGCGCACTAAAAAAACAGGAAAACAACATTACCGAAAATGGCGAAAATGAAGCAACAGCCGGCGTACGGAGAGACTTTGACCAGTTGATCAATCCATCCGGAAGCCTGGCGCAAAAGCAGGCATTGGTGAGACATGTGCGATTGTTATTAAAAACTATTGACGGCCTTAATATGAAGGCAATTACAGATAAAAACAACGCCACGCACGAAACGGTAAATAACGCCACCGTTTACCTTGGGGCGGGCGGCTTTATTACCTTCCTGATCATCTTTGTTTTGATATCTAATTTCCCCGGCTTTATTGTTAACCCGCTTCACCAGCTTGCGGATGGATTTATGGAAGTGAGCCATGAAAACTATGAAACCAGGCTTGATCTGCAAACCAGCGAGGAGTTTGCCGAGTTATCAAATGCATTTAACGCTATGGCCGAGCGGTTGGGTAAAAATGAAAATATCAACCTAACAAAAAGGCTCTCGGCCGAAAGCCAGGTTAAAATTATGGCAGAAGCTATGCCCGACGCTGTGATTGCTGTAAATGAGAAGCAGGAAGTATTATTTATTAACATGGTTGGGCGCAAAATGCTGAAAATTGGTGAAAAACCGGTAGCGGGGCAAACCCTGCATGCTGTCATAAAACACAAGGATTTGCTGAAATCAATCGCTGGAAAGAATAATGATAAAAATGCTGTGGCAATTGATATTAATTCAGATCAGTTTGAACTGCATAGTTTTGAAATTGTAGTGCCGAATTTAAAGCCCGACCCCATAGGTACGCTCCAGTTTTCGGGATTTCCCGCCGGAATGATCTACATATTAAAAAATAGCAGCGAAAAGGAAAAGGTTAAAAGTGTTTAAATAAGGTTTAACTATTAGCTTAGTGTAATGTTGTATATGCTCATGCAACTTACCTGGTAGTGTTTTTATTTTTAGATTTTAAGCAACTGGCACGTTAATAGATACGTAGGTATAAATAAACATTATATGCCATTTATAGCTGCAGTATCAAAAATAGACCTTCCCTTTAAAATTAAACAAACAGAAGCCAAAAAACATGCCCTGGAGATGTTTTCGGCCAATTTCCCGGAAGCCAACCGGCTCATTTTTGCCTTTGATAACACCGAAATTATCGACCGGAATTTATCCGGGCCACTTGATTACTATACACAACCCAATACTTTTGAAGAACGGAACAATACATATATCCGGTTGTCACTTGAATGGTCAGTTAAGGCAATTGAGGATTGTATAAAAAAAGCTGACATCGATAAAGAGGATATTACCGATATTTTATTCGTTTCAACTACCGGGCTGGCAACGCCCAGCATGGATGCACAAATCATTAATAAAATGAGGCTGAACCAGCACATTAACCGCATCCCGGTATGGGGCCTGGGTTGTGGCGGCGGAGTTTCAGGTATGGCCAAAGCAAACACGCTGGCCAAAGCAAACCCTGATGCGGTGGTACTGCTGGTGGCAGTTGAATTGTGCTCTTTAACACTCATTAAAAGTGATTACAGTAAAAGTAATTTTATTGGCTCCAGCCTGTTTTCCGACGGGATCGCTGCGTGCATCATTAAAGGCAATAACCACCAAAATACCACGGGCGTAAATTATGTGGCTGCAAGCAGTAAATTGTATTACGATTCGCTGGAGGTGATGGGCTGGGATTTTCAGGACACGGGTTTTAAAGTGTTGTTTTCAAAGGACATACCGGCCTTTATTACGCAGTATATTAACACAGATATTGTTAATTTTTTAGAAAAACAAGGCCTTAAATTGAGCGATATCAAAAACTTTATTTTTCACCCGGGTGGAAAGAAAGTACTGGATGCTTACCAGAATGCTTTAGGTGTTGAGGGCGGTTTTTTAGGAAATACCCGAAAGGTGATGAACGATTACGGCAATATGAGCAGCGCGACGGTTTTGTATGTGCTGGAAAAGTTTATGACCGACGGCTTTGAACCCGGCTATGGATTAATGCTGGCCATGGGGCCGGGTTTTTCAAGCGAGATGGTTTTATTGAAGTCCGAAAGTCCGGAAAGTCAGTAAAGTCCGGAAGAAAAAGCCTGGCGATGTATCTTGGTTCCCTAAAGTTAAATGAGTTATTTACCTTATAAATCTTTCCGACTTTCGGTCTTTCCGGACTTTCGGACTCAAAAAAATGTACTTTACAATCTTCATCATCCTCTTCATCATCCAACGCCTTTCCGAGCTATTCATCGCGCGGCGAAATGAAAAATGGCTCCTGTCACAGGGCGCCATTGAATACGGGCAAAGCCATTATCCGTTTATGATCGCGCTGCATACGTTGTTTATTGTCTCGATCATCGCGGAATACATTTTAAAAGGGCAGCCTCCCATTTCGTGGGTCTTCCTGGTGCTGTTTATTGCTGTGCTATCGTTCAAATACTGGGCGCTATCATCTTTAGGCAAATACTGGAACACCAAAATATACCGCATCCCCGGTGTTTACCCGGTAAAAAAAGGCCCTTATAGATTTTTAAAACACCCCAATTATATGGAGGTGGTTTGCGAGATCGCCATCATACCCCTGGTTTTTCATTTGTACGATACGGCCATCATTTTTACGCTATTAAACGCTGTGATGCTTTGGGTGAGGGTAGGAGTGGAGAATAAGGTTTGGGCGGAGTAAAAGAGACTTCCGAAGTTTTCAAAACTTCGGAAGTCTGGCCCGGATTTTTTCTTTCGGACTTTCCCGACTTTCGGACTAACTCCCCAAAATCTCATCAATTATCCCAAATTCCTTTGCCTCTGCTGATTTCATCCAAAAATCGCGGTCGCATACATCATGAACCCTTTGGTATTCCTGGTGGCAGTGTTTTACATAAATTTCGTAAAGTTCCTTTTTTACTTTAAGTATTTCCCTGGCGGTAATTTCAATATCCGATGCCGGGCCCTGTACACCGCCTAATGGCTGGTGCAGCATTACCCTTGAATGATTGAGGCAGGCGCGTTTACCTTCGGCGCCGGCACACAAGATGATGGAAGCAAATGAAGCGGCCATACCTGTGCAAATAGTAGCAACATCCGGTGTGATCAGCTGCATGGTATCGTAGATCCCGAAGCCAGCATATACCGATCCTCCGGGTGAGTTAATGTAAATTTGGATATCGCGCTTCGGATCGGCGGATTGCAGGAAAAGCAACTGGGCCTGGATGATATTGGCTACATTATCGTCAATGGCGGTCCCGAGGAAGATGATCCTGTCCATCATCAGCCTCGAAAATACGTCCAGTTGGGATATGTTTAGTTGGCGTTCCTCGATAATATAGGGCGTCATCCCCATCCTGAAGGCGTTTTTGCCTGTTTGTGAGGTATAGTTGTCTACCAAAGTAGCGTCAATACGAAGGTGGCTCACAGCATAGCTGCGAAATTCATTTTTGTAATTCATTTTTTAAGTTGATTAAGTTGACCGGGTTAGATTAGGTTGATTGAGTTGAGGAACCTTTCAACGTAAATACCCTACCTGAAAATATTCAAAATCCTTTGCCTGAAACTTTTGTGCTCAGGTTCATTAAATAATATTTGATGAGCAGCTTCGATTTCCGCCTTGAGCTTTTTACGGCTATATTGTTGCACAAACGAATGCGTCTTTTTTTGCCACATGACCTGGTCAGGCAGATCGGGGTTAAGGATCAGCAGTGCATCAAATAACAGGGCATCTTCGGTTTGATTGCTGTTAAAGATGTGGCCATCAATCAATTTAATATCATTCAACGAAGTCCTCATAAGCCAATGATCTTTCTTTAATGGTTTCTCTGACTTTTTCCATGCATTTGTATTTCTGCACCGTCGCTGACCGAACCCCCGAATAGCCAAACAGTTCAGTGATCTTAGTTACAGGCAGATTATCGTAGTAAAACGCCTTTAAAATCTCCATGCATTTTTGCCCGGCAGTTTCAAGGTAATGCATCAATTTGTTTGCAGCGGGTTGCAACTCATCCTCCTCCATAAAATCCATTTCACTATCATCAAGCGTAGTCTGATTGATGTTTTCCCTGAACTTTTTGGCCCATAGATGTTTGCTGATCCCCCAAATATATGCCTGCTCGCTTGAGTGAAGTTCAATCGCTCCGATTGCCGTTTTCTCATAATAAATAACCAGCGCATCCTGGAAGATATCCTTCGCCTCATCAAAAGTGCCCCCCATTTTGCTTACATATTTCGCCACCGTGGGGAATGCTCTTTTATAAAGGGACATAAAGGCCATTTCCCTGTCTGCATATGTACTTCCAAAATTTCCTTGCTGTGCCATAAGCCTGCTTTTTAATAACAAGTGTATTAAATTAACAAAATATCACCCGGAAAATTGTTTTTTATTTTTGGCGCCAATTAAACAGGTGGTTAGCCCTCAGATTTACTCCACATCATATTCCTTTTTTCAGGTAAGCAATAAGGTGGGTGGTGTATTTCAGATGTTCCTTCAGCATATGCTCATACCCATCTATCGCCAGAAGCGCATACCAGCAACTGTTGTAGTAATTATAGATTTTTACTTTATCATTTGTTATTAAAAGAGGGGTTGAGGTTGGGTGAAATTTAAAAACGTGCCCTGCATGTAGATCAAATATAAAATTCGCATTGTCGCGGGCCTTTTCAAGCGACCTGACTACGCCATTAAACTCGTCATCAATATCTTTAATTCTCGATTCATATTCGGCAATGCTGTCCAATACATTATTATCCTTTATCAGCCTGTATCCGCCTGCGTTTCGTAGCTGGGTTAAAGTAATGTCGTCGTTTTTAAAATCATTGGCATAAAAAATATATCTGGAGGTCATCAGATAAAGAGAGTCTTGTACAGGTATTTCTACCAGTTTATTTTTCGAAACATTTATTAAGCTATCGAAACCCTTTATCTGGACATCGGTTTCCTTTATAACTTCTTTCAACCGAATGGTATCCACCCCCAGGTTCTTAATCATCCCGGTAATATATTCGCTTTCTTTGGCATTGTCGGAAAGGTGCTCCCTGATATTCTCGGCAATAAACCCCATGGTTACCGCCAGGAAGATCATTAAAAACTCAAGAACGTATTCCTTAAAACGCTTTTTCTCGCCATGCGGCAATTCAGGATGATGGTGGACTTCCATGTGTTTGGTTAATTAAGTTGATTTTATTGAATAAGTTGATTAAGTATCTTTAGTCCGAAAGTCGGAAAAGTCCGGAAGTCCGAAAGAGAAAATTTTAGTTTGAAGATATAACACCATTTATCCTTTTTCGATAACTAATCTCCAGTCTCTAACCTCTTATCACTATCTCCGCTCATCATAAACCCCAAACTCCGCTATAGAAGCCTGATGGTCCGATTTATCTATCCATATCCTCACTTTGCTGCCCCACACCCTGCCAAAACGGTGCACTTTTACTTTTTTATTGTTTTCGCCATTGAAAATGGGTATCCATTCGCCGTTTGAAAAATATTCAAGGCGATATTTGCTGATATTCGGTTTCTCTTCGGCTACGCTGATGGCGTTGAAGGCTTTGTCCCTGTCGAAATCAATTTCATACCATGGATGTTCGACGGTCAGATTTGAGATCCATGAGGTGGTAAAATCATCATCATTCGCAAAGTCCATAATGTTATCGTCTTCACTCCAGCTGGAAGAAGAGGCCTGTTTTTTGGCAATATTGGTTGATATGATCGGTGCATCAATCGGCGGCAGTTTTGCTTCAGGGCCTTCATTATGCCAGATTTTGCCGATCTGCTTTAATGCGGCAAGTGCGTTATCGTCAAACAAGCCATCGCGGTTTGGCGAAACGTTTAAAATAAAATTACAATCTACTTTATTCAACGGAATCAACGTTTCATTTACCAGCTTTACAGGGTCTTTAACTGGCTGAGTGGGGAACGAGGTTTTCCAGAACCAGCTTTGCTGTAGGGGCAAACAGGCTAAAGAAGGCATCAGGTTACTATCTTTTGACATGCGCTGACCAGCACCCATTTCATAGGTCTTAATGTCTGAATAAAATAAGCCCTGTGATGGGTATTTGGCGCCATTAAGGTCCATTAATACACAGTTTGGCTGCAGCTTTTTTACAAGGAGGTATATATCTTCAAAAGGAATATCGTCGTACGAGATACGTGACCATGGTGCATCCCATCCGTCAATAATCAGCGCTGATATTTCGCCATAATTGCTCAGCAGCTCGGTGATCTGAGCCTTCACCATATCAATATGTTTACGGGTGATAGAATTTGGGCGTAAACGGTGATGGGTATCCAGTATCGAATAATACAACATCACTTTTAAACCATTTGCCCTGAAAGCATCGGTAAACTCTTTTACTACGTCACGTTTTAACGGGCTGTTCATTACGTTATAATCAGTGGTTTTAGTATCCCATATGCAAAAGCCGCTATGGTGTTTGGTAGTTAAACAGCCATAACTCATATTGGCAGACTTTGCCGCTTTGGCCCATTGGCCGCAGTTCAATTTTGTCGGATTAAATAGCGAGGGGGATGCATCCGGATCTGGCCAATCCTGGTTCATATAGGTGGGAACGTTAAAATGGATGAACATTCCAAACCTCAGATCGGCAAATTGCTGCTGAAGGCTTGCAAGCGGCTGATTGTTATTGGGATTTGATTGAGCTGCGGTATTAATAGCATATAAGCCAAGCAGAATAAACAGGGGAAATAACAGTTGTTTTTTATCCATATCCCAAAGCTATAAAAATTAAGAAAATATTATTTTCGAACACTAAAATCGTATCAAAATCTTTATAATTGCAGTTCACCTAAAATTGTTATGAGAAGTTTGTTGTCAAATTTAAATGCCAGGTTAATTGTCATCAACCTGGTTGCTTTCTGGCTGTTTTTTTATGCTTTTCAAACGCTTGCTTTTTTGCACGATTATAACTTTTTATACCTTCAGTCTGAAAGGATGGCCAGGCTTAATTTACCGGCAAGACGAGCCAGTGATATGAATTTTATCAAGCAGGCCGGTAATTTTGGCCTGGTAGCTGCTTATGTCATCTCGTGGTTTGTTGCCTATAAAAAAGACTGGCACTGGCTGAATGGGGTGATCAGTTTTATTATCACCTTTACTTTATGCTTTTTTGGATGGTTTGGCTGGAGTTTTCTGCACGGTATTTTCCAGGTGCCTGAAAAATTATTTGCACCAAACAGCATTTGGGGTTATTTAATCAGCGGCCTTATTATGATAGGTTTGGGCTTATTGGTGTTGCTTTCAAAACGGGTGATCAGCTTTATTGAAAAACCGAAACTGAAAGAGGATGCCCGGGGCAAAAAGAAGCCCAAAAGAACGCGGTAGCAGATAGATATATTTAAACAGCAAAGGCCTGCATTTTGTGATCTGCAGGCCTTTTCCGTTTCAGGTTTTTCATTTCATTTTTCATTTACAGCTTTTGAAATATATTCCATTACTTGCTGAAAAGTAGCCACCCAAATATCTTTTTTGTTTTTTGCCAGGTAATTAATCAGTTTTTTATGCGAAAGCGCAGGCGTGGTAATATAATCACCGCCAATGCCGTGAAACATCAAAATGCCCATGCCTCCTTTTTTTTGGACGGTTTTAACGTAGGTGATCAATTGGTCGGCCGTTGTGTTGTCCTCCAACCCATACGACGGTACCAGCAGAGGATCCAGATTTTTAAAATCGGTTATAATGGCGTCTTTGTCGCCTCCAACCCGGGCGTATTTGATTAAGCCGGATCTCCTGAGCGAATCAACATAGTTTTTACCGCCAACAGTTGTTTCGGTACACGGATAAGCATAGGTATGCGATGATTTACCGTCAACCGCAAATAAAAAATTATTCATAACCCCGATCTCTTCCAAAATCATAGCCGGGGTATAATGGTCTGAGGCAACAGGGTTGTCGTTTGCGCTCATACATGGATGGTAGATGGAATGGTTTCCCAGTTCGTGGCCCTTTCTGCTGGCTTTACGCCATCGGGGTATTGTTTCATAATTCAGATCGCCAGACAAAAAGAAAGTGCCTTTAAGGTGCGCTGAATCAAGCTGCGGGATAGCAATGTTTAACTGCGAATAAAGCCCGTCATCGTAGGTTAATATGATCACTGCCTTTTTATGGTCCGGCCATTTAATTTGCGGCTGGGCCTGCGCCAAACCGGTAAACGTTAAAAAAATGATGATTAGTTTTTTCATCAGAATTTGAAGTAAAACGGATTATAAAGCATGAATTATCTGACAGGGGATTTTGCCAACTAATATAACTATTAATTGATATTTTACCTATGCGGGGTGAATATTGAACTGATTTTATCTGTTTAAAACAGGTAAAGGTAAATAAAAAATTTCCGGATGGCTTACATATGATATATATTTTATAGCTTTAGTTAATATACTTCAAAATAAAAAAAATCCGAATAATACATAAAAATGAAGCAGTCATTTTGGTCGAAAATTATTGGGACACCTGTTGATTTCTCATTGGAGGCAAGGATATTTAATGCGATAACTTTCGTTTCAACCGTCACTCTTATTCTTACCCTTGCATTGAATTATATCCTGGGGATAGAACAATTAGCGGTGTTAATGCTGTTTGTTTTTTTTATTGCCGGAGTTTGTTACTACTACTCGAGGGTTAAGTTGAAGCTGAACGCCAGTGTTATCGTTTACATGACGGTGATCAATATACTGTTGATCGTTAACTTTAAATATAATTCAGGCATCAACGGACCCACGCTGTTAATTTTCATGCTTTCTTTTTTTCTGACGATCTCCATTGTTCCCCGCAAACAGTATTGGTTTTGGATAACCTTGAATGTAGTTATAGTTGGCATGCTTTTATTGATTGAATATTTGCAGCCACAATTAATAAGTTATACTTATGCCGATAAACAAAGCCGGTTTATTGATTTTTCATATACTTATGTATCTATCGTGCTTTTTATGTTTTTTGTAACCACAACCGTGAGGAAAAGCTATTTCGCGGAAAAGAAGCTGGTGGAAGAAAAAGCTGCTGAGCTTGCAGCAGCCAACGATACCAAAGATAAATTATTCTCAATTCTTGCACATGATCTTCGCTCGCCATTATCGTCGATCCAAAATTACCTCGAGATACTTTCGGAGTTTAAACTTGAAGAAAGTGAAAAAGAATCAATAAAAAAAGATCTGCTGAAGTCAACAATATATACCCAACAAATGCTGTCGAATTTGCTTTCGTGGAGCAAAACGCAAATGCACGGCGTAAAAGTAAACGGCGTAAAGGTGAACGTTAAAGATGTTTTGAAATCTACTTTCCAGATCCATCAAACAATAGCAGCTGAAAAAGGGATTCACCTTGCCAATCAATTAAAACCAGATGTATACATTATTGCCGATACAGATATGCTTCAATTGGTTGTCAGGAATTTGATAAGTAATGCCATTAAGTTTACGTCCCCGGGTGGTGAGATTATTATATTAAGCGATGTTGTTGATGACGAATGCCGTATCATGGTAAAGGATAATGGAATAGGCATCCCGTTTGAGGAACAGGCCAATATATTTTCGCTCAAGGTAAACTCGGTTTACGGAACTAAAAACGAAAAAGGAATTGGATTGGGCCTGGTACTATGTAAAGAATTTACTGAACTGCAAAACGGTAAAATAGGGTTTGAAAGCGACCCGGGCGTAGGGTCAGTATTTTATATAAGTTTTAAACTTTACCGCGATAATAATGGGAATGATATTCAGGGTGATGGCCGATTAATTAAGAAAGAAGTTGGGTCATGATTATACGCCGTGTGCAACATGCAGCCCGTACTGTATTTCGTTTTACATCCTTAAAAATAAACAGCCGTTGTTTATTGATAGAATAATATGGTCCGCCGGTCTTTTTTTTTAAATTCTTCGCATTTTTTTGATTTTTCCCGTGCTTCGCCCTAAATTCACCGCTGTTACGGGCCGGGGCTGGCGTCTTGTGGATGTGTACCTGTAAACATCAAATTGAACATCATGGCACAAAAAGTAATTACGGTAAATATTAATGTTTATGAGCAAACGGTTACCAACCGGCATTCAGCTTATGAAATAAGTTATGTAAACAAATACCTGGATGATGGTTGGGTAATTAAGGAGATCATCCACAGCGCCACCGCTGCTGCCAACTGGACAAATATCACGTTTGTGCTGGAGAAGTAGCGCTTTTTTTAGAAATCAGTAGAAATGCTGCCTGCGTTATCCGGGTTCGCGGTGCCGGGTTCGACCTGTTGATTCCAGGTGGGATTGCTTTTTCTATCTGCAGGGTTGTCTTGGGTTTTTAATAGGACATTTGGAAAAACGGGTAAAATGAACATAAACGGGAAGGTAATTGCACTCTCAGTAGTATTGTGTGTGTGTTTGATAATGAAACAACTGCCGTGCAGGGCGAAATATGTATCAAATAATGATCAGGATACTTCGGTTAATGTGCCTATAGGGGGCAATGCCTGGCGCTTGGATAAAGATACTATTGGGGGCAATATCAGCAATGCTGGCATAGTTAACTGGACTAACAAAAATGCCGTTTTTGTTACCTATGTAAGGTTTGCTAAAGCAGGGCGTTTTAAATTGTTCCTCAACCTTAAAGTCGCCGATGGAATGACGGCTTTAACGATATCAGCTTTAAACAAAACCCGGAACATCAGGGTAGAGGGTAGCTCCCTTACCGCTCATTATGCAGGAGAATGGATTGTAAATGATACAGGGTATGTGGCTATTAAAATAGCCGGGCGCAGTAAAACCGGCAGCATTTACGCTGACATAAGCAGCCTGGCGCTGACAGGGCCAAACATCAAAGAAAACACATCCTTTGTACGGGATAATGAAGGTGATTTTTTTTACTGGGGAAGGAGGGGTCCCTCCGTTCACCTTGGTTATGTAATTCCGGATAATAAGAATGCGGAATGGTTTTATAATGAAGTAACGGTACCGAAAAACAATGACGTTTTAGGATCTTATTTTATGGCCTGCGGCTTTGGTGAAGGGTATTTTGGGATGCAGGTAAATTCGCCGGCCGAAAGACATATTCTCTTTTCGGTATGGAGCCCTTTTAATACGGACGACCCTAAAAAAATACCGGATGATCAAAAAATTGTGATGGTAAAAAAGGGAGCCAATGTGCACACCGGTGAGTTTGGCAGTGAAGGTTCAGGTGGGCAAAGCTATATGCTATACAACTGGAAAGCGGGTAATACCTATAAGTTTTTAGTGAAGGCGAAACCCGACGGTAACGATCATACGGTTTATACCGCCTGGTTTTTTGCCCCTGAAGCGAATGAATGGCATTTGATCGCCAGCTTCAGCCGGCCGCAAACCAATACTTACTTAAAGCACCTGCATTCCTTTTTAGAAAATTTTGACCCTGAACAGGGAACTATCACCCGTAAAGTTTATTTTAACAATGAGTGGATAGCCGATGAAAACGGTAAATGGACGGAACTGAATAAGGCCCGGTTTACCGCTGATAATACGGGCGCCAAGGGGTACCGTATGGATTACTCTGGCGGGGTGGATGGGGGTGCTTTTTATCTTCAAAATTGTGGCTTCTTTAATAATTACACCACCAGGAATATTATTTTTGACAGGCTTTTATCCCGTAAAATGCCTGATGTAGCGCTGGATAAGCTACCCTGATATAGTCGTTTACCCCCAGATCGGACACTAAATGCAATTTGGCTGTCATCATTTTTAATTGTGACCACCATCATAGTTAAAGCGCCCGCTACCAGTAACTTTGTTTGTATTTACAAGCTATTTTATTGGATATGAAAACTGACTCGCTGCAAAAGGTACGGACACATTTAAGGGAGCTTGAAAAAAACATGCTGCTTGAAAGTGAAAAACGGGTATTGAAGTTAAAAGATATTGATCCGCAACAGCAACATTCTTTGCGAAACCTGATCCATTATTTAACCCTGAGAAGCGAAGATATCCGCGAATTGCAGGATGCGCTTCATATACACGGCCTTTCCTCCCTCGCCAGTTCCGAGAGCCATATCCACAGGCAATTACAATCCATATTGCAATGGCTGAAACAAGACTACCCGCCTGATGAACTGGACGAATGCAATTATGAATTTGGGACCCGTCAAATCGAAGAAAGAAGCAAGATCCTTTTTGGCGAAAAAAACGAAAATAGCACGCCATTCATTATGGTCACTTTTGATATTTCGTTTACCGAAGATTATGCCCTTATAAAAGCACTCCTGCAAAATGGGATGAATGTAGCCAGGATAAATTGTGCCCATGACGATGAAGCTACCTGGTCTGCCATGATTCATCAGCTTGAAAAGGCATGCCACGAAACCGGTTTGAATTGTAAGATATACATGGATATAGCCGGACCGAAGATCAGGACGCTGCTAATTAATAAGGGACATAAAAAGGGGAAGGTGAAAATCAAAGAAAACGAGTTGATCTGGCTTGCAGACCACCCCAAACACTTTGCTAAGGATGACATTGTAATCAACCCCAATATACCCGGAATCGTTTCGATGATAAAAAAGGGTGAACGGGTGTTTATTGATGACGGTATGATTGAAGGGGTAGTTGAGGCTATTGAAAAAAGAGGCGCTGCAGTTAGGATAGTGCGTATTTCTTCAGGTAAGTCGCAAATAAAGTCACACAAAGGCATTAATTTTCCTGACTCCGAAATTTCTGTTTCCCCGATCACCGATTTTGATAAAGCATGCCTGCCATTTATTTGCAAGTACGCTGATCTTGTGGGCTATTCATTTATCAGGAACGCAACTGACCTTGAAAATTTACAGTCTGCCTTAAATGAATTAGCTGCAAAGCCGCCGTACATCATCATGAAAATAGAAACGCCTGAATCTGTTAAAAATTTGCCTGCCTTGCTGATAGAAGGGATGCGGCAAAAAGCCTTTGGTGTAATGATAGCACGCGGCGACCTTGCCGTTGAAATAGGTTTTGAAAGAACCGGGGAGATCCAGGATGAAATATTATGGATCTGTGAGGCAGCACACGTCCCGGTAGTATGGGCAACCCAGGTGCTGGAAACGCTTAACAAAACAGGCATAGCCACCCGGTCAGAGATCACCGACGCGGCCCACGCCGTAATGGCAGAATGCGTGATGATCAATAAAGGAGAACATACTATAAAAGTAATAGAAACTTTGCGGAACGTATTGCACCGTATCGGCGGGCACCACATTAAAAAGCGTTTTACCTTTCGCCCTTTAGGTATCGCGCAAAAATTCATCAATGAAAAGTGACCGGTTTTAATCCGTAAGATGTCTTAGCTGGCCGCTCTTGCGCAATATGGGGCATTCATGGCGCCATCAGGCACGCATTTGCGCGCCCGCTACTTTAAAATGACCCTGGTAGCCCCATACCCGAACTTTTCTTTTTGCGCATCCATAAAGGTCTGAACTTTTGGATGCTTACCTAATATCCGGTGTATTTCGTTCCTTAACGTTCCGTTGCCGGCGCCGTGGATAAAAATAATTTCGTGCAATTGATGCACAATAGCCGCGTCGAGGGATTTATGAAAATGATCGAGTTGGATTTTCAATATTTCTGTACTGTTGATAAACTGGTAATCATTCCGCAGCTTTTCTATATGGAGGTCAACTTCCTTGCCCGGCTTGTCTAATACAGTATTTTCGTCCGACGATTTGAAAAAGCTTTCTTTCAGCTTTTGTGCATCAATAATTATTTCGGGTTCATCCAGTTGGATTAACCACCCCTGCTGTTTTAGCACAGGTAGCTGTTTTTTTGAGCCGGCGAAGTCTTTAGCCTTAAATTTTTCGTGAATTGCAAGCGGGGCAGGCGGTTCCACGTTTTGGGTAGTAAAAAAAGTGATGTTTAACGTAAACTTCGGCCATAGCTGCAGATCAGCCATTTGTGCCGAATAAATTTTTGCCGCAGTTTTTGGAGCGATGATACCGGCAAACTCGCCTTTAAATTTATTTTGTCCCGAGGAAGTTAAGGCAGCCAGCAATTGAAAAGAGGTATCATTCACCAATTGAAAATGCACCACTGAATTTGCTTTTGGATCATTCACAAAGCCTAAATACACTCCTTTGGCGCTAAATTCGCCGGTAAATTCCGGCTCATCAACTTTTGTCTCTTTAACCGACCCTGGCGGAACATAGCCATGTACCGTGGTTACTTTACTCGCCAGTACAGGAATTTCGAAATCATCCTCCCCGGTAACACCAATCATCTGTTCGTCAATGATCCGGGTAACAAAGCCCTCCATCTTCTCATCAACAAAACGCACAAAATCACCTAACTTATACTTCATGATCACAGATTTAACTGATTATTTGATTTCACTGATAAGTACGTCAGTGCCCGGAGATTCGAATTTATAAATAAAACATTTAAACTGTACTAAAATCAGTGAAATCGTAGCATCAGTAAAAATCAGTGATAAAAAAACCACCCGCCCAAAGGCAGGTGGCTACAAATTAGTTATTTAATACCCCTATTAAAATAACTGTTGCAAAGTAAAAAAATATTTATGGGAGTGCAAATAGTAAAATGATTTTTTTTGCAAACTTGTTGCAATTACTTTTTTGTAACCTAAAACCATTGAAAATAAAGGGGAAAGCATTTAAAAACCATGGACAATTACAGGTTGATGGGTGGTTTTTGAATAAATTATCTTTATTTTGTCCATAAATAACATCTTTAAAAATGCGAAAATCAATCATTCTATCCGCTTTTATGTGCCTTGTATTATGGCAGGTGCAGGCCCAGGAACTTTATATGCCACGCGATATAAAACGTGCTTATGAAAAGGGGACCCATGCTATGGATGGTAAGCCCGGTAAAAACTACTGGGAAAATCATGGGCACTATCATATTTCCATCACAGCCATGCCGCCCGACAGGACGGTGAAAGGGCATGAAGTGATCACTTATTTTAATAATAGCCCGGATACTTTAAAAAGGCTGAACATGAAGCTGATATTAAATATTCACAGGCCCGGTGTTGCACGCTTCAGCCCTGCCGGGGATGATTATTTAACGCCCGGCGTGCAAATTGATAATTTCCTGATCAACGGCACAAAAAAGGATTGGAACAATAAAACTATGGCGTCAACTAACCAAATGGTGGGCTTATTAAAACCACTGATGCCGCATGATTCCGTCAATCTTGATATTACATGGCATTTTGAAGTGTCAAAACAAAGCGGGCGCGAGGGTATGATAGATTCTACTACCTATTACCTGGCCTATTTTTACCCCAGGGTGTCGGTTTATGATGATTATAATGGATGGGACACCCTGCCATTTTTAGATGCACAGGAATTTTATAACGATTTTAACGACTATACCTTAAACGTAACCGTACCTAAAAATTATCTGGTTTGGGCAACCGGTACGCTGCAAAATCCTTCACAGGTATTGCAGCCCGAATATGAAAAAAGATTGCAGGAATCTTTTACCAGCGACTCCACAATTCACGTTGCCACAAAAGAAGACCTTGCAAAAAAGAATATAACCGCGCAAAATGAACAAAATACCTGGACGTGGAAAGCAACCAACGTTAGCGATATGGCTGTAGGCATAAGTGATCATTATGATTGGGATGCAGCAAGTACCGTTGTTGATGATGCCACAGGAAGGCGCGCAAGCATGCAATCGGCGTTTAATGACAGGTCTGCAGATTTTCATCACGCGGTGCAAGCCGGGCGCAACTCGTTGAGTTGGCTTTCGCACAACTGGCCGGGGGTTCCCTATCCTTTTCCTAAAATGACGTCGTTTGAAGGATTTGCGGATATGGAGTACCCGATGATGGTGAACGATAGTCATACCGATGATATACGGTTTGCGCAGTTCGTTCAGGATCATGAGATAGCTCACACCTTCTTCCCTTTTTATATGGGTATTAACGAAAGCCGTTATGCTTTTATGGATGAAGGCTGGGCAACTACCTTTGAAAGGCTGATCGGCGCTTCGGAGGTCGGCCAGGATAAGGCAGATAACCTGTATAAGCAATTTCGGATCAACCGCTGGATCCATGACCCGGCGACCGCTGAGGACCTGCCCATTATTACGCCATCAAGTGAGTTAAGGGGCGGTTATGGCAATAACTCTTACGGGAAACCGTCATTAAGCTATTTTGCCCTAAAAGATATGCTGGGCGACGAGCTTTTCAAAAAAGCGCTGCATACTTATATGGACAATTGGAACGGCAAACATCCAATACCCTGGGATTATTTTAACTCGATGAACAGCGGGTCGGGCCAGGATTTGAACTGGTTTTTTAATAACTGGTTTTTTAGCAATGATTACATCGACCTTGATTTGCAAAATGTTACAAAAACCCAGGCAGGCTATAACTTTGCTATAAAGAATATAGGTGGCTTTGCGGTTCCGTTTGACATTAAAGTAACTTATACTGATGGCACTACCGCCATTTTCCACCAAACGCCTGTGGTTTGGAAAAAGGATCAAAAGCAATTAAATCTGCTTGTTAAAACAAAGAAAGATATTAAATCGGCCATATTGGATGGTGGTATATTTATGGATGCTGACGAAAGCAATAATAAATGGACAGCTAAATAGAACGCCGTACAGGCCTGTTAGCAGCCAAAATTAAAACAAAAAACCCGGTCAAAAACCGGGTTTTTTGTTTTATTGGAATGAGCAATTACGAATTCTGGATGGCGCTATTTACCTCGTCCGAACCATTTTTTACCCTCGTTTTACCTTCATTAAATTTGCTTTGAGCTTGTTCTTTCAACTCGTCGGCTTTAGTGCGCGCGGTGTCCATTGCAAGATCTCTATATTCGTTCAAATCATTCACGGCATTGTTTAATTTTGTTTTAGCTTTATCATAAACACTACCGCTGTATTGTTTAATGTCCTTTGAGGCCGCCTGTGCTTTGTCTTTAGCTGCACCAACCAAATCATTAATATAATCGGCTATTCCATCGCGGATGTCTTCGCCTTTTTCGGGGGCCAGCAATAATCCTAATGCAGCACCCGCCGCTGCGCCAATTAAAAGCGCGGCTATAACCCTGGTTTGATCTTTCATCTTTTTTCTTTTTTTGATTTTAGTAGATATGTTAATGGTTACAAGAACAGTGCCAAGCACTCACTAATTTGCCATCGTATGCCGGCAGATTTTTTTTTTACTAATTTATAAATAAAATAAGCTGCGTTTCGGTACTAAAACATTTTCCCGGCAGTCACCGGCATATGAAGGATTGGGCATAAAAAAAGGCACCTGCTTTGAAGCAGGTGCCTGGTACGTTTAATGATTTAATTATATAATTAAATTACTTTTACATTTACCGCGTTTAAGCCTTTTCTGCCGTTTTCAACTTCAAATTCAACTTTGTCGTTTTCACGGATTTCATCGATAAGACCTGATGAATGAACAAATACGTCCTGGCCACCATTGCTTGGTGTAATAAAACCAAAACCTTTTGTTTCATTAAAAAATTTAACTGTTCCTTCTTTTTGCATTATTTTATTTATTAAAGGCCGCAAGGTAGGCATAATATTCGGGTTGGCAAGTATTTTTTTGGGAAGTCCGAAAGACCGGAAGTCGGAAAGTCCGAAAGAAGAAGAATGTACTTGCCCGAAATCCAGGGAAGCCATAACGTGTCGCCACTTGTTATATTACGTTTTGTTGGATAATCGCCATTGTTTGAACATCGCTAGTCATCTTTCGGACTTCCGGACTTTCCCGACTTTCGGACTCCCCCAAACAAAAAAGCCCTTCAGCTGATGCTAAACGGGCTTTTGCTAAAAACAAATTAATCGCACAGATCACTCCATCGCGTCTTCCTTAATTATTTAGCCACCTTTTTAATATTTTTCATGGGTTTTGCAGGGCCGCATTGTATAAAAGCAATACGATAGATTTACGATATGCGATACATTTCAGTTTTATTAAAAGTATTTTTATTTAAATGTACTTTTGCCCGGAATTGGAAATAGTATAATATTAATTGACGTAACAGTTTGTAATAAAATGAAGGCCTTTATATTCGACCTTAACGGTACCATGATCAATGATATGCCTTATCACACCAAAGCTTGGCAAAACCTGCTGAATTTTGAATTGGGTGGCAATTTTACATGGGAAGAGGTAAAGCCGCAGATGTATGGTAAAAACCCCGAGGTGCTGGTGAGGATGTTCGGCCCGGATCGTTTTACGATGGAAGAAATGAACAGGCTTTCGCTTGAAAAGGAAAAAAAATACCAGCAGGAATTTTTACCGCATCTTGAACTTTTGCCTGGCCTGCATGATTTTTTGGAGAGGGCCTACCAAAAAGGCATCCCGATGGCCATAGGGTCTGCTGCCATCCCTTTTAATATTGATTTTGTGCTGGATAATTTAAAGATCCGTCATTATTTTACAGCGATAGTAAGCGCCGATGACGTGGAGCTAAGCAAACCCCATCCCGAAACGTTTTTAAAGGCAGCAAATTTGCTGGATGTTGCACCGGAGGATTGCCTTGTATTTGAGGATGTTCCGAAAGGAGCCGAAGCCGCGGCCAATGCTGGTATGAAAGCTGTCATTATTACGACAACACACCTGCCACGTGAGTTTAAATACCTGCCAAATGTGCTGCATTTTGCAGAGGATTTTAACAATCAATTCATCAAAGGCTTGTTTTGATAGTGTTGTGTCAACCCTAAATTGATCTATCGCCAATCTACAAGTTTATTGGACGCAAAAAGCCCAAAAAAGGTTTACAAAAGGTTTACACATTTAAAGGTTCTGAATTTTTAAAGGTCTAATAATAAGCTATTTATGTGTTGGGATATTAAAATGGGGTTTACACTATTTTGCGTAATCACGACCCCGGTATTTCTAAGCTGTTCTGATAAAGCCTGAACGTTAATTTATAAGTGACGTGACAGTAGATGCAAATTACAACACAGGGTTTGAATAAACGCTCCCCACGCGGTCCCGTAAATTATATCCTGAGGCCATCACTTCACCATAAGCGCCTGCGGTACGTACGGCTATTAAATCACCCCTAAAGGATTGTTGTAGTTCAACATCCTTTTGGAAGCAATCTGTGCTTTCGCATATAGGCCCAACGATATCGTAGTGTACTGCCGGCTTCTCCGGTTCATTGCTTCCGGACTCCCGACTTAAATTTTCTATCTGGTGATATGCCTGGTAAAGCATCGGGCGGATCAATTCAGTCATACCCGCATCTAAGATCAGGAAATTCTTTTTCAACCCGTTTTTTACGTAAAGCACCCTTGAAATCAATGCCGAACATTGCGCAACCAAAGCGCGCCCGAGTTCAAAATGCACTTCCTGCCCGGGTTTTACATTTAAAAAGTTGCTGAAAACTTTAAAATAACTCTCAAAATCGCTGATGCTGTTGGTATCAGGGTTATGATAATCAACGCCCAGGCCACCGCCCGTATTTAATATCTTTACTTCGAAGCCATGGTCAACAAACCAATCCTGCATTTCGTTGATACGGGTGCACAGGCTTTTATATACTTCCATATCCGTGATCTGTGATCCGATATGAAAATGAATGCCTAAAAACTGCAGGTTAGGGCACTTGCGCAAGGCTTCGGCTACATCCGGCAATTGCCAGCTGTTAATGCCGAATTTATTTTCCTCGAGGCCGGTTGTTATAAAATGGTGCGTATGCGCGTCAACGTTCGGGTTGATGCGGATAGCGATACCAGCTTTTTTGTTTTTGGCTTTTGCCAGGTCGTTGATGATAAAAAGTTCCTGTACCGATTCAGCGTTGAAACAAAAAATGTCTGCATCCAAAGCGGCATTAATCTCTTTATCAGATTTGCCTACGCCTGCAAAAACGATCTTTTCTTTACCAAAGCCGTGTTCAACAGCAGCTTTAACTTCGTTCCCGCTCACGCAATCAGCTCCAAAACCATAGGATTGGATGGTGTCCAACACCTTAGGATTAAAATTAGCCTTCATGGCATAATGTACATGAAAGCCGTATTTGGACGACGCAGTGCGGCAGGCCTCTAATGTTTTACTCAAAACATTAAGGTCGTAGTAATAAAACGGTGTTTCTAATTGTTCGAAACGGGTTATGGTATTTTTGTTGAACATCTGGCCCCCTCTAAATCTCCCCCTGTAGGGGAGACTTTAAAATTTTTATTGTAATGAACTTGAATCTGTCTTTTGCTTGTTCCCCCTTGCTAAAAAAGTTTTGCAACTGAAAAGTTCCAAAAGTCTCCCCCTCCGGGGGGAGATTTAGAGGGGGCTCGTTGCTAAAACAGCCTGTTATGTAAACTCCTTAATACTTCAGTTTTATCAGCGGTATGGATCAGTAACGACATATTGTGATCGCTGCCGCCATAGGAGATCATCCTGATGGGGATATGTTTTACAGCTTCCAGTACCCGCGCTGCATAACCGTGTTTTTCTGCGCCGAAATCGCCTACCACACAAATTATCGTCTGGTCCTTATCTGTTTCCACCGTGCCGAAAGCTTGTAATTCATTAATGATATCTTCCAGGTTTGTGGTATCGTCGATGGTTAAAGATACTGCTACTTCCGAAGTAGTGATCATATCAATAGCTGTCTTATACCGCTCAAAAACCTCGAATACCTTGCGTAAAAAACCATGGGCCAGCAGCATGCGGCTTGATTGTATTTTGATAGCCGTAATGCCGTCTTTCGCTGCGATTGATTTGATCCTGTCTTTTTCGCTGGTATTGGTGATCAGTGTTCCCGGTGCTTTCGGATCCATCGTATTCAGCAAACGTACCGGGATCTTATACTTTTGAGCCGGGAACACGCTTTGCGGGTGCAATATTTTCGCGCCGAAATAAGCTAATTCCGCCGCTTCATCAAATGACAGTTGAGCAATTGGTTTGGTGCCTTTTACAATCCGCGGGTCGTTATTGTGCATGCCGTCAATATCGGTCCAGATCTGCACTTCTTCGCTGCGGATGCCTGCGCCAATTAACGATGCGGTGTAGTCGCTGCCGCCACGGCGCAGGTTATCAATCTCGCCAAAACTATTGCGGCAAATATATCCCTGGGTGATAAACAAATTATTATCAGGGTGTTGGTTAAGCAATGGGGTTAGATGTTCGGAGATATAATCCACAATGGGTTCATTATCCTCGTCTATCTTCATAAAATCAAGCGCAGGTAATAATACCGATGGCACGCCGGTCTCTTTCAGGTAAACATGGTATAAAGTGGTTGAAAGTAATTCTCCCTGTGCCAGGATGATCTTATCTTCAACAGTAGTAAACAGGTCGTTAGCCAGGTTACTTAATAACAAAAAGTGATAATCAATAACTTCCTTGCCTTGTTCCAAATATTCAGGTGTGGCAAATAATTCCTTTATAAAAACTTCGTACTTATCTTTCAAAACCTTTATCAGGTTGATAGCCTTTGTCTTATCGCCGGCAAGGTACGCTTGTCCAATTTCAACCAAACTATTTGTCGTGCCCGATACGGCCGATAATACTACGATCTGCCTTTGGGCGGGGTCAATAATATCCAGCAGTTTTTTCATCCTTTCGGGGCTTCCTACGGATGTTCCGCCAAATTTTAAAACTTTCATTATTCCTTTCTTTATACCATAAATGATTGATATTCTTGTATCAATTTTGAGGGGCTAAAAATAGGGTTTTATACTGCTTTTAGCTAATAATGGGCGAAATTTAATTTGGAAAGGCGCACTTAAAGGTGGTTTTTGCCAAATATTATTAGACTGGATATAAAAGCGTTGCCTAAAAACAGCACTTAATGCTTAAAAAAACCTTTCAAAATGGAAAAAGCTTCCATTTTGAAGTAAATTGAGACGATATATGAATATTTTCACCAGGACAGGCCTTGTTTTTGACTATATGCATGATAATATCCATAGGGTAGTAAAAGGTATTCCGCGTTTAAAGCGTTCTCAAATCAACCCCCACCTGATGCTGGGCAGCCAGTATAATTTATGGGGACTAAAAAAATTGAAGGCCCTTGGTGTAACAGCAATAGTGAATATGCGCATGCATAACGATTATAGCGATGCCGACCATGAAGGGATAAAATACCTGCACCTGCCAACTGTTGATAATACCCCGCCGCCCCTGAGTGTTTTGATAAAAGGAGCAGAATTTATTGATGCCGAAATAAAAAGTGGTGGTTTGGTTTATGTGCACTGCAGGCAGGGGTTGGGTAGGGGGCCTACCATGGCCATGGCTTACCTGATAAAAACAGGTTTGACTTATGAAGAAGCCTATGAAACCATCAGAAAAGTAAGGATATTTATCAACCCGCAGCGCAGCCAGGTGAAAATACTGAAAGAGCTGGAAGAGTATTATAAGGAAAAATAGCAATAATCTCCGTAGCGATAGGTTTTAAACCTTGAGTGTTCGAAACAAAAAACAATTGCAGTTATCCTCTTTTCTGCCTGCAAAAGAGAGGCTCGTCGACCAGCGAAGCGTAGTCGGGGTGAGTTAACCCAGGCGGACATTACCGCCAATGCATGGCGGCGAGTTTACTCACCCCGGATTCGCTTCGCTCTCCGACCCTCTCTACGGCAAGCCGTAAAGAGGGTGAAAAAAAGTATTTCGAACACTCAAGGTTTCAAACCCATCGCTACTATGGGAACAATCATAGTAGCAACAATGCCATCAACCAAACCCGAAACCATCGACTGGATCAGCAATTTAAGGCTCATTGCTTTATATGCAGTGATCATATTGCATTGTTCATCGCCCTTGCTGATGCAGTATGGGAAAGTTCCGGCGGCAGACTGGTGGGCAGCTGATTTTTTAAATGCGCTTACCCGTTTTGGAGTGCCTGCATTTGTGATGATCACCGGCGCTTTGTTACTTCCGCGTGAATATGAGATCGGCAGTTTTTTAAAGAAAAGATTAAGCAGGGTAGTGGTGCCCTTTTTGTTCTGGAGCCTGGTTTACGTTTGGTATTCCTGGTATAACGAGGAAATTACTTTCGGGGCAGATGCCTGGGCCAATATCAGGCAAGTGCTGCATTTGCTTAAAACCGGCAGCTCCTACCATTTATGGTATGTGTATATGCTCATAGGGCTGTATTTTTTTATCCCGGTTATCGGCAAGTTTGTACGCAATGCTTCCGAAAAGGAAATTATTTATTTCCTGGTAGTTTGGTTTGGTGTGATGCTTATCACGCAGCCTTATTTTATGCGTTACAATCCTTCGGTTGATATGCATTACTTTGCAGGCTTTGCCGGATACCTGGTGTTGGGTTATTACCTTGCCAATAAGGATTTTAATATAAAATACCTGCGCTTTTGGATGTTCCTGTTGTTTTTATTCAGTGTTGGGTTGATCGCTATTGGAAGCAGGCTGCTGATTGCCTACCCAATATACCCCGGAACAATGCTTTATGAACCCGTTAACCCGGCTGTTTTATTGCTGGCCATCAGCGCTTTTATGTTGGCAAAACTGACAGTTCCAAAAGTATCTCCCGCTATTACCCGGGCCCGCGATTTTGCCGGTAAGTTTAATTATGGCATCTACCTGGCCCACGCGCTGGTTTTGTACTTCCTGGATGATCTTTTTGGTATCGGTTACAAGCTGGGCATACCCATTCTAAGTATCCCATTAACGGCCCTGATCTGTTTTATGATATCCCTGCTATTGGTGTGGATCATCAATAAAATACCGTTCGGGAAATGGGTTTCCGGATAGTGATTTCATCGGCAATAAAAACCTATCATAATTCATGATTTTTTTTAGAGATTTGTCCTCCTGCAAACAAGGTATTTGTCCTGATGAAAAAACTCACTGAAAAAAACGCCGCATCCTTTACCATCGTCCTCATCATCGTCACCTTTGTGCTGCGCTGCTTTATTGCAGCCTACACAGGTTTGGGTAATGGCGAATCCTATTATTTCAGGGGGGCGCTTCAATTAAACATGAGTTATTTTGATCAGCCGCCCTTGTTTTTTTGGTTAGGCGCATTAAGCATTAAACTTTTTGGGTTAACAAACTTCGGCATCAGGTTCGCATCCGTATTGCTTTTTGCAGGTACAAGCTGGCTCATGTTTTTAATCACCAGGAAACTGTTCAACGCCAAATCTGGCTTTTGGGCCGTGGTGGTAATGAATTTAAGCGCCTTGTTTACTATCGCAATCGCTTCCTGGTACCAGCCTGACGCGCCGCTGATGTTTTTCTGGCTGCTGGCTACCTATTTTATTGTGCAGCTAATGGTGGGCCGCGGATCTGAAAATTCCGAAGCCACGCGCAACAGCCGCCGTACCTGGCTGCTATGGTTAGCTGTTGGCATTAGCATGGGCCTGGCAACACTCAGCAAATATCACGTGCTGTTTTTATTTGCAGGGGTTTTTATGTACATCGCCACCAATAAAAATCAACGTCACTGGTTGCGGCATCCCGGCCCGTATGTGGCAATAATAATAACACTGTTAATGGCGTCGCCTATTATTTGGTGGAATTATAACAATAACTGGGTTTCATTTGTGTTTCAGGGTTCGAGGGCAGGCGCAAGCGGAAAATTCCAATTGCATCCCGATTGGTTTGGCCGCAGTATTTTAGGGCAATGTGCGTTTTTGCTGCCCTGGATCTGGTTCCCCACCATCAGGCAACTTTTTATCTCTTATAAACTCCGCAAGCAGTTGCAGGTTTATAGTTTTACCTTTTGGATGGCAATATTGCCCATTGTTTTTTTTACGGTGGTTACTTTGTGGTCCGATCTTCAATTCCACTTTCACTGGCAGGCGCCTGGTTATATGATGTTGTTTATTCCGCTCGGCTTTGCCATCGATAAAAGCCTGAATATACCCGCAAAACGATTATTAACGCGCCGCTGGCTTAACTTTTCTATTTATTTTACGGTAATTACTATTGGCGTTTTGGGCACCCATTGGGTGACAGGTTTTTGGTCGGCCTACGGGCCGAAGGCCGTAGTTCATTTTTTCCACGGCGACAATCTTGACCCCACCATCCAGGGCGTTGATTATACTGATATCCAAACCCGTTTTGAAAAGGAAGGCTGGCTAAATAACCCTAATATATTTACCGGCAGTACCCGCTGGTGGTTAACCGGTAAAATCGACTGGGCGCTTAAAGGCAAAAAGGATATCATCGTGTTTGATCCGGATCCCCGTAACCTGGCTTTTTTGGTCGACCCAAAGACCCTCGTTGGCAAAGATTGCATCATCATTGGCGATCATCATGAACCTTTTATCAATATGAACGTGAAGCCATTTTTTGATAGTGTGACCCAATTGCCTGATGTACAGATTATCCGTAACGGACCCGAATACACACTGCAGGTTTACTATTGCAAAAACTTTCACAAATCTGCCGAACCAAGGATGGACCTGCCTTTATACCGGCAATTGATTGGGTTGCCGCCATTTGGTAAATAAAGTTGACACGAATGTGCACGAATGGATTCGAATATTCGCGAATGTAAATAGCACGAATTACACGAATGGGTTCGAATTATTACGAATAGGGAAATGTCTTATTCGGGTTTGAAAGCAGTGTTATCATTAATGTGGCATGAATTCGTGCAATTCGAACCCAATCGTGAAATTCGTGTCAATAATTCGTGTCAATAATTCGTGAACATTCGTGTTGAAATCTCATTTTAATTCGATTAATTCGTGATGATTTTTTACCCGACTTAATTGAACTCAAACGATCCGAATATACTTGCGCGAACGAAGCGGTTCCTGGTGCTTCCAGGTTCGTGTAATGCGTCGCCATTTGTGACATTAGTGCGCATTCTTTTTCTTTCCTTCCAATTTGCATCCGCCCAAACGGTCAATATTATTCCTCTTCCAAAATCATTTATTAAGCTTAGCGGCGCGTTTCAGTTAAACAGCAACATCGTTATCGGTATGAACGATAACTCAATGCTGCCGCAGGCCAATTATCTTCAAATGGAATTAAAAAGAGCGGACGGGATCCTTATCGCGGTCGATCCTGATGAACAGAAGGCACAAATCGATTTAAAGTTAGTTGATAAACCGGGCGTAAACGGTGCTTATGATTTGAAAATTGAGGCTAACAAGATATCCATCACTGCATCTGGGAATGATGGAATTTTTTATGGGTTGGTTTCATTAATGCAGTTGATCAGGATGCAACCGGCTGGTAATTCTGTTAGCCTGGCGGCATGCGAAATAGCCGATGCGCCCAGATTCCAATGGCGGGGTTTTATGCTGGATGAATCGAGGCATTTTTTTGGCAGGGAAAAGGTGGAGCAGCTTTTAAACTGGATGGCCTTTTATAAACTAAATAAGTTCCACTGGCACCTTACTGATGACGACGGCTGGCGGCTTGAAATAAAAAAGTATCCCCGCTTAGCGCAGGTTGGCGGCATTGGCAACCATACCGATTCCCTTGCGCCGGCAAAATATTATACACAGGAGGATATTAAAGAAATTGTTGCTTACGCACAGGACCGTTTTATTACCGTCATCCCCGAAATTGATATGCCCGGCCATGCTACCGCTGCAAATAAGGCGTACCCTGAATACAGCGGGGGCAGTATCCGCAATTATGAAAATTACACTTTTGATCCTGGCAACGAGAAGACCTACAGCTACCTTACGGCTATTTTAAAGGAGGCGAACGGGCTTTTTCCTTCGCATATGATCCATTTGGGCGGGGATGAAGTGGCATTAGGTAACCAGGCCTGGGCCGGCCGGCCGGGTATAAAAGATATGATGGCAAAAAATAATTTTACCGCGCTTGAAGACCTGGAGCATTACTTTTTTAACCGTATGGCCGATTCGGTGATGAAAATGAACGTTAATGTTTTATGCTGGGATGAGGCGGCAAGCACTAATTTGAACCCTGCTAAAACTATTGTTTTTTGGTGGCGGCAAAACTTCCCCTCGCAACTGGAACTATCCTTACAAAAAAAGTACGATGTTGTGCTTTGCCCGCGACTGCCTTTGTATTTTGATTTTGTACAGGATAAGAACAATGTTTCAGGCAGGCGATGGAATGGCGCCTATTTTAACAGTTTAAGTAATATTTATAATTTCCCAGACAGACAACTGCCGTCAGCGGAATTGAATTCCAATCTTATACTGGGTATCCAGGCCAATATTTGGACAGAAACCGTAGGCTCGGAAAAACGCCTTGATTATATGACCTATCCGCGGATAGCTGCTTTGGCCGAATCCGCATGGACAGACCGGGTACTGAAAAATGAATCTTCATTTAATGAACGCTTAAAGGCTGATCTCACCTTATATGACAGGGATGGCATTTACTATTACAACCCTTTTGACCCAGGCGCACACCCGGAAGCCATTGACTTTATTCGCCACACTCCAAAGCGTGAGAAAGCAGGCAGACATCGCAAACATGCGCACGAGAAGGCCGCCCGCGGTGCTAAAACTAGTAAGACAGATAGAAATGGTGCTAAACATCATCACATAAAAAAAGGGAATCACCGTGCCGGATAGCAGCAATCGCTTTTAAAAAGGAGGCTCCCCCGGAGCCTTCAAAACGAATCAAATTTTTCTATAAACAGGCCGCTCCTCCGGAGCCTATAATAACGTGTTTGTCGGACTCCAGAGGAGTCCTGTGTCTATAGAAAAATAAAATTGAAAATTAAGGCTGCAGGCGAGCCTCCTCCTGGTTGTTTTATTTTAAACGCAATTTTCCTGTGCCGGATAGCAATCATGTGGCGGGCAAAGTTTAAAATTCCGGCCACGATTACCTTACTTTAATTAGCCAGTAAAAGTTTTTTACATACTTTTAGGCCATGAAAAACGACCCGCTAAGCGTCGCGCTTTTTGAAATGCGCCTGGAAGAAATTCATCGCGGCGACCCCTGGCTCCGTTATGAAATTTCCATCCGCGATTTCGTCGCGCTATTCCCTGTGAGGTATAAAAATGGGAGGCCGGTAAGGCCCGATCACCCCGCCACGTATGGTGTCGACCGGGAAGTGTTTTTGAAGGTATTGGTGGCGTTTAGCCAATGCTTTAATTAAACATGCCTTGTTGCGTTGCGCAACACATGCAATACCCTGCAATAAAGTGCAATGCTGTTGATAATTAATTACTTAACTGCTGACAAGATGTTGTCACTGACAAAATCCTGTCAGCAGTTTTCAGGTCTTTTTTACGGTTTATCAACCGTAACATCCTGTGCTAACGTGGCGTCATCCGGGGTGGTTGCCAGGTTGTTATCCAAAAAATAAAGTGCATCGTCCTTGGCGGCCGGGCCTCCGGCTATTTTTATTTTGTCGAGCAGCTCCATAGCCAGCGTTTCTTCTTCTGTTTGTTCCTTTACAAACCATTGCATAAAATTCCAGGTAGCCCAGTCTTTTTCGGCAAGGCTCAGGTTAACCAGGTTGTAAATAGACGTTGTATTATCTACCTCCGACTTAAATATTTTCTCGAAACAATCATTCACGCTTGATGGATCGGGCCCCGGGCCGGGGATTTCAGTTACAACCACCTTGCCGCCGCGTTTTAAAATATATTCCAATATTTTCATCATGTGGTTGCGTTCTTCATTGGCATGCCTGAATAAAAAGTTCGAGATGCCCCCGTATCCTTTTTCATCCGCCCACGCGCCATACGAAAGGTAGATCTGTGCGTTATGCGCCTCATTTGTCATCTGCTGGTTCAATGCTTTTGCAATTGTACCCGAAAGCCTGTTAGTATCCATAAAATAGTGTTTCAAAACTAAACTAACTGTGCTTGAAAATGTTTTGGATTATTTGACAGACAGGGAATAAAATCATGCTTCCAAAATTTATTGCTGTTGGTTTTAAGGAACGAAAAACTAAGCAAAAAGATAAATTCTTTAGCAACATTTTAAGCGGGAAGCTTTAAATGCGATTTCCCTGATTTGACAAAAGGGCGGAGAAAAAATCAAAAAGATGTTGAGGTTTAATTTGTAGCATGATAATGCAACCCTGCCAAACTACAGGACTGTATATGTTACTAAAAAGGAGCTGTTTGGCGGCTATTTATAGGCCGAAATGTGGCTGGTTTTTATGCTGAGCATAAAAGATTTCCCCACAGTAATCTTAACGCTTTTATCCTGCAGCATCGCTTTGATGGCCTCATCGGATTTCAGCGCTTCGTACAGATCGCGGGCTACGGGAGAGCCGCTGATATTGGTGATCACCCTGCCATTCTCCATGGTTATACTGAAAGAATAACCGGACTTGCCACGGTCGCCCGCTGATTCAAAATCCTGGATGTTCAATTTAAACTGTTGTTCTGAAACGAGGCTCTTTTTTAAGTGCAGCCGGATTACGGGCAGGTACCTTTTCCAGGTTGTTAAATATTGTCTTTCTTCCATGTGAGTGGATAAAGGTATGGATAATATTATCAGGATTCTATTAATTAGATCACTTTTGTATTTAATCGACTTAAAACAAGGACAATATACTGTTACAGGCAGAATGTAATTAAATTTAACGCTATTTATGAGTTGGCTATTTGGCACTTTAGGGGTACTTATATGGCATAAGTACACATGGTAAGCGCAATAATGGTAGCTTAATTTTGAAGAAATAAACTTTATGGCCACAGGTGATAAAAATTTACGGGTTTGCAATGCAGGCCATAGGTATAAAAAGAGTTCTGATTGCCAGGTGTGCCCTGTTTGTGAACAGGAAAGAAAGCCGGAAAATGGTTTTCTTTCCACGATCTCAGCACCCGCCAGGCGCGCGTTGGAACGGGAGGGGATCATCACCTTAAAGCAGTTGTCGATGTTCAGCAAAAAGAATTTGCTGAAACTCCATGGTTTTGGCCCCGGCTCGATCCCTAAATTAGAAAATGCGCTAAAGGTGGAAGGGCTTAATTTTAAAATAGACGAAAATTAAAACTTCTATATGGATAGGTAGTTGCTAATGAAAGCTAATTATGAATTTGCACTCAAAAAATCAGAACTATGTTTAAAGACACAAAAGCATTCAGCGGTTTTTCAGTAAACGACATGCAAAAAGCGATGGAATTTTATCAAGGCAAACTTGGCATCGAAATTTCGGAAAGTGAAATGGGCATCCTGACGCTTCACATTAGCGGCGGCAGCAAAATAATTATTTACCCCAGGCCAAATCACGAACCGGCCGCATTTACCATCCTCAACTTCCCGGTTAATGATGTGGAGAAAACGGTAGACGAACTTATTGCCGCCGGCATCACATTTGAGCAATATGGCGAACCCATTAAAACAGATGCTAAAGGTATTTTACGAGGCAATGGCAGGGGGCCGGATATCGCCTGGTTTAAAGATCCCGCAGGAAATATTTTGTCGGTGCTGAAAGAAGGATAGGCTCACTTTTTAATTTCCTGTCCCACAAACATCAGCGTTTTGGTGTGCGGCACAATGACGTGAAATTCCCTCATGCCATATTCCCGGTCAAAGGGCGGTTTGATTTTAACATCGCCCACTTTATCCTTTATAGCATCCCAAAGGCTGTCAATTTCGTCCACTTCCAGGTAAAACTCCATTTCGCCAATGTCGGCTCCGGCGTTTAAAATATGGATCAGGTGATTGTCCTTATAAACGATTGCATAATTGCCGGTGTCCATCACTGCTTTAAAACCGAATAGATCGACAAAAAAGTTAAGGGTCGATTTTATATCATACGACGGCACCATCGGGCTTAAATACAATGCTTTATACATAAAAATCCTTCCGTTAATTATTTACTGATCAACATCAATTGCAATATCAATTTCCGGATAAATATAAAGCATTTTTGAAAAACAGGCGCCGTTTTACTGGGGTGAATTTCAAATTGTGGCATAACCACCATGTGTTCCGATGGAACACAAATCGCCTTTATTTTAAACTACCAACCAGACGTCCCTATGGGCCGAACGAATAAAATGTCCCAGCGGGCTATGTCATTAAGTTAAGCGAGTTCCTTTTTTTTGCCCTCTTTATCGCGTAGCGAAAGAGAGGGCGGACGAGCCTGCCTGCCGGCAGGCAGGCGCAGCAAGGTCCGGGTGAGTCAACGGAGCGCGTTTACAAACGCCATTGTCCGCTTAACTTAATGACATTGCCCTATGAGACGAACGAATAAAATGTGCCGGCGGCACAGCCCGTGGGTAGAAAAAACACACACCATGCTGTATGTTCCGTAGGAACATTTCGTGCCTTGCGACAATTTGGATTGCAACCCTTTACCGCAAATTCAACACGGGTTGCAATCTTAAGTCTTCATTAAACAAATCCTTTCTGCCCGAAAGAATAAAAGCACCCCGCAGGTGAAGTATCAGTGGATCCACCCCGGCAGCGGGTGTTTTTATGAACTTTTTAAAATGAATCAACACCCTGTCGCCTTTTTCCATCATATTGATATCGTTCTGCGCACCGGAGATCTTTTCAATTTTTACTATAGCTTTCTCCTCATTATCAGTTTCATTATTCAGCATAACATTTAGTGAGTCCGTTATAACTTTAACTGGAAAATCGGCATGGTTAACAATAAAGAATTCAGCATGTACCGTATCCGGTTCATTATAGGTTTTTAGCTTGAAGTTCAATCCCGAAACAGCAATTTCCTGCTCGCTCAGATAAACAAACGGCGATTTTACAGCAGGCATTATGGTTTCCAGATATTTCTTTTCGCGTTCATTAAACCCGGTTTTTGTATCAAATGAATAGCCGGTAACGGCATTTTTAGCTTCCTTACTATAGGTATTGAACTCCGTTTTTTCTGTAGTGGAATTTAATGCCATGGACACTAAATTGTCACTCCCGGTTTTATAGCTGACAGATACCTTGTAACTGGCTTTAAAATTGCCGCTCATTCCTGTTACCTGGTATAATTTAAGATTATTAACAGGCTTGAACCTCACATAAAGCGTAGTATCTTTTCCCGGGGGGAGTGAAAATGGTTCAAAACCAGCAACCGGTCCTGATCTTATTCCCCCGGGTGTTGCAATCTCCATTTCCTGGAAATCAATCGGAGCCGAACCCGAATTGGAAAGCCTGATCTGTGCCGCTAATTGTGCGGCTTTTATTTTTCCGGTAAGATTCAGGCTGACTGATAAATCGCCGGCAGTAGTATCAGCGGTATTATAAATTAGTTCATTAGCATTGCTTTTTAGTTTTTTATGGGAAGAGTTGCAGCTGTATAAAATGAAAAAGGTAAGAATTGCGGTAACAGATAGCTTCATATTTTAAGCGGATTGAACTGTAATTGTTTTATAAATGGATGAGGCTGTCGCAAAAGTACTTAAGTTTAAATTGCCATAGTGTTCTTTGTGAAACCTTCGTGTCCCTGGTGGTTGTTTTTTTACCACAATGAGCACTAAGATTTCACAAAGGGCACGAAGATTTGAATAAGTCAAAACATTATTTGGTTTTGACCATTATTTCTGACTTTTGAGACAGCCTCAACCGATGAGAATAATAATCAATAACCTGTAACTGACCAGATAGAATAAGAATTTGGCGGTGCCTGGATTAAAACCCTGCCATCGGCGGCAACAGTTTGTACCCAGCCGGAGGCGCCGGTGTATTCTTTAATTTGCCTGTTGGCCCAGTTACTGGTTACCCATTGCTGTTGCCAGTAGCCTGTTCCGTTAAAATATACGATTACGCCTGGCGCCGCACCGTAACCGTTGCGCCGGTCGATATACTGGTCACTTGCTGAATATAAGTTGGTTGTTGTTCCGCCTGCCAGCGTCCGGTGGATCCAGATCAGGTTATTCATTCTGCCTTTATCAAGCCATTGTTCATAATCGCTGTAAAATACACAAGGATAACCTTCATGCGTCATAATATAGGCATAGGCCGAATATTTATTCCCGATAATGTCAGTATCATGATTGGAAACGAAAGTAACGGATTTGGCGCCGTTTCTTTTCCAAAGCATGTCATCGTTTAAATGGGTGAGGTCGTTGCTGTCAAAAGCAGAGTGCATGGCATAAAAGCAGGCAAAGTCAAAAGCCGACGAGGTGCCGCCGGTAGCATTTACCCAGCTTTGTAAATTGGCTGCGTTGCCATCCCAGTCTTCGCCAACTGCAAAGCCGCCCACGCTGTTTACATAGTTTTGCACCACCCATGCCCCAAAACCCTTTACGTAATCAAAGCGCCATCCGTCATAGTGCATGGTGTTTTTGTAGTATCTTGACATACTGTATGATGCATTATAGATCCAATTGGAAACATTAGCCTGTGCGTGGCAAAGGTCAGGAAAGCCTCCGAATGAGCCTTCATCAGATGCATGGATATTGTTGGGGTGGAAATCGCTGTAGCTCCTGTTGAATTGCCCCGACAGCGGCGTAAATTTGGTGTAAGTATTGGTGCCGGTATAAGGGTTGGCTTCCAGTGTACCCCCGCTGCAGTGGTTTAACACCATATCCGCATATACCTGAATGTTATGGGTGTGCGCATTGGAGATCAGGGTATTAAGGTCTGCCAGGTTGCCGAAGCGTGTAGTCGTAGATCCCATTTGGTTATACGTGCCAAAGTCAAAATAATCATAGGGATCGTAACCCATACTTGAACCGCCGCTTTGCCCTTTGGTAGCAGGCGGAAGCCAGATGGCCGAGATGCCTGCCGCATCCCATGCTGCTATTTTGCTGTTTACATTTTGCCACCAGGAGGAGGTGTTGGGCGTGTTCCAGTAAAAGGCCTGCATTAACACGCCGCCGCCAGGGCCTGGCGTTGCATCGTTAACAAATGTTTTGGAGATTTTTGCAGCAGCAGGTGCGTTTTCGGTCACCGCCGACTTTTTGCATTGCGAAAAAGTTAATAATAATGCCAGGAAGATTGATGCCCGGCCCAAACGGTAGAATTGTCTTTTCATAATTTTTGGTTTTAAGTAAATAGGTATTTAGTTTATTGGTTTAAATGCATTTTAATCAATCCCGGTAACGTTCCCGGAATATTTTTTTACGTTTCATCCCGGCATACATATTTCATTTAGCTTTAAAAATTATTTTTCCTATCCGGCAAAAAAGCAAGGTGGCCGCCATCGCAAAAAGCAATACTTATCCCTCGCGGTCGCCAATAGCGGCCACGGGCTTTTTTCATTTAAATAGAATAGGGCTACAGTTTAAAGTTTAGTTTACAAATTGGTTAGTGATACACACTGAAACTAAGGTACGGTTATAGTTAATATTTGCAAATTAATTTATATGAAATTTTAAATTAATCAGGAAACACAAAATATGATATAATTTAACCAAATGGAAATTTTTATTCCCATTGTTTTCATTATGATTAAATTAACTTTTTCGGCCAAATTTTAGTGCAGGGCGATATTTCGGAGTCGTTTGTATGTATTTATTACACTAAGATGCTTTTTCGTAAAAATTAAACTCCGTACCGGTAACGTTCCCGGTAAATCACATCCGCATTAAGCACCAGCAAAAAATAAGGCGCGTATTTTCTGCGTGTTTTACACTTCAGTTGCCAATTTTTTTAAAAATCCTGGCAAATATTTGTCAAAAACACCAGGCGGGTTTGATGTTGCCGGTCAATCGGGCAATAATTGATTTGATGGAAAATAAACATGCTATATTTGGGCTTTGTTGAACCGGTTAATTAGTTAATTTTATGAAGATCTTATTTTTTTGCCCGCGCTGGGGACAGGAGGATGTTGAATGGGATGTGTTTTTGCGGAAGGTAAAACAGGCAGGTTACGATGGTGTTGAAGCCAGTTTGCCTCAGGATGAAAAGCAAAAATTCCTGATATTGAATGGCCTTGAAAAACAGGGCCTTCAATTTATAGCACAGCATTACGAGACAACCGAAAAAAAGTTTGACATTCATTGTCAGCAATTTGAGCAACGCTTGCTCAATCTTGCATCTGGCAACCCACTGTTTATCAACACCCAAACAGGGAAGGACTATTATACTTTCGAACAAAACAAACAGTTGATTGACCTGGCAAGAAAGATCTCCGGGAACACAGGCGTAAAGATTTTGCACGAAACCCATCGCGGCAAGTTTAGTTTTGCTGCGCATATAGCCGGCACTTACCTGGCAGAAATTGATGACTTGCGCATTACGCTTGATATATCGCACTGGTGCAATACTGCCGAGTCTTTTTTACATGATCAGCAGGAAGCCGTTGCCCTGGCTATATCGCGTACGGACCATATCCATTCGCGTGTCGGCTATCCCGAAGGGCCTCAGGTATCAGACCCCCGGGCCCCGGAATGGAAGGAGGCCCTGGATTTTCATCTCAGCTGCTGGGACAAGGTTGTCGCAAAAAAACAAGCAGAAGACGCGCCTTTGCTAACCATAACGTCGGAGTTTGGTGCGCCGCCTTATTTGCCTTTACTGCCTTATACCAAACAGCCGGTGGTAAGCCAGTGGGATGTTAACGTATTTATGATGGAGCTACTGAGGGAGCGGTATAAGTAAATCTATTTTACAACACCGGGATGAAATACTTTTTAAGCTGCGATTGGGGCACCACGTCATTCAGGATAAAACTTGCCCGGACAAATGACGGCAGGGTAGTTGCCGAAGAAAGTTCGGCCGATGGCATTGCCCGGATCTTTGAACGTTGGCAGCAAACCGGGCAGCCGGAAGAGAAAAGAAGTGATTTTTACCTTGGCCTGGTCAATTTGCATGCAAAAAGGATGGAAGAAAAGGCAAATCAATCTTTATCGGGTGTACCGCTGCTTATTTCTGGCATGGCATCGTCCTCTGTTGGTTTTATCGATATCCCATACAATTCCGTGCCTTTTTCAGTTGATGGAGCGGGTATTCAAACGGCATTTATCGCGGCAACAAAAGCTTTTGACCATAATATATGGGTAGTTTCGGGCCTCAAAACCACGGACGATGTAATGAGGGGCGAAGAAACTCAATTGATCGGCTGTATTGAACCGGGGCAGATCGTCGTGAACGAAATGTTTATTTTCCCCGGCACACATTCAAAACATATCCTCGTAAAAAATAACCGGGTGGTTGATTTTAAAACTTATATGACCGGCGAAGTATTTGCCTTATTATGCCAAAACAGCATTCTGAAAAATGGTGTTGAACGGGGCCATACTCCCGAGGGCAACACTGAGCTTGAAAGTTTTAAAGCAGGTGTTAAGGAAGCAGTTTCGTCAAACCTGCTGCATTCCATTTTTAAGGCGAGGACGAACCAATTGTTTGAGGTATATCAAAAATCAGAAAATTATAATTATTTAAGCGGCTTACTGATAGGAGCTGAGTTAAGGGACCTGGTGGATTGCGAAGCAGAAACGATTAATCTTGTTTGCGGACAGGAATCAGGAATATATTATCAATCGGCGCTGTTGGCGTTATTTCCCTCAAAAAAGATAAAAATAATTTCACATCAGCTGGCTAATGGAGCTACAGTGATGGGCCATTTAAAGATCGCCAAACAATTAAAAATATTTGCATGAACAAAGCATTTTCATTTGACCTGTTTAACAAAATGCCGGTAGTTGGCATTATGAGAAATATCCCGGATGCGCATATTGACACTATCGCCGGCGTGTATTGCCGCTCGGGATTAACCAATCTTGAAATTACGATGAACTCGCCAAATGCCGAACAAAATATTTCGTTATTGGCAGATTTGTATGGGGATGAATTGAATATCGGCGCGGGCACTGTTTGCAGCATGGGCGACCTCGAAAAAGCATTAAAAGCTAACGCTCAATTTATTGTAACTCCGGTTATAAATGAAGAAGTGATAAAAACCTGCGTTGCCGAAAAGGTGCCCATTTTTCCGGGGGCTTATACGCCATCCGAAATTTATAAAGCATGGTCCCTGGGTGCCTCTATGATCAAGCTTTTTCCGGCCGGGGATTTAAAGCCCGGTTACATTAAAGAGATTTTGGCCCCTTTGAGTTTTGTAAGCCTGATGCCCACAGGGGGAGTCAATTTAGAGAATTTTATCAATTACTTTCAGCAGGGGGCAAAAGGAGTAGGAGTGGGCAGCCAGCTTTTTCCAAAAGATGTCATCAACCGGCAGGACTGGCAGGCCTTAGCCGGAGTTTATGTCTCCTTTGTTAGCAAATACAGAGATTTTATTGCTGACAAAAAGTAAACGAACCAGTGTCAGGACAGACGCATTAAAAATTCATTTGGAATAAAAATGCCTGATAGAACATCTAAACCAGGATGCTTTATATGCATGTTGCTTAGTTTTTACCACGAAGATTCTGTGTTGAATTCCAAATATTTTTTAATTTTGTTTTATTCAAGGCGGCTTTAAGCCAGCCTCATTAGGGCAGTGCATTTTCGTAATGGCTGCTCTAACTATTTTGTACTTCTGCTGTTTGCTTTTTTACGTAGTCTTTATCAAAGGCTTTGTCCGTTTTGTAAATTACGTAAATCAGTTCTAATATTTTTCTTTGCACAGCTACAGCCGCTTTCATTTTTATTCCATGCTTTGATACCAGCCGGACAAATACTGTTTTATGATGCTCATTAAATCGCATCGCTGCTAAAGCTGGCATATACATAGCTTTTCGCAGGTGTCTGTTTCCCTTTTTAGATATCCTGGGTTTTCCCTTTACCGATGTGCCTGAGTCTTTCAGTCTGATATCCATGCCGCTGTAACTAACTAACTGTTTTTTACTTTTAATCAGTTCAAATCCATTTGTCTCCGCCAATACAATAACTGCCGTTAGCTTGCCTACGCCAGGAATTGTGGTAATGGTATCTATCTTTTTAACCAATTCAGTGTCCTGTTTTACAATTGCAGCTAACTCTGCTCTGATTTCAAGTTCCTGCTTGTCAATCAGTTGGATACGTTTAGTTACCCTTTTGATACTGCTTTCATTTGGAAATGCCTCTGCCTTTTCTGCATGCAACTGGTTTTTCAAAACCACTCTGTCAGCAATCAGCTGATCCCTTTCACGGGTTAGTTGTTTAAGGTCTTTGAATATTTTCTTTGGCTTTTGCCATATTTCCAGTTTTCTTTCCAAACCAAACCTGCATATGGCTTGTGAGGCAGTCTTGTCAGTAATGGTTTTGACATCCAATGTCCTGAAGTAATTACTGATTTTGTTTGGCAACACAATGCTTACCTCTTGCCCTTGATCTGAAAGATAATAAGCTAGTTTTTCATGGTATACACCTGTAGCTTCCATCACATATCTTACCCTGATTTCTTTTGCCGCCAATTTGTTTACCCAAGCCAAAAGATCCTTAAAGCCTATTGCGTTATTAGCAAATGTTTTAAATGCGAAAATGTCTATACCTGTATCATGGTTCATTCGACCAAGTGACACTACTAATTCAGTTTGAGCTATATCAATGCCCACCACTTGTTTTACAATGTTTGTCATCATTCTATTAAGTTAAATTAACTCAAGTGAATACCTTTCTCCGTCTTGTCTCCTGGTTGGATATTCTGGCTATACAGGCCTGCTGTATTCCTTACATTCTGTTCAGACTCTAAAAGGCGAAAAAGAGTGAGGCAATATCTTTGTGAGAACATACCTTATAGGTTGTTTGGACACGAATCGGCTCTCACTCTTCTTCACTTAAGTATTCTAATTTATTCCCTTTATATTTGATTTCAAACATAGGAGTACACGAAGAAAAGGCACAAAGGTCGCAAAGTCCATTTCTTAGTGGTCTTTGTGAAATCTTTGTGCTCATAGTGGTTAAAAATAGGATATTTAAATGATGTTGATTCTGCCTGGTTCTGCTAAACTTAAAATCATTTTAATGCATCTGCCCTGGAACCAGACTTAAGACTAACGACTCAAGACTTAAGAATTTGCTAATTGAATGATAGCCTTTACCCTGCCAACATCGGTTTGGTCGCAGGCAAATTCATCGCCATAATTATCGCCCATAACAATATGGTCGTTTTTATATTCCATTTTGCTTTGAACGCGAACCCTTGCCGACGAATGTATTTCTTTGGCCCCGGTAAACTCCACCAGATCAGCAGCGTTTTTTTCGCTTACACCGCTGCCCGGCATAATGGTTATTCTGCCGTCCGCTTTTTTTATTAAATGGGCTAATATATTTGCACCTTCCATAGCGGTACTTTTGCCGCCTGATGTTAAAATTCGTTCGCAGCCCAATGCAATAATATCTTCAAGCGCCTGCTCCATATCGGCACACATATCAAATGCCCGGTGAAAGGTTACGCCAAGGCCGTTCGTTTTTGCCAGGTCGATCAATTTTTGGCAGCGGTCTTTGTCAATGGTACCGTCCGCATTTAATATGCCTATAACAATGCCATCACAACCAGCCTCTACACAATAATTCACATCGGCAGTCATAATATCATATTCAATATCAGAATATAAAAAATCACCCCCACGCGGCCTTATTAAAACATATAATTTAATTTGGAGAAGTTCCCTGGCTACTTGGATCTCTCCATAGGAGGGGGTTGTTCCGCCTTCGTACAGGTTTTCGCATAGCTCTACCCTATATGCACCCCCATCCTGGGCAGCCAGGGCTGAGGCAACGGAATTGGCACAAACTTCGAGCAGGACGGGACTTTTCATAGATGAAGGTGAATGTTAGATAGCCTGGCAAAATTAGGACATACCAGCCCGATGCTTATACGGGAGTTTTTTAAAATAGTTTCCAATTTATTCCTGCCTGGTGCAGTTGATGCTGCAAATCAATAAAAACTTTTACCCGGTACCAAAAGATCTTGTTTTTCGGCATTGCAAACCGCGAACGAAAAGCCCTGCTGGATAGCATAAGCGCCATATTCGCCCTTTTTGTTTATCGCCAGGAAACCTACCTGGATATTTTTTGCTGTTTCAGGTTTCTTTTTGATAATGCGTTTAACAGCCTCTTTGCAGGCATCCTCGGGCGCATATCCCTGCCGCATCAATTCAACCACCAGGAAACTGCCCACATTGCGGATCACTTCTTCGCCGACACCTGTGGAGGTAGCGCCGCCAACTTCGTTATCTACATATAAACCTGCGCCGATAATAGGGCTGTCGCCAACCCGGCCACGCAGCTTGAATGCCATGCCACTTGTAGTACATGCACCTGATATATTTCCTTTTGCATCAATTGCCAGCATCCCGATGGTATCATGGTTGTATTTGTTGCCGGGAGCGTGCTGTTTATTTTCAATATTCATAACCGGAGAATATTTGGCTGTTTTCAACCATTCTTTCCACGCTTTTTCTGATTCCGGCGTTAGCAGTTTTTCTCTTTTAAAACCCTGTTCGACGGCAAATTGTGTGGCCCCTTCGCCAACAAGCATTACATGCGGTGTTTTTTCCATCACCAAACGGGCTACTGATATGGGGTGGGCAATGTCTTCAATTGCTGCCACCGAACCACAGTTGCCAAATTCGTCCATAATACAGGCATCAAGGCTTACATGGCCGTCGCGGTCCGGGTAACCGGCACGGCCAACGGTGTGGTTATTCATGTCCGCTTCCGGTATTCTTACACCCGCCTCAACAGCATCTAATGCACGGCCGCCTTTTTCAAGCGTTTTCCAGGCTTCTTTATTGGCGACGATACCAAAATCCCAGGTGGAAATAACAATTGGGAAACCAGCGGGAGGGTTAAAAACGGTTGATTTTGCGATGGATGAAGTGGAGAGTGCTGCAAGTGATGCCCCTGCAGCCGATACTTTTAGAAACTTACGGCGATTGTACATAAGCGCTAATATAGAGATTAGCTTTAAAAGATCGCCTTTTTGTATCTTTATTGATACAAAAACATCATCATGAAACCGATGTATAATTAATTTTTGCTACTCAAAATCCTGCTGGCAATTATTACAGTGCCAGTTTTTGGCGGTATGGAATGGATTAACAAGATTGGCCAGCGAATCGAGCAGATCCGGCCACTGGTCTTTTTCTTTGGAGGCTGAAATATTGCTCACATTTGTTGATGCGCAATAGGGGCAAACCACGTAGGTGTTCTCACCATCGATCTCAATATGGTCCTGTTCGTGCAAATCGCCTTCGGTTGCCAGTATTTCGCGGCATTTTTCTAAGTCGCGCTCAAATACTTTTAGTTTTACGCCACCAACAGCCTGGTTATAAAGCGGGTTGGCGCCAATGGTGTTTTCGTCGGCAATAAAGCAGGGGACTCCGTTTGCCTCGAGCCGGGTACGCACAATATGCGCCAGCATAGGGTCGTAATAAGATTGGAATGTTACTATTTTATCGTCCATATTCAGATACAGCAAATTACGGCATTATTATGTTTAATTTTCCCCGTTTTATGTAATTTGAATGTTATGAACGGTGCTATTTTATCCATATTATTCAATACGGAAATCTCTTTTGAGATAAAACGACCGGGAGGAGGCTCCCCTGGAGCCATAATTTTCAATTTTATTTTTCTATAAACACGGGACTCCTACGGAGTCTGACAGGTATATTATTATCGGCTCCGGAGGAGCGGCCTGTTTATAGAAAAAATGGATTCGTTTTTAAGGCTCCACAGGAGCCTCCTCTTAAAAGCGATTGCTATTGTTCAATAAATTTTAGCAGCTATCTCCTTTTTTGCCTAATTTGGTAGGCATGAATCGCATCGACAGGGTTTCGGCTATTTTAATCCAGCTCCAATCACGCAGGGTGGTTAAGGCAATAGATATTGCAGATCGTTTCGGCATCAGCCTGCGCACCGTTTACCGGGATGTGAAAACGCTTGAGGAGGCCGGGATCCCTATCATAGGCGAAGCGGGAGTTGGCTATTCCATTATGGATGGTTACCGTTTGCCCCCCGTAATGTTTACCCGCGAAGAAGCCACCGCTTTTTTAACAGCCGAAAAGTTTGTTGAAAAGATGACTGATGCATCAACCGCCGGGCATCACAAATCGGCCATGTATAAGATCAGGGCGATTTTAAAAACATCCGAAAAAAACCTGCTGGAGGATATTGATAATAAGATAGCCGTTTTAAAAAATCAACACCAGATGCGGGTGGATAATAAAGATCACATCCAGACACTTTTAAATAGTATCGCCCAAAAGAAGGTCATCAGCATCGATTATTTTGCCAACCACAGCCAGGAGCATACGAAAAGAGATATTGAGCCAATTGGGATTTTTTATAAGGATAGCTACTGGCACCTTATTGCTTACTGCCGAATGCGAAGCGATTACCGCGATTTCAGGGTCGACAGGATCAACGAGGTTAAGATCACCGAAAAATATTTTGACAGCAAGCACCCTACTTTAAAAGACTATATCGCCCAGACTGCAAAAGATCAGGACCTTGACCTGGTGATCATCCGCGTTGACAAATCCGTATATACACACCTGGAGTATCAGAAATATTACAGCGGCTTTGTCTCGGAGAAAAAAACAGGCAATCAAATTGAAATGACCTTCCTGACGATGTCCCTGGAAGGTTTTGCCCGCTGGTTTATGATGTTTGGCGACCAGGCAGAGATTATTAGCCCGGATAGTTTAAAAGAGCGGGTAAGCCATATTGCCACTGCTATAGCCCAAAAAAATCTCCTGCTCACCAACGTCTACTGACATAGGGTTGTCATTTGCCGGTGTTTTATTTGTATAAAAAATTAAAACTATGGCAATTCAAATCATCTTTTGGGTATTGATAGCAGCTTATGTCATACCGGGCCTCATTTTTGGATTTAAGAAACTAACCGGCAACAAACAAAGTGTTGCATATTTTAAAAAATGGGGTTACCCGCTCTGGTTTATGCACATACTCGGATTCACCGAAATTACAGGCAGTATCCTGATGCTTTTTAACACCACACGGATATATGGTATCGCTATATTTCCGGTCATACTTGCAGGCGCCCTTTACACGCATGTAAAAAACAAAGAATCCGCGGAGGCAAAGAAGCCGGTTTTTGTTGGCTTGCTCTTACTGGCTATATTTTTGTTTACCTTTTTTATTTAACGGCGATGCGATATTGGATAGTGGAAAAGTCATTGGGTCATTAAGTCATTATGTCATTGTCCGGTGGAAAAAATAACCTTCCAGCATTTCAATTTTACAACATTTCAACAACTAACAATGGAAACACTCACATTAAAAACAACCATCACCTTTAACGAACCTATCGAAAAGGTTTGGCAAGGCTTAACAGACCCCGGAATTGTAAAACAGTATTTTTTTGGAACGGATTTGAAATCGGATTTTAAAAAAGGAAGCCGGATAACCTTTAGCGGCGAGTGGGGAGGCAAAACATATGAAGACGGTGGCGTGATCGTGGAAATTGATGCCCCGAAGTTATTGAAGTATACCTATTGGAGCAGCATGTCCGGCACGGAGGATAAGCCCGAAAATTACAATAATATTACCTACGAGTTGCATGAGTTGGATGGGGTAACGGCGTTGGTGATTATACAGGAGGGTGTTAAGAATCAGCAGGCGCTTGAACACTCGGAACAAAACTGGAAAACTGTATTTGATGGGTTGAAAGAGATATTAAAAAAAGATTGACACGAATTTCACGAATGGGTTCGAATGTTCACGAATTAAAATAAATTAGCACGAATTGACACGAATAGGTTCGAATGATCACGAATTAAAAAAAAGATAGGCACGAATTTTCACGAATAGGCTCGAATAAACACGAATTAAAAAGACAGACACGAATTGAAGCGAATTAGTGAGAATTCGAACTCATTCGTGAACATTCGTGTAAATAATAATGTCGAATTAAAGCAAATTAGTGAATATTCGAACCCATTCATGAATATTCGTGTAAATTATATCATATGAAAACGGAAATTATCGAAATATCGCAATTTTATCTGGCGGGAATAACTGTACGTACAACCAATCAAAACGGGCAATCGCAAATTGATATTGGCGAACTGTGGGGCAGGATCATGCAGGGAAATTTGCTGGCGAAAGTTGAAAATAAGCTTTCGGATGATACCTATTGCGTTTATACCGATTATGAGTCGGACTATTTAGGCGCCTACACCTGTTTAATTGGATGCAAGGTAGCCTCGCCTGATCGTATCCCGGATGGATTTGCAGGAATCACCATAGCAGCGGGCAAATACCAGGTATATGATCCGGAGGGTAAATTTCCGGAGAAAGTGCATGCCACGTGGCAGGAGATCTGGAAAAGTGATATTAAAAGGGCCTATACTGCTGATTTCGACGTGTACGGCGCCAATGCCAAAAGCTTTGAAGATACGGAAGTAAAGATCTACCTGGCGATAGCGTAAATGCTACCGTTCAAAGGAGAGCCTTTTTCCGGCTCCTCTTTCCTGCAATTCTCCTTTATCCCAAACCACATTCCCCGAAACAATGGTGGTGATAATTTTTGACTGAAATGTGGTGCCATCAAACGGGCTCCATTTACATTTATAAAGGATGTTATCCTTGTTGACTGTCCATGGCGAATTCAGGTCCACCAGCACCAGATCCGCCCAATAACCTTCGCGGATATAGCCGCGCTTTTCTATCTGAAAGCAGTCTGCCACATTGTGTGCCATTTTTTCAGCAATCTGTTCAAGGCTGATTTTCCCCTGGTGATAAAGCTCCAGCATAGCAGGGAGTGCATGTTGTACAAGCGGGCCGCCGGATGGCGCCTGCAAATAGGGAAGCGCTTTCTCCTCAATGGTGTGCGGTGCATGATCCGTTGCAATTACATCTATCCGGCCATCTAAAACCGCTTTCATAATGCCGGCCCTGTCGTTCGCTGTTTTTACGGCAGGGTTCCATTTAATCAGGTTGCCTTTGGTTTCATAATCTCCGTCGCTAAACCAAAGGTGGTGGATACAGGCTTCAGCAGTAATTCTTTTTTCCTTTAATGGGATGGTATTATCAAAAAGATGGGTTTCTTTTTCTGTTGAAATATGCAGGATATGCAGCCGGGTATTGTGTTTTTTGGCTAACGCTACTGCCATGGATGATGACAGGTAACAGGCCTCTTCACTCCGTATTTTAGGGTGTAACCTCACCGGAATATTTTCGCCAAGCAACTGTTTAAAATGAGCGAGGTTGCTTTGGATAGTAGCCTCATCTTCGCAATGGGTGGCTACCAGCATTGGCGATTGCGCGAAAATGTTTTCGAGTGTTTTAGGGTTGTCCACCAGCATGTTCCCGGTTGATGAGCCCATAAAAACCTTTATGCCGCAAACATTTCTGATGTCGGTTTGGAGAACCTCGTCAATATTGTCATTCGAAGCACCCATAAAAAAGGAGTAGTTAGCCAAAGCGCTTTGTGCAGCAATTTGGTATTTGTCCGCAAGCAATGTTTGCGTTAGGGTGTTCGGAACCGTATTGGGCATTTCCATAAAGGAAGTAATACCGCCTGCAACGGCCGCTCTCGATTCGGTATAGATGTTCGCCTTATGTGTTAAACCCGGTTCGCGAAAATGCACCTGGTCATCAATACAACCCGGAAAAAGAAATAGGCCTTCCGCATTTAACTCCAGGTCGGCTTTTACATCTATTTGTTTATCAATGCGATCAATAAAACCGTCTTTTACCAGGATATCGGCAACGGACAGATTGTTTTCATTAACTATAGTGGCGGATTTGATTAGAACAGAGGACATAACGCAAAGGTAATATGATGTGTCCGGATAATTGATGGATTTTTGTCAATAAAATTTTTAAAACTTTAAGGAATAAAACAACCTAACCCCGGCATCATCCGTAAAAGGGAACTTCATCATTTATCAAATATCAGGGCCAGGATGAGAACAAGCATTCGTCAAAAACTTTTTTTATTCTCATTGATAGTTCTGGCGGGCAATGGTGTAACCGGGTATGCAGTTTATCAAAGTAACCAGAGACTCTTTAAATCGGAGCAAATGGTTCGCCATACCGAACAGGTTATTTACCAGTCAGGCAATGTGCTCTCTATTGCCAAAGATATTGAAACAGCGGCAGAAGGATATGTGATTACGAATGACAGCACCTTTCTCAAGCCATTTTATCTTGCGAAAAAATCCGCATTCAACAGCATTAGCGATTTAAAAGAACTAACCCGTGATAACCCCGGGCAACAAATCCGCATCGATTCACTTAATGGTTACTTGCATAAATTGTTGGATTTTGCGACTAAAACAATTAAGATAAGGCAGGAACAAGGGCTGATGCCTGCTGTTACGTTCACCTCAAATAAACAGGGTAAATACTTAGGCGACCAGATCCGCAAGATAACATCAGCGGTTCAGCAAACTGAAAATGTTTTGCTGCGCATTCGTAAACAAACAAACGGGCGTTCGCAAATCGCTTTCAAACAGCTTTCAAGGGTTATATTTATTTCGATGGTGGCATTCACTATTCTGCTTTTGATTTTGATAGACAGATATTTTCTGCAGAATAAAGAAAAGGAAAAACGAACCATTGAGCTGGCGCTGGCTAACGAGGAACGTACGAAAATGGTTGGCGACCTGATGCTGCGGAATATGGACCTGGAGCAATTTGCCTACATTATTTCGCATAACCTTAGGGCACCGGTTGCCAATATTATCGGAGCCTCGAGTGTTTTGAACGATAATGACTTAAGTTTGACTGATAAGGAGACCATTTTCAAAGGCATTAACGTATCTGTTACGCGTCTTGATGAAGTGGTAAAAGACCTCAATCATATTTTGCAGGTAAAAGGCGATATCAACGAGACTAAAGAAATTGTCCATTTTTCAACCCTTGTTGAAGAGATAAAGTCCAGTATTCAGAATCTGATTGATAAATATAACATTGAAATAACGTATGACTTTTCGGCTATCGACGGTTTTTTAACGTTGAGGGGTTATTTATACAGTATTTTTTATAACCTTATCTCAAATAGTATTAAATACCGCCGAAAAGAGATTCACAGTATTATTGAAGTTAAAAGCAGGCTGGAAAACAATAAACTGGAGTTACTTTTTTCAGACAACGGAATGGGCATTAATCTAAAAAAAAACGGAGACCAGGTTTTTGGATTGTACAAAAGGTTCCATTCGACGGCTGAAGGGAAAGGGTTGGGCTTGTTTATGGTTAAAACGCAAGTAGTGGCGCTTGGGGGTAAAATTACCGTGCAGAGTTTGGAAAACGAGGGTACTGAATTTAAAATTGAATTTCAGTTATAACCAACAGGCACTGCCAGGGTGCCTTAACTATTAAACCTAAGCCCGTGAAATGTATAATTGACTATACATTTTCATGCCCGGCTCCTCAAAAACGATTTGTAAACTTTTAGCAACAAGTGTGAATTAATTAATTAAATATATATAAATTTAATTATAAATAAATTTTTGTCGTGTTTTTGCTAAGATTGGCACTAATTGTGGTTGGTGATGCATATGGAAACGACACACAAGCACAAGCCGGAAACTATTCATGACGATAATTTTTCGGATACAAGGCTAAAAAGCTTTCTTTATTGGATAATTGTATTTCTTGCGCTGCTATCTACAGTATGCATAGGGGTTATTTTCATTCAATGGAGTGTCAACACGCAAAGAGTATAAACGAATGCCTGGGGTGATTGCGGTTTTATGATTGCCAACTGGCTTTAGGGGTTAAATATCCACTGGTAATTATCAATTATTGCGTTGATCAGCATCGGGTCGGTATCCTTTTTTTTCAGGAGCCGGATCATTTTTTTGAAATAATCGGTAGCGCTTACATCCGGTAAGTAATAATATTTTCCGTCTTTAATCACCTTAAATGTGCCGAACTCAAGCCTCCCGGGCCTGCTGCTCAAATGGAAATGGGCATCGTGGATATAATCAGCTAATATATTAAATGATTTTTCGTCAGTTACGTAAGATATAACCTGGAGGGTGTCATTAATGATTTCGACAGAGTCCCGCGGAACTTCGCCGGTTCCGGTGCTTATATTGAGGGTGTGCACAGGCAGGATGCGTTCGCCTACATGCAAAAATTTAATGTAATGCTGATCGGTTGTTTGCCCATGGACGTTTAATGTTAAAAAAACAAGGGTAATTAATAACAGTTGTTTAATCATATGAATAGCCGCCCTGACCGATGGGGCAATTTATAAGTCCTGGTCATAGTTAAGGCAAAATACCCCCGTCCCAGTTTTTACAAAGAAAGTAATTATTTAATAATCGTGCCAAACTTTCCGGATTTACAAAAAAATCCCCCGTGTTTGTCTTTCCGGCATGTTAAAAACCTTTCACATTTATGCTTTCGCGCTCACCTCACCAGAAAAAACTATCTTTGCGCCATGGCTGTAACTTTTGAGGAATTTAAATTTAACCGGCAGATATTGAACGCTATTGCCGATGCCGGTTATACCGAAGCAACGCCAATACAACAAAAAGCTATCCCGCCCATACTTAACGGACAGGACGTGATGGGTATTGCGCAAACCGGTACCGGAAAAACTGCGGCCTATGTTTTACCTATACTGATGAAGCTGAAATATGCCCAGGGCGATCATGCGCGTGCACTGATTATTGCCCCTACGCGTGAGTTGGCTATGCAGATTGAGGAAAATATTAAAGCGTTTGCCGCCAATACCGATTTGCGGGTGGTTGTACTATATGGTGGCCTTGGCCCCAAAACCCAGATAGAACAGATAAATAAGGGTATGGATATTATTGTGGCCACTCCGGGCCGCTTTATGGATCTTTACCTGGCCGGGCATATCGTTACAAAAACATTGCAGACTTTAGTGCTTGATGAAGCAGATAAAATGATGGACATGGGCTTTATGCCGCAGATCAACCGGATATTGGAAGTAGTACCGGTAAAAAGGCAAAACCTGCTCTTCTCGGCAACCATGTCGGATAAGATTCATGAACTGTCCAATAATTTTCTCGAATTTCCGACCGTTATTGAAGTAACGCCGCAGGCAACACCTGCACAAACGGTTAACCAGCATTTGTACTTTGTGCCCAATGTAAAAACCAAAATCAACCTGCTGAAAAAACTGCTTGACCAGGAAGACGACATCAAAAAACTCATTATTTTTTGCAAAACCCGTACTGCTGCCGAAGATGTGTACAAGTTTTTACTGCGGAAGTTTGGCGAAAAAGAGGTGAAAGTATTACATGCCAATAAGGGGCAAAATACCCGCATCAATGCCATCAATGCGTTTAAAAATGATGAAGTTAAAATCCTTGTGGCTACTGATGTGGCTTCCCGCGGGATTGATGTGAGTGATGTAAGCCATGTAATCAACTTTGACGTTCCGGTGGTAATTGAGGATTATGTGCACCGGATCGGGCGGACCGGGCGGGCCTATCAATCAGGCGAAGCAATCACTTTTTGTAACCCGGCCGAATTATATTATATCCGCAAGGTGGAAAAACTGATCAGGCAAACCATCCCGGTAACAGATATCCCCGCAGAAGTATTCATAGAGGCTACGCCCTATGACGAAAAACAAGAACAGGACAGGGAGATAGATATGCAGAAACGCCGTGATGACCCTGATTTTAAAGGGGCCTTTCACGAAAAGAAGACTTTGAACCAGCGTAAAAAGTTTGATGCTGCAAAATCAAAAACCACGCACAATCCAAAGGAAAAAAGAACGAAATCGCCAAAATCATACAGGAAAAAACATTAAGGTACTATGAAGTTAAGGATCACCCCCCTCAATTTTGCAAGCGCATTCTTTTTATTCGCGGCGGGCTACAGCTGGATCTATGGGATTAAAGTAACAGGTTCTAAATTGATTAATTTGGGCAATGCTATTGGCTGGATCTTTATTCTGTTTGCTTTTGTAGTGTCATTTATGGACATAATGTTCCGTAATTTCTTCCCTGAGAACAAAAAATTATGGATTGTAGAGTTAAGCTTTATAACTTTGGCCGCTATTATATTTTTAATTGTTAAATAACGAAATGAAGAAAGCGGAGATAAAGCTGACTATTGAACTCGACGATAATAATGTACCGGAAACCATTATGTGGGAATCTACTGACGCGCAAACCAAAGAGGCTTTGCCGGTAAAATCCATGATGCTGGCCCTGTGGGACCAGAATTATAAAAATACACTGCGGATAGACCTGTGGACGAAAGATATGCCGGTTGATGAAATGAAACGTTTTTTTTATGAGACCCTGCAAACAATGGGCGATAGCTTTTTACGCGCAACCGGCGAAACAAATATTGTGGAAGACCTGCGCGACTATTGTGCCCACTTTGCCGAAAAAATGGAAATAACCCAAAAATAGCCGCCATGCGCCTCAATAATTTGCTTTCCTTTGCCGGCTTTGTGATCTTGATTGCCGGTACCTATAGCCCTATTTTGAAACCTATAGTGGGTCATTGGGATGTATACGACGGCAACAAACCATACGGCATAGTTATTTTATTGGTGGCGATAGTGGGTATGCTGGGCACAGTTTTAAGCCAGCCTAACATTATTCGCCTTTCGGCCTGGCTGTCCCTTGGTTTGGTCATCCTGTTTTATATCCTGGCTATTTTAAAAGTTCGTATGTCCTTTGATTTTATACCCTTGCATTTTCTCGCAAAATACCTTACCTCAAAAATAAAATTTACATGGGGCTGGTATTTATTGTTCGGTGGGGCTGTGCTGGCAGTTTTAGGGGTAGTATTTGGTAAAAAGCCATGGATGAATAACAAAATCCAGTCGCTGGATTAGTTGCAGTTTAAAGGTTGAGTACGGTTTGTCCGCTGCCGGTAACCCGCGCTTCATGTTCAAGCAGCCATTTTTTACGCCACACCCCGCAGCCAAAACCGGTTAAACTGCCATCCGATCCTATTACCCGGTGACAGGGTACCACAATGACGAGGTGGTTTTTGCCGTTGGCTGAGGCAATCGCCCGGATACCCAACGGGTTATTCATAAATTTTGACTGTTGGGCATAACTGATGGTTTTACCATACGCTATTTTTGTTAACTGCTCCCATACCTGCTGCTGAAAATCAGTCCCTTTTTGTTTTAAGGGCAAAGCGAATGTTGTTCTCTTCCCCTCAAAATACTCGTCTAATTGCTGAACAGTAGTTTTTAATAGCGGTGTTTCGGCAGCAGTTTCCTCAAACTCGCCATCAAGCAGGTATATCGAAGTGATAAAGCCTTCCTCTTCGGTGATCCTGGCAAAACCTATAGGCGTTTTATGGTAGGTTGATGGCATAAGATTGTTGAATCAGTTGCACAATTATAACACTTTTTCAGCCTAATCAACAACTCAGCAATTAACCCAATCAACAATTCACTACATTTGCCCTATGCAACTGGTAAACCAAACCTGGTTTTTGTTAAAAAAGGAAATTATACTGGAGTGGCGTTCAAAATATGCCTTTAATGGGGTATTGCTATACGTAGTATCAACCGTTTTTATTTGCTACATCGCTTTTAATTTAAACCCGGGACTGTCAGGAAGCAGCGGCTATCCTATTATCTGGAATGTTTTATTCTGGATAATTATGTTATTTGCGGCCGTAAATGCCATTGCCAAAAGTTTTATGCAGGAAAGCAAGGGCAGGCTGTTGTATTATTATTCAATTGCGAGCCCTCAGGCCATTATTCTTTCAAAAACCATTTATAATGTTTTGTTAATGGCGCTGCTGAGTGCGCTGGCCTTACCTACGTATTTGCTTTTTTTTAACAACACCATTGGCGATCCTTTATTTTACTGCCTGGCTGTATTATTGGGGAGCTTCAGTTTCTCAACCGTTTTTACCATGATATCGGCTATTGCTTCTAAAGCAGGGAATAACGGAACCCTGATGGCAATTTTAAGTTTCCCCGTTGTTATCCCTGTGATATTATTACTTATCCGTTTAAGTAAGAATGCGATGGATGGCATTGGCCGCAATTTTAGTTATAGCGGCATCGGTGTCCTTTGTGCCATCAATCTTATTGTTATTACCACAGCGCTGCTATTATTCCCGTTTTTATGGCGTGATTAATATTTTATTTTAAACAGAATGCATCACCCGGAAAACCTATTTTAACAGACATAGCAAATAAGTTACCGGCAATTTCATCTTTTATTCATTTTTTATGTGTTTTTTCGCACCAAATTTTTTTTCATAATTTTACACGATGCGATTCCCCTGGCTCATCTTAATGTATCTTGTTTTTCCTTTTGTTGCATTTGCACAAAATGGTACAATAACCGGCGTGGTTACAACTGTTGAGGGTAAAAAACCACTTGCACGCGCAAGTGTGTTTTTGAGCAATTCTTCTGCCGGAACAGCAACTGCGGATAACGGCACATTTGCGTTGTACAACGTGAGGCCGGGTCAATATACTTTGGTTGTGCGTATTTTAGGGTACGAAACCTACTCCAAAACGGTGTTGGTTGGTGCAGAGACAATAAAACTGGATATACAATTGGCCCAAAAGCCGCTAATGTTGCGTGAGGTTGATATTTCATCAGCATCAGACTGGAAAAAGAATTTCGAGGCGTTTAAAAAGGAATTTATAGGGAAGGATGATAATGCCAAGTACTGTGAGATTATGAACCCGCACATCCTCAACCTGGCGTATAACCAAACCAAAAAGATCTTAACCGCCAATACCGACCAGTTTTTGGTGATTGAAAATAAAGCATTGGGCTACAGGGTTAAGTTTTTAGTAGATAGTTTTTCTATTGATCATATCAATGAAGTAGTATCAACTTCAGGATCACAGGTTTTTGAGGAACTTCCGGGCAGCGATGCACAGAAAAAGAAATGGCATGAACGCAGGGAAGCCGCCTATCATGGCTCGGCGATGCATTTTTATCGCAGTTTAATTACAGATAAAGTGATGCAGGAGGGTTTTATCATGTATCATTTCTTACGTTACGTCAATCCGCTCAGACCTCCTGACGAGGTAATACGACATAAAGTAAAGGTATTTGTTGATCACCATATGATCGATTCGGCAAGATATTATGTTGATGTCGTGTCAAAACTATCTAAATACTATAATGAGAAAATTCTTAAACCACAGTTATTTACGTTTGAAGTAATGTCCAATGGCAGCCAGCCCGGTTTATATGCCATTCATTTTCCAAAGTATTTATATGTAGTGTATACCAAAAAGAGTGACGATACTCCTGATATTAATTTATACCGCGCTTTGGACCAGCCGAACTATGCCGTAAGTATCATTACCTTAAATACAGATTATGCTGAGTTTGACCATAATGGTATTTTGATTGGCGGGTCAACCTTATATGAAGGCGAATGGGCAACACACCGGCTATCTGATATGCTTCCGGTTGATTACGTGCCTGATGACAATAAGTAGCTCAAATCAGCACCCGCTTCCTTGTTAACCATGCCTGTTTATTGCTTCTCATTTTGTAAAAACTACATTACAATATGCTTATTTGTCGGTAAATAAGCACTCTTCGTCGATACCGCAAAAATTTCCCGCAATTTAATAAATATCATTGCGTTGTTTTCAAAAGCAACTTAATTGCTCGTTAGTTAGGTGATTTTCTAAATCAGTTTGTTAAAAAATGCTATTGTGCCAAACTGGTGTTTTGACTTGTTTTTTATTGCTAATAAATACAATGCCACCCCCTATGGAAAATAAAACCCTGATCATTTTAGGTATGCACCGCTCCGGTACTTCATTAATTACAAACTGGCTTCATAAATGCGGCCTGCAAGTTGGCGAAACCTTAATGGAAGCCGGCGTGGGTAATAAAGAAGGGCATTTTGAGGACACCGAATTTTATAAAATGCATATGGAAATATTGAGAGATAATAACCTGAACGAATCAGGCATTATCAATCAAAAAGTAAATTATCTTTCCAGCTATCATAAAGAGAAAATTAAAGGAATTATCAGGGTTAAAAACAAGCTCTTTGGTCAATGGGGTTGGAAAGATCCGCGTACCTGCCTGTTCCTGAAGCATTACAGGGAATTGCTGCCGCAGGCATATTACCTGGTGGTGGTCAGGGATTACCATTCAGTCGTCGTTTCACTATTAAAACGCACTATGGCTGAACTTGATTTACATTATGATACACAAAAAGGCCCGTTATCCAGGCTGGCCTGGTATAAAGTGAGGCGGAAGCTTTTTTACCATCGGTTTTGCCGCAAACATGCCTCGTATTTTTTAAATTCATGGATTTTTTACAACGAGAATATTCTTGAAAATATCAAAAATATGTCAGATAAAAGATTCCTGATCGTCGACTACGATATGCTCAAAACCAAGGATAAGGATGTGCTGACATTTTTAAACACCAATTGGCATTTTTCGTTAAATTATTCCAAATTTTCGGGGGTCTATAAAGATAGTTTGCTCAGCAAATCATTTGATGTGGAAGATTACATTGACGACAAGCTGCTGATCGGCAAGGCAAATGGTGTAATGAAAAAATTGATGAACTATGCCCCCGACATCCGGCATGAGTGTAATGCCCCGTCGTTTAATGCGGAAGTGTTACTTTCCTGAGCAACGGAATATGCTTGTTTAGCAATTGGCAGCATTATTAGTGCAATCAAACAATTTTATTTTCAACCTTACCACTAATTCCTATAATCCGCCAAAAACAGCTACCTTTGCCATCATAAATCTATATGAAATTTATATATCAAACCTGGTGGAAAGTATTAGCCGTTGTGATGATACTTTATACCCTTATTGCAGGCTTTTTATTTGGTGTGCCCACCCTGCCTATATTGCACGAAACCATCAGGAATACTTATTTCCATGTCCCGATGTGGATAGCGATGTTCACGGTTTTTACCATATCCGTTATTTACAGTATCAAATACCTGAACACAGGTAAGGAAGAATATGACCTGATTGCGGTTGAATGCGTAAATACAGGCACTTTTTTTTATGTTTTAGGTTTAATAACCGGAATGCTATGGGCGAAGTATACCTGGGGTGCGTATTGGAGTAATGACCCTAAGCAAAACAGCGCCGCGATTGCTTTTTTATTATACTGTGCATACGCAGTACTCCGTAATTCGATTGATGAAGAACAGAAGAGGGCAAAGATATCAGCCATTTATAACATTTTCGCCTTTCCGATAATGGTGGTGCTGATTATGGTGCTGCCAAGGATGACTGATTCATTACACCCGGGCAATGGTGGCAACCCCGCTTTTGGTAAGCTTGATATGGATAACCGCATGCGTATGGTTCTTTATCCGGCATTTATCGCATGGGGATTGATTGCCGTTTGGATTGCCACACTGCGTTATCGCATTCGATTGATCGAGTACAAAAAGAACGAAATAAATTAACATGAAGAAAATATTGTTTTCAGCACTTTTGCTCCCGGCTTATGTTAGTGCTTTTGCCCAGCAAAACCAGCAGGTTGAAATGGCCGATGCCATGCGCAGTTCAGGTAAAATTTATGTGGTAATAGCCATCGTAGTAATCATTTTTACCGGTTTAGCCATATATTTATTCTCGATCGACCGGAGATTGAAAAAAATCGAAAAGGAAAAATAATTCAAAAGGTTGGCCTATTCAATTTAAACTGGCATCTTAATGTAAGAATTGCGGTAGGGCAGGGGTTTAGTGATAATATATTTGCGATATTGATAAAAAATGTGTCAAATTTGCACCGTTTTTTAACAAATTAATAATTATTCAAAACAATTTATGGCTACTTATAATCCGGCCGCTGATCACAGTACAAACTTTTTTGGTGACGTTTGTAACAACTTTGATTACGCAGCCCAATTTACCACACACGACGCTGGTTTATTAGACCAGATAAAATCATGCAATAGTGTTTACCGTTTCCGTTTCCCGATCCGCAGGGGAAATGGCTTTGAGGTAATAGATGCCTGGCGTGTGGAGCATTCCCAGCACCAGTCGCCAACAAAAGGCGGTATCCGGTATAGCGAAATGGTTAACGAAGATGAAGTAATGGCGCTTGCAGCTTTAATGACCTATAAATGTGCGATTGTTAATGTGCCTTTCGGCGGTGCCAAAGGCGGTATAAAAATCAATCCCAAGAACTACACCTTACAGGAACTTGAAAATATTACCCGCCGTTATACGGTTGAACTTGCCAAGAAAAACTTTATTGGCCCAAGCATTGACGTGCCTGCGCCTGATTATGGATCAGGTGAGCGCGAAATGAGCTGGATAGCGGATACGTACGCCACCATGAATCCCGGCCAGCTGGATGCCATGGGTTGTGTAACCGGTAAGCCAATTGCTTTACAGGGAATTGCAGGCCGTAAGGAGGCAACCGGCAGGGGAGTAGCTATTGCTGTTCGTGAGTGTGTGAGCGTGGGCGAGGATATGCAGAAGATTGGTTTGCTGCCAGGTATTTCGGGTAAAAAAGTTATTGTACAAGGTTTGGGTAACGTAGGTTACCACTCTGCGAAGTTTTTGGCTGAATTTGGTGCATTGATCGTAGGGCTTTGCGAATTCGAAGGGGCTATTTATAATGCCGATGGACTCGACATTGATGCCGTATTCCAGCATCGCAAAGCTACCGGTTCCATTTTGGGTTACCCGGGCGCCAAACAGGAATTTAAACACTCGTTGGAAGGCCTTGAACAGCCCTGCGATATCCTGGTACCGGCTGCCCTGGAGAACCAGATCACTATTGCCAATGTAAAAAATATAAAGGCGAAAATAATTGCCGAAGGTGCCAACGGCCCTACTTCGCCTGAAGCTGAAGCCATTTTTTATGCTAATGGCGGCATGATCATCCCGGATATGTATTGCAACGCAGGTGGTGTTACGGTATCTTATTTCGAGTGGCTTAAAAACCTGTCGCATGTGGCATTCGGCCGTATGAACCGCCGTTTCGAAGAAAATATGAACCTTAATATGGTAAACATGGTTGAAGGCATTACCGGTGTTGCTTTAACCCCGATGCAGCGTTCAACCATCATCAAAGGTGCGTCAGAGCTGGAGCTGGTCAATTCAGGCCTGGAGGACACCATGATCCGGTCGTACCACGAGATCAGGGAAACCTACAAAAACAACGAAAAAATTGACACCTTGCGGACGGCCGCTTTTGTATGTGCGATAAACAAGGTGGCAGTATCTTACCAGAATTTGGGTGTATGGCCGTAAATTGAAGAAGTCCGAAAGTCCGAAAGTCGGGAAAGTCCGAAAGCAATAGAATTAAATGCGTCAAATGATTCTGGCGTTGCTTTTAAACTTTTCTGAAGCTTCTCTCGGACTTTCGGACTTGCCCGACTTTCGGACTTGCAAAGAACGATTCTAAATAATATTATCTGGTTGTAATAAACATTATTAACTTAACGTTTTGTATTTTTGTAAACCGAAATACTATTTTAAAACCGCAGATGAAAAAGAGTTCGATTTTTGGTTTAGTGATTATTGCTGTTGCAATAGCGGTAATCATCAGCATTTACTCCAGTTCCAGTTCATATGGCTCTTTTAGCGATGCCAAAAAAACCGAAAGCCAATTGAGTGTAGTAGGCTTTTTAGATAAGCAGAAGGAATTGCATTATGATGCCGCCAAAGACGCAAATTATTTTTCTTTTTATGTAAAAGATAAAAAGGGCGGCGAATGCAAAGTTATTTTCAGGGGTACCGAACCGCAGGATTTTGAAAAATCCGAACAAATTGTGCTTACCGGGCAAATGGTGGGTGATGAATTTCACGCATCACATATCCTGATGAAATGTCCTTCAAAATATACCCAGGATAAAGTTAACGTCACAGAGGCTCAGGCAAAATCAGCCAGTTTATAATTAAATCATTTTAATGGATAAAGTTTTCAAGGGCGAACACCTGTTACCCGGTCATTTGGGCCAGTTTTTTGTCGTCCTATCCTTCAGCGCCGCGCTGTTATCAGCAATCAGTTATTATTTCGCTACAACCAATACCAATAAACTGGATAATTCCTGGCTTAAAATGGGCCGCTGGGGCTTTTTTCTCAATACCATTTCTTTACTTGGCGTAGGCGTTTGCCTTTTTTATCTTATCTATAATCACTACTTCGAATATCATTACGCATGGTCATACACCTCGCGGTCGTTGCCTGTTTACTATATTGTTTCAGGTTTCTGGAACGGGCAGGAGGGCGGCTTTTTGCTGTGGACCTTCTGGCAGGCCGTTTTAGGTAATATCCTGATCTGGAAGGCAAAATCGTGGGAGAAACCAGTAATGACGGTGATTGCCTTTTCGCAGGTATGGCTGGCGACAATGCTTTTAGGTTATTATGTGTTTGGCGCAAGGATAGGCAGTTCGCCTTTCCTGCTGTTAAGAGATGCCATCCAGGCACCGATATTTTCACGACCTGACTACCTTTCATTTATAAAAGACGGACAGGGCATGAACCCCCTGCTGCAAAACTACTGGATGGTGATCCATCCGCCAACCCTATTCCTGGGGCTGGCTTCCATTGTAGTGCCGTTTGCTTACGCGATTGCCGGTTTATGGCAGAAACGATATAAAGAGTGGATCACACCAGCAATACCTTACACATTGTTCGGCGGAATGATTTTAGGAACCGGTGTTATTATGGGGTCATTGTGGGCCTATGAATCACTCAACTTCGGGGGCTTTTGGGCCTGGGACCCGGTGGAGAATGCCTCAATATTCCCATGGTTGCTTATTGTTGGCGGTTTGCATGTAATGATCGTTTTTAAAAATACAGGTCATTCTTTCTTTACTGCAACTTTCCTGGTGCTGATGAGTTTCATCATGGTGCTTTACTCGTCATTTTTGGCAAGAAGCGGCGTATTGGGCGAAACGTCGGTACACTCCTTTGTAGATAACGGGATGTTCTGGCACCTGCTTTCTTATGTGCTGGTATTTTTAGCGTTATCTGTTATTCTGCTCGTGGTTCGGCGTAAGGAATTGCCTTTCACCAAAAAAGATGAGGAGACTTACTCCCGTGAATTCTGGATGTTTGTAGGCTCGGTTTTCCTCGCTTTATCCTGCTTCCACCTCATTTTGGTAACCTCTATTCCCGTTTGGAACCGGATGTTTAATTCAAAAGTAGCGCCCCCAAACGACCTGGTTGCGCATTACAACGTTATCCAGGCTTCATTCGCTATGGTGATTACGATATTAACCGGCTTTACCCAGTTTTTAAAATATAAAAAGACCGATGTTACACGCTTCTTTATTGTAACAGGGGTTTACATGCTTGTTGCGATTTTGATTACCGTGCCGGTTGTTTATTTTACAGGTTTGTACAAATTGCAATTTGTATTCCTGCTGGTAATGGTTGGCTCCATTTACTCAATACTGGCCAATGGTAAAATATTTATTGACGCAGTTAAAGGTAAGTTTAAACTTGCCGGATCGGCCGTTGCGCATATTGGTTTCGCGCTAATGCTGGTTGGGGCGTTGATAGCAGCGGGCACACGTAGTGTTGTTTCCGTAAATGATACCGGATCTGTCGCTGTTTCAGGTTTTGATAAAGCTGCCGGTGATGCCCGCGAAAACATCATGATCTATAAGAATGAGCCTATAAAAATGGGCCCTTATACAGTGACATATGTTGGTGATTCAACGTCGGAACCAAATCATTATTATAAAGTCGATTATAAAAGATACGACGCCGCAGGGAAAATAACAGAGGAATTTATGCTGAAGCCACACGCACAACTTAATGGCGGAACAAGCTTAACCTCATCGCCGGATACACGGCACTATTTATTCCACGACCTTTATACACACGTTACGGCACTGCCAATGCCAAAAACAACGGCCACCGGTGATGCGCAAACTGACGCGGCCCATGGAGATGCCGAGAATGACGATAAAAATTATGATCCGCCGGTGGCTCATGAAATTGCTGTAGGTGATACCATCCGCTACCGTGAGGGGTATATTGTGCTGAAAGCCATGAAAAAGGAATCATCTATCCAAAATATTCCATTAACCGACAGCGATATCGCTATAGGTGCTCAATTACAGATCTTTTCTAATAACCAGCATTACACAGCCGAACCTATTTACCTGATAAAAGGAAAAGGCGCTTATTATTTTGACAGGAAAGCAGAAGACGCGGGGTTAAAACTTCGGTTGTCGAAGATCATTCCTGAGAGAAACAGGGTGGAGATCACTGTTTACCAGCAGCCCGAAAATAAAAAGCCATGGATAGTGATGCGCGCGCTTGATTTCCCTTATATCAATTTCCTATGGTCGGGCACGCTGATCATGATCCTGGGATTTTTGTTGTCGATTTTCAGACGTCAAAAGGAAGTGAAGGCGGTTTGATAGGTTGCAGATGGAGGTATCAATAAATCAAAGGCAACAAATAGCTGATAGCGGCTTTTCGGTTTTTGAGGATATTTATACCATCGACGAAATTAATAGTATAGGAGCCATACTCAATAAGGCAGACCGATCTGAAAAAACTTTCCGTCAAACTGCCGATCTGTTCGCTATCCGGCAATTTTTAAAAGTACTTCCTGAAGTTAAACCATTGGTGTTTAATCAAAACTTAAGGTCGGTTATTGATGCCCTTTTTGGTAATGACTATTTCGTGGTAAAGTCAATTTATTTTGATAAACCTGAAAAATCTAACTGGTTTGTTGCATGGCATCAGGATTTGACGATTTCGGTTGATAAGAAGGCCGATGTGCCGGGATATAGCGCCTGGACAGTCAAACATGATCAGTTTTCTGTTCAACCAGCGGTTGAAATATTAAAAGATATATTCACTATTCGGATCCACCTGGATGATACAGACGGAAATAATGGAGCGCTAAAGGTTATCCCGGGTTCTCATCTTAAAGGAATTTACAGAGCAGAAGAAATAGTCTGGAATTCAGAAGCCCCAATAACCTGCAACGTAAAGAGCGGGGGAATTATGATCATGCGCCCTCTTTTAATGCATGCTTCTGACCGGACTACGTCAAACAAAACCCGGAGGGTGATACATATCGAATTCAGCAGGGACAAGCTCCCCCTGGGACTAAACTGGGCAGAGAAGGAAACAACCACTCCTTAAAGATAAACTGTAAAAGGAGGCACCTATGGTGCCCGTTGATTTACTTAGATTTTTCTATAAACAGGTGACTCCTACGGAGTTTTTAGCACGAGTTTTTGCATTTATTGTCATTTTTTCAAATGATAATAATGCCGGAATAGGTATGTTGATTTATATCTGCTTATCCATTAAATCATACAACGACAACTCCATAGGAGTTGCGTGTTTATAGAAAAAAGGAGATCAAACTAATCGGCTCCATAGGAGCTTCCTTCGCCGACAATTCTAAACGGATTTAGTCAAAAAATTCAAACAGATATCGTTCATCAAAAGGGATCTCGAATTTGTTTAATAAACTTAAATATTCCTGTTTAAAAGTGCTCTTTTGATGGTGAATTTCCTGGTTATGCACATATTTTATAACCGTATCGATATGTGAGTGTGAATATGAAAATACGCCATACCCTTCCTGCCAATTAAATTTGCCCCGGATCCAATTTTTATTGTTAGTAAATTCATTGCTTTCAACTTTTATTTCCTTCACAAAATCAGAAATTAAAATGTTTGGTTTAAAGCCTACAAATAAATGGGTATGATCAGGCATCGAGTTAATAGCAAGCATTTTTGCTTTCCTGTTTTGCACAAGGGCGGTAATGTATTTATGTAATTCTTCTTTGTTCTCTTTCGCGATTAAACTTTGCCGGTTTTGAACCGCAAAAACAAATTGCAGGTAGATTTGCGAAAAGGTGTTGGCCATCGGTTATATATTTTATTTTTTTATAGTTCCGTAATCAATGCCTGTATCAATAAAGAATTGTCGCAAGAGATCGTATTTCTGATTGCAATATGTACCGATTGAAAACTTATCTGACAGTGTTCGATAATGCATGCATTCAAAGCAAACCTCCAAATAATCATAGACTTTCCCATTTTTATCAAAAAACACTATCGCATTTCGTGGCGAATAGCACGTATACCCCGGATCGGCATAGTCTGTCTGTTTTCGCACCGTTGTGTTGTAAATAAGATTCGTAAATTTTTCGATCTGTTTACCGCTTAAATTTTGGATTTCAATTAGCGATGAGTAATTTAATTTTTGATTTTTAACATGCAGGCCGGATTCATATTGAATATCAAATGGATTTTTGTGCAACAGACTGTCGGGAACTTTTGCATGAATACCGTCATCATAAATCTTCACGGAATCATTTGTTAAGTATTCCCGGCGGCGATCCATGTATCTGAATGAAACAGCAACTATTTTAAGTGCTTTTGAAAAAGGATATTTCTTAAGTCGTTCGGCAACGCTATAGTGGTTTGTGAAAACACAATCATCATCGGTTGGATGAGGGTTGCGTATACCTATTTTAAAGTCGGCCGAAATAGTCCTTTTCTGAATTGATATTTTTGGTTTTAAACTATCCGATTTTACAAAATCTACATTTCTCAAAAACTCCAAAATCTTTGCATTCACCTTATCTGCCTGTTCAATGTGTGGCAAATGCGCCGCATCGTCTACCGGGAAAAAATCAACTTTTAACACGCTTCGTACTGAATCGCTGAATTGAAAAGGCACGGTATGGTCGTCTTTTCCCCAGATCAGCAGTACATGTTTATGTGTATTATTCAGGCTGGTATAACTCTGCCTGCCGTTGTATTTATAGTCATACCTTGTAGAAACGATGGCATTCCTAAAGCCTTTGTACTGCATCTGGAACCTATACTTTTGCACCCAATCCGTGTGCTTCTCCGGGTGTTTAAAATCAGTCAGCTGGCCGTTTGCCCTGTCATCCCCGTGCGTAGCTTCATCAAACAAAGTATAAAACTCAGGCGCCGACGATGGCCCGAAATGATATACCGGGTCAACCAATATTACCTTGTTAACCAGATTGGGATATTTGCAGGTGAAATTAGTAACGATGGCGCCACCAAATGACACGCCGGCCAGGCTAACAGGCGTTTTAAGGTGCAATTGTTTAATCAGATCTAGCAACTGTGTTTGGTAAAGTTCCTGGTTATAAATAACATCCGGGCGGTCGGAGTATCCTCTTCCATACATATCGTAACGCAAAACTCTGAAACCTTGCTTTACCAAATATTGGTAAGTGCCGTCCCATATGTAATAAGGTACGCTAAAACCGTGTACCAGTATTACGACGTTCCCGGTATCGGGACCGCCCAATTCATAATGTGTAATTCCCCGGCTTAATTTAATGTACTGGCCGGGAGTTCCTTTTCTGTCATTATCGGTCAGCTCTTTTTTTTCCATATTTCCCTTAAAATACAATACAGTGGCGTAAATGCCGGTAACAAGGGTCAAAAACAAAATGGTACTGAAAATGAGTCTGAGTATTTTCATAATGCGATATAAATTGAACCAAAAGAATTCTGTTGACTAATTTAGCGGAAATATTCAGGTTATATTTCAGTAAGTTTTAATTGATGATATGCGCATAACCATTATCGGTTCCGGAAATGTGGCCACCCACCTGGCAGCAGCTTTTAAAAATGGAGGGCATCGTATTGTGCAGGTTTACAGCAGGGAGATACAAAATGCTGCATTGCTGGCCTACCATGTAAAGGCGGAAGCTATTGACCGGCTGCAGGACATAGACCCTGAAACTGATTTGTTTGTGATTGCTGTAAAGGATGACGCCATCTTTTCTTTGGGGCTGTCATTGGCGCCGTATAAAAAACTAACGGTTCACACCTCTGGCGCTACAGCTTTAACTGTATTGTCATCCATCATGCCAAATTCGGGTGTATTGTACCCGCTGCAAACTTTGAGCAAAAATAAGGAGGTTGATTTTTTAAATGTACCCTTATGCATTGAGGGGCCCGATGAACAAACAACACGTATATTGGAGCAACTTGCCCAAACCATCAGCAATAAAGTTTACCGGATCAACTCCGCACAACGCAAAGTATTGCACCTGGCAGCCGTTTTTGCCTGTAATTTTCCGAATTATTTATACGAAGTGGCAAGGCGGCTGCTGGACAAACAAAATATTGATTTTGAATTGATCAGGCCGCTGATCCTGGAGACCGCTCAAAAAGTCCAGGAAAATTTACCTGTTGAGGTGCAAACCGGCCCGGCTGTACGTAACGACGAAAATACCATGAAGATGCATTTACAAATGCTTCAGGATGAACCCGGCCTGCAAATGATTTATGAGCTGTTAAGTCAGGGGATTATCAAAAACACTAAAGATGGGCACTGAGCGTAAGTAATTTTATTACTTTTGCTGAAATGAACATTTTTAAAGTAAAGATTAATTTTGAAGCAAAAGGGTTGGAAAGTGTGGAAATCCCGATTGCTGAAGGTGAGTCGGTATTAGACGTCTGCCTGGAGAATGGCATCGAATTACAACATAACTGCGGCGGCGTATGCGGGTGCAGCACCTGCCAGGTGTATGTGAACAGGGGTATGGACAATATCCAGGAAATTTCAGATAAAGAAGAGGATTTTATTGACAGGGCTGTTAATCCGCGTATTAATTCGCGTTTGGGTTGCCAGTGCATTATCCTTGATGGCGATATAGAAGTAACGTTGCCTGACCAATCGCAGTTTTTAGGCCATTAACTATTAAAGGATTACACTGATTTTTGGGTGATTACACCGATTGATATAAGATTACACCGATTTGAAATGACAGAAAATAAATTCAGCTTACCTATACACTGGAACGATCATGAAGATATTGCCATTGAACTTTATGAAAAGTTTGGCGATGATTTTGATGAATCGAAAATATACCGTATCCGTTTTACCGACCTTTTGGAATGGGTGTTGTCGCTCCCTAATTTTGCGGGAACCCGTGAAGAATCTAACGAAGGGCACCTGGAGCAGATCCAGTCGGCCTGGGTTTACGAATGGCGGGATAACCAATAGGTTTAGTTGACAGCCTGCCTGCCGCAGGCAGGTTTTGAGTTGGCAGCTCGCAGCAAGAACAGTGCAAATAACCGGTAAAATCATAAAATAGTTACTTAAATTTGTGATATGGAAAGCATAGTTATCAACCCTAAAACAAAAGACGAAGCTAAACTTATTACCGACTTACTGGCTAAAATGAATATCGCCTCAAAAATTATTACGGAGGAAGAAAAAGAGGATATGGGTTTACTTGCCATGATGAAGGAAGTCGACAGGAGTGATAAAGTGTCTTACGAAGAAGTAATAAAAAAAACTTAGTTCGTAAAATGATAATTGAGTTTAACAGGCGATTTTTAAGAGACCTGGATAAAATTACAAGGGCTTCAGTAAAAAAAGATGTTTTGGACATCATTGACGAAGTTAAAATAGCAAATACCCTCTCTGAAATAAAAAATCTCAAAAACTTAAAGGGCATTCAGCCGCGTATCGGATTAGAAGTGGCGATTATAGAATCGGGCTTTTTATTGAAAATAATACTGTCGAATTTGCCCGGGTTGCTGACCGGAAGGATATTTATAAAGTATTTCCGTAATATCAACATGGTTCAATATAAAATTTAATCGACCTGGAAAATGGAATCATTCTTACATAAATTAAAAGATATAACGACCTTTATTTTTGACGTTGATGGCGTGTTAACCGATGGCTCTGTTTTTATTTCAGAAGATGGTATCCAAAGCCGGGCCTTCAACATCAAAGATGGTTATGCGCTGCAGCTTGCAGTAAAATGCGGCTATAATGTTTGTACCGTTTCGGGCAGCCGATCAAAAAGCGCTGTTTACCGGCTGAACAGCCTTGGTATTAAGGATGTTTATATGGGAATCCATACCAAAGTTGAAAAAATAAAGCTTTACCTGGAGGAAAAACATCTGAGTGCCGAAAAGGTAATTTATATGGGCGATGACATCCCCGACCTGGAAGCGATGAAACTTGCAGGACTACCGGTTTGTCCCGCAGATGCTGCCGAAGAGATAAAAGCGATCAGCAAATATATTTCGCCACTACCAGGTGGCAGGGGCTGCGCCCGTGATATTATTGAAAAGGTATTGAAGATCCAGGGCAAATGGATGACCGAAGAGGCGTATAGCTGGTAATTGGTTCATTTGTTCACTGGTTCATTAGTTTATTTGTAATTGCGTTTGGCGTATTTAACGGTAAAATGGTGTTCGGATTTCTTTTTCAAATAAAAGACACTTCAATAATAGCACGTAGGGTATCAAACTAGCTACCAATGAACTAATGAACGATTGAACTAATGAACCATAAAATAATTCTCGCATCAAAATCCCCCCGCAGGCAGGAACTTTTAAAGCTGATGGATATTAATTTCCACGTAGTGTTGAAGGAAGTGGATGAATCCTATCCTGAACAACTAAGTCCGGAAGAAATTGCCGTTTATATCGCTGAAAAAAAGGCAAAAGCCTTTGACGAAACGGTTACCGACGAGATTGTTTTAACAGCCGATACCATTGTTTGTGTAAATAACCAAATATTGGGCAAGCCCGAAAATGAAGCGCATGCAATTGAAATGCTGCAAACGTTATCCGGCAGGATGCACCAGGTAATAACAGGTGTTTGCTTGCTTTACCAGCACCGGTATCATAGTTTTTATGACGTTTCGGAAGTGTTCTTTGCAGAACTTTCAGACGAGGAGATCGTTAGCTATGTTAACGAATACAAGCCCTTTGATAAGGCCGGTTCCTACGGCATCCAGGAACGTATAGGGCTGATTGGCATTGAAAGAATAAATGGTTCCTATACCAATGTGGTTGGTTTGCCAACAGAAAAACTGTATAGGGAATTGATGAAACTGTAGAGGCGCAAAATGCAGGGGTGCAAAATGTGGGGGTGCAAAATGTGGGGGCGCAAAATGTGGGGGCGCAAAATTTTGCGCCCCTACATTTACATTTTTATCGTATTATTCTTCCTGTTGATATCCGGCAACGCGGCGTCCGGATCAACCGTCACACTTTCAGCTGCTGTTGTTGTTGGGATCACAAAAGTTATCGCTTTATCCTGCTGCCAGGTTTCCACCGGTAGTTGCATACGCTTTTTGCTGCCATCCTTTAATTTTACTTCTATAGCAAACGGCATAGCCATGGCGTCTTTATTGGCCACCGTCACCCTTATACCTTGTGTCGGATCGTTATTTACATATTTGGCGTCAACCAGGGCCAGATCAAGCGAGTAGTTATTGTAAAACCATCCTTTCCAAAACCAGCCCAGGTCTTCACCTGCGCCATTTTCTATCGACCTGAAAAAGTCATCCGGCTGCGGATGTTTGAAGGCCCAGTTACTGATGTAATTTTTGAATGCATAATCAAAACGATCTTTTCCCAGGATCTGCTCGCGAAGCAAAACCAGGCCAAAGGCCGGCTTAAAGTAGGCAATAGGGTGACGGTATTTTTCGGAGATAGCATCGGCAGCAGTCATAATTGAAGGTGCGTTTGGATCGGCAATGATCGGTACAATCTCATCTGCCGGGTTGCCCTTACCCGGTGCATATTCGCCGTCCCGTTTTGGCGCATATTCGCCATGATTAAATTCGTCGGCTGCATAAATATCAATAAAAGTATTAAATCCTTCATCCATCCAGGCAAAACGGCGCTCGTTACTGCCAACGATCATCGGGAACCAGTTATGGCCGATCTCGTGCGCGGTAACCCAATACAGCTCGCCGCCTTTATCGCCGATACCGTCAAATACAATTCCGGGATACTCCATGCCGCCCGCTATCCCGGCTTCATTAACGGCAACGGGGTAAGGGTAAACGAACCATTTTTCGGAGAAATACTCAATAGATTTTTTAAGATATTCGGTTGCTCTTCCCCAGGCATCGTTGCCTGCACTTTCAACCGGGTAAACCGACATGGCAAGGGATTTTTTGCCGCCGGGTAAATTTACTTTTGCCGCATCCCACATATAAGCTTTTGAAGCGCCAAAAGCAACGTCGCGGGTGTTGGTCATTTTAAAGTGCCAGGTTAATGTGCCATTATTTTTTGGTCGTGATGCCGGGCTGGTTACTTCTTCCGCGCTGCGGATCATGATCGTTTTATCGCTGTTTTGTGCTTCATTAAGCCTTGCCATTTGTTTGGCTGTAAGCACTTCTTTTGGATTGAGCAATTCTCCTGAGCCCGCTACGATCATATCAGATGGAACGGTAATGCTATAATCAATATCACCATATTCAAGATAAAATTCACCGGCGCCTAAAAAAGGCAGGGTATCCCAGCCCCGGCTGTCGTCATAAACACACATCCTCGGGAACCATTGCGCAATTTCATAGATCTTGCCATTTTTGGTGTCAAAGAAGTCGTTTCTGCCGCCAAAATTACCCGGAATGGTATATTTATAATGAATGATCAGATCGATGGCGCCGCCATTAGGTAATATTGGTTTGGCAAGGCGCAATTGCATCCGGGTGTCATTGATGATAAATGGAACAGTCTTCTGCACATCCCCATTATTGATTACCACCGACTCTATATCATATCCACCTGTGTGCTGGTTTGGCGCGGGGGAGAATGCAGTCGCAAAGTTTGAACGGGCATCTTTTTTATAGGTGTTCTGGTCCAGCTGAACCCATAAATATTGCAGGGCATCCGGGCTGTTATTGGTATAATGGATTTTTTCGGTGGCGGTTAAAGTTTTAGCAGTAGTGTCAATCGCGGCGCTTATGGTGTAATACACCCGGTTTTGCCAGTATTTTGGACCCGGAGCGCCATTGGCTGAATGAAACTCGTTTCCTTTTTCAGCATAGAATTGAGGAGAAAACAGCGCCGAAGGCTCATAGTTTGATGAAATGGTATCGTTGGGGTTTGCGGCGCGCTTTCTTCGCTGCGCATTGGCAGAAATTACAACAAGTAAAATCATTCCAAGGCTTATAAATTTCAATTTCATAAGGTAAATATATAATAAGAGATCATACAATCCGCAGTATCGGTTTTCATTTTTGCTATATAAAGCAATTGTATTGTTTTTTTTACTAAAAAAAATACCTGTGCTTTATGGAAACGGACTGATAAAAGCATCATTATGCCAAAACCTGTAAATTATGATAGCTATTACGAACATCAGTATCCCGGAGCCCTGCCAGCAATCATGGCAGCAAATGGAAGACCGCGATGCCGGACGCCACTGCACACACTGCAGCAAAACCGTAGTTGATTTTACAAAAATGAGCGGCGACGAAATTTTAGCCTACCTGTCGGCAACCAAAAATGTGTGCGGTCGTTTTAATGAACCCCAGTTAGTTGCAGTAAACCAACAAACCTGTCAGGAAGAATTGCCGGTTAATTATGGCTGGAAGAAATGGATACTTGCCATAGGAATGTTAGGTTCTGCTGCGTTTTTTAAAGCCGCAGCGCAAACAAAACCACCGGTTGGGCAAACCACCGAACAGGGTGAATATAGCAAGCCACCGCAAAATCGCATCATCGGGAAGGTTTATATGCCTGATTCAGCGAGAGGCCAGGTTATCAAAGGCCGGATATTGGATGAAACCAATATGCCGCTTCCCGGCGCTTCCGTAAGAATTTTGCCCGGTAATACCGTGGCGGTTACTGATGTTAATGGCGATTTTACTTTAAGAACTTCGCCGGGTGTGACAAAACTTTCGGTAAGTTACATAGGATATGTTAGCAAAGAGCTGGTAGTTGATAATAGTGTAAATGCGGTTTGCGAGGTTAAACTTCAGCTCAGCCCGGCAATTATGGGCGACATTGTTATCGTGAAGACGCCGTTTTTTAAAAGAATGTATTACAAATTTGTCAGGAGGCCGGTACGTAAATTATTCAGGTAAAAGCGTATCCATGCATGGCTATTAAATTTTATTTGGTTTAATATGCCTGTTGGTTGTTTGGTGTGGATAATGCTTGCTATATTTCTGAAAAATTTAGCATTGCATTTCCCTGTAAACATTCCTGTTGGTAAATCTTATATCCCTGTCCACTTTGTGTGCGAAACACTGGCTTATTTTATAGGTTACAGGTACTATGTTTATTTAAGAAAGCATACACAGGACCCGATCAGTGCTGAACATCGCCTCATCATATTTATTGGCGCCGCCTTTGGCGCGTTGATAGGGTCGCACCTGGTAGGTGTGTTGGAAAATCCGCGATTGTTGCCCCGTTTTAACCTGGTTTACCTGATGGGTAATAAAACCATCGTTGGCGGGATGCTGGGCGGTTTGATTGGCGTTGAACTGACGAAGAAAAAGATTGGGGTAAAGGTTTCTTCGGGCGATATGATGGTTTATCCGCTGATTCTGGCTATGATCATAGGGCGTACCGGCTGTTTTTTGGCGGGACTGGAAGACGGCACTTTTGGTGTGCCATCAAACCTGCCATGGGCCATTAACTTTGGCGACGGGATCCGCAGGCATCCCACTAATTTGTACGAGATCTTATTCTGGATAGTATTGTGGCTTTCGCTTAACATCATCGAAAAGTATAAGCATTTTACCGATGGCTCAAGGTTTAAAATTTTTTTATCCAGCTACCTCATTTTTCGCTTTTTGGTTGAATTTATTAAACCCGACTACTTTTTTAGTTTCGGTCTTTCGGTAATTCAATTAGTTTGTATTGCCGGTATTGTGTATTATTATAAAGTTTTTCTTTATCCTTCAAAACTGATAAAACCAGATGCCTGAACGCCCGTATATTTATTATGATTTCACCCTAAGTATTTGTTCAACCTGTTTAAGAAGGGTTGACGCAAAAATTGTTTTTGAGGACGATAAGGTGTTTATGCTGAAAACCTGCCGGCATCACGGCTTCGAAAAAGTTTTGATAGCTACCGATATCGAATACTATAAAAACTGCCGCAATTATGCCAAGCGCAGCGAGATGCCTTTGAAATTCAACTCAAAAACGCATTATGGCTGCCCTTACGATTGTGGTTTATGCCAGGATCATGAGCAGCATTCGTGCCTTACCGTTTTGGAAGTTACCGACCGCTGTAATTTAAGCTGCCCGACCTGTTATGCCATGTCGTCGCCTACTTATGGCAGGCACCGTAGCCTTGCCGAAATTGAGCAGATGCTGGACGTTATTGTTGAAAATGAGGGGCAACCGGATGTGGTGCAGATCAGCGGGGGAGAGCCTACCGTGCATCCGCAGTTTTTTGAGATCCTGGACATCGCCAAAACAAAACCTATCAGGCATTTAATGCTCAATACCAATGGCATCAGGATTGCCAAAGACGAAAATTTTGTAAAACGGCTGGCCACCTATATGCCCGATTTTGAGATCTACCTGCAATTTGATTCTTTTAAAAAGGAAGCGCTTGAACTGTTAAGGGGCGAGGACCTGCGTGAAGTAAGGATAAAAGCGCTGGAAAACCTGAATAAGTATAATTTATCTACCACGCTGGTGGTTACCCTGCAAAAAGGGTTGAATACCGATGAAATAGGCAAGATCATTGAATATGCCCTAAAGCAGCCCTGTGTACGCGGCGTAACTTTTCAGCCAACCCAACAGGCCGGGCGACTGGAAAACTTTAACCCGGCGACGGATAGGTACACGCTGACGGAGGTGCGATCGGCAATATTGGCGCAAACCGATATTTTTAATGAACACGACCTGATCCCGGTACCCTGTAACCCGGATGCGCTGGTGATGGGTTATGCCTTAAAGCTTGGTGGGCAGGTGTTCCCCTTAACCCGGATGATCAACCCGGACGACCTGCTGGATAACTCAAAAAATACCATTGTTTATGAGCAGGATGAGCAACTGAAAATGCATTTGCTGAATATGTTCAGCACCGGCAATTCCGTAGAGACGGCAAAAGAACATTTGAAGTCTATTATGTGCTGCCTGCCGGAGATTGACGCCCCAAATTTGGGATATGATAACCTTTTCAGGGTGATTATTATGCAGTTTATTGATGCGCAGAATTTTGACGTAAGGGCGATCAAGAAATCGTGCGTGCATATTGTGAATAAGGACATGCAGATCATCCCGTTTGAAACCATGAACATTTTTTACCGGGATGATAAAGTGGAGTACTTAAACCAATTGCGAAACGAGATTGTGGTATGATGGAAAACAAAGATGAGCGTGATCCAAAAAAATCTTCGAAACTTGACCTGTTTGAAAAAAGGAAGCAATCGTCACGTAACCTGGCTATTGTTGGTTTTAATATCCTGGGTTTAGCTTTTTACACGGTCATTTACAAATTGTCAGCTAACGAAGCAAATTTGGTTATCGATGCATTTTTAATAGTTTTCCATGTGCTTTTTTGCCTGGGAATGGCCCTGGTGAGTAAAAGGGCCGGAATGTGGGTATTGAGTGCGGTCCTGGTGCTGATAATTGGTTTTTCAACATGCTCGTACATAAGTAACAGTATTACTTTACCAGTCCATCGGCACCAGTGAAAATTGATTTTATATTTGGCAACTTTAAGAATCAGGCTTTTAAAAATTTTAATAATGGCAGATCAAAACATATGGGATCCCAATCCTCGGCCTGAAGAAAAACAACCGGGCAATAAGCCAATGGGCAATATGGCCATAGTAGCCTATAACCTGCTTGCCCTGGCTTTTTATACTATTGTATTTAAGCTGCTTGCCAGCCAGGGCGGATTTCTTTTTGATGCATTTGTGTTATTGGGGCATTTTATTGTTTGTTTTGTGATGGCCATCAGCAGTAAAAGCTGGATGTGGGTTTTAAGCGGTGTTTTAGTAGTTGCCATCGGGTTTTCAACCTGTGTTATGGTTATAGGCATGGGGTAAATAAAAAGCAAGTTTATGGAGGAAAAGAAAAAGAAGGATAACACTATGTTGATCGTATTAATAAATATAGTAGTATTGATCATCTACACGATAGTTTTAAAATCCTTAATGAAGGGTGATTATGATATTTTAGCCCTCTTTGCAGTCATTGGCACTCATTTTGTAATTTGCATTATCACTTCAATATTCTATAAAACCAAGGCTTTTCTGTTAAGTGCTGCAATTATTTTCCTTGTTGGCTTCTCAACCTGTGTATACGTATTTAACCGTTAACCCATCATCGCTGCCAGCACCCCTTCTTTCAAGGAATGGGTAGTCATCATTACTTTGCTGATCTTTAATTTCTCTAAAATAAATCGCGCCAATATAGACGCGGTTACAATCATGTCCTTCCGGACAGGGATGATGCCTGGGTTTTCTATTCTTTCCTGGTGAGTGGAAAGTACAACCTGCTCAATCAACGCTAAAAGCTCATCCATATTAAATTCATAGGATTTAATTGTTTTCAGATCAAAGGCATGCCCTTTTGCTGTTTCGATTAAACCGGTATAACTCTCAAAGGAGCCGGAGGAGCCAACAAGCGTATGTACAGGGAATTTCTTCACCGCTTCAAAAAGGCTTTGCAATTGATCCTGCAGATACAGGTTTAATGCGGTTATGGATTCGGGTGGTATCGGATCAGTCCGGTGAAATTTATCCATCAGGCGGGCAGCACCTATTTCAAAGCTTTGTTTCCAATAGACGGTACTATCATCACAAATAATAAACTCCACGCTGCCACCGCCGATATCAACTATAATGCTGCGTTGTTTGGTTAAACACCCGCTGGCTTTAACGCCTTTGTAAATAAAGGCCGCTTCCTGGTCGCCATTAATAATTTCGATACCTATGCCTGTTTTTTCTTTTACCTGCCGGATAAAATCCCCGCCGTTGGCCGCGCTGCGTAATGCCGAGGTGGCAATTGCCCTTACCTGCTGAACGTTGTTGTTTTTAATCAGTCCGCCAAACCGCTCCATAGTTTTTATGCCACGCTCAAATGCAGCAGGTACGATGGACCCTTTATTAATGCCGCCTTCGCCCAGTTTTACCGCTTCTTCTTCATGCACAATTTCATTAAACCCCAAAGTACCAGCCTCTGCTATCAACAAGTGAAAAGTATTTGTGCCGAGATCCATCACGGCGTAGCGGTTATTCATACAGCTAAAATAAACAATCCCCTAAATTGTTTAGAATTTAGGGGATAATAGTTCATTTGTCTTTTTTCTTTTCCCCCTTTAGGGGGCCAGGGGGTTATTCTTTGTAAAAAAACCATTTTACAAGTTCTTTATAGCTTGCCTTTTTACCGTACATTAAAATGCCGACACGATAGATCCGCGCGGCCACATAGGTGGTAAAAATAAAGGTTACCACCATTAACGACATGGATATGGCCAGTTGCCAGCCCGGCACGCCAAACGGGATCCTCACCATCATGGCTACCGGGGCTGTAAAAGGGATCATTGACAGCCATACCGCTAAGGGGCTATCGGGCGCCCGGAACAATATCGATACCGATAAAATATAGGTAAATAATAAAGGCAGGGTAACCGGGAACATAAATTGCTGCGTTTCGGTCTCACTGTCCACTGCCGAACCAACCGCTGCAAACAAAGCGCTATACAGAAGGTATCCGGTAAGAAAATAAAACAGGAAATAAAATAACAGGCTGCCAAAATGAATGGTTTGCAATGCAGCTAACGCCTGCATCATTCCACCTTGCGGCGATGATAACGCATGCCCAACGATTTTGGTCGAAACTATCGACAATACTATCCAGGCTGCAAATTGGGTTAATCCAACCAAACCAACACCGATAATTTTGCCCAGCATAAGCTGAAACGGCTTTACGGAGGATATGACCACTTCGATGATGCGACTTGTTTTTTCTTCAATAACACCCCGCATTACCTGGGCGCCGTATATAAACAAGCATAAATAAATTAATACCGCGCAAGCAATACCAACGGCAATATCGGCGCCCTGGCTGGTTTTATTAGTGCCACTATTGGTTATTTCCATCGGATTAAGCGAGATGTCGCTTTTGATGGAATGCAGCAGGGATGTGTCGATATGGTTTTTAAGCATGCCATTGTTTATCGCAATGGCATTCATTTCCTCTTCAATTTTCGAAGTGAGGGTAATGCCGGGCTTTTTTTGAGAATATATTTTAACCGCGTCTTTTGTGGTATAGTCAGTTGGTATTACCAACGCTGAAAGGTGTTCGTCTTTGTTGAGCGCTGGTTTCAAATCATCAACAGACTGTTCAGTCATCTCAAATCTCAGGTTTTTTTGGTTTTTAAATTTTCCGCTGAATTGCCCTGTTTTGTCCAGTACTTTAACAATTTGTGGCGCACTCAGGTTGTCACTGTCCTTCGCGATCAGGGTGATTATGGCGCCCATTGCTAAAATGAGTAATGGCACCACAAATATCATGATGATAAATGCCTTTTTCCGTACGCGGGTAACATATTCCCTTTGAATGATTAATAATACTTTATCCATGGCTCAGGCGATTTTGTTTACGTTTTCAATAAATATTTCGTTCATACTCGGTACCAACTCCTGCAGCATATTGACGCGTGCCCTGGGAATAATATATTGCAACACATCGTTGGAGGAGTTAGCGCCGGCAAGTTTAATTTTAAGCGTGTGGGTGTCATCATCTGAGGCCATTTCTTCAACGAGGTCAAATGGCTGTTTTCCGTCAAAAATTATCCTTTCGCCGCTATATTCAACCAGGTAGGTGCCGTTACGATAGGAGTTGCGGATCCCCTTAACGGAGCCATCTAATATTTTACGCGATTTATGAATGAGTGCTATGGAATCACAAAGTTCTTCTACAGATTCCATCCGGTGTGTGGAAAACAGGATGGTTGCACCCTTGCGGTTTAGTTCCAGGATCTCATCCTTGATGATTTCCGCGTTTACCGGGTCGAAACCGCTGAAGGGCTCATCCAGGATGATCAGGTCCGGCTCATGCAATACGGTAGCCACAAACTGTGCCTTTTGCTGCATTCCTTTGGAGAGCTCCTCTATCTTCATTTTCCACCAGGTTTCCATGCCCAGTTTTTGAAACCATACTTTTAATCTTTTGATAGCTTCATCGCGGCTCAGTCCCTTTAGCCGCGCCAGGTAGATCATTTGCTCGCCGATCTCCATTTTTTTATAAAGCCCGCGTTCTTCGGGCAAATAACCCATGCGGTCGATATGGGATTGATCGAGTTTTTCGCCGTTAAAATAAATTTCGCCTGAATCCGGCGCGGTAATTTGGGTGATGATGCGGATAAGCGAAGTTTTACCGGCGCCGTTTGGCCCAAGCAGGCCAAAGATCTGCCCGCTTTTAACTTCTAAACTTACATCGCTTAAAGCCGTATGCCCGGCGTATTGTTTTACAATATTGCGAATGCTTAACATAAGTGGTGTTGGTTGCTTTAACAGGTTTTGATTTAGATGATCAGGGTGGCTTAAAGTTACGAAATTAGTTGAATTGGTTGAATGGTTGATTAGGTTGGATTGAGTTGATTAGGTTGAATGAGTTGGATTAAGTTAGATTGGGTTGATTAAGTTGATTTATATGCAATTTTCGTTGTACCTTGATGAACCAATCAAAAAACCATGTTTTACAAATACCTTGTTTTTCTTTTTGCCTTTTTTATTGCTACGAATGTATCCGCACAGAAAGAGGTCAAACCCGTCAATATTATTTTAGACAGCGATATGGGTCCCGACTATGATGACGTGGGCGCCATCACCATTTTGCATGCCCTGGCGGATAAGGGCGAGGCAAAAATACTGGCAACTATGGCCAGCACCAAATATGATGGCGTGGCCGGGGTGTTAGACGCGTTCAATACTTATTTTAAACGGCCGGGCATACCGGTTGGTGTACCTAAAGGCTATGCTTTAACCCTGCGCGACGGGCAGCACTGGACAGATACTGTACTGGCGAAGTATCCGCACAAAATAAAAACCAATGACGATGCCAGGGATGCCGTAAAGCTTTACCGCAAAATATTGGCCGCCCAGCCTGACCATAGCGTTACCATTGTAACCATAGGTTTTTTAACCAACCTGTCGAATTTATTAAATACAAAGCCTGACGGATATTCAAAATTATCCGGAAGCGAACTGGTAAAAAAGAAAGTAAAATTACTGGTATGCATGGCAGGCAAATATCCTTCGGGTTATGAGTTTAATGTGATGCAGGATGCCAAAGCATCTCAAAATGTTTATACCCATTGGGATACCCCAATCATCCTGAGCGGTTTTGAGATAGGAGAGAAGATAAAGGTGGGGTTACCCCTTATCCACAATTCAGCTATTAAAAACGACCCGGTAAAAGATGTATTCCGCATTTCCATCCCTTTGGCTAAAGAAGATTCCGTTGGCCGCATGAGCTGGGATGAAACCGCTGTACTGGTAGCGATTAAAGGCTATTCAAAATGGTACACTTTACACAAAGGAAGGATAATCGTTGCTGATGACGGCAAAAATACCTGGGATGATAACGGAGCGGGGCAAGCTTATTTGGTGGAAAAAGTTGATTATCATGTGGTGCAGGGTTTGATTAATCAATTGATACAGCATGTGCCGGGGGGAACTAGTAATTCATTCGGTCGTTAGCAACTTTAATTGCACAAGATATTGAGAAAATAGAAGACGAAGAATGTTGTATCAAATGTTATGAAAAAAATTACCTATGGAGTAACGATTTACGGAATATTATCGGAAAGTTCAAAAAAGATAGTTTACAAGGGGCTTGAAAGAAATGCTAATGAAAGCCTATCGCTTAATTTATTTTGTTCATATTCGGAATTTCAAATCCCAATAGGGGCAACATTTAATTATTTCGAAAAAGGAGATTTGAAGCTTTATTTAAATCCTGAGGCGATCTTAGTCGATGTTACACAGCAATTTGGTAAACCATTTCCCGCCATACCAACGGGTTGGAAAACAATCTCAAAGTTTACGTTCTCTGAAAAGGACATAATTATTTTAAAAAACGAACTGCCAGTTATAGATTCATGGGAACTTTCCGATTGTAAAGCGAATTTATCGAAGTTTGAATGATTAAATAACTTAAAAAGCCCGAAATCCTAAAATTCCGGGCTTTAAATATTCTAATATTCAATTTTTCGTCTTTCGGACTTTACTGACTTTCCCGACTTTCGGACTTCAATCTACTCAAAATATTCCTTCATCCGCTCAAAAAATGATTTCTCATTTTTACCGGGGTTGGGTTTAAAGTTGGGCGAGTTTTGCAGTTTCTCCAATACCTCGCGCTCTTCGCGGCTTACTGCTTTTGGCGTCCAGATGTTGATATGAACCAGCTGGTCGCCGCGATGGTAGGAGTTAACTTCGGGCACGCCTTTGCTTTTCAGGCGCAGTATTTTACCGCCCTGGGTGCCGGGGTCTATTTTTATTTTTACTTTTCCGTCGATGGTCGGCACTTCAACGCTGGTGCCTAAGGTAGCATCCACAAAGTTGATGTGCAGGTCATAGATCACATTGTTCCCATCGCGTTTCAAGGTTTCATGAGGGATCTCTTCAATCAGGATGATCAAATCGCCAGGCATGCCGCCACGGGGTGCTGCGTTGCCTTTGCCGCTCATGCTCAATTGCATGCCTTCGCTTACACCGGCCGGGATATTGATGCTGATCGTTTCTTCGCCGCGAACCACGCCGTCACCATGACACACCGTACATTTTGACAGTATAGTTGAACCTTCGCCGTTACAGGTAGGGCAGGTGCTGGTAGTTTGCATCTGGCCCAATATGGTATTGGTTACCCTGCGTACCGCGCCTGAGCCACCGCAGGTTTTACAGGTTTGGAAAGATGATTTATCCTTTGCTCCGGTACCTTCGCATGTTTTACAAACTATCTGCTTGTTAACTTTTATCTTCTTTTCGGCGCCGTTGGCAATTTCTTCCAGTGTTAGCCTTACTTTAATACGCAGGTTGCTGCCGCGGGCCACCCTGCGGCCTCCCTGGCTGCCGCCTTGCCGGCCACCGCCAAAAAATCCTTCGAACGGGCTGCCGCCGCCGAATATATCGCCAAACTGGCTGAATATGTCATCCATATTCATGCCTGCACCGCCGCCATATCCGCCACCATTGGCCGAATGTGCGTTAGCCGCATGACCAAACTGGTCGTACCGCTGGCGTTTTTCGGGATTACTTAATACTTCGTATGCTTCAGCAGCTTCCTTAAACTTTTCTTCAGCGGCTTTATCGCCCTGGTTTTTATCAGGGTGAAATTTAATGGCCATCTTCCGGTAAGCTTTCTTTATCTCGTCAGCATCTGCCCCCTTCGCTACACCCAGCACATCGTAGTAATCTCTTTTAGACATATTTTAATTATTGATTTATTGAATTAGTGATTTAGTGAATTTTATAAAGGTGAATTACCGGGTTATTGAATCGCATTTTTTGAAAATTAAGGCCATTCAATAATTCAGTAATTCTCTAAATCACTAATTAATTTCCTACTATTACTTTTGCGAAACGAACCACCTTATCATTCAGGTAATAACCCTTTTCCATCTCGTCAATCACTTTGCCTTTCCATTCTTCGGTAGGGGCAGGGATATTGGTGATGGCTTCGTGCAATTCAGGGTCGAAAGGATTTCCGATGGATTCCATGGGTTTTAACCCTTTCTGCGTAAGCGTGTTCTTTAATTTATTCTGTATCAGGTTAACCCCTTCCTTAACAGGGGCAACATCTGCCGCGTTTTCCATTGATCGCAAAGCACGGTCGAAATCATCCAGTACAGGCAGAAGCGATACGATCACATCTTTGCCTTCCATTTTCCTGGCCTCTTCGCGTTCTTTGATGGTACGCCTCCTGAAATTATCAAATTCAGCATATAAACGCAAATACCTGTCATTTGCTGTTGCCAGTTCTTCTTTTAAAACATCTGCCGCTGTTGGCATATTTTCAATTTCTTCTGTCTCGGGAATGACAGCCTGACCGTTTTCGTTATTTGCATCATTCAACCCTTCCGGATTTTCTATATCTTCTTTCTTTTTTTTCTTCAGCATATCATTAATATTCATAGCTCATAGTGCCAATCAAGTATCCTGCCATTCACCTAAAGGCGACATCGTGTCAGTACAATTGATTTTCAAGGGTAAATAATGACACTTTTTGAGGTCATTTGGTCATTGAGTCATTGTGTCATTAGGGAGTGGTACAACGGCGATTGCACCTTAATAAATCCGAAATGGAAAATTCCTGCCTGCGGCGGGCAGGCGAATTCCGAAATCAAACTATCTTGGCGTCTTCCAGCACTTTCCCGTTTTCGCATTTAATAATTCGCGAAGGGAAGGTGCGGATGATGTGGTAATCGTGTGTAGCAACAATAACGGCAGTGCCTGACTGGCTGATCTGTTTCAGCAGCAGCACAATTTCTTCAGAAGTATCAGGGTCAAGGTTACCTGTTGGTTCATCAGCAAGGATGATCTCGGGGTCATTAAGCAGGGCGCGGGCAATTACCACCCGCTGCTGCTCGCCGCCTGAAAGCTCATGCGGCATTTTTTTTAATTTGGAACGGAGGCCTACTTTTTCAAGCACATCAAGGGCCTTATCCGCAATTAGTTTTTTATCGGTCCAGCCTGTGGCACGCATCACAAATTGAAGGTTATCCTCAACAGAGCGGTCCGTTAATAACTGGAAATCCTGGAAAACGATACCCAGTTTGCGGCGAAGGAAAGGGATATCTTTTGATTTGATATGATTAAGATCGTACCCGCAGGCGATGCCGTCGCCAGTGGATATCGCAAGGTCGCCATAAATAACTTTCAATAAACTACTTTTCCCGGAACCTGTTTGCCCGATCAGCCAAACAAAATCACCTTTGTCTATGTGAAGATTAACATTATTTAGCACCAGGTTCTTTTGCTGGTAAATGTCTATACCTCTAAGGTTTATAATAGTGTTTGTGGTCATACTGAAGTTCATTAGTTCATTTGTTCAATGGTTCATTGGTCTTGTCTGGTTGGCTTAGCGAAGAATAGCCGCTACCTACCAATGAACAAATGAACCAGTGAACCAATGATAAGTTCAAAGTTCTAATTTAAGGATCTGCCCGAAAGGCAGGTCCTTAATAATATTCATTATATATTCTGTTTTATCATGCAGGCCCACTTTATCAAGTGATTTATCCGGCCTGTCGACCCTGAAATACGCCAGCAGCGTAAATTTATCATCCCGCAGCTGTACATAATCGGGTATCTTGGCAACGCCTTTTACTTTTATGATATGATAGTTCATTTGTTCATTAGTTCAATGGTTCATTGGTGAACAGTTTATTACCTGTCTTTCGGCTCACTATGTTATCAGTTTGATTATTGTGCCAGCGCATAGGTATCAAAACAGACCAATAAACTAATGAACCAGTGAACCAATGAACTATAAAGCCAAAACTTCCTTCACCCGTTCCGCTGCTTCTTTAAGCAATATGGCCGAGTAAACTTTTAAGCCTGAATTATCAATCAGTTGTTTTGCTTCAACAGCATTTGTTCCCTGTAAACGAACGATGATGGGTACCGGGATATTGCCTATTTCGTGGTAAGCATCAATAACACCCTGTGCCACACGGTCGCAACGTACAATACCACCGAAGATATTGATCAGGATGGCTTTTACGTGCGGGTCCTTTAAAATGATATTGAAGGCAGCCTTTACGGTTTGTGCATTGGCGGTTCCGCCTACGTCCAAAAAGTTGGCGGGCTCGCCGCCGGCAAGTTTTATAATATCCATGGTAGCCATGGCTAAACCTGCACCGTTAACCATACAGCCAACGTTACCGTCAAGCTTCACATAGTTAAGGTTTGATTTTCCGGCCTCAACTTCCATCGGGTCTTCTTCATCGGTATCGCGCATTGCGGCATAATCCGGGTGGCGGAACAAGGCATTTTCATCCAGGTTCACTTTGGCGTCAACCGCCAGTATTTTATTGTCGGATGTTTTTAAAACCGGGTTGATTTCAAATTGTGATGAATCAGTAGCGTCATAAGCCTTATATAAGGCAGTGATGAATTTCACCATTTCCTTAAACGCATCGCCCGAAAGACCAAGATTAAAAGCAATTTTACGTGCCTGGAAGCCTTGCAGGCCAACTTTAGGATCAATTTCTTCCTTATGGATCAGCTCGGGGGTTGAGTGTGCAACCTCTTCAATATCCATTCCGCCTTCGGTTGAATACATGATAATGTTGCGGCCTTTTGCCCTGTCGAGCAATACGCTGATATAAAATTCTTTGGTGGCACTTTCACCGGGGTAATAAACATCCTGGGCAACCAATACTTTTCTTACTAACTTACCTTCGGGCCCGGTTTGGGGAGTAACCAGCTGCATGCCCAAAATGGCGCCTGCTTTTTCTTTAACTTCCTCTAAATTTTTGGCTAATTTAACGCCACCGCCTTTACCGCGGCCACCGGCATGGATCTGGGCTTTTACAACTACCCAGTCTGAACCGTAATCTTCTTTCATTTTTTTTGCAGCTTCAGTAGCCTGTTCAACAGTATCGGCAACAATGCCTTCCTGAACCCTAACGCCAAAGCTTTTTAATATGGCTTTACCCTGATATTCGTGAATGTTCATGTCTTTTGAAGAATTTGCCGTAAAGCTACATTTTTGTTTTTAGAGATTAGAGGTTTGAGATTAGATGAATTTGAAAATTTGGCAATTTGATGATTTGAAAATGAAAAAAGTTTACTTTATCAAGCTAAAAAATCAACTAATCTCCAATCTCTGATCACTAATCTCTACATTTGCCCATGCTCAAAGCCAAAAATATCCATAAAGCATACGGACAGCTCGAAATATTGAAAGGTGTTGACCTTGAGGTGAAAAAAGGCGAGATTGTTACAATAGTAGGCGCCTCAGGCGCGGGGAAGAGCACCTTGCTCAATATATTAGGTACTTTAGACAGGCCCGATATGGGCAAGCTTTTTATTGATGGCATTGAAGTAAGCGGGTTGAATAACAAAAATTTAAGCGCGTTCCGCAACCAGCGGATCGGGTTTATATTTCAGTTTCATCATTTGCTGGATGAGTTTGATGCAATCGAGAATGTGTGTATCCCGGCTTTTATTGCGGGAACGTCGAAGCCGGATGCAGAAAAAAGAGCGGTTGAGTTGCTGAAACTGCTTGGCCTTGGCGAAAGATTAAATCATAAACCCAATGAACTATCGGGCGGCGAGCAGCAAAGGGTAGCTGTTGCCCGGGCACTGATCAATAATCCGGCTATAATTTTTGCCGACGAACCGTCAGGTAACCTTGACTCGACCAACGCGCTGGAGTTACACCAGTTGTTTATAAAGTTACGTACTGATTTTAACCAGACGTTTGTAATTGTTACCCACAACCAGGACCTGGCCGATTTGTCGGACCGTACGGTGATGATGAAGGACGGATTGATCGTAAGTTAATGAGCCTCATCCCGGCCCTCTCCAAAGGAGAGGGAGGCAAAAAGGAGATTGCCAACAAATGAAATATTTCTACAATGATTGACTTTCAGAAATGTATACTTTAATTACTGCGGCAACATCGGCACAGGCCTATAAACTTAAAAACAGTTTAAATTCTGAAAATGTCATTTTGGGCGATTATCTGGAGTTGCCAGCGCTTATGCTGAAGAATGCTAATATGATTAAACTGCCCAACCCGGCATCTGACTCGTATGCACATGAAATGTTAACTTTATGCCTGGATAAAAACATAAGTACACTGTATGTATTAACTGAAATTGAGAAAGTGAATTTGAAGCCGTCGGAAACTTTGTTTAATGAATATGGGATCGCTATAGTCGATGGACCATAGTCCATGGTCCATAGCTGGAAAGGTAAAATTAAGGCAAAATACTAAAACTAAAATAACCATGGACCATGGTCTATGGACTATCGACCAAATAAATGAAGCTACACACCATAGATACCGGTTTTTTTAAATTAGACGGCGGCGCCATGTTTGGCGTGGTGCCAAAAACAATATGGAACCGCACTAACCCGGCTGACGAAAACAACCTTTGTACCTGGGCCATGCGCTGTTTGCTGGTGGAGGACGAAGGCAGGCTGATCCTGATAGATACGGGTATCGGCAATAAACAGGATGAACGGTTTTTTAGTCATTATTATTTGCATGGTGACGCCAGCCTGGATAGTTCACTTGCGAAATCGGGCTTTCACCGCGATGATATAACGGATGTTTTTTTAACCCATTTGCATTTTGACCATGTTGGCGGGGCTGTTGTGCGGGAGGGCGACAAACTGGCACCGGCTTTTAAAAATGCCACCTATTGGAGCAATGAACAACACTGGGAATGGGCCGTTAACCCAAATGAAAGGGAAAAAGCATCGTTTTTGAAAGAAAATATTTTACCTATACAGGAGAGCGGGCAATTGAAGTTTATCCCTGCAGAAGACGGGTTTAAATTTACGGACAATATCAGCATAAAATTTGCTTACGGGCACACCGATGCGATGATGCTGCCTTTGATCAACTACAAAGGGCATTCCGTATTATACATGGCAGACCTGCTGCCATCAGTGGGGCATATTCCGTTGCCATACGTAATGGCTTATGATATGTTCCCCCTGAAAACTTTGCGCGAAAAAAAACTTTTTTTAACGGAGGCTATTGAAAAACGATATATTTTGTATCTTGAACACGACCCCGTAAACGAATGTTGTACATTACATCAAACCGAAAAAGGCATTAGGCTAAAGGAAACTTTTAACCTGAAAGAAATTTAAACAGGGGTTAATTTTTACCACAAAAACCGTGCAATAACACACATAAAATCAGCAAAATGTAAATATTTTTTTATGTAAAGATTAGTTAAAAAATCTTGCAACAATTTCCTACCTTTGCACGTTCATTTCTAAAATAAAAATCGAGGCTAATAAAATAAATGAGACAACTCAAAATAACCCAATCAATTACCAATCGTGAGTCGCAATCTCTTGATAAGTATTTACACGAAATTGGTAAAGTTGACCTGATCACAGCCGAAGAAGAAGTAATATTAGCTCAAAAAATCAGGGAAGGTGATCAGGCAGCGTTAGAGCGTTTGACCAAAACCAACCTTCGTTTCGTGGTTTCAGTAGCTAAACAATATCAAAACCAGGGCTTAACCCTTGGCGACTTAATAAACGAGGGTAACCTTGGCCTGATAAAAGCTGCAAAGCGTTTTGACGAAACAAAAGGCTTTAAATTCATTTCATACGCCGTATGGTGGATCCGCCAGTCAATATTGCAGGCTATTGCCGAGCAATCGCGCATAGTGCGTTTACCATTGAACCAGGTAGGCTCATTAAGCAAGATCAGCAAAGCATTTTCGAAATTGGAGCAGGAATATGAGCGCGAACCTTCACCTGAAGAGTTGGCGGATATGCTGGAAACTACGGTTGATAAAATCTCCGACACGTTAAGCAATTCAGGGCGCCATGTATCTATGGATGCGCCGTTTGTGCAGGGCGAAGAAAATACGCTGCTGGATGTATTGGAAAACCAGGAACCCAATACCGATTCGATACTGATTAATGAATCATTGTCTGAAGAGATCAAACGTTCCCTTTCAACCCTTACCGAACGCGAGCGCGAAATTATCGTATTGTTCTTCGGTTTAGGCACCAATCATCCGCTTTCCCTGGAAGAGATCGGCGAGAAATTTAATCTTACCCGCGAGCGTGTAAGGCAGATAAAAGATAAGGCATTGCAAAGGCTTCGCCATACTTCAAGAAGCAAGATCCTGAAATCATATTTAGGATAATAAAAATGGAATTAATAAAAGCCATCAGTGTAAACTGGTGGCTTTTTTAGTTTATACGGGTTTCATACAATAATCAGGGGGAAATGCTGTTTGATAGGTTGTCGCAATTATTATTGAAAACTTTATCCTTCATTACTTTCCAGTTTTACAAAATACTGCTGCTGTTTAATATCGCCTGCACATTGCTGGCTATTGCGGTTGTTTGGTACGGCTTTGGGCATATAGATGCCTTCATTCTTTTTATAGCAAAAATATTTGGATTCGCCGGCGCGGTTATGCTGCACCAGTACAGTGCAAAAGAGACTTACTACTATTTCCGCAACGCTGGCTATCGAATGAGATCGGTGGTTCTTATGGCTCTCCTGGCGGATGCACTGCTTTATTCCCTTTCAGTTTTCCTGTTTAACCTCATTACTTATGCAGCCGGACATTTTAAAAGTTGATAGTGTGCAGCTATCATTTAATGACAGGAAAATTTTGCAGGATGTGTTTCTTCAATGCAGGCGGGGCGAAATTGTGGGGCTGCTGGGTCGCAATGGCTCGGGTAAATCATCATTACTAAAGATAATTTTTGGTTCGCTCATCCCTTCCTATAAATACGTAAGTATCAACGACGAATACATTTATAGCGGTTACGCCGATGGGCGGATCGCTTATTTGCCCCAGCATAATTACCTGCCCCATGGCATTAAGATCAGCGCGTTAGCCAGAACGATGATCGACAAACTGTTTTGGGAAGAATTTGCCGATCAGCAAATCTATCAAAAACATCACCATAAAACAGTGGGGCAACTATCAGGCGGAGAGTTAAGAATGCTGGAAACCTTAATGATCATCTACAATAAAGCAGATTTTATATTGCTCGACGAACCATTTACCCATATTTCGCCGGTACAAACTGAATACTTTAAGCCGGTAATAAAGGCCTGCGCCAAAAGAAAAGGCATCATCATCACCGACCATCAATATTACAATGTGCTGGACGTAAGTGACAAACTTATTGTTTTGGAAAATGGCTGTACCAAACCAATTAATCATGTTGATGAATTAATTACTTACCATTATATTAGCGGTATAAAATAAGATAATGACGATTCCGATATACCAGGCTGATGCCTTTACCGATCAACTTTTTGGCGGCAACCCTGCGGCTATTTGTCCGCTGGATAATTGGCTGCCGGATGAAATCATGCAAAAAATTGCGATAGAAAATAACCTTGCTGAGACCGCTTTTTTTGTAAAAAATGAGACAGGGTACAAACTGAGGTGGTTTACGCCGGAATATGAGATTGATTTGTGCGGCCATGCCACCTTAGCTTCGGCCCATATTTTATTTAGCGAATTGGGTTTTGCAGGTGATGAAATTCATTTTGAAACGGTAAAGGCGGGCGTATTGACGGTGAAAAAGGACGGTGATAAATATTCGATGGATTTTCCTTCCAGGCCGCCGATCCACATTGAACCGCCTATAGGGCTGGTAGAGGCCCTGGGAGAAAAGCAACCGCTGGAAGTTTTACGGTCGAGGGATTATTTTTTGGTTTACGAATCGGAAGATGATATTAAGGATATATCGCCTGATTTTTATGCGCTGTCAAAAATGGATACGGTTGGCGTAATTGTAACGGCAAAAGGTGATAAAGCAGACTTTGTATCGCGTTTTTTTGCGCCGGGCGCGGGTATTCCTGAAGATCCGGTAACCGGTTCGGCACATTGCAACCTGATACCTTACTGGGCCGATAAACTGGGTAAGGATAAGTTGCATGCCTACCAGCTTTCTGCCCGTAAAGGCGAGCTATGGTGCGAACTGCATGGCGACAGGGTCCTGATCAGCGGCAAGGCGGTGACGTATTTGAGGGGGGAGATTGGTTTTTGAGGTGAAAGGTTAAAGGCGAAAGCTGAAAGGTTTTTAATTTATGGGGAGTTGCTTAGAACTCGTTTTACCTTTCGCCTTTTACCTTTCACCCTTAACCTCCATTAATACCCTACTGTAAACCTCTCCCTGGCATGCAGCGGGGTTTCCAGCTCATCAATAGCCGCCACTGCATAATCTTCCATCGAGATCCAGCTATGGCCGTCGGCGCCGGTGATCAGTTGATCTTTTCCTGTGCGGAATTTTCCGGTTCGCTCACCCGGAACGATTTCAGCAGCCGGGCTAAAATAGGTCCATTCTATATCCTTTTCCTGCTGGTATATTTTTAATGCTTCCCGGTGCGCTAATGCCGCGGCTTTATATGCAGGCGGAAAATCCGGCGTATCAACCAGTTGAACACCTGGTGACACTTCCAGGCTCCCTGCGCCGCCCACTATCAATAATCGTTTTACGCCGGCCTGTTTCAGCCCGTTCAATAATGGTGTTGTGATTTCCGAAAAAGTAGACGGCTGCGCGCCACGGGTAAAATTATAGGCGCATACCACAGCGTCATGGTCAAATACCGCAGCTTCTACATCCTGCGTATCAAACAGGTTGCCCCGGGCAACCCGCAGGTGTGGATGCTCAAATGTGTAATTTTCAGGATGGCGGGCTATGGCCGTAACCGCATGCCCGCGGTTGAGTGCTTCGTTTACAATCCGGCTGCCAATGCGGCCGCTTGCTCCAAATATTGCTATCTTCATGTTTTAAAAGGTGGATGGTTAAAGGTAAAAGGTTAAAGGTTTGGAGTTTATTTTAATAAACTTTTTACACGAACACCGGCTTTTACCTTTCGCCTTTTACCATTAACCTCAATCCGAAAATATTGTTTAAAAAATGAAAATTTTACCAGGTATTTCGGCCCTGCAACCTCTTGTACAGGACCAGGTGTAAACTTAAACCGGGATTAATCAGTAGAAAGCAGCAATGCTGATTTGTGAAATAGTTGATATTCAGATAATTATAGCTTATTTATTAAATAGAAAAGAAATAAAATCACTGATTACCAGCTAATTAGATGAATTTTGGATTTTTAAAAATATGAAATATGCTGATAATGAGCGTGTTTCATAGCGTTCCACCTGTTTCGCGTGGAAAAGTGGAACGCTTTAGATCGAAATAACCATAGAAAACATTTGAATGCCCATACTATCCGTTGCAGAACCGGCATTTCGGTAAAAACTCATCTCTGCCGTATAACTTAGGTTATTTTTGCCGAAACGTTAGTTGCAGCTTCTTTCGGACTTCCGTACTTTTCGGACTTCCGTACTAATCTCCAATCACTAACCGCTAAAAAAATCCTTAAAAATGATTTTTTTTTGATTACTTTGAAGGTTCGAAATTTTTAAGATCAGTAAAGAATAAATGCAGCTTACCCGGTTAGAAATCAAAGGTTTCAAGAGCTTTGGCGATAAAATTACCATCAACTTTAACGAAGGTATTACTGCTATTGTGGGGCCAAATGGTTGCGGCAAATCAAATGTAGTGGATGCTATCCGCTGGGTGCTGGGCGAGCAGAGTACGCGGATGCTCCGCTCCGAGAAAATGGACAACGTGATATTTAACGGCACCAAAAGCCGTAAAGCCGCTAACCTGGCCGAAGTATCGCTCACCTTCGATAATACCAAAAATATTTTACCCACTGATTTCACCACGGTAACACTCACCCGAAGGCTTTATCGTACAGGTGAAAGTGAGTACCGGTTAAATGATGTACAGTGCAGGTTGAAGGACATAACCGATCTGTTCCTGGATACGGGTATCGGCGCCGATTCGTATTCGATCATCGAACTAAAAATGATCGATGAGATCATCACCAATAAAGAAGGATCCCGCCGGAATTTGTTCGAAGAGGCATCGGGAATCTCCAAGTATAAACTTCGCAAAAAGCAAACTTTTAATAAGTTAAAAGACACTGAGGCCGACCTTGAAAGGGTAGAGGACCTGCTTTTTGAAATAGAGAAGAACCTGAAGACGCTGGAGAACCAGGCAAAAAAAACCGAGAGGTATTACCGGCTTAAGGAACAATATAAATCGTTGAGCGTAATGCTGGCTTCGTTCAGGATCGCTTCGTTTAGCGAGTCTCTGGGCCGGATTGAGGAGCAGGAACAAAAACACCGGGTGGGTAAATCGGGCATAGTGACCCGGATTGATAGCCTGGAGGCGGTTTTACAGCAGGAAAAACTGGATAGCCTCACCAAAGAAAAAAACCTGTCTACCCAACAAAAGGCCACCAACGAATATGTTAGTAGAATAAGGGCATACGAAAGCGAAAAGAAGATAAAAAACGAACAGCTAAAATATCAGCAGGATAAAGAAGCCCGTTTGGCAGATGAGTTGGAAAAAGATAAAAGCCAGCTGAACCACGTTTTGTATAATATAAAACGCCTGTCAGAAGAAAAAGCACAGGAGGACGAAAATCTGGAAAATATCCGGCTCCGTGTTGCGGACCTGAAAGCAGCTGTTGATGAGTTGCGGGAGAAACAGGCGGCTGGCCGGAATGAATTGAACGAACTGACCGGCATCAATACAAGGCTGCAAAACCAGGTTTATAAAACCGAAAAAGATCTTGATATCTTACAAATTCAGCAGCAGGCGCTTGAACAGGAGAGCCAGCGGAATATGGAGGATACCACCAATAAGGAGGCCGAACTTTCGCATTTTAATGAAGTGGTAGCAGGGCTGGAAGTTAGGGTTGAAACCGCCGAACTGGATTACCGCCAGGCAGTCGACTTTGAAAATAATTTACAGGGACAGATCCGGGGTATTGAGGACGAGATTAAGACGCTGCAGGAAAATATCATCAGGGAAGGCCGGAAGCTGGATGCCCGGCAGAATGAATATAACCTTACCAAAAGTATGGTGGATAACCTGGAAGGTTTCCCTGAGTCCATCCGCTTTTTAAAGAAAAATACAGACTGGTCGAAAAACGCGCCCTTATTCAGTGATATTTTATTTTGCCGTGAAGAGTACCGGGTAGCCATTGAAAACTACCTGGAACCTTTGATGAACCATTATGTGGTAGAGACCTATAATGATGCCATCAGGGGGATAAATTTATTGAGCAGCGCAACGCAAGGGCGGGCTCAGTTTTTTGTGCTGAGCAGCTACGAGGCCCAGGCCCCCTCTAAATCTCCCCCGGTAGGGGAGACTTTAGAAAATGAAGTTATTAAAGCCCTCCCTGCCGGGGAGGGTTTGGGTGGGGCTGCCATTCCAGCTTTAAATGTTATTGAGGTAGATAAACATTACCAGCCGCTATGCGATCACCTATTAAAGAATGTTTACCTTATAGATGACCATAACGAGCAGGCGCTTAATAATGCTGAATTGCAGCCGGGCGTGGTGCTCATCGGTAAAAGCGGCAAGTTTAATAAATCAAGATACGCCATGGCAGGCGGCTCTGTTGGTTTGTTTGAAGGTAAGCGTATCGGCAGGGCAAAAAACCTGGATGCGCTTTTGAAAGTAATAAAACTGATTGATATTGAGTTGACAGGCTTTAAAAGCAGGTTTGAAGAATTGGAAAGCAACTTATCAGTTCTGAAGAAATCGGGCAAAGCCGCGGAGATCAAACAAAAGGAGCATGAGCTGAACCTGCTGAATACCGAATTGGTAACCGTAAAAACCCGGCAGGAACAATACCAGACCTTTATTGAAAACAGCCTTAACCGAAAGGAAGATATCGCCCGGAAAATAGAAAGCATTAAGGCCGAAAAACTTGTTCTTCAACCACAACTGGAAGAATTGAAGGAACAAAAGCAAAATCAAAATGAGTTGCTGGTTGAAAAGCAGGGTGAATTTAATGAGCTGAACGAGTACGTTTCGGTACAATCAAATACCTATAACCAGGAAAATATCCGCTTCCATCAGCAGCAAAATAAAGTATCAGGGTTAATAAAGGACCTTGATTACCGCGAAACACAGCAGGAGAGCCTTGATGTGCGCATCAAGCAAAATAGTGCTGAACTGGAGAAAGTAAAAATTGCGATCCAGGAGAATTTGCAGATGGCGGATAATTCCGACGACGACCTGATCGAAATGTATTCGCAAAAGGAGGAGCTTGAAAAAGCCACCCGGCAGGCCGAGCAGGAATATTATGAATGGCGCGGTAAAATAACCGAGACAGAAAATGAAATAACTGCCCTCCGGCGGCAAAAAGACAACGCGGAAGTTATTGAAAATGAACTAAAGGACGAACGCAATAACCTTAAGCTGGAGCTGAATGCTTTAAAAGAAAGGTTGTCGGTTGAGTTTAACGTGGATATACATGAATTGCCGGAAACTGAAATGGGCGGGGGGGAAGACGAGCAGGAGATCCGCGACAAAACAGAAAAGCTAAAGAAACAGCTGGATGATTTTGGGGCCATCAACCCGATGGCGGTTGAAGCCTATAACGAAATGAACGAACGTTATACCTTTATCCAGGCGCAGAAAAAAGATTTGAGTGATGCCAAGGCGTCGTTACTGGCTACGATACAGGAAATTGATGATACAGCGAAGGAAAAGTTCATGTCTTCATTTGTCCTGGTACGCGAGAACTTTATAAAAGTTTTCCGTTCGCTGTTTAATGAGGAAGATTCCTGCGACCTGATCCTTACCGACCCTCAACACCCCCTTGAATCAGATATTGACATTGTTGCCAAGCCGAAGGGGAAAAGGCCTTTATCCATTAATCAATTATCGGGCGGGGAGAAAACACTGACGGCTACCGCTATCCTG